>CAYPSQ010000083.1:0-10616 GCA_964413115.1 uncultured Rhizobiaceae bacterium | reverse complement strand
TCATTGCCTGCGGCAAATACGAAAACCGTGCCGAGCCCGTCACGCCCTTCCGTCACCGCATTTGAGATCGCATCGCCTGCCGGCCAGAATGCAGGCGTTGAGAAATTGTCCCCAAAATATCCACCCCACCCCCAACTATTGTTGGAGATGTCGACATTGGCTTGCAGGTTAAGAAGTTCGGTATCGTCGGCAGTCGAACTATCAAAACCCATTCGGAAACCGGCAATTGTGGCGTCGAACGCCACGCCGGTCCCGCCGATGCCGTTGCCCTCTACACTCGCTACCACACCGGCGACAGCGGTGCCATGATAGTCTGAAGTGCCCGCAGCCGCGTCGTCGTCACCATCGCGCGCGTCATGATCAAGGGTCGTATCGTAGTTGGCGCTGAGATCCGGATGGCTGTGTTGCACTCCTTGATCGATAATTCCGATGATGACGCCTGAGCCGGTATAATCGTTCCAGACTTCGGTAACGTTGATGTCAATGCCCGGCGTTCCGCCGCTTGCACCGGTGTTGAGCAAATGCCACTGCTCACCAAACCTCGGGTCGCTGGGTGTGAAAGCCGCAATGGGTCCGAGGGATGCTGCGTCCGCAAAAGACGCCGCGAGCGTCAGAGAATCACCCTGCGCTACGTCACCGCTTCTAAGGTCGCTCCGACTCATTACATTTCCTAAATGCCAAGTTTATTTCGAATTTCTGTCGGCCCCTCTATCCGACATCTTCCTGATATTTTCGCTACACCACCAAATAGTGAAGAAAATCTATTAAGCACTAGAAATTATAGTTTAGTTTGGTTTGGATTGCAGCTATCTGCCATCATTTCATCAGGCTTGTTTGCCGCGATATCGCCGGAAACAAACACGAAGACGCGTCGGATTAACTAAATTCAGTTTGTCCAATACCATACTGCCCCGGTGCGACCAGGTTGGCCCGCATCATAGTACCCCCCTTCCCTCATCAATACCGGTAGCTCGGCGAGGGTAAAATAGCTCTGAATTAGAACCCTATCGTCGTCCGGCCCAATCAGGAGTAGATCTGGCCCTTCTCGCACGAGTTCGGCAGCAAGCAGTATGGTGCCGTTGGGAATGACCAGTTGTTCCCCGCGAGGGGTGTTAAGACGACAATCTCGCCATTTCCGGCAAAGTGCTCCTGCTACCTGAACAACTCCAGGCAGCTAAAGCGCGGCGGTCTGTTTCAAGGGCCGCTGTTGTCTAGCCCGATCTGTGTTCTTAGGGCTTAACCATCATCAAAAACTTATCTCACTCCGATCAGGGACTGGGAACCCATAATAAGAAAAATCAAGACACCGATCAGTGATGGTCGTCACACAAACCCTCAGCAAAGGTAATCAGCAAAAATTGCCGGCACTAAGAGGGCCTTTGGAGAATAAAATGGACATCGAAGCGGGCGGCATCTTTTCCCGGTGAACTGGAGGATAGGAACGTAAAACTCATCCCCGACACGTTGCGCCCATTAGCTAAAGTGGGAACGTTTCGGATACTTGGAGAGGGTATGCCGTGCGGAGAGGAAGAGGCAGACTAGCACCTCAACCTAGCTTAATTTCGCACCGATCTCTTCAGGTATGTGTGTCTTGGTTTTGCTCTAATAATTATAAGGTGTGATCAGTTGAGTAAGGGTGGGGTAAACCCTACACACGACCTATGACAATAATATCAAATACACGTTAGTTTAAGATATTGTGCTAATGCCATACGTATATTATAATTAAGTTTATCTAAATATTATAATTATTTTTGGTTTATATAACATTAGAGGGTAGTATGAAAATTGAAGAAAAGCTCAGAAATATGGGTATAGAGTTGCCAAATCTGGAGGATCTTTATCGAGCGAATAAGTCAGGGGCCAAATATGTTTCGCACCATGCAGTAGGTAGCGTTCTTTACCTTTCAGGTTGTACGCCAACAAAGGATGGGAAGCCGTTTCTTCCTGGTTTGTTAGGAAAAGATTTAAGTGTTGAAGAGGGATATGCAGCAGCCCGACACACTATGATTTGTTATTTGGGTGCGATAAAATATGTACTTGGAGATTTAGACAGAGTTAAAACCTTTTTGCATATGGTAGGATATGTGAATTCAAGCGAAGGATTCACAGAACAACCACGCGTCGTGAATGGGGCAGTTGATTTCTTAGTAGAAGTATACGGTAATCGTGGAATGCCAACACGTGCCGCAATTGGGTGCCGCGGTCTTGCGTCAAATCATTCAGTTGAATTGATTCTTACTCTTGAATTTGACGGAAAAGAAACATCCGAGCCATTGGCTCGGGATAAATATAATAATTAATATAATATTATTATATTCTAAGGAAAACGTCTCATAATTCTTATAACAGTATAAATTATGGCTCAGTGATATGGGTCAAGTGGCTATCATCTGAACCTTGCGCAGGGAAGTTCTCAATATCGAAATCAACCGAGTAATTCCGCGCTTCGATCAAGATTTGCGACGCGGACCACTGGAACGACAACTTTGCCGAGGTCGGTGAAGCGGTGGAGTGATGGCGGTACCGGTTTAACTGGCGCAGGTCAGCATTTTGACGCAGCAGCAGCGCGGACCAGCGCGCGCACATGGCGCGGCGTAAGTGGCAGTTCGTCGATTTTGACGCCGAGTGGCTTGAGTGCATCTTCAACCGCGCCAGCCAGTGCTGGCGGCGCGCCCATTCGCCCGCCTTCACCGCCGCCCTTGATGCCGAATTCAGTAAACGGTGACGGCGTCTCGACATGGCCCGTGCGCAAGTCGAACGGCAGCTCATGCAGGGTAGGGATCAGATAGTCGGCGAAGCTCGCATTAGAAAGTTGGCCGTTCTCGTCATAGTAAAAGTGTTCGCACATGGCAGTGCCAATTCCGCTCGCCGTGCCGCCACGAATATGGCCTCTTAGGGTCATTGGGTTCACCATGGTGCCGGCGTCATGCACCGCCACATAGTCGAGAAATCCAATCTTTCCGGTCTCGATATCGACCTCGACGACGGTCAAGTGACACATATGTCCCATAATCGGATAGAACACGCCGAGATCGGAGCGGTTGTCGTTTGGTAGGGTAGTCAACGGATGATCGTAAACGTGGGTCGCGTCGACGCCGCTGGTCATAGTCTCGTCGTCGGGCATCGACAAGCGAAAATAGTGCGCGTGGAGCGCTACTTCTGCGATGGTCTTGCCGTGTTCGGGCGCACCTTTCAGTGATACCCGTCCGTCCGCCAGTTCTAAATCCCCGGTGCTCGCTTCCAGCATATGACTACCAACCGTGAGCAACTTTTCTTTGATCTTGCCGGCCGCCCCGGTCAGCGCACCAGCGATCATTACGGTGTAGCGGCTGCCGCCAGGCCCGGTTCCATTTAGCCCGCTGTCGCTGTCCGAATAGGCTATACTGATATCGCCCGGATCCATGGTGAGCTGCTCTGCCAGGATTTGCGTCGCAATGGTTTCCGGACTATTTCCCCAAAATGGCGCATGCAGGGTTACAAACGCCTTGCCGGTTGGGTCAATTTTGACAGAGACGCTCTCGGGAGAGCTGGTTAAGGCAAAGCCTTGTGCGTCGTCTGGATTGAGAAACCAAAATTCCGTCGAACTAAAGACGCTGCGCTCCTGGCAGGTGGCGACGCCAATGCCAATATAACGGCCGTCTTTGCGCGCCGCTTCCTGTTTTTGACGCCAAGCCGGATAGTCCAGCAGTTCCGCCGCTGTGTCGAGAACCTTCGGGTAGTTGCCGCTGTCGTACAGATTGCCGGTCGGAATGACATAGGGGAACTCCTCCGGCTTTATAAAGTTACGGCGGCGGAAGACCAGCGGATCTTCGCCAAGCTTTTCTATAGCGGCATCGGCGAGGCGTTCCACTAGGAAATTCATGACCTCCGACCCAAAGCCCCGGTAGGCGCCCTGCTGGCACTTGTTGGTGAAGACTGCGACCAGCTCCATGTCTACGCTGCTGATCTTATAGGGCCCAGTGGCTTGCGACAGCGCGTTGCCGTGGGTGCCGTAGCCAAACTGCAAATAGGCGCCATAATCGTCAACAACGCGAAAGCGCAGCCCTGTCATCATGCCATCCTTGATGGCCATCTTGCCGTAATAGATACGGTCGGATGCATGACTATCGCTGTTCATCATATTGTCTAGGCGGTCTTCAATAAATTTGACCGGACGGCCGCTGGCGCGCGCCAAGGTCGCCGCCAGGGTTGGCACCCGGTGCAGAAACAATTTGCTGCCAAAACTTCCGCCTGCCAGGGTGGGTACGATGTTGACACGGTGTGATGGTACGTTCAGCGATACTGCGATGAGCCAGCCGACATAATTGTACATCGACGTATTAGCGTGAATCGTGAACTTTCCCGTCCCCTGGTCATAGGCCGCGACCGCACCGCAGGTTTCGAGTGGCACGCCGCCAACGCGTGGCCAGCGCAGTTTGCGCTCAACCACATGGTCGGCGTTGGCGAAATCGTCATCGACCGGTCCGAAGCGGAGTTCGCGATGAGTGGCGACGTTGGTATCGCCGCGATCCGGATGGAGCACGGCGTCGCCTGACGATTCAATGGCGGCTTCCGGATCGACCACAACCGGTAGCGCCTCATACGCTACCTCGATCAGGTCAATGGCGTCCTCAGCAAGGTAACGGGATTCCGCGACAACGGCGACAACCGCCTCGCCGACATGGCGTACCCGATCCACCGCCAGGCAATATTGCGGGCAGGGTGGGCTGGCGAAGCTGGCGGTGGGACCGGTCACTTCGGCTGCCTCCGCGCCGGTCATCACAAGGATAACGCCTGGCGAATTCTTGGCTTTGCTCGTGTCGATGGACATGATCCGGGCATGTGCGTGGGGGCTGCGAAGAACTGCCGCATGCGCCATTTTCGGTAGTTGGACGTCGTCGATATATATGCCTTTTCCGGCCAGAAGCCGCGGGTCCTCGACCCGTTTCATGTCCTTGCCGATCCATTTATAGGCGTCGCGCGGTTGCTCGGTTTGGCGCGATTTATCAAGAAATTTTACATCTTTAGCCATTGGTCTGCTCGCGTATTCGGGTTGCTGCATCCTGCACGGCTTCGACGATCGTCTGATATCCGGTACATCGGCACAGGTTGCTCGATATCGCCTCGCGGATCGCTTCGATGGTGGGTGACGGGTTGCGTTCAAGCAGTTCGGTCGCCGACATCAGCATGCCCGGCGTGCAGAAACCGCATTGCAGTCCGTGTTTCTCCCAGAAGGCTTCTTGAATTGGGTGCATCTTGTCGACGGTACCAAGGCTTTCGACGGTGCGGATTTCGGCGCCGTCCAATTGTGCCGCGAAAATCAGGCAAGCGCGAACGGTTTGGCCGTTCAGCAGGACATTACAGGTGCCGCAGACGCCATGTTCGCAGCCGACATGGGTGCCGGTCAGACCGAGATCCTCGCGCAGGAAATCGCTTAACAGGCGCCGAGGTTCGACTTCACACTCGTGGCGTTCGCCGTTAACAGTGAATGATATCCGAACCTGTTTGATTTCAGTCGCGGATGACATATTGCCTCCTTCTCAAGTGGCGCAATTTTCAAGCGCGCGATGTAGTGCCCGCTTGGTGAGTACACGCACAAGATCATTCTTATATTCGTCGCCGCCGTGATAATTGATCACAGTGGGCTCCACCGCGACGCTGGCGAGGTCGGCGGCCTCGGTTATTTGCGTGTCGTCGAGACGCGATCCCAGCAGCGCCGCTTCGGAGGCTTCAATGCGTGCCGGCCGGTCAGCTACGGCCGCGTGCGCAATAGCAACCGACCGGCAGACGCCGCCATCTACATGCAGCGTCACAGCGATAGCAGTGGTTGCAAAATCACCCTGGCGCGGGCTAACCTCCTCAAAGGCCGAACCGGCACCCGGTTTGCGGACGGGAATTCTAATCTCCGCCAGGAATTCATCTGGTCGCAACGCCGTTTCCAGCGCGCCGAGAAAAAATTCACCCGCTGAAATTTCACGCGTCTCCTTCTTGCTTCGCAAGATCATGGTGCTTTCTAAGCAGAGGCAAACGGCGGGAATTTCCGAGCTTGGATCAGCGTGGCTTAGATTGCCGCCGATGGTCCCGCGATTGCGGATGGTAACGTGGGCGACATGTTTGTAGGCTTCGGCTAACAAAGGGCAGAATTCTGCGACCAAGGGGGATTCGTCAAGCGTGATGTGACGCGTTAGTGCGCCAATCAAGAGGGTATCGCCATCCCGCCGAATGTAATCCAACTCGGAAAGCCCATTGATATCAATCAGCACCCCCGGCGAAACGAGGCGAAAATTCATCATTGGTACGAGGCTCTGCCCGCCGGCGAGAATCCTAGCATCGTCGCCATGTTGCGTCAGAGCGTCGAGCAATCCGTCCACCGACGACGGTTTTTCGTAATGGAATGCTGGCGGTTTCATAACTTAATATTCTCCGCTTAGAATCCATGGCAGGGAACATTACCCTTGCCGGCAATATGGTAGCATTGCAAGCAATGGGCTCTCGATGCAACAAAGCAATTGGCGCCGCGATTTATTTGCTAAACGATGAGTTAACGGACCGGCATGATCGGCGGGCTCTTCGCCGCTGATTTACGAGCCACGAAAGGTCGAGGAATGTTCGTTATCCGAAAAAATTTGGGATGCCCGGTATGAATACTAGCAGGAGGAGTAAAGGCAAAGCCTTGATCATTGGCGGGTCTATGGCAGGGCTATTCTCAGCGCTACTGCTGGACCGTATCGGCTGGGACGTTCAAATTTTCGAGCGGGTTAATTCCAAGCTCGACGGGCGCGGCGCTGGTATAGCAACCCATGCTGAACTGATCGATGCGCTGAGCCGCGCCGGTATCGTCCGCGTAGGCGAGGTCGGTATAGAGGTGCCGGGTCGTCGTGTCCTGGAGCGCAACGGAAATATAGTAGGGCAACTATCGCTACCTCAGACGATGACCTCTTGGGGGCGCATCTATGGGTTTCTGATGGCGATGCTGCGTGATGATACCTACCACAAGGGGAAAAGTTTACAGTCGGTGGAACAAACCGCCTCAGGCGTTGCCGCGCACTTCGAGGATGGTACGGTGGAAAACGGGGATCTGCTTGTTGGCGCCGATGGAATTTACTCTACGGTGCGCCAGCAGCTCGCCCCCGAGATAAAACCCATATACGCCAGCTATATCGCCTGGCGTGGTCTTGTTGGTGAGGCCGAACTTTCGCCAGAAACACACGGCGCGCTATTCGATTGGCTCGGCTTCTGCCTGCCGCCCGGCGAGCAAATGTTGGGCTACCCTGTGGCCGGTCCGAAAAACGGTCTTCGCCCGGGACGGCGGTATTACAACTTCGTTTGGTACCGTCCGGCCGACGCGACAACCGAACTGGCGCGCCTGCTCACCGACGTGGACGGCCAACGTAATGAAGTCACGATAGCGCCCAATAGAATACACCCCGATGTGATTGCCGAGATGCGCGCGGCGGCTGATAGCCTGCTTGCGCCGCAGTTTAGTGAGGTCGTTCGTCTAACCGAAAAGCCCTTCTTTCAACCGATCTACGATCTCGAAATGCCGAGTATGGCGTTTGGCCGCATCGCGCTTTTGGGCGATGCGGCCTTCGTCGGGCGGCCACATGTTGGCATGGGGGTCACCAAGGCGGCAGGCGATGCAGTCGCATTAACGGACGCTCTGCTCGCAACGGAACATGAAGTGGAACAGGCACTCAAGCGCTTCGAAACGGTACGTCTTCCGGTTGGCGCGGCGGTGATAGCGCGCGCGCGGCATCTCGGCGCCTACATGCAAGCGCAAATCAGCACCGAAGAAGAGCGCCGAATGGCGGAAACTTTCCGCACGCCCGAGGCGGTGATGAAAGAAACTGCCGTCTCCGATTTTTTGCCTGGGTCTAAAGCACTCAATTTATAAAGATCCCATGCCTCCTGCTGTTTTTTACTAATTTAGCCGCCAAGCTTAGTCTCCATCGCGGTAAAAAATTGCCACTATCTCGACATGGTTCGACCACAAGAACTGGTCGATCGGCGTGAGGGTGTGCATGCGGTAGTCGCCATCGATTAAGATACGGGCGTCGTGCGCGAAACTAGCGGCGTTGCACGATACTGCGGCAATGCGCGCCACGCCGGAGACTGCTAGCGCCTCGGCCTGCTTGCGCGCACCGGCGCGCGGTGGATCAAATATGACAGCGTCGTATGTCTTTAGTTCGGCGGGGCTTAGCGGCCGGCGTGCAAGGTCTCGCTCCTCCGCCGTGACCGATATGCCAGCTTGACCCGCTGCTGCACGGGCCGCTCCAACCATCGCCGAGTTGTCTTCGAACATCGCCACATGGCGCCGCGCGCCGCCCACGGCACCATCCGTTGCGAGCGCGAAGCCAATACCGCCGATGCCGGCATAAAGGTCTGCGATCCGTATAACGCGCTTGCCAGTTGGCAATTCTTCCAGCGCCAAGCCGTCGCGCACCAGGTGCTGGATAGCGGACTCGCCTGCCGCTGTCGGTTGCAGGAAAGCTCCGGGCGGCAAATCTACCCATATGTTGGCGAAACGAGCACGCACCGGGCTCGTCTGTGCGATGGTTTCTAGTACCGTCGAGCGCTGCCGATGTTTGCGTTTGCTAGCGTGCTTACCGACCCGGCCGGGCGTTAGGCTTTCCACGGAGAGGCGCTGAATACTATTCGTATGAGCGAAGGTGGCCAGCCTTTCACGTACTGCCAGGTTGGGCGGCGCATCCAAGCCGTGCAGAATGATCTCGATCCCCTGATGCGCCTGAGTGAGGGAAATTTCGGTCATGCCGATATCTGCCGCCAGATCACGCAAGGGCTTCAAGAGTGCTTCAAGCGCTGGCAGCAACACAGCGCAGCGTTCAACGGCGACGATCTCATCGCTGCCGCGCCGGCGGAAACCCAAAGCAACCTCTCCTTTGGGCCCGCCTTGCTGCCGAGCCACCGCAAAGCGAGCGCGTCGTCGGCTGGCAGGTGGCGATGTGATGAGGGGCGCCATGTCAATTTCGGTCAGGCCACGATGTGCCAAAGCGTTCCGGATCACACCTACTTTCCATTCGCCGTAGGTCTCGGCGGTAATATGTTGCGCCACGCAGCCACCACAATCGCCAAAATATTTGCACGGGGGCGCTGCGCGATCTAGTGAATGGCTCAGTCGCTCCAACAGCCGAGCTCGCGTACCGCCGGGCGCCACCTGTCCGAGTTCCACGCGCACCCGTTCCCCCGGCAGCGCATCGGGAACGAACAGCTTGGCGCCGTCGCGCCAAGCGATTCCATCACCGCCAGTACCAAGCGCCTCTATTGTCAATTCGCACTGCATGGCTAGGAGCTATAGCACGGCCGGAGGTTAATAACTCAACCGGGTGCAGCGACCAATTTCGCTACCAGCAGGGCGGCAAAGGCGAAAGTTCGAAAACGGCTGCAGCCAAATGGCGAAGAAGTCCTTTTTGTACGCCGATCAGTGCCACAGAGCCATGGTCATTGCCGCCGCTAAGGGCAGTATGGACCAGCAGGCTATTGGGACCAAGCAAGAGAGTGGCATCCAGTGCCGCTAACAAAAACCTACCCTATAGCTATGAGTTGAGTCGCCGAGGGCGCAGGGCAGCACATCATTCTGGCATAGGCTGCAGGGCCGCGATTGTTGAGGAGAGCGCTATTTCTTGCGAAACGAATCGAGCGTTACCACTTCGGCGCCCGCGTCCTTTGATGCGCTGTCGACTTGCTCCGTTTCGCGACTGTTTTCTGCATCGCCAAAAACGTTCTCACTTGGCTTCGGCACTTTTTCGTTGTCTGCTTCCGTTGGTTCCGCTGCTTTCGACGCCGAAGCCGGCACATTTGCAGCGTCCCGGTTGGCACCAATTTCGGTGATATCGTCCGCGAGTGTCCCCTCTTCTTCCGCTTCCGCCAGAGCCTCATCGGCGCTCCCAACCAATTGCAGTTTGCCGGAACCACCTGTCGATTTGAATTCGAACTGCATGCCAAATTTCACGCCGGGATCAGCAAAGCGGGTCAGCGCGGCAAACGGCACGCTCACTTGTTCGCGCGACTTGTTAAAGCTGAGTGTTACGGAGAAACCTTGCTCGGTCACCTCCAGCCCCCAAAATTGATGCTGTAAAATAATAGTCAATTCGTCCGGATATCGGTCGCGCAGGTAGTCGGGAATATCCACACCGGGGTATCCTGTACGAAACGTTATGTAAAGATGATGGCTGCCCAACAGGCCATTCTCGGCAACTTGCAGCATCACTTCGCGCATGGCGCCACGCAAGGCATTGTCCACCAGGACGTCGTACCCAATATGATCCTTGCCCATTATACTTTTCATCCTCTCCGCGGCGCATTCCGAAGCCTAGCGGACTGCGCCCATAAAGTGGGGAGCTTCTGTTGCCCGGTGCCCCCCGAACCGCGCTTACCTAGTTTTGCTAGGCAGCGAGTGCTACTTCATTATCATTCGCACTTACATTATGGCCCGATAACGGTGGTGCCATACCGAGCAAAAACCGAACCTTTACCACGCACGTCGATCCTGGTTCGCCCCCCTAATCGGTTTGTTGCCAGCCTCGGTTTGGCGCGCTTTACGCCAATTAGGCCGGTTCGAATTGGTGGAGGCGCCGGGTACTGCCCCCGGGTCCGCAACGCTTATTTCGCGCGGC
>CAYPSQ010000082.1:0-10627 GCA_964413115.1 uncultured Rhizobiaceae bacterium | reverse complement strand
CTGCTCAACCTTGCTGATTTCCTCAAGATCGTCGCGCACCCGCATCAAAACTTTCATACCGAGATCCTGATGCACCATCTCTCGGCCACGGAACCGCAAGGTAATCTTGACCTTGTCACCGTCGTCGAGAAAACGCCGGATATTACGCAGTTTAACGTCGTAATCTGCCCGGCTGATACCGGGGCGGAATTTCACTTCCTTGATGTCGAAGGTTTTTTGCTTTTTGCGCGCAACCGCAGCTTTTTTCTGCGCTTCGTATTTGAATTTACCATAATCCATCAGCTTGCAGACGGGTGGCTCTGCACCGGGCGATATTTCGACCAGGTCATAACCGGTTTCGGCGGCCATTTCGAGGGCCCGATCTATGGCGACGACGCCGACCTGCTCACCCTCACCATCGATAAGACGGACGCTGTCTACAGCTATATATTCGTTGACGCGCGGTCCAGTGCGCTTTGGCGGGACTAAACTGGTGTGTCTGACGATTTTGTTCCCCTCTCTATTGCTCAATCACAAAAGGCCGCAGATTAGGATTCTCCGGACCGCTAGCCTAATTATTTAGCTAATTCACCCGCGCAGAGGTCCTGCCGCCTCTTTTTGAAGTCTATCCACGGCCTCATCCAGCGCAAGTATTTCTTGTTGTTTGCTGCCAAGGCGGCGCATGGCAACGGTCTCAGTCTTGGCCTCGCGGCCACCGGCGGCGAGAATGACGGGAACCTTGGCGACGCTGTGTTCTCGCACCTTGTAACCTATTTTCTCGTTGCGCAGATCCACCTCTGCGTTCAGCCCCGCCGCCTTAAGCCGCGCAACCACCTGATCGGCATAGGCGTCGCTATCAGCGGTGATCGTCGCCACCACAACTTGGCGTGGGGCTAGCCAAAGTGGAAAGCGCCCGGCGTGATGCTCAATGAGAATACCGAGGAAGCGTTCGAGTGAGCCGAGAATCGCGCGGTGCAGCATGACTGGGCGATGGCGCTCACCATCTTCGCCGATATAGAACGCGTTAAGCCGCTCTGGCAGAACGAAATCCACCTGTAACGTGCCGCATTGCCAATCGCGCCCAATGGCGTCACGCAGGATGAATTCGAGCTTGGGGCCGTAAAACGCGCCTTCGCCCGGATTGTGTTGGACCTCGAGGCCGGTGCCTTTGACCGCTTCCATCAGCGCCCCTTCAGCGCGGTCCCAAACATCGTCCGAGCCCACGCGCACCTCTGGCCGGTCAGCAAAATTGACGCGTACCTGGTCAAAGCCGAAATCGCGGTAGATCGATATTAAGAGTTCGCAAAAATTTTCAGTCTCCGGCGTAATCTGGTCATCAGTACAGAAAATATGAGCATCGTCCTGCACAAATCCGCGCACTCGCATCAGACCGTGCAAAGCGCCGGATGGCTCATAGCGGTGGCAGGCGCCGAACTCGGCCATGCGCAATGGCAAATCCCGATAGCTCTTGATGCCCTGGCGGAAGATCTGCACATGACCAGGGCAGTTCATTGGCTTCAATGCCAATACCCGCTCTTCTGCTTCCGTGGTGAACATGTGCTCACGAAATTTCTCCCAATGGCCAGAAGCTTCCCACAGACTGCGGTCGATCAGTTCTGGAGTCTTCACCTCGACGTAACCGGCATCATCCAAGCGCTGGCGCATATAAGTTTGCAGCGTGCGGTACAACTGCCAGCCCTGCGGGTGCCAAAACACCATGCCAATCGCTTCCTGCTGGAGATGGAATAAGTTCATCTCGCGTCCAAGGCGGCGATGATCGCGCTTTTCCGCTTCCTCCAGGCGGTGCAGATAAGCTTTGATATCTTTCTCCGTCGCCCAGGCGGTGCCGTAAATGCGTTGCAACATTTCGTTTTCGGAATTGCCGCGCCAATAGGCGCCGGCGATCTTGGTCAGCTTGAAGGCACCGATACGCCCGGTGGACGGCAGATGTGGCCCGCGGCAGAGATCGATGAAGTTTCCCTGACGGTAGAGGCTGACATCCTCATCAGCAGGAATGCTGGCAATGATTTCTGCCTTATAATGCTCGCCAGCCTTTTCAAAATGTTCGATCGCTCGCTCGCGCGGCCATACTTCGCGAATGATTTCTTCATCGCGTTTAACTATTTCAGCCATGCGCGTTTCGATTGCTTCGAGATCGTCAGGCGTGAACGTTTGGGAGCGCGCAAAATCGTAATAGAAGCCATTTTCGATTGCCGGGCCGATGGTAACTTGAGTATCTGGATATAGTTCTTTGACGGCTTCGGCCATAAGGTGCGCGGTATCGTGACGCAATACCTCAAGCCCCGCTGCGTCCTTGGCAGTGACTATACTAATTGCTGCGTCGGTCTCGATTACGCGTGAGAGATCCCACAATTCGCCATCGACCGAAACCACAAGCGCTGCCTTCGCCAGGCCGGGGCCTATACTGGCAGCGATCTCCAATCCACTAACTGGGTTCTCGAACGAGCGCGTCGAGCCGTCTGGCAAAGTAAATTTGGGCATGAACCTGTTTAAATCTAAACACCGCAAGAAACACCGCAGTAAAAGTGGCGGCACTCTACTAGGCGCGCAACCCCTGTCAAGCAGCGCAACGTTTGCACAATTATAGTTAAGCCAATGTCAACGAGGCACGAACCTGCGCCACCGGCAAGTCAACCAGCCGTTGGCGCTGCAACAGATGAACGGCGGGGCCGTGTGGGGCAGTCAAGGCGGGGTCAGAGACACCAGAGAATAAGACTGTGGCGGTGCAGCCGGCGGCAGTAATTAGATGCATCGGCCCGGTGTCGTTGCCGACCGCCGCCGCCGCGCCGCGCGCCAGCGCGGCGATTTGGCCAAAATCTGTGCGCCCACAAAGATTTCGTGCAGCCGGGCAAATAGTGTTGATTTCTGCCAACACGGAGCTCTCCGCCGCTGCGCCAAGCAAAAGCGGTAGATAACCGGCCTCTATTAGACCCGTTGCCAACTCTCCATAGCCTTTGGCCGGCCAGCGTTTTTCGGGACGGTGCACCGAGCCGCCGGGCACCAAAAGCACATAGGGCTCAGCCGGCGCGAGGTCAGATATGTCGCCGTCCAGCCAGGACAAATCCGACGCCGCGACCGCATTGATGCCAGCCTGGGCGAGCTGTTCGCGCTGACGCGCCACGGTGTGCATCCCATTGCGTTGTGGGTTGGCATGCGGGTGCGAGCAGCCTCTAGCTATACCCGACCATTCTGGACGGGGCGCAGCAAAGTAGCGGTAATAGGCGGATGAGCGGCGTGAGGTCTGCAGGTCATAAACGCGGCTGAACCCGGCGCCGCGTAAACGCCGGCGGAGACCGAGCCATGCTGGAATGTTCCACGTCGAGGCCCGGGAATCACACCAGATGTGGCCGAAATAGCCCGAGCGACGGGCCATCTCCTCAAACGGTGCGGTGGTGAGAAGCGTGATTTGCGCTTGCGCATGATGCAAGCGGATCGCGGCGAATGGTCCCATCGACAGGACGAAATCGCCCAGCGCGCCGTGTTTGATAACGAGAATTTCTTCGCCGGCGCTGCTCAACGTTTGCTCGCGACCGACTGTTCACTGGCCAGGACTTCGCGATAAACAGCCAGCGTACTGTCACACATTTTGTCGAGGGTAAAGTTTTTTTGAACATGGCGGATCGCTACTTCTGCCATCGATTTACGGTGCTCAACATCTAGGTCGAGTGCCGCGTTGAGGGCGCGAGCCAAGGCAACGGCATCGCCCGGCTCGACCAAGAGCCCGGTCTCACCCTCAAGAATGGTTTCCTTCGCGCCACCATGATCAAAGGCAACGACCGGGCGGCCCATTGCCTGCGCCTCAACGATAACCCGGCCAAAGGCTTCCGGCTTGGTGGAGGCGCTGACCACCAAGTCCGCCGACATATAGGCCGCCGGCATATCCCGGCATGGCCCTGCAAAACGCACGATATGACTGAGGCCATTTTTCTCAACCTGACGCTCAAGCTGGTGGCGATAGTCGGTGCGGCCTTGGTCGTCGCCAACAAAAACAACAACGTAATCATCCCGGTTGAGATGGGTCAGCGCATCAAGCAACACGCCATGGCCTTTCCACGATGTAAGCCGGCCCGGCAACATGATAACGGATTTGCCGTCGGGGAGGCGCCATTGCCCCGCAAGCTGGACGAGGCGTGCTTGCGGAACGGCGGCTGTACTGAAAATGGCTATATCGACGCCGCGGCGGATGACGCGCAGGCGCGTCTGGTCCATGGGGTATGTCTGAATGATGTGATTGGCGGTGAATTCGGAATTGGCAATAACCCACTCGCCTTTCACCATGACGGAGTTATAGTGCCGTTTGAGTGCGCCTGAGGTGCCATAGGCGCCATGAAAGGTGGTAACAAAATGGCAACCGGTCTTATTTGCAGCGTGCAAGGCGCTCCATGCCGGGGCACGCGAGCGAGCATGAATGATGCCCACTTTTTCGGACCGGATAAGCTCGGCCAATCGGCCGGCATTTTTGCGAATCTGGATCGGATTTTTACCTTTAAGTGGCAATTGAATATGTCGGGCGCCAGAGGATTCCACCTGACGCACCATCGCGCCACCGGTCGAAGCAACAAGCGAGCGCCATCCAGCGGCGGCTAGGGCTTTTGCAATTTCCACTGTGGATCGCTCGGTACCCCCGGGCACGTCAAGCTCAGGAACAACCTGAAGCACCACCGGGCTGTTCTCATCCCGCGCTTTTGGTTGCCGCGCTTCCCGCGCTGCAGCAGCAATGTTAGATTGAGAGGCTTTTGACACTCGTATTCCGCGTCATAGTGAAAACATGCATCGACTGGCCAGGAGATAATTCCATAACTGATTTACCTGCAGCAAACCCTGAAAGTGCGCGCCACCTCCGCGCACCGGACGGGCAGACAATCGCCTACCATGTGCTTCAGGGCAAGACTCCTGGCGTGATGTTTTTGGGTGGCCTGATGTCGGATATGAGCGGCACCAAGGCTATCGCTTTGGAATCCCGTTGCCGCGCGGCGGGGCGCGCCTTTGTTCGTTTTGATTACTTAGGACATGGCGAATCGTCAGGGCGCTTTATTGAAGGCACCATCGGGCGCTGGCATGCAGATACCCTTGCGGTACTTGATGAGATCGCAAGGGGGCCACAAATATTGGTGGGCTCAAGCATGGGCGGATGGCAGATGTTGCTCGCCGCTCGTGCCCGCCCGGAAAGAATTGTAGGCCTGATTGGGGTCGCGGCAGCGCCGGATTTCACCGAAGACCTCATGTGGGATCAATTCGACGATGCGGCAAAAGCGCGCATCCGAGCAGACGGAATACTGTATTTGCCGTCCGAATACGAGGACACGCCCTATCCCATCAGTTTCGCCCTGATCGAAGACGGGCGCGATCATCTGCTGCTACGCAGCCCCCTGGAGCTCAATTGTCCGCTACACCTGATCCACGGCATGGCGGACAGAGACGTACCTTGGCAGACCGCGCTGAGGATCTCAGAAACGGTGGCCAGCGAAGATGTCAGCATGACTCTAGTTAAAGCCGGTGGCCACCGGCTGAGCGCCGCAGCCGATCTGGAGCACCTGATATCGGCTGTTGATGGCATGGTGGCGCATCACAACGGCTGTTAACACCCTTTAAATTCCTAGTGAACGCCGGTCGCGCGGCCTAGGCAAGCAGTTAACGATGCACTATGTATCAAGACAATGCAGATATTTCATTTGTTCGCTCCTCTCTTGCTGCGCTGGCCAGGTGTGGTGCTGGCCGCTGTCCTGCTGTTCGCCTCACCGCTTGGCGGTATGGCAGCCCAAAGCCTAAAGGACATGGACACAAGGTCTGATGGCTCGCGCATTCTCAATATGGTCGTCCATGACGCAGCACGTAGCGTGCCCGAGTTCAAATTTGTCGATGCGGCGGGCAATCAGCTCTCGACCAAGGATTTTCGGGGTAAGTTCATTGCGCTACATTTTTGGGCGACCTGGTGCATGCCCTGCCGCGCGGAGATGCCAACCATCGACGCGCTACAAGAACTGCTCGGCGGCGAGGACTTTACCTTTGTGCCACTGTCGTTGGACCGAAAAGGCGCACAACTGGTTCAACAATATTATGTCGATCACGACCTTACAAATATTCCACTTTATATGGATGAAAGAATGGATGCGGCGCAAGTGCTACTCGTGAACGGCATTCCTTCCACGATTCTACTCAACCGCACCGGCCAGGAAATCGCCCGTATATTAGGTGACCGCGACTGGTCCACACCGGATGCTACCAATTTGATGCGCCGACTGATCGAATAGGACCGCACGCTTGAACGGAAATGGCGGAGAAGCCGTCCTAGGTATATAATTCGGTAGTTATGGAATTCTCTCTTTTGGGTATCGTCGTCGCTTTCACCGCAGGCGTGATCTCTTTCCTGTCACCCTGCGTGTTGCCATTAGTGCCTGGCTATGTGTCCTACATCGCTGGCGGATCTCTCGAAGATTTGACCGAAAATCCAACCGCCCGCAACCGTTTGCGCGCGATCTATTTTAGTCTTTTTTTCATTCTTGGATTTTCACTGGTTTTTATTGGACTCGGTGCCAGCGCCAGCGCTGTCGGCGAATTTCTACTGACCAACAAGCGGCTGTTTGAGAATATCGCCGGCGCGGTGATCATTATCTTCGGCCTCTATCTGATCGGCGTGCTGCGCATCCCGCTCATGTCCCGCGAAATACGATTCGTCAGCCGTGCCGCCGGCGGCCATCCCGCCAGCGCGATGCTACTCGGCACCGCATTCGCATTCGGCTGGACGCCCTGCATCGGCCCGGTGCTGGGCGCGATTTTGACCATGAGCGCCAACAGCAACGAGATCGGCACGGGCGTGACATTGCTCGCTTTTTACTCACTCGGCCTGGGTTTGCCGTTCCTGACCGCCGCTGCCTTCACTGGCGCTTTCCTCAACTCTATTAAATCCATGCGGCGCTTCAGCCAACCTTTCCAGATCGTCGCCGGTGCGATCATGGTGGCGATGGGCATTGCCTTGGTGACCGGCTATCTCAGCACCCTCGCTTTCTGGCTGCTGGAATTAGCACCTGGCCTAGCCACGCTAGACGGCGCACTTATTTAGTTTTTTGAAGGTCCGATGTGAGTAGCGCCGCGAGGCCGGCACGATAGTCCGGATACGCCAAGGTGACACCGAGTTCCCCCTTGATCCGACCGTTACTAATGCCCCGGTTTTCAGCCCAAAAACTTTGCGCCATTGCCGACATGATGGTGGTGTCTAACTTTTCAAGCGGCGGCGGCGCAACACCGAGCAGTTCGCAGGCATAGGCGATAACAGCCGCCGGCTCCGCCGGTTCATCATCGCAAACATTGTAAATAGCCTCGGGACTGGGCTTGGCCATCGACGCCATCAAAGTCTGCACAATATCGTCGACATGAATCCGTGAGAACCGGTGCCCCGGCTTATCAATGCGCTTAGCAGTGCCGGCGCGCACCGTACCCAGAACGTTCCGGCCCGAGCCATAGATGCCGGCAAGGCGGAAAATTTGCACCGAAATGCCGTGGGCGCGTCCAAGATCGAGCCAGGCCTGCTCGGCAGCCAAGCGGCGCCGGCTGCGAGCATTTCCAGGTGCCGGAGTATCACTTTCGTCCACAGTTTTACCTTCTCGGTCGCCATAGACGCCCGTAGTTGAGAGATATCCCAGCCAACCAAGCCCCCGGACGGCGGCGATGTGCTTAGCATGACTGAGGATCACGGGGTCGCCAGCCTCGCCGGGCGGTATTGTGCACAGCAAATGGCTGGTGCCGGGCGGAATTACGGCTTCCTCAAGCGTGGTGCCCAAGATACCGTCGGCCGCGAGTTCACGCATCACACCGGCATCGCGCGACGTACCGCTCACCTCCCAACCAGAAGCACGAAGCGCGCGCGCCAGACGAGCGCCGGTATAACCGAGGCCAAAACAGAACAGCCTTCCTGGTGGAAGCGCGCTATGATCAGAGAAATTCACGCTGCATCTTTCTCCATATTGCCGATGAATATATTTGCCCATGATTATGTTGACTGATGAAAACCTAACCGCACTGCACAGCAGCCGACAAGCCGCTCCCCCAAAACGCCGAGGGAAGCTGGTTCTAATTGTGCTTGCGATGCTATTTTGGCCCGTGGCAGCGACGGCGCAAAACGTCGTGCAATCACGCGAATATGGCCAATGTATAGAGCTTGCCATACGCGAGCCAGGCGCCGGCTTCGAGCGCGCTATTGCGTGGCGCGACCTCGGCGGCGGGGCAGCGGCGCGGCATTGTGTAACCGTGGCGCTCTACGGCCTTGGCCAATTTCATGAATCGGCGCTCCGACTCGAGGATTTAGCCCAGGAGAACGTAAATCCCGAACTACAAATTTCACTGCTGAGCCAGGCAGGTAATGCCTGGCTGATGGCAGAAGAATATGAGCGCGCCCACGCAACGTTGAGCGCTGGCATCAAGCTGGCGCCTGATCATCTCGACCTTCTGATCGATCGCAGCCTGGTTTACGCCGCTACCAATAATTACTGGGAAACTGTGGAAGACCTTAACCGTGCCCTCTACATAGACCCTAACAACGCCGATGCTCTGGCGTTCCGCGCCAGCGCCTATCGTTATCTCGACAACCTGGATTTGGCGGCCAACGATGTGAACCGCGCACTAAGCTTAAAGCCCGACCATGTTGCCGCCATTTTAGAGCGCGGCATCATCCGCCGCCTTTCCAACAACCTGAATGGCGCGCGCAAGGACTGGCTGCATATCATCAAGCTCGCGCCCGATTCGCCAGCGGCGGAGGCAGCGCGGCGCAATCTCGAAAGGCTCGATATTAAGGCTGAGTAGCGCGCCACTCGGCAGCGACATCGCTGTCACTTTCGCTTGCAAGATGTTTAACCCGTAACTTTTCGAAACACGCGCCAGGCGCTAATCTCGCCAACGCCCATACCGCCATCGCACGAACTAGCGGAGAATCGTCCGTAAGCCGACGTTCCGCCACGTCCGCAAGCGCCAAATCGCCCGAATTTCCGATCGCTATCATCACATTACGGAGAAAACGGTCTCTCCCGGTACGCTTAATCGGCGAGCCTGAAAAATACGCGCGAAAGGCGGCATCGTCCAATTCGGCTAGCGCCGCTAATCTCGGCGCATTAAGTTCGGCGCGTGGCTGAAAGGCGTGCTCGGCGCCCGCGCGAGCAAACTTGTTCCACGGGCAAACGGCCAGGCAATCGTCGCAGCCATAGATGCGGTTTCCCATAGCGGCGCGGAATTCTTGCCCGATATGACCCTTATGCTCGATCGTGAGATAGGAGATGCAGCGCCGCGCATCCAGTTGGTAGGGCGCGGGAAAGGCATTGGTCGGGCAGCTATCAAGGCACGCCCGGCAGCTGCCGCAAGCATCACGCGCCACTTCGTCCCGGGGCAAATCAAGAGTGGTGAAAATCTCGCCAAGAAAAAGCCAGGAGCCGAAATCGCGCGACACCAGATTGGTGTGCTTGCCTTGCCAGCCAAGGCCGGCCCGCATGGCGAGCGGTTTTTCCATTACCGGCGCGGTGTCGACGAACAGTTTGACCTCACCTCCAAGGCGATGCGCGATGCCGCCAGCCAGGCGTTTCAGACGCTTTTTCATGACTTTATGGTAGTCCGCGCCCTGGGCATAGACCGATATGGCGCCACGTTCCGACGCCGTGAGGATATCGCCGGGCGGGTGTTGCGGACCGTAATCCGCCGCTAACATGATGATGCTGCGAGCTTCCGGCCACAGCGTGTTTGGATCGCCGCGCCGCGCCGCTTGGGTAACCATCCAGGCCATGTCACCGTGAAATCCGCGCGCTAGAAATTCTTTCAACGCGTCACGCTCCGGCCCCGAGCCGGCTGCTGTAACGCCACAGGCTGAGAACTCGAGGTCGCGCGCCCAACCTTCAATTTTAGCCCTGAGCGTGGCGCCACCGCTGTGCGATTCAGGGGCACGAACCGGCTTAGAAATCGAGGTCTGCATAATGTTTAGGAGGCGCAAAGCCCGGAATGTGATCTTCTAGGAGCGGCCTAAAAGAGGGACGTGATTTGATTCGTACATACCATTCCTTTGCCGCTTCAAATTTGCTCCATGGCACATCGCCCATATAGTCGATGGCCGAAATATGGGCGCTGGCCATGACGTCGGCGAGGGAGAATTCGTTGCCGGCTAGCCAATTGCGGCGTTCGGTGAGATAGGCGACATAATCCAAATGGGTGCGGATATTGGTGAGGCCGGCGCGAACCGCCTGAGAATCCGGCTCCCCTTTGGTGAGAAAACGCTTAACGAACTTCTCACCATGGATTAAATCGCTCACTTCACGTGCGAATTTATCGTCAAACCAGGAAACCAGTCGGCGTACTTCGGCTCGCACCAACGGTGCCTCGCCGATCAGCGAGGGCGTTTTGTAGACATCATCGAGATACTCCAGAATGGCGCCCGAGCCACCAATCACGGCGCCGTCCGCCTCGACCAGAACCGGGACCTCGCCGGCCGGGTCAAGGGTTAGAAATTCGATCCGACGCTCCCAAGTTTTCTCCAGCACCAGTTCGAAATCGAGTCCCTTCTCGGCCAAGGCAATACGCACGGCGCGGCAATTAGGAGTTAGCCAAAGGTGATACAGGGTCCGCATGGGTTCCAGTCTAGCTTATTGCAAATGGC
>CAYPSQ010000081.1:0-12265 GCA_964413115.1 uncultured Rhizobiaceae bacterium | reverse complement strand
GGCTCCACCGTTGACACTGTCCTGCCACGCGCTTATCTCTCAATAGCGGGCTGGTCGTGGCCTCGCTTCATATCTGGACTATTATCGAGGTCATCCCATGATGCGGGGATTGACGCGCCGAATTTTCGGCACGGCAAATGAGCGTGTAGTCAAAGCCTACGCCAAGCAAGTCGACGCTACCAACAGCCTCGAATCCGGGTGGGAGGCGCTCTCGGATGAGGCGTTGCGCGCCCGTACTGGCGAACTACGGGGGCGCCTTGCTAATGATGTCGGTTTGGACGCCATCCTTCCGGAAGCCTTTGCCACCGTACGCGAAGCCGCAAAACGCACCCTCGGCCAGCGCCATTACGATGTACAGTTGATCGGTGGCATGGTTTTGCATGAAGGCCATATTGCCGAAATGGCAACCGGCGAAGGCAAAACGCTAGTGTCGACGCTACCAGTTTATTTGAACGCGCTTCAAGGCAAGGGCGTACACATCATCACCGTGAACGATTATCTTGCCAAACGTGACGCCGCTTGGATGGGTGAGATCTACGAGTTTCTCGGCATGAGCGTCGGCTGTATCGTCCACGGCCTGGACGACGACAAGCGCCGAGCACAATATCAGTGCGATGTCACTTATGGCACCAACAACGAATTTGGCTTCGACTATTTGCGCGACAATATGAAGTTCACGCTGGAAAGCATGGTCCAGCGGGAATTCAACTTTGCGATCGTCGATGAAGTAGACAGCATCTTGATCGACGAATCGCGCACACCGCTAATTATCTCGGGCCCTGCCGAAGATCATTCCGAAATGTACCAAAACTCCGATACCCTCATTCCCAATCTCACCGAAGAAGATTTCGAGATCGACGAAAAGGCACGCACGGCAACGCTCACAGATGTCGGCACGGAAAAGGTCGAAAAACTACTTGAGGAACGAGACCTCTTAAAAAGCCCTAACCTCTATGACATCGAGAATATTTCGATAGTACATCACGTCAATCAGGCTCTACGCGCTCACAAGATGTTTGAACGCGACAAGGACTATATCGTCAAAGACGGCCAGGTCATCATCATCGATGAGTTTACGGGGCGGATGATGCCCGGACGGCGCTTTTCTGATGGTCTACATCAGGCACTAGAAGCCAGGGAACGGGTTCCCGTCCAAAATGAAAACCAAACTCTAGCCTCGATCACGTTTCAGAATTATTTCCGCATGTACCCAAAGCTTGCTGGCATGACCGGCACTGCGGCGACCGAAGCGTCCGAGTTCGCGGATATTTACAAGCTC
The DNA here is from genome assembly GCA_964413115.1 of uncultured Rhizobiaceae bacterium. GTDB lineage: Bacteria > Pseudomonadota > Alphaproteobacteria > UBA828 > UBA828 > PTKB01. The sequence continues at coordinate 10,986 of CAYPSQ010000081.1, read as the reverse complement.
GAAGTTACGCAAATTCCGACCAACCAGCCCTGTGTTAGAGAAGATAACGACGATGAAGTCTACCGTACCGCAAACGAAAAATGGAAAGCGATTATCGCCCGTATCGAGATCAGCCGTCAGGCAGGCCAACCTGTTTTGGTTGGTACGACCAGCATCGAAAAATCGGAATTGCTATCGAAAATGATGAAGGAGAAGAGCATCGAACATAGTGTCCTTAATGCCAGATACCACGAACAAGAAGCCGGCATTATTGCACAGGCCGGCGGTATCGGCGCCGTGACCATCGCGACCAACATGGCGGGGCGTGGCACGGATATCCAGCTCGGTGGCAACGTTGATTTTCGCCTTTTAGGCGAACTTGCGGAAGAAGAAGACACCGCGAAGTATGAACTCGAACGCGACCAAATTCGCGCCGAAGTGAATGTGGAACGTGACAAAGTTCTGGCCGCAGGCGGGCTCCTCATCATCGGCAGCGAGCGTCATGAGGCGCGGCGCATCGATAATCAGTTGCGCGGCCGCGCCGGACGCCAAGGCGATCCAGGTGCGTCGGTATTCTTCCTGTCCCTCGAAGACGATTTGATGCGCATTTTTGGTTCCGATCGGATGGATTCGATGTTGTCCAAATTGGGCCTGAAGGAAGATGAAGCAATCATCCACCCATGGATCAATAAAGCCCTGGAGAAGGCCCAGCAGAAGGTCGAGGCGCGAAACTACGAAATTCGCAAAAATTTGCTTAAGTTTGATGATGTCATGAACGATCAACGCAAAGTGATTTATGAGCAACGCAAGGATTTGATGCGCGTTGAGGATGTCTCTGAGACGGTCGCGAGCATGCGTCACGAAGTGATAGAGGACATTGTTAACGACAATATCCCGGAAAAGGCCTACGCCGAAGAATGGGATGTCGATGACCTAGTAGAGGACAGCAAACGCCTTCTCAACCTGGATCTGCCAATTAAGGAATGGGCGGCGGAGGAAGGTATCGCGGACGAGGAGATACGCGGGCGCATCACCGACGCATCGGACCGCCAAGCGGCGGCAAAGATTGCAAAATATGGCGCCGATATATGGCACATGGCCGAAAAAAGCTTATTGCTGCAAATCCTCGACCAGACTTGGAAAGATCATCTTCTGACACTCGACCATTTGCGCCAGGGTATCGGACTCCGCGCCTATGCCCAACGAGATCCGTTGAACGAGTACAAACAGGAAGCCTTCAGCATGTTTGAAGCCATGCTTACAGGCCTTCGCGAACAAGTTACCCAACTGCTAACGCATGTTGACCTACGCTTAAACGAAGAGGATGAAGCGGCACTTCGCCCACTTCCGCAAGAAGCGCATGAAACTCGAGAGGATCCGGCTTTCGCGGGCTTAGCGCCTGCCGCTAGGCTTGAAGCTGCTGATGGTTCAGATGCCTTGCCCTCACTACCCGCAATGAGCGATGAGGAAATTCTCGCCGCTGAAGCGAAACTTGGCACTATGCGCCACGCGAAATTTGATGAAGACGATCCCACCACATGGGGTCGGACAGGCCGCAACGCACCCTGCCCGTGCGGCTCTGGCAAGAAATTTAAACAGTGCCACGGAAATTTAACTTAAGCGCCAAAAATGAATTTAGCCGAGGCCTATTTTTCCGATCTCAAGAAACTTTTCGCGCCGCTTGCCGCGTAATTCAGCTCCACTTAGCGGCTTTAGTTCATCCAGCGATTTTTCTAACGCGTCGCCTAAAGCAGTGATCGCTGCCTCCGGCGAGCGATGCGCACCACCAATCGGCTCAGCGACAATTTCATCGACGACCGCCATTTTGTGCAAGTCTTGCGCCGTCATTTTCAACGCGTCAGCCGCCTCCTGTGCGTGTTCCGAATCACGCCAAAGAATGGCTGCGCAGCCCTCTGGTGTAATCACTGAATAGGTTGCGTGCTCCAACATCAAGATGCGGTTCGCCACAGCCAAAGCAATCGCACCGCCCGAACCGCCCTCTCCGATGATCGCACTAATAAGGGGAACGCGGAGATCAAGGCATGTCTCGATACTGCGAGCAATGGCTTCGGCTTGGCCACGCTCTTCGGCGCCGACGCCAGGATAAGCGCCGGGCGTATCGACCAAGGTCACGACGGGCAGCGAAAATTTTTCGGCCAATCGCATCAGGCGCATCGCCTTGCGATAGCCCTCCGGATTAGCCATTCCGAAATTATGGCGCAACCGGCCTTCGGTGTCGGCGCCTTTCTCGTGGCCGATCACCATCAGCACCCGGTTACGGAAGCGCCCGAGTCCACCGACGATGGCGCGATCCTCAGCAAAATTACGGTCCCCTGCCAACGGCGTGAAATCCTCGATCAGCGTGCTCACATAATCCGAAAAGTGCGGGCGCAACTGATGGCGCGCGACTAGTGATTTTTGCCACGGCGAGAGGCGGCTATAGGTTTGCCGCAAGATGCGATCCACGCGGACCTGAAGGCGGGATACCTCCTCGAGAATATTCACACCGCTGCCGTCGCTTAAATGGCGCAGTTCATGAATCTTGCCCTCGATCTCGGCGATCGGTTTTTCGAAGTCCAAGTAGCTGCTCATCGTGGTGGTATTTTCGGCCTCCATTGAGTTTTCATCGTCCACCAAATTACGCCATTTTGCGTTGTCGCGCCAAGCCAGGCCACAGTTACCCTTAAGCGCTAGCCAGGGGATGGTGATTACGCACCACCGCTTTTAGCCGGTCATCCAAAATATGGGTATAGATTTGCGTCGTTGAAATGTCCGTGTGACCTAGCATTTTCTGCACGGCTCTCAAATCAGCGGCGTTTGCCAACAGATGGGTGGCGAAAGCGTGACGCAAAACATGCGGTGAAACTTTTTCCGGCGGTAGGCCGGCCTGGCACGCCAATTTCTTTAATATTTGTGCGACTCGATGACGCGTCAAATGCCTACCGCGTGATGGAAATAGCCATTTCGAAGGCCCGCCCTGGCCGTTATGTAGCTCCCTAAGCGGCACATATTCGGCCAGCGCGGCTTCCGCAGGCTCCCCAACTGGAACGATGCGTTCCTTTCCGCCTTTGCCACGCACCAACAGGCATTTGCGACCTTCAATGACATTTTCAAACGGCAGTTTCACCAGTTCCGAGACGCGCACCCCGGTCGCATAGAGCAATTCCACCAAAGCCAGCACGCGGACGGCATCAGCGTGCTTACGGGCACTGCGGAAATTGTCCGCCAATTGGACACGGGCGGCAGCCAAAAGCTGAGCGACTTGATCTTCACTAAGAGTTTTTGGAAGTGGCTGGCCAAGCCGCGGCCCTTCGATTGTCGCGCACGGATCGTCCGCACGCAGATCTTCAGCCTGTAAGAAGCGAAAAAACTGCTTGAGCGCTGAGAGGCGCCGGGCCGCCGTGCTCGGAGCCAGATCGTTTTCAGAGAGTTCGCTCAGAAATGCCCGCACTGCAGCCGTGTCGGCGCCGGTCAAATCCGACCCGCGTAAACTTTGTGAAGCTCCAAACTGTTTAATATCCAGCTCATAGCTCTCAATAGTATTCTTCGACGCGCCGCGCTCGGAGAGCAGCATTTCCTTAAAGAGTTCAAGTGCTCTCGAGTCGTCTATGATTTGCGCCCGCAGCGCGTCTGGTGATTGTTCAGTTGCGCTCGGACGTTCCATATCGTGCGTATCGTCAGTTGCGCTCGGGAACTCCGCGCCGCGCGCTGTGACCGTCACAAACCGCCCGCCAGTGCAACCTCGACAGCTATAGCCTGAGCGTCCAGGTCTAGACCAACAGCGCGTAGCCCGACGAGTGTTTCACCCAATGTGACGAGACCGGCATTCTCCGGTCCGGCAGCACCCAATCCGAGCATCGCCAGCAGAACCGCCTCACCCAGGCGTCCGTCCGAAGCGGCGGCCCGCAATGCGTGACGTAGAGCTGGAGAGGCGACGGCGCTGGGCTCACTCAGTGGTCCGGCGAGCAGGGTATCCCATTGTTCAGGTAAAACATTACGGCCCAGTGCCGCCAGTAATGTGAGCAATAGGCCTCCCCGGCTATGCGCCCCAGGGTCCAACGCTCCGCCTTGCGACTCCCACCATGCCTTCAACATTTCTGGATCTACATCCTGGCTCTGCCCCGTCAGTGCAATCAACGGCCACAACGCAACAGCCGCCTGCTGAGCCTCGTGATCCGCGCCGCGCCCGGCGACTGCCACATCAAACCAGCGGCGCGCTTCTTCCCAACGGCCACCGGCGAAATAGGCACGCCCGGCTTCGGCAGCAAACCAGGCGAATTCCCGCGTCACCGGCAGTTCTTGGATGGCAGATTGTAGAACTCGCGCCATCGTCGGAAAACGTGCTTCCTCCTGGGCGCGCTGTAAGGCGATGCCAACAGCCTCCGCACGTGCAGTCGGCACACTTTCGCCGAGTATGGACTGATACAACATTGCCCGGGCCAGCGGCCCGCTTACTTCAGCGCTGTATTCAAACGGATTCGCCTGCTCCTCCGGTGAAAAAGGCACAACCGCATAGAGCGCGGCGACACTAGACGCAGGCAACGCGCCGACGGCCTCAGCCTGTTCAGCGGCCAACAAACGTAGCTCGATGTCGCTGTCCGCAGCGCTGGCGATAAAGCGCAGAAGCGCGGGATTGGCTAAATCGAGAGCATTTAACGGCGCTTCGATGCCTAAAATACGTAACATTGAGACCAGCATCGGAGTCGGGTTCGGCAGTGAGTCCAGCACTGCCTCGCCATACCCGTTCATCGCATGAATCAGAGTGACGAAACCTTCGTCCGGCGCATAACCACTCTCACGCAGCAAATCCAAACCGAGATTTGCGGCCTCGATTTCCTGATCTTTGCTCTGGCAAAGTATTAGAGCGCGCTGCCAATAAGCATCCGATAAGAGATCGCCGCGTGCTCTTGTCCGTTCACAGGCGCCGTTAAAATCGAGCTTGAGGAACATGCGATCATTATTATAACGCGTGAGCATTTCCTCAAAATTTCCGCTCGGTGCGGCCTGTAGGAGAGCGATTGCAACGTCATATTCTCCCATACGTGCCAGTATTTCTGCCCGCAAGCGAAGCAATTCGCCTTGCTCCGCTGCTTCACCGTGCGGTGCCTTTCCCGCAGACAGCAGTAATTTTAATACTGTCGAACGCATGGCTGGAGAGCGCGCTTCGACAGGCAAGCGGGGCAAAAGAAGCGTTACGATATCTCGCCGCGTTCGTAGCCACAGCGAATCCGGAAAACCGCCCGACTGCTCGTTCAACAATCCGACGTCATCTGCATTAATTTCGCCCAATGTCCCGACTTCAACCTGAGCGCTATCGCTCTTCAGGGTTAGCTCGGGCGGCGCAAGATCCTCGGCATCCAACAAAGGCGGCACGTCGATGACTAGTTGCGGCAAAGACACTTTATCCGGCGCAACGACCTCTTCTAGAGGTACCAACACAATCGGGGCACCCGAGTCCGTTGTCTGTGCGACTGCCTTGCTTTCAGCAGCAAACAGAAACGCGGCTGCACAGAGGCCCCACAGAGGCATTACGCCATACTTCAATCGCCGCCTACTTTTTAAATCGCGCATCGGGTACAACTTTTTCGATTGGACCGGTTGGCGGTGGGATATCCCAAGTCAAAAGAAATGCGAGTCCTCCACCAATTGCTAAAATTACCAGCAACAATATGATCCGAGTATAAAATCCCATACAGCTCGCCGTTCACTCCGTCGAAACTTGCCGGGGCGCCGATCACGCTCCAGTTTGTGCTACCGCCAAAATATGGCTATTTTGAGATAATCTTTTTAATAATGGCAACTTTAAGGCAGTTTAATGATCGCCCGGTACCGCAGCAACATTTGCGACAAGGCACGGCGCGCCCTTAAAGGCATTTTCTACACAATTTCAGGCTGATGCTTCAATGAACGCGGCTTCTGCCGACCCAGCGTTTGACCGCTCGATCGTGCTGGTCGGCTTAATGGGATCAGGTAAAAGTGCCATAGGTCGGCGTTTGGCAGCTCGCATCGGAATGGATTTCGTTGATGCTGACTCGGAAATCGAGGACGCAGCAGGCCTCTCCGTCAACGATATCTTCGAAGTGCACGGCGAACAGGCCTTTCGTGATGGCGAACGACGGGTTATTGCCAGGCTCTTGTCTGAGCCGCCTCATGTCTTGGCCACGGGTGGTGGTGCCTTCATTGACCCAGAGACGCGTAAGCGAATTAAGGAGTGCGCCTTCTCCATATGGCTGCGCGCGGATTTCGATGTTCTGTTGCGCCGCGTCTCGCGCCGCGACAACAGGCCGCTCTTGAAGGTCGAGAATAAGGAAGCAGTTCTGCGCCATCTTATCGAAGAGCGCTATCCCATTTACGAAGAAGCAGATATCATTGTGCAGAGTCAAGATGGTCCACACGAAGAAACGGTCAGAAATGTTATTGCTGCCTTGGAGCGCCTCGGTGAAGGCGAACAGCGCGACGCAGCAACCGCCCAACACCCCAATTTGGCCACTTAGAGAAATATCGTGAGCGCAAACGAATCGGGGTCCGACACTAAGGCGCAATCCTCCGAGTTGGTCCATGTGGCGCTTGGCGCTCGGAGCTATGACATCCTTGTCGGCGACGACTTGTTGTCTAAAGCTGGCGACCATATTGCTCCGCTTCTCGGGCTGCAGCGAACCATCGTAATTTCTGACGAAAATGTCGCACCGCTTTATAGCGATCGGGTGGTGGAATCTCTCGCTCGACACGGTATAGATTGCGACTGCATCGTTCTGGAGCCCGGAGAAGGGAGCAAGAGTTTTAAGAATTTTGAGGCGTTGCTTGAACGTCTTCTTGCCTGCCGGGTAGAACGCGGCATGACCTTGCTAGCTCTAGGCGGCGGCGTGGTTGGCGATCTAGCCGGATTCGCCGCCAGCGTTCTGCTGCGCGGCATGGACGTTATCCAACTTCCGACGAGCCTTTTGGCGCAGATCGATAGCTCTGTCGGCGGTAAGACTGGAATCAATAGCCGTCATGGTAAGAACCTCATCGGAAGCTTTCACCAGCCACGCCTCGTAGTGGCTGACACCGGTGCCCTCGACAACCTACCGCCGCGTGAACTAGCGGCGGGATATGCTGAGATGGTCAAATACGGCCTGATTGACGACCTGGAATTCTTCGTTTGGCTCGAAGAAAATGGCAGCCGGATTATGGGTGGGGACGCCGCCGCCCGCCAGCAAGCGATCGCCCATTGCTGTCGTGCAAAGGCGCGCATCGTATCCGAAGATGAACAGGAGAACGGCCGCCGAGCACTTCTCAATTTGGGTCATACGTTCGCTCACGCGTTCGAAGCGGAATGTGGGTATGGCGGTGCGCTGTTGCACGGCGAAGCGGTCAGTATCGGAATAGTTCTCGCCTTTCGTCTGTCACACCGGCTAGGTCTTTGCAGCGAGGCAGATGTTGAAAACGTCTCGGCTCATCTAGCGGCGCATGGTCTGCCCACTGAGGCCACGCAACTGCCACCCACGGCGCAGCGGCGGGAAGCACTGTTGCTCCATATGAGGCACGACAAGAAGATTAAAGATGGACGCCTGCATTTAATATTAACGCGCGGTATTGGAGGCGCTTTCCTCGCCAGCGATGTCGAGCCACAAGAAATTGCAGCCACTTTAGACGATTTCCTGAGCGTCGCGGACGGCTCATGATCAACTATTACGGAAATCCAACAACGATATCATGAGCACCGGACAAATCATCACCGCCGCGGCGATTGGTCTACTAATTTTGCTCTCCGGTTTTTTTTCTGGCTCGGAGACCGCCGTCACCGCGGCGTCGCGCGCTCGGCTTCATCATCTTGAGAAGCAAGGCAATCGGCGTGCCCGCATGATCGGCAGGCTGATGCGCAAACGTGAACATTTCATCGGTTCAATCCTGCTGGGCAACAATGCCGTCAATATTCTTGCAGCGGCTCTTTCGACCAGCCTGCTGATTTCGGTCGCCGGAGAGGTCGGTGTGTTTTACGCCACCGTCGGGCTCACGCTGATTATCCTGATTTTCGCCGAAGTGCTACCCAAGACCTACGCCATCCGCAACGCCAACCGGGTTGCACTCGCCATAGCACCAATCCTAGTCGCGTTGGTGTGGTTGCTGACGCCGGCTGTATTGGCGGTACGCGCCATCGTCTATGTTTCTCTCATGCCGTTCGGCGCCCACAAAGTGACAGAGAACAAAGAGGAAGCCGAAGAAGAATTACGCGGCGCGATTAGCCTGCAAGCCGAGGAAGGTGCCGTGGTCAAGCATGAGCATGACATGTTACACGGCATTCTCGATCTCGACGATGTCGCGGTCGGAGAAGTGATGACTCACCGCAACAATATGGCGATGATCGATGTAGATGCGCCGGTGCGCGCCATTCTAGACCAGGCAGTGAAAAGTCCGTTCACGCGGATACCGCTGTGGCGCGACGAGTCTGAAAACATTATCGGTGTTCTTCACAGCAAGGACCTTCTGCGCGCTATTCAGGGCTATTGGAACGATATCGAGACAGTCGATATCGAAAAGGCGCTCACCCCGCCTTGGTTCGTGCCTGAAATAACCAGTCTTCGAGAACAACTCAACGCGTTTCGCGAGCGCCGAACGCACTTCGCCCTCGTCGTCGATGAATATGGATCCCTTATGGGCCTGGTTACGCTAGAGGATATATTAGAAGAAATCGTCGGCGACATTGTAGACGAGCACGACGTTACGCTGCGCCATACAGTCTCGCGCTCGGATGGCTCTGTCCTGGTGGCCGGCGATACGACGGTCCGCGACCTCAACCGCCGTTTTGGATGGAGCCTGCCCGACGAGGAAGCGGCGACGATCGCCGGACTGGCGCTCCACGTGGCGCAGCAGATACCCGAGATCGGTGAGCATTTCGAGTTCCACGGTTTTACCCTTGAGATTCGCGGGCGGCAGAAAAACCGCATCACTTCGGTTCGTGTGATACCGCCAGAAATTGACACCAAGGATTCCGGAGACCATGAATAGGCGTCGCGCCGAACCATGATTCTGGAACTCTTTAATACCATTTTTCCGGTGGTTGCCTGTGCTGGACTAGGCTATCTCTGGGCCCGCTTCGACCAACCCTTTGACACGCGCATCGTGACGCGACTGGTGGGCCATATAGGGGCCCCCTGCCTCATATTTTCGACCATGGTCGGTATTCAAGGTATGTCCGGCCAGATTGCTAAAATGGCGCTGAGCGCTTTGGTAGTACTCCTCGTCTTCGCCGCCATTGCCGCGATCATCTTGTATATTGCCAAACTGCCAATGCGCACCTATTTGGCGCCAGTGACCTTTCCCAACGCCGGTAATATCGGCCTGCCGTTGTGCCTGTTCGCCTTCGGCGATGAAGGATTGGCGCTTGGTATTGGTTTTTTTGCGGTCTCATCCTCAGCTCAATTAATATTCGGCCAGTGGCTATTCTCCGGTTTTCCCAGTCCGGTGCCCTTGCTCAAAGCGCCAATTCCCTACGCTGTCGCCATCGGCGCCATTTTCCTGGCCACCGACACCCAGCCGCCCGAATTCATTTACAACACCACTGACCTACTCGGCGGCTTCGCCATTCCCCTGATGACATTTACTCTCGGTGTATCGCTTGCCGAGCTCAAGGTGGTCCGATTCAACCGCACCCTGGCACTCTCGCTCTTGCGCTTAGGGATGGGTGCCGCCTGTGGGTTCGGGTTTGCCGAACTGTTCGGCTTTAAAGGCATGGAACGCGGTGTATTGATAATACAGTGCTCAATGCCGATCGCCGTGTTCAACTATTTGTTTGCCACCTACTACAACCGCGACCCGGAGGAGGTTGCTAGCCTAGTGGTGCTTTCATCCACCTTGGCTTTCCTTCTCATGCCGCTGTTGATATATGCAGTGATCTAGCACCCACCTCAACCAAACTTGAATACGAGGTCGCCATGCCGCTCAGCGCGCCAGCAGAGAGAGAACCCATGCACGTACGCCAAATCGACTGCCGAGGCTACCAGCGCGAAGACGGCATGTGGGATATTGAGGCACACCTCACCGATACAAAATCCTATGAAGTCGAGAGTGACTGGCGCGGCAAGTTAGCACCGGGTAAACCGGTGCACGACATGTGGGTGCGTCTAACCATTGACGATGATTTGTACATCCAAGCCATTGAAACGGCCTCTGACGCAACACCTTACGAGCCTTGCTCGAACGTTACAGAAAACTTTCAGGAGATGGTCGGGTTGCAAATTGCACCGGGTTGGGTTCGCCAGATTAAATCGCGCGTCGGCGGCGTGAAAGGATGCACCCATCTCAGGGAACTGATGAGTGTGCTTGCCACGGTAGCGTTTCAGACCATTTTTCCGCTGCGTGAAAAAGAGCTCATGGCGGCGGGCGACCGTAAGCCGCCCATGCTCGACAGTTGCCTAGCCTGGGCCTCGACTAGTCCAGTGGTAAAGGTGCAATATCCGGGTTGGTATACTGGCGATTAGCATCGATTTGCAGATAGCCTTTGTGCATCACAATGAAGCGGGTGTTCCAGGCACCACACCGATGGCGGAAAACAAGATTGACCGCCTCTTCGATTGGTTCCGCTGAGCAGTCGGTAAGACCACTCATACCTACCACCACTCTCATCGGAAGGATGCTCCTTCGTTGCCGCCTCCCCGGGCTCGGTTGTGCAGGCGTTTGCCGATTTGGCGTCAAGCAAGGTCATCTAGTTTAGTAGATCAAATGCTGCTTTGTCGGCACTGGCCTAGAGAATGAGATCTCCACCGTGATGCCATCGAAGACTTCATTCTCTGCGGCGCTACCGCCAATCATTGCGCCGAAACGACAGTAAAGGGTGGCCGACAGTCTCAGCTTCAACACCCTCTAGATCATTAATAGTGTTTGGGCTTATAGATGCCTTAGCCGAATGACCAGGAGTATGTACCCTAAGGTTATTTTAACATTTATAACAAACTGTTACGTGATATTTTTATTATTATACATTCGAAATTTAAGATATTGGGTTTACTTCCCAATTGACAATCGCTG
>CAYPSQ010000080.1:0-12734 GCA_964413115.1 uncultured Rhizobiaceae bacterium | reverse complement strand
CCGAATTCTTCAGCTTGCCCAATACCTCAGAACCTGACATCTTACTTAAGAACTCCCAGAAGGGGCCTATGCTTAGATTTGGTAAGGGATATCCGTATTATGTCAATTGAAGCTGCTCGAAATATTTCACTGGAAGAGTTGGACAAACAAGTCCTTCTACACCCAGTAACATCTATTGCTGAACATCAAGATAAAGGCCCCGTGATATTCAAGCGGGCCGGTGGGGTACACGTCTACGATAACAATGATAAAAGCTATATTGATGCTGCAGCCGCGTTGTGGTGTGTAAATATCGGGTACGGACGCAAGCGACTCGCTGAGGTTGCTAAAGAAGAAATGGAAAAAATTGGTTTTTACCATACCTTCGGAGCAGCATCTAATGAGCCACAAATTTTGTTGGCTGATAAACTAATTCAGCTGCTTCACGACCATGCTGATTGCACCCAAATTAGTAAGATCTTCTTTGGCCTCTCAGGATCAGATGCTAATGACACACAATTTAAGTTAGCTCGTTACTACAATAACCTTCGCGGAAAACCAGATAAGAAAAAAATTATTTCCAGAATTGGCGCTTACCATGGAGTGTCAACTGGAGCGGGGAGTCTTACAGGCATACCCCTCTATCACAAAGCGTTCGATTTACCCCTGGATGGGGTCCTGCACACTTCTTGCCCAAATTTCTGGAAATATGGTAACCCAGGCGAATCGGAAGAAGAATTTACTAACCGTATGGTTAAGGACCTTGAAGACTTAATTCTAATCGAAGGCCCAGACACCATTGCTGCTTTTATTGCTGAGCCGGTCATGGGAACTGGCGGTGTGATTGTACCCACTCGTGATTATTATCACCGTATTCAAGCGATCCTCAAAGAGCACGATATTCTTCTAATTGTAGACGAGGTGATCACTGGGTTTGGCCGCCTAGGGAGTTGGTTTGGGTCTAGTTTCTACGGAATAAAGCCAGATTTGATGTCATTTGCAAAGGGCCTTACCAGTGCCTATTTCCCGATGTCAGCAGTGGCGGTTGCCGACCACGTATGGCAAGTACTCGCAGATGGAACTCCGGAAGTCGGTGTGTTCGGGCACGGCTTCACATACTCTGGCCATCCTGTGGGTGCTGCTGTTGGTTTAGCAAATCTGGCGATAATGGAAGAAGAAAACTTGGTCTCCAACGCTGCCAAAATTGGCCCGTACTTAAAAGAATTACTAATTGGACGTTTAGGAGGTCATCCCAATATTGGGCAAATACGAGGAGAAGGCCTCATGATCGGGGTCGAGTACTGTGCTGGCCGTGATAGTAAAGAGACTCCAGAGATGAGTCCCCCTGCTCACAAGAAAGTCGCGATGGCAGCCCAGGAACGGGGGCTTTTAACTCGCGCGTTACCATTTTTGCCAGTAAATAGTTTTTCCCCTCCACTTACCTTCACTAAAGCTAATGCGGATCAAACAGTTGATATTTTCGCTGATTCAGTCGAGAGCGTATTTGGGAAGGGATAAATTAGAGATTTAATACGGAGTACAAGTTATCTCTGCTGACCAGACGAACAGCGACTCAGGCTTCTCCTGAGAATTGCTGTATTCAGCGGAGCTGATAATAAATTAGCCCGTGATCCGCATACCTTACGAGGCCTCGACTGAAAGGCCCAAGCTCGCGCGCTCGTCTGCCTGGAGGCGGCTTACCGCAAGGCCGGCGGGAAACATCTCGCACGCCACTTTTATAAGCGCCGGGTAGTCGATCAATCTGGCCAGCGTTTTGGCGTCGACAATTTGCATTCTGCCCGGCTACCCCGTTTGGTAGCCATAATCCTTTTTGGCGCGCTCAGGCGAAATATAACCCTCGGCGACATCGTCTGCGATCGCCGCACGGTTGCGCTGTTTGGGATTGCCGAAGCCGCCACCACCAGCAGTTCGAATGCGGATGCGATCGCCCTTATGCACCGTAATATTCGACCATTTGCTGGTCGAGGGCTTATTAAACGCCTCGGTCATGGTCTGCCATTCTTTGCCGCCTGCGGCCATGTAGACAGTCGTGCCGGTGCCGCCAGGGCTACCGCCGTTCAATCCCCAGGCGCTATGGTGGTGGCGGTCGGAAAGCTGGCTGATGATCATGTCAGGATTGCTACAACTGATCGTACGCGTCGTTGCTAGACCGCCGCGATAGGTGCCGGCGCCGCCCGAATCCGGCACCAGGCTGAAACTCTCGGTAAACCAAGGATAGCGCGTTTCAAATACTTCGACTGGTATCACCCGGCAATTGCCATTGATCGAATCGGTAGCGTCGTTGCCATCGGCATATGGCCGGCCGCCCCAACCCGAAAGTTCGATGTCGTAACAGGCAAAGTATTCATCAAACTCATAGTCTTGGCCGCCGAATACAAAGTTGGTGTGGGAGCCGCCTTCCGCCGCCATCGCGCGGTGCGGGATGGCGGGTGCCAACGCGCCCATTACTGTACCGGCAATACGCGGATGGCACTCGGTGTTGCCACCCACTTCTGGTGCCGGATAATTGACGTTCAACAGCGTGCCAGGAGGCGCGACCACCCGGATCGGGCGGAAACAGCCGGAATTTTTGGGGATCGTCTCGTCGGTCATATGCAAGATGGCATTGTAGGTCGCTGACCAGGTGACGCCGAGAGTGGCGTTGATCGGTCCCGCCATCTGTTTCGACGAAGCGCTGAAATCGACGACAATTTCGCTGTCCTGCACAAACGCCGCAACATTGATCGCCGCCGGCACGTTGGAGAGCCCATCATTGTCCATATAGTCTTCAAAGTCGTAGCGCCCGTCCGACACTTGCTTTAATTCGTTGCGCATGCGCGTCTCGGAATAATCCATCAGATCGTTGCAGGTCTGGCGGAACAAATAGGCGCCTTGTTTCTTGACTATTAACAAAAGTCTGGCCGCGCCGACCTCGACGCCGCTGATTAGCGCTCGCATATCGCCGTAATTGTGGCGCGGCGTCCGCACATTGGCGAGCCACAGTTTCCACACTTCGGCCACATCGACGCCGCGTTTTTTGATTTTCACCGGCGGCACGCGGATGCCTTCATGAAAAATTTCTGAGGCTTCCGCTGGGAACGAGCCTGGTGCCATGCCGCCGACTTCCGCGACATGTCCGATTGCAACGGTAAAGGCGACCAGTTCGCCGTCGACGAACACGGGCGTGAATAGTGAATGTTCCGGTGTGTGTAACCCGCCTCGATAGGGATCGTTATGGACGATTACATCGCCTTCTTCGATCTCGTCGAGCGGAATTTCTTGTAAAGAAGATTGGATCACCAGCGGCATGCCGCCGATCTGCGCCGGACAAAACTCAGCCACCGCATACATATCGCCGTTTGGCGCGGCGATGGCACAGGTAAAATCGAGCGCCTCATTGAAGATCGTCGAATAGGATGTTTTCATCAGAGTGATGCCCATTTCACGGCACACTGAGACCATGGTCGAATCCAAAATATTCATGGCGACCATGTCCATCTTCCGACCCTCACTCATGACGGGCCCTTCTTTATCTGAATGTCCATCCTATTGTTGGTACGCCAGTAGTTAGTCGGCTCCGGCGCCCTCAAGCCCGTAGACGTCGCGTGCCTGACGTCGGGAGATATAGCCCTCCGCCAAATCATTGCGCACACTCTCCGGGGACCGTTCACTGGGCTCACCCCAGCCACCACCACCCGGTGTTTGAAAGCGAATGCGGTCGCCCGGTGCGATGGTGACATTGCTCCATTTGCTCGGGCTTACCTTGCTGAAGGCGTCATCGATGGTGCGCCACTCGACCGTATTGGCAGCCATATGCCAAGTGCCGGCAGTGCCACCGGACTGGCCGCCGAACAGGCCCCAGGGGCGGTTGTAATGGCGATCCGACATCTGGCTGCCGGTAATCGATGTATCGAGGTTTTTGTAGGTGCGCTGGGTGCTGAGGCCGCCCCGGAATTTTCCTGCACCGCCCGAATCTTCGACCATGATGTAGGATTCGCACCGCATCGGAAACCGCGTTTCAAATACTTCGACCGGAATTACCCGACAATTTCCGTTGATCGAATCTGTGGCGTCGTTGCCGTCGGCAAAATTGCGCCCGCCCCAACCAGACAGTTCGATAGCATAACAGACGAACGCTTCGCCGCTTTCCTTGTCGGTTCCGCCGAACACGAAGTTGGTGTGTGTTGCGCCCTCAGCCGCCATCGTGCGGTCAGGCAACGCCGGCGACAGCGCGCCGATCACGGCACCAGCTATTTTGCAATGGGTCTCGGTGTTGCCACCCACTTCTGGTGCTGGAAAATCGACGTTCAATAGTGTGCCGGGTGGGGAAACTACGCGGATCGGTCGGAAACAGCCAGAATTGGTTGGAATCGATTCATCGGTGATATGCAGCATGCCGTTGTAGGCAGCCGAGTAGGAGACGCCGAGGGTGGCGTTGATCGGCCCCTTGGCCTGCGGCGAAGTCCCCGTATAGTCGACCACCGCCTCATCGCCATTGATGTGAACGGTGACATTGATTGTGTATGACTTGTTCTCGATGCCATCATCTTCGACCTCATCGCTGAAGGTATATTTGCCATCCGGAACGGCGGCTATTTCGGCCCTCATGCGGCTCTCTGAATAGTCGAGTAGATCAGCTGTGTTACGGCGAAAATTTTCCTTGCCATATTTCTCGATCATCGTGCCAAGTTGGCGCACGGCGACATCGGTGCCGGCGATCAGAGCCCGCAGATCGCCGTAATTGAAGCGTGGCGTGCGTACATTGGCGAGCAGCAGTTTCCATACTTCGTCGACATCCTCGCCACGTTTCTTGATGAACACCGGCGGTACGCGGAGGCCCTCCTGAAAGATTTCCGTGGCTTCACCGGCGAAGGCGCCCGGCACCATGCCGCCGATCTCAACTAGATGGCCGATAGTCATGGCGAAGGCCATCAGCTCACCATCGACAAACACTGGTTGGAACATGGTGTGTTCGGGGCTGTGCAGGCCGCCGCGGTACGGGTCGTTATGGACCACGACATCGCCCGGTTCCCATTCATCGAGCGGAATTTCCATGACGCAGCTGCGTACCAGTAGCGGCACCCCGCCGATCATCGACGGGCAAAACTCAGCCTGGGCGATCATTTCGCCGTTAGGTGCAGCCAAGGCACAGGTAAAATCGAGCGCCTCGTTGAAAATTGTCGAATATGAGGTGCGCATAAGGGTAATGCCCATCTCGCGGCAAATGGCGGTCATGGTGGAATCGATGATGCTCATCGTCACCATATCGACATCATGTTTTTTACTCATCTGCTTCACTCCTTTGCGGCGCACCGTTATGGCCCCGCTATTCGGCGATTTTTCCGATCAGCAAATTACCGTATGCGTCCACTCGTAGATTCTGGTCCGGGCGCAGGATCGTTACCGATGCCGGTTCTTCGATGACCGCGGGGCCGGCAATCCGATAGCCTTCGCGCAGGCCGGCCCGGTCAAAGACCGGCGTGTCGTGCGGGCCATCTTCAAATGTTACCTCGCGCCGCGAACTTGGTTCTGCCGCCGCGCCGTCATTTTTGCCGATGGTGGCGAATTCCGGCTTCTCAGTTAGCGACACCGTGGTTGCCTTAACAGTGATCACCTCAATGACTTCGCGCGGAATGTTGAAGCCGAAGCGCGCCAGATGCATGTCGTGGAATGCCTGCCACAATTGCGGCGTGGTCTCGTCGGTAAAGGCATCGAAGGAAATCGGGATTTCCAGCTCATAATTCTGGCCGAGATAGCGCATTTCGAGTGAGCGGTATATTTCCACGTTTTTATCGTAGCCCTGCGCTGTAAGATCGCTGATCCCTGTTTCGATCAAGGATTTCATGACTTCCGTAGCGCGCGTTTGATCGAAGCGCTTTGATGTCATTTGCACCGTGCGCTGGGTGTCGACGCGAGCGTCCGTTAGAATAAACCCGAAGGCCGAGAACTGGCCCGGATAGTTGGGAACGATGCCACTCGGGATACCTGCATCGTTCATCAGGTCAGCGATATGCAGCGGCCCGGCGCCGCCGAAGCCAAGCAGCGAGAAATCGCGCGGATCGAGGCCGCGTTCGATCAGCACTGATCGCAGCGCGCCAACCATATTATTGTTGGCAATCTGAATAACAGCGAGCGCCGTCTCGGCGGGCGAGCGGCCAAGCTCTGTGGCGACTGTCTGCATGGCGTTTTCGGCGGCTTCTTTGTCGAGTTTCATGGCGCCACCAAGAAAATAATTTGGGTTGATCCGCCCGAGGATCACATTGGCATCAGTCACTGTGGCTTTGGTGCCGCCGGCGCCATAGCACGCTGGGCCCGGATCAGCACCCGCGCTTTCCGGGCCGACGCGGAGCATGCCGCCCTTGTCGATCCAGGCAATCGAGCCGCCGCCGGCGCCGATGGTACGGATATCAATCATCGGAATTTGAATTGGAATTCCGAACTCGATCTCGAAGTCGGTTGTGAAGTTTTCCTGCCCGCCGACGATGGTCGAGGTGTCGGTCGAGGTGCCGCCCATATCGATGGTCACCAGATGGTCTATGCCGACCAGTTTGGCGATGTGTTTGCCGGCGATGACGCCGCCCGTCGGGCCGGAAACGGTCATTTGAATCGGCGAATTTTCCGCCGCCTCCAAGGACATTTCGCCGCCGTTCGATTTGATCACCACGATATGATCGGTAATACCGTTTTCAACGAAGCGCTTGCGGATGTTGCGCACCTGCTTGCCGACTATGGGTTTTATGTAGGCGTCGGCGATGGTGGTTGAGGCGCGCTCATATTCCTTCCATTTAGGCAGCACTTCATAGGAGATGGAGACCGGAATATCAGGTAATTCCTCAGCTAAAATTTCCTTTACCCGGCGCTCATGATCGGGGCTCACATAGGAAAACAAGAAATTGACCGATAGTGCTTCGATCTCGCCATCTTTCCTTATCTGTTTCGCCAAGGCGCGCACACCGGGCTCGTCGAGCGGTATTTCGACCTCGCCATTGGCCATCACGCGCTCAGAAATTTCGTAGCAGTGCCGGCGTTTGACTAGCGGTTTTGGCTTGATCCAGGTGATGTCGTAATGGCTGCGCCGGTTTCCGCGCTGAATAAACGGAATGTCCTTGAAACCGTTGGTGGTGACATAGCCAACCGTGGCGCCTTTGCGCTCCAAAATAGCGTTGGTAGCAACCGTTGTTCCAAGGCGGATATTGTTGATATCGCCGGGGTTTTCGAATTTTCCTAAACCAGTGAGAATCCCATCATTCGGGTCTTTTGGCGTGGAGGGATTTTTCCACACTTCAACGGCTTTGGTCTGCGGATCGTAGGACACAAAATCAGTGAACGTCCCTCCCACATCGATACCAACCATGTAACCTGCCACGCGCTCTCCCCCCAGTGTTCTGGGCTGGCCCACCGCTTGGCGCGCCAACTATTATCCATACAACGTTTGCGCGTATTTTTCCGCCCAAACTGCGGCCCGATGTTATCGGCGCTGCCGGTCCGGGGCAACTGAATTGAGGTGCGCCGAGTTTAGCGAATCAGGATAAAAAGCGAGCCGTCGCCGCGGATAATATTGAGCAGCAGCGAACCGCGACCCTGCGCTGCGATGGCCATCAACTCGCCCGGATCCGATACCGGCTTGCGGTTGATCGAGGTGATCACGTCTTCATCTCGCAGGCCCGATTGCCAAGCTGGCGAATTCACTACTACGCTCACAACGTAGACACCCTTTACACGGCCAAAAAATGGCGAGTTTCTTGGGATCGGGCCAAAGGCGGCGCCTTTGAGTTTTGGGACTTCGTTGCTCGGCTTGATACTTGCTTCCTCGATGGCGCCGACCTTCAGATTGATCATGAGTTCCGCGCCATCCCGCACCACCTGGAGGTTGACCCGCGCCCCGACGCGCAACAGGCCAATGAAATTGCGCAAATCCGATCCGCTGCGCACCGCTTTGCGGTTGACCGATATGATCACGTCACCAGATTTGAGGCCGGCCTTTGCCGCCTGTGAATTAGGCAAGACTTGGGCGATCAACGCACCGCCGTCATGGTCGACGTTGAATTCCTTGGCTAATTCGGGTGTGAGATCTTGGATTTGCACGCCGATACGGCCGCGCTGAATTTCGCCGTACTCGATGAGCTGGTCCATGATCTGGCGTGCCATGTTTATTGGAATGGCAAAGCCGATGCCAATATTGCCGCCGCCCGGCGCGATAATTGCGGTATTGATACCGACTAACCGGCCATGCAGATTGACCAGGGCGCCGCCAGAGTTACCCGGATTGATCGACGCGTCGGTCTGGATGAAATTTTCGTAGGATTCAATGCCGAGGCCGGTGCGCCCTAAAGCGCTCACGATGCCGGACGAAACCGATTGACCGAGCCCGAAGGGATTGCCTATCGCAATGACGAAGTCGCCGACCTCAAGATTTTCTGAATCCGCCATCTTAAGCGCTGTCAGGCCATCCGGATTGACTTTGAGAACGGCTACGTCCGTGCCCGGGTCGTGGCCGACTAACTCGGCTTTAAGCTGACGCCTGTCGGTGAGCGTGATGATAATTTCATCCGCCTTGGCGACGACATGGCTGTTAGTGAGGACATAGCCCTTGGCGGCATTGATGATGACGCCGGAGCCGACGCTCTGGGTTTGGCGCTGCTGCGGCTGTTGTGGCCGATCGCCAAAGAAACGGCGGAAAAAGGGATCGTCGAAAAACGGGCTACGATCGATTTCGACCGTACCGCTGGTGGAAATATTAACCACGGCCGGGGACACTTCCTTAATCAAGGGTGCGAGAGTTGGCACCGAATCGCTCGGTATGGTGGCCCGCACTGGAGTGACAGCGAACACGAAAATCGCGGCGACAGCGAGCAGCGCTGCAGCGGTTATTCGGTTTGATTGAGGCGTCATATTTTTCTCCATAGCACGGTATCTGCAGAACGAACGAGGCGCTCGCGACAATTCTAGACTAAATAACAGCGTAATGTGGTGTCTTTAAGACCCTGTGAAACCGGGATTTCACAACCGACAAACTATTTGCCAGTCAATGGAAAATAAACATTTTGTTATCGCTTTATTACCGCGCGATACGCTGTGTTCATTAGAATGGGAAGTATCGTAACGCGGCACCAGCTCGCACGGGAACGCGACATGCTGGACCGAGGAGTTTCCGCGCAACAACCCCAAATTCCGGCCGATGCCAACTTCGTTCACGCCGCTGCTGCTGCCCGCGTTGCCGTCGATTGCGGCGCTGAGGCCGCCATCGTTTGAATTCGTGAAAGTGCTATTGATGATCTAGCGGAGTGGCAGGAGCGCAGCCTTGGTAGGTGTCTTTCTTTGGCGCTCGAGTGAAGTGCGCGATGGTGTGCTCAAAACCGGTGTTCGGTGGATTGCCCTCCGGCGGCGTAATGCGGAGAGCCAGAATATAGCCAAACTTGCTGTAAACGCCGGTCTCAAAATTGCCCATACTTTGGCGCCTACTGGCTGTTGATAGATGCGAAATATCCCGCCATGGTATACTTCAATAGCCGATCCAAAAGAGGTATCCGTGGCTAAGACAGCATTTTACAGCCATCCCATTTGCCAGGAGCATGAAGCTGGCCCTGGCCATCCCGAGCAGCCGGCCCGTCTCAAGGCGATCCTCGAGGCCCTGAACGCGCCCGAGTTCGCCGACCTCAACCGGCAGAGTGCGCCGGTGAGCGATATCGCCGCCCTAAAAGAAGTGCATGACGCAGATTTAGTGGATCTCATATTCGCCAAGATGCCGAGGACGGGCTATGCTGCGATTGACGGCGATACGCTGATGTCTTCGGCATCCGGTGAGGCGGCGCTACGCGCTGTCGGTGCAGTTCGCGCGGCGGTCGATGCGGTTATGACCGGCTCGGCTGATAACGCTTTTTGCGCCGTCCGCCCGCCCGGCCACCATGCTGAACCGGGGCGTTCGATGGGCTTTTGTCTATTCAACAATGTCGTCCTTGGCGCCGAGCGGGCACGCCGCGAATATGGCCTCGGCCGCGTCGCGGTAGTCGATTTCGATGTTCATCACGGCAACGGCACACAAGCCGCGTTCGAGCGCGACGGCGATTTGTTGTTTGCGTCAACCCATCAATCTCCGCTCTATCCCGGCACCGGCGCCTCCGATGAACGCGGTATCGGCAATATCTTCAACGCGCCACTTCGGCCGCAATCGGGCTCTGACGAGTTCCGCGATGCCATGCAAAGCAAGTTATTTCCGGCACTTCGCGATTTTGCTCCGCAATTGATCCTGATCTCGGCCGGGTTCGATGCCCATAATGATGACCCGTTGGCAAATCTATGCCTGTTCGAAGCGGATTATGCTTGGGTGACGACGGAACTGTGCCGAATCGCCGCAGAAAAATGTGCCGGGCGCGTCGTCTCGACCTTGGAAGGAGGCTATGACCTCAACGCTTTGGCGGCCAGCGCGGCTGCCCATGTCAGCGCCTTGATGGCGGCATAGGCTCGGTTGCGCGACCGCTTGCCCTGACTCGGAGCAGCCCCTATTCTGGCGCAATCATGAGCAAAACTGACAAATCCACAGAGCTTCATAAAATCGACTTCGAGAAAGCGCTCGGCGAGCTTGAAGACATCGTGCAACGTCTCGAATCCGGCGATACCAGCCTCGAAGGCGCCATCGAAGCCTATGAGCGCGGCGTCCTTCTCAAAAATCATTGCGAAGGCAAGTTGCGCGATGCCCAGCTTCGGGTGGAAAAGATCGAAAAAGACGGCACCCTCAGTGCGGAGCCGCTGGACAAGGAATGAGGAGGCCGGTTTGAGCCGCCTGAAAGAGGCGATGGGCGCGTCGGCCGAACAGGTCAACGCTGCGCTCGACGGCTATATTCCGCACTCTGTCGATAGCGACGGTCGCCTGTTTGACGCCATGCGTTATTCCACCCTGGCCGGCGGTAAGCGCCTGCGCCCGTTTCTCGTAATGTGTTCGGCGGCGCTATTCGACGTGCCGTTGGAATGGACGATGCCGAGCGCCGCCGCCATCGAAATGGTGCACACCTATTCACTGGTGCATGACGATCTTCCGGCGATGGACAATGACGATCTGCGCCGTGGCCTGCCGACTTGCCACAAAAAATTTGACGACGCGACGGCAATACTGGCCGGCGATTCACTTCTCACGTTAGCCTTCGAACTGGTTGCCGCACCCAGTGGCCACCCGGATGCCGCCGTTCGCGCCGAAATCACCCATCAATTGGCCATTGCGGCTGGTGGTAGCGGTATGGCAGGCGGCCAGATGATGGATTTGGCGGCCGAAGACAGCACCCTCGAGCTTGCCGCCGTGACCCGCTTGCAAGGCAAGAAAACCGGGGCCCTGTTCCACTTCTCTTGCATCGCCGGCGCCATTTTGGCCAAACGCGACGGGGCGGAGCGGACGGCGCTTGGGCGCTACGCCGAGGCGATTGGCTTGGCCTTTCAAATCGCTGACGATTTACTCGACGTTGAAGGCAACGAAGCTGATCTCGGCAAGGCGGTGCAGAAAGATGCGACCGCCGGCAAGGCGACATTCGTCGATCTTCTAGGGCTCGACGGCACGCGCAGCCGCGCCGCGCAATTGGTAGAGCAGGCAGTAGCGGCGTTGCAGCCGTTTGACGCTAAAGCCGACCTGTTGCGTGACGTCGCGCGCTTTATCGTGGCGCGCAAGAATTAGCCACATACTTTAACCTCCAGAGCATGAAAGCCTAGGCAAACGGCAAGACCAGAAAAAACCCGACTCGACAACCTGCTCGTCGAACGCGGCCTGGTCGATAGCAAGACCAAGGCGGCGGCGCTCGCGATGGCGGGCAAGGTGTTTTCCGGTGCGCGTAAGCTGGAAAAGCCGGGCCAGAAACTCGATCCAAATACGCCCCTCAGCCTGCTCGAAGCGCCGCACCCCTGGGTGTCACGCGGCGGCATCAAGCTGGCTCATGCTCTGGAACATTTCGCCCTCGACGTTACGGGCCGGATAGCCCTAGATATCGGCGCGTCCACCGGAGGCTTCACCAACGTCTTGTTGGCGCGCGCCGCCGCCCGTGTTTACGCCGTTGATGTCGGCTACGGCCAGCTTGCCGACAAGCTCCGCCATGACGATCGCGTGATCGTCATGGAGCGCACTAACGCCCGCCAGCTCACGTCCCAACATGTCCCTGAGCCGGTCGATATCATCGTGTGCGACGCTAGTTTCATCGGCCTTCGTACCGTACTACCGGCGGCGCTTGCATTGGCTGCGCCGGGCGCTTTCTTGGTCGCGCTGATCAAGCCGCAGTTCGAAGCCGGGAAGGGGCGCGTGGGCAAAGGCGGCATCGTTCGCGATTCAGGACTGCACGCCGAGATATGCGACGCCATGACCGCCTGGCTTGAGCAACAACTGGGCTGGCAACTGCTTGGTATTTGCCCGAGCCCAATCACCGGGGTCGGGGGCAACAAGGAATTTTTTCTTGCCGGGCGTTACACCGGTTAAGCAAAACTAACTTATTCATTATACGTGCCCGTTGCGGGTTTGCGGCAGGCGCTTGCCGAGGATGCTCGAGACAACCTGCGTGCGGTGAATTTGCGCCGTGCCGCCACCGATGGTGAACATGTGCAAATCGCGCACCATGCGCTTGAGTGGGCGCGCCCGCGAATAGCCGGCGGTGGCGGATACTTTTGCGCGTCGTTGGTCGCCTGGATTGCCATTTTCGACCCGAAAACTTTGACCTGAGCAGCCTTTACGACGTCGGGGAATTCGCTGGCCGGGCAAACTGCCGCCCGGCGGATCAGTGTGCGCG
>CAYPSQ010000079.1:0-12940 GCA_964413115.1 uncultured Rhizobiaceae bacterium | reverse complement strand
CGCTTGGCGATTCCTATACCGTGCTCGGCGCTGATGCTGCCCTTCAGTTCGGCAACATGGGAATAAATGCTCTCCGCCAGGGCTGGGCCCTTGGCGTAAAACGCCTCTGACGATAATCCTGGTTTTTGAATCATGTTGACATGTACATTGCCATCTCCGAGGTGGCCAAAAAGCAGGGTTCGCAGCTCGCCGGTTTCCTCACCCAATTGCTCCATCCGATCTAGAAATCCGGGCAACGCGCCAGGTGGTACCGTAACATCGAATTTATGGGAGAGCCCAGCACGGCTGATCGCTTCGGTGACGCCGTCGCGCAATCGCCAGATGCTTTGCGCCTGCGCATGGCTCTCGGCCACCACCGCATCAACAGCGAGCCCAGTTTCGATGACGCCCGCCAAGCGCTCCAAAAAGGAATCGCGCTCATTCTCGCCGGCTCCGGTTTCTTCCTCAACGATTACGCAAGCCGGGTAGGACGTGTCGAACGGATCGCGCGCCGATTGCTCGACTTCCTTGTAGAGCGCAAGCGAATCGCGGGTGATAATCTCGAGAGATGAGAGTCCGCGCAACTGCTCGCGCAACAGGGTCAATAATTCGGGGAGACGATCGCGCGTATCCAGTGCGAGCAGCGCCGTCTGCACCGCGTGCGGTGACGGGCGGGCCTGCAGCACCGCACGGGTAATGATACCCAACATGCCTTCGGAGCCGATAAATACATGCTTGAGATCAAGACCAGTATTGTTCTTTTTGAGGCTATTGAGGTTGCTAAGGATGGTGCCA
Organism: uncultured Rhizobiaceae bacterium; assembly: GCA_964413115.1. Classification (GTDB taxonomy): domain Bacteria; phylum Pseudomonadota; class Alphaproteobacteria; order UBA828; family UBA828; genus PTKB01. The sequence continues at coordinate 12,166 of CAYPSQ010000079.1, read as the reverse complement.
TCCGCCAGCACCACTTCGAGACCCAGCACTTGCTCGCGCATATGGCCATAGCGCAGCACCTTGATACCGCCGGCGTTGGTCGCGATCATGCCGCCGATCTGGCAAGAACCGCGCGCACCGAGATCAACCGGGAATACATGGCCGCGCACTGCCAAATTTTCATGCAGCGCCTGTAACACCACGCCAGCCTGAACCTGGACGGTGGCTGAGGCAGAATCAAATAATTCGATCGCGTTCAGGCGTGAAAGGCTGAGAACCACTTCACCAGCGCGCGGCACGGATCCGCCCACCAGTCCCGTGTTGCCGCCCTGCGGCACCAACGCAAGGTCAAACTTGCGGCATGCACGCACACAACTGGCGGTTTCTTCAGTGCTATGCGGGCGCAGCACGCAAGGAGCCGTGCCGCTGAATTTGCGTGTCCAGTCGGTTGTGTAAGCCGCCACCTCGTCAGGCTCGCTCAGTACTAAGCCGGGCCTCCCCAACTCGGCAGTCAGCCGATCAGCTATATTCTCCACAGGCCCTCCTCCAGCAACTCCAGTGCGAATAAATGAAGGCCTTATGTGCGCGAAATTAACCGCCCGGTCAAACGCCAGTTAGAAAAATTCGACGTCCTGGAAAATCAGTGCAGAAACAACTCGCCATCGACCTTGCGCGCCTCGCCGCGGCGAATCACCTGCGCCTGGAAGATCCACAAGGAATGGAGATCTCCATAATTCATAATTATTAACATGATAGACTTACGAATTAATTAGGATATGCGGAAGAAGGGACTTTAATGTTTAATTTCAATGCTTAATACGCTTTCTGATGGAGTGACATCGAGCCAGCCGCGAGCCGCTTCTAAGGTGGCCCCGTGTTGCCATCAAGCACTATATCAGCTGGGGATTTTCCTTCGATGCGATCAAGCAGTACTTTGCGGACTTAAAGGCTGATTTCGGCCTTCATATATTCGTAAGCATGCCCAGATATAGCGACCCGCTCGCCGTTCAGGAGGCAAGTAAGATTGCCACCGCGGGCCGATATTTGCCGCGCCTGCATCTCAATCTTACCAAGACGATTTGCCCAATAGGGCGTTAACATGCAATGCGCCGACCCGGTAACCGGGTCTTCGGGAATGTCGTATTTCGGTGCAAAGAAGCGCGAGACGAAATCAACTTCGTCTCCGGGCGCGGTGATAATCACGCCGCGGCGTTCAAATTTCTTGAGCGCAAAAAAATCAGGTTCAATGGCAGCGACCTGGCATTGGCGTTCAAACACCGCCATTAAGTCCTCGCCCTCAAAGAGAAATGTAGGTTCGGCGCCAAGAGCCTGAATCATGTCCTCGCCGACTGGTATTGCGACACCTGGCTGGGACGGAAAGTCCATCACCAACAATCCGTCCGCACTGCGCACTACCGAAAGGCGGCCACTCTTGGTGTCAAAATTCACCGTGTCAGCGTTGCGTTTGATATGATGAAACACCACATATGCTGACGCCAGAGTGGCGTGACCACAAAGATCGACTTCCGCCACCGGGGTGAACCAGCGTAACTCAAAGGCGTCATCGGTGGCCACAAAATACGCAGTTTCCGACAGATTGTTCTCGCTGGCGATGGCCTGCAAGAGGTTGTCATCAAGCCAGAAATCGAGCGGGCACACTGCTGCCGGATTTCCCTTGAATACCACGTCGGCAAAGGCATCAACCTGGTAGAGCATAATTTTCATGTCCCTGATATGCCGCAAATTGCGCACCAGAACAAGCCGGGCTTAGGCCAGCAGGTTGGCAGCCTTCGCGGGTGGCAACGCCGCCGGAGCGCTATCTTTCAGGTTCGGACGGTAGGCTGCCATCAACACTTAGTGCCTTCGGCGACGATGCGTGCACTGCTGTCCAAAGCCGCGCCGCTTGGCACCAACACCATGCTTACCCCTGCCCCGCGAGTCCGATCTGGTGCAAAATATCACTCTTCTACCCAGCCACTAATTCAGTGCCGGGCTCTCTTTTCAGAGATGCCGTAACGAATTCACCATGCGTGCAGCAATTACCGACGACGCCAAGCCAGTAGCGCCCAGGTTTTTCTACCACGGTAGCCGGATGGGCTAATCTGCCATTTCCGGTTTGCGGTCCTTCCACGGTAGCGCCTGTTCGAGCTGCCCGGCGAGGCGCAACAGCGTCGCTTCGCCCAAATCGCGACCGACGAATTGCATGCCGATAGGCAGGCCGTTAGCGGTGGTATGCAACGGCAGCGAAATTGCCGGCTGGCCCGAGGCGTTCATTGGCGCCGAGAAGGGGCAATCCGGCAACATACGGGTCCGGTTGTAGGATTCGACGTCGAGCGACATATCGTAATAGCCATGTTCACGCGCCGGCACCGGGATCGACGGCATGAGCCAGGCATCATAGGCCGCCATTTTTCCCACCATATCGCGACACGTCATACGCATCGTCTCGACATCGTTAGAATGCTCGACGCCGGAGATGCCTCGGCCATGTTCCATCATGCTCACATAAAGCGGCGCCAATTCATCTTCTTTGGGCGCACGGCCGACGAATGTGCTCATGGCATCAATCCAGCCCGCCGTTTGTACCGCGGTAATCCGCATATAAGCGGCCATCAGAGGCCAAAAATCATAAGGTATCGGCTGCTCTTCTACAGTATGGCCAAGGTCCACCAGCAGTTTTCCCGTTGCTTGCAACGCGTCGGCCACTTCATGGTCGAGCGGCGTGCAACCATCGGGCGACTCCCCCACTAAGGCAATCTTGAGGTTACCGGGTAGCGTGCCGGCCTCAGTAAGGAACGACACCGCCGGCTTGGGTGCGATATAGGGCTCCCCGGGCAGGGAACCGTTGACCACATCAAGATATTGAGCGGTGTCGCGCACGCTCCGCGACAGGCATAAGAACACTGCACCGCCATACCAGAAATCAACCGCCGCCGGCGCGTTCGATACTCTGCCGCGCCCCGGCTTGAGGCCGACCAGTCCCGAGTGCGAAGCTGGCACGCGGATCGAGCCACCGCCGTCGCTCGCCTCAGCGATCGGCAGCACACGCGCCGCCACTGCCGCCGCCGCACCGCCCGAAGAGCCGCCCGGTGTGCGCGATATATCCCACGGATTCCGAACAGTTCCAAACAACCTTGACTCGCAAGCCAGCGCCCATCCGAGTTCCGGGGCATTGCTCTTGCCCAGTAGCGTAAACCCCGCCGCTTTAATAAGTGTTACCGTGTGAGAATCAAACGGCGCCACCAAATCTTTCATGTAAGGGCAGCCATTGGTCATCGGCTGACCTTCCCATGCCGTTGCCAGTTCCTTGACCAGCCAGGGCACGCCCTTGAATGGTCCATCCGGGAGCACCGGATCGGCTGCCATATGCCGACCCACATGGAACGCGTCATTGGTCAGAAAATTGAGCTCTGGATTTAGCAACTCGGCACGCCGGATCGCTTCTTCCATGATCTCGCTGGGTGTAACTTGCTTGTTGTCTACGAGTTCAGCCAGGCCGATGCCGTCGAGGTCGCCATATTCTGGGAAAGACATTTCATCTCCATTTTATACCTGTCAGTTACGCAAATGTCGGCGCTCAACATACTCTCGCTCGCGGCGTCGCGAAAGCCACCGGCATCATCTGGCTGTCGTACTTGGCACCCTGCGTAATACTCGAGAATACCTGGTTGCTCGCCGTTGTAGCGTAACCGCCCGCAGGGGCCGTCCTCTACGCCAAATTCGGTGAGAATTACCACAGCTTCGAACAGCAGACGCGGCAACGGATTTAGGCCCTACTCCGCTCCATTCTCCAGCATCTGCTGACGGTGTTTCATCACCTTCATGGTGACATGATCGCCTGATGTGATGCTGTCATATCTGGCTGGGCGCTCAGCGCGGCAACAGGTTGGGATGCATTCGATCTCAGCAGCATAATTGGGTTGATGGAAAAAAAGCAGCGAAGTTTTGCTGATATGCGCTTTTGCGCGCGGCGGATTGGCAACACGGTGCAAAGTTGAAACCCAGACATCGTTGGTCCATTCCGACATCAAATCGCCGAGATTGACGGCAAACGTGCCCTCAATCCATGGCACTGGAGACCAGCCGCCGTCGCGGCGTAGCACTTCCAGCCCACCAACATCGGTGTCCGTCTGGACGATGGTGAGACTGCCGTAATCGGTGTGGGCGCCCCCGCGTAGTTGCCCAGCTTTGGGCGCATCATCTTGTCCAGGGTAATGAATGACGCTGAAGTTGGCGATTTGCTTATCTATCTTGTTCTGGAACCAATGCTCCGGCAGATTGAGTGCGGTAGCAAAAATGCGCATTAAATCAGCCGCGAGACGCTCCATCTCGGCGTAATAAGCTTCCCACACACCTTGCATCGTGACGGGACGCTCAGGCCAGATGTTAGGCGCAAAAAAACGGGCCCCCGCTTCCCCAAAATGATATTCGTCGTAGCCGACGCCGTATGGACCGCAGGAATAAGATTCCTTCAAATCCGGCGGCGATTCCTCGTCAAGACTGAGCGCCAAGGTCTCGCTGCCCAGCGGGGTGTAGCCGCGGTAGCGGTCGGGCGGCATTTGATGCGCCATCTTTTCCCAATAGGGTAAGGCGAAAAACTCATGGCTGACCGCGTGCATGTCGGCAATCATTTGCGGCGACACGCCATGCCCTTCGATCACCAAAAAGCCGATTTCACGACAGGCGCTGTCCAGCTTTTCCGCCACAGCCGCCTTGTCCGAAGCGTCTCCCTTCAGAAACGGTTCGATATCGATCAATGGAATAGTCTGATCGCCCATGTCGCTAGCCTGATCATTTACAGATCAGAAATAACATATTGCACTGCCTAAGGCGATACTCCGACTTTAATTGTGGTCAGACGGGCCGCAGTAAAGCTACCTGGAGTTATGGTGGGTCAGGCGGAAGCGAAATATTGCGTAGGCAGGTCTCAGGTCGGCGATAATATTCGGCTTCGGCGCGCTCTCCATCGCTGGCGAAGCTCCGCTTCATTTGCGAGCCGAGGCGCCGCGCATGTGCGGTGAGGTAGCTACCATAGCGGCAGCGCTCGGTGTCGTACACCCTCAGCGCATGGCTGATATCATCTGGAAACGCGGTAATGAGTTCAGCCAGAAGCACCGCGTCGCCTGCCGCTTTGGTGACCCCCATGCCGCAATGTGGGCGCGCCAGGAAAGCAGCGTCGCCAAGCAGCACGGCTCGGCCGAACACCATGGCCGGCACGTCCATATCCACAATGCTCTGGAAAAATGGCGTCTCGATCAACTCAACCATCTCGCGGAATTGCGGCGGCAAATTATCTTCACTCGCAGCGCGCAGTTCCAACAAGGCTTCGGCGCGGATCAAGCCAGGCGGGATACCAAGCGGATGATGTTTGCCTGTCTCATCGGTCATCAGCCAGCGCAGCGCGCCGTCATCCTCCACCCGACGGTACCAGACGATGTTGTAGCGCCGATGGCCCGGCTGCAGGCTGCCACCTTCGCCAGCAATCGGATAGCCCAGCATATGCTCACCAGGTGGCAGGTAGAAGGCATAGCGCGAAAATATCGCCTCATGAGTTTCAGGTGAAACCACAGCCTCCGGCACTATGCCTCGCCAGGCCACATATCCGGCATATGCAGGTTTTACATCCGGCCATAATTGTCGTCTTAGGGTGGAATAAATACCGTCGGCGCCGATTAGAAGATCGGCTTCGATCTGCATGCGGTCTACGAAATGGGCACGCACACCGGCATCAGTCTGTTCAGCCCGCGAAAACTCCATACCGGTGAAATATCTGTCAGCTGGAAAAGTCGCGCGCAACAGTGACAGAAGGCTGCTCCACGAGCACATGGTCTGCGGCAAGCGATGGCGAGCCATGACCGAGCCATCGCGCGCCAGCACGACACGTTCTTCAACGCTAGTGCCGATGGCGTCCTTAATGTTGACCCCGGCCCGGGCGAAAGCAGCAAACATTTCTGGATGGGCCGCGATGCCAGCGCCGCGCCCCAAAAGTTCCTCGCCAATACGCTCATGCACCGTTACATCGCAACCGGTACGCCACAGAATATTAGCCGCCAGCAACCCGCCGAGCGAGCCGCCGACAACAACCACACGTGGCACCCGCACCGCCAAAGATGCCGCCGCCATCACTCAAGTCCTAACTTTTTCGCCCAATTAGCCCCACAATCTTTTGCTCGCGATCTTGGCCCCATCAGTTAGGGCACCGAGCTTGGCCCAGGCCACATCATTGGCAACAAACTCATAGCTAGCAAACGTGCCGAAGCCGCAATCAGTACCAGCGATAACACGCGTCTTATCGCCTACTGCATCAACCACGTTGCAAATACGGTTGGACACCACTTCCGGATGTTCAAGATAGTTAGTGGTGACGTCGATGACGCCAGGGATCAGCACCATGCCATCGGGCAGCGGCATGTCACGGAAGGCGGTGAACTCATGCTCATGGCGCGGATTGCCAAGCGGAATACTGAGCGCACCGACATTGGCCTTATAAAGAATGGGCAGCAAATTCCGCACCGGCACATCATCCTGATGTGGCCCTTGCCAATTGCCCCAGCATACATGGAGGCGCACCCGGTCCGTCGGCACATCAGCGAGTGCAATGTTCATTGCCTCAATATGCAGCTCGACGCGTTCAAGAAATTCGCCAAGTGGCCGGTCGCCGTACATGATCACCCGCTCCATCGCTAGGTCGGGTGCATCAAGTTGTAGGATATGGCCCTCGCTGACGACATAGTCATATTCTTTCTTCAATTCCTTGGCTATGCCGAGCACGTAATCCCGATGATTGGCGTAGGCCTTGTTGTTTTCGGCACGCAGCAATGTGGTGCTAACGATGCCGGGTGAGGCGGCGGTCATGAAGGTCTCCGAATAGCCCCCATCTAGAGCTGCGAGTCCATCGGCGAATAGCGCGCATTCGCCGCGCGCACCGCTTAATGTATCGTCATAATGCAATTCTTCCAGCGCTTCAGGCGCGTTCCACACCTTGGCCAAATCATCAGTGGCGCCGATCTGGCGGATGAGGAAATCGGCATATTCAGGAAATTTGTCCATATCGGTCGGACGGTTGCGCATGGATTCGCCGCCGAAGCCGGAGATCCGCTCGGCCACATAAGTTGAAAAGCCAATTCGCGGCACCTCGCCGTCATTGACGATATCGACACCGGCGTCGATTTGATTGCCGAGCACGATGTCAAGCGCGGCGCGCGCCTCTCGCGTCATATCTGCCGAGTCAAATTCTTTGCCCTGTTCGCGAGCGACCAACAGTCTAGTCAGCGCCCGGGTACGCGGCAGGCTGCCCGTATGGGTGGTGAGAATTCGCTCTTCGCTAGTTTTCATGATGTGCAGCCTTTGTGCCGCTTGGAGTAAGTCCTATCCGACGCTTCGGGCAGGCCGGTCTTGCGCAATGGATCGATATGATCTGTCAGGCCCTCTTCGTTAAACCCCATCAGAATCGTTTGGACCGCTGTGGCATTCCATGAAACTTCTCAGGCAAACTCCGGCATCACATGCTTGGCAAACAGTTCCATCGATTGCGCTACATCAACACCCTTTATGCCCGGCATGTGCATCCAGCAGATCATCTCACTGGGGTTTAGCTCAGCCTGATATTTTTTTATCTCGGCGATGGCGAATTCTGGATCACCAATTATGTAGCGCTGCTTGAAGCCCTCAAAGGCGACGGTGTCGCTTTGCTCTACCACCTGGCCATCATCGCCGCGCAGAACTCGGTCGCCAGCCGCCGAGGCAGCACCGTAGAGTTCACGGTAGAGATAATCGATCGCCGGCGCCGCTAGCTTCTCCGCCCGCGCCGTGCTTTCGGCGATGAATACCTGGCGAATGATCGGGCGCTCAGGTGGCTGCCATCCAGCCTCCTGAGCGGCGGCATCGTAAGCGGCGTAATGCTCTTTTAATTCAGCGATTCCGTGGCGCGGTGACATGATTTGCACAGCGCGGCGCTTGACTGCACGGCGTAATGAGGAAGCAGCCGAGACGCCGTACCAGATCGGCGGATGCGGGCGCTGCACGGTCGGCGGCGTTACCTGAGCCTCCGTAGCACGGTAATATTTGCCTTCGAACGAGAACGGCTCTCCTGACCAAGCGGCGGTTATCAGATCAAGCGCTTCCTCGAAGCGCCCAACACGCTCAGAGCGCGGTATGTTGTGGGCAGCGAATTCCTGGCTGACATAACCCGGTGCAACACCAAACACGAAGCGGCCGTTCGAAAGATTGTCGAGCGTTGCTACATCCTCAGCCAATTTTAGCGGCGCATAAAGCGGCACCAGGAGAACGCTGGTGCCGATGCGCATTTGCTCGGTCACCGCTGCGGCACCGGCCATGGCGATGAGTGGCGATGGGCAGAAGCCGTCTTTCTGTACGTGGTGCGAGGCCTGAAACGCTGAGCTATAACCGAGCGCTTCGGCACGCGGCAGGCAAGTCAGCATGTCGCCATATGGTTCGTGCCAGGGGATGCCGCCGCCGGGCGGATTTTGATAAGCGAACAAAAGTCCGAATTTCACGATTCAACTCCTGAAAGATGGGACAGCTCAAGGTTTAACTGTCCCACTTCTTAACCATGACAGGCAACAAAAAGCGGGGCCGCACGGCCCCGCTTTTCATTCCAGGGTAACCGTTAGCTAGCTATTGTGCCTTCCAGGTACCAGCTTTTACCAATTCATCCGTCACGCGATTGAGCGCACGCTGGAAACGGGCGATTACTTCGTCCACTTCGCTCTCATTGATCACCAACGGCGGCGAGAAAGAGAGCGCGTTTGACTGCATCAATGCCCGGCTAATGAGCCCTTCCTCGATACAATATTTGGACAGCGTCGGTGCCACTTTGAGGTCCATGTCGAGCGGTGTCTTGTTGGCTTTGTTGGCAACCAATTCAACTCCAGCCATCAACGCCACACCACGCACTTCGCCGACCAACGGATGATCAGCCACTTCCTGGCGTAGCTTGTTCAGGAAATAGGTCCCCATGCGAGCCGCATTGGCCGGCAGGTTCTCGCGTTCCATGATGTCGAGATTGGCCATCGCCGCAGCCGCCGCCACCGGATGGGCGCTATAGGTATAGCCATGCGCAAACGCGCCCACTTCGGGCGTACCGTTCATCAACACCTGCCAAATATCCTCGGAGATGATCGACGCTGACATCGGGATGTAGCCACTGGTGAGGCCCTTGGCGATGGTCATGATGTCTGGCCGAAAATTATAGGTTTCGGCAGCGAACCAGTTGCCGGTGCGGCCAAAGCCTGTGATTACTTCATCAGCGATCAGCAGCACGTCATATTTGTTCAAGACGGCCTGAATCGCCTGGAAATAGCCTTCCGGCGGCGGCACCACACCGCCCGCTCCCATCACTGGCTCAGCGATGAAAGCGGCGACAGTGTCCGGTCCCTCGGCAAGGATCATTTCCTCGAGCTGAGCCGCACACCATTTGGAGAAATCAAGCTCACTCATGCCAGGCTCGGCATTGGCATAATGATGCGGCATGACCGTGTGCAGCATACGCGGCAACGGTATATCAAATGCTTTGTGAACCATCGGAATACCAGTGAGGCTAGCAGCCGCGACGGTCACGCCATGATAGCCCCGCACCCGCGAGATAATTTTCTTTTTCTCTGTTTTTCCGCGTAAATTATTGTAATACCACACCATTTTTACATTGGTGTCGTTGGCATCTGAGCCTGAATTGCCAAAAAATACCTTGCTCATATTGTCGGGGACCAACCGCAGGATACGGTCGGCAAGGCGGATTGAGGCCTCGTTCGCCATGGATGCGAACGAGTGATAATAGGCCAGCTTACTGGACTGCTCGGCAATCGCCTCGACCACCTCTTCGCGTCCCCAGCCGATATTCACGCACCACAGCCCGGCCATGGAATCAATATATTCCTTGCCCTTGGTGTCGGTGATCTTCACGCCCTGGGCGGACGCAACTATGGTCGGTCCGCTTTCCGCATGATCTTTGAGTGGGGTGTAGGGGTGCAGAAAACTCTGCTTGTCCATCTCCTCAAGAGAGAGGTTATGTGCTGGTTGCACGCTCATTCTAGGCTCCTCATGCTCCCCGCGCAGTTGCCCGGGGCCAATCTCACGCGCCGCCATTGGCAGCGTGATCACACTCTTGCAATTAAAGCGCGACTATCGCCGATCTTGCGTTGTGGTTCCAGTGAGATTTTGAGTTCTGGGAAATTAACCGGACCGGGGGCCGTCCGGCGATGGTAAGCTCAGCCGACCATGAACCAAGCATTTTAAATACCCATTCCTAAATCTACGATACACCGGGTTGCCTGGCCGCTGATTCCCGACCCGATAGAGAATATCTGCTCGCCCTATGGTTTGAACTCGAAAAGAGGCGGTGGCGGCCGCCTCCGAAATTGCGCGGCTCCTTATAGCGCAGCGTCACTAGAGCAAGGAAGATACCGGAATGATGGTTGGCTAGATCATAGCTCAGCGCTGGCTGACGAAGAGTGATTGGTTGCACCATAACTCATCTAGTTCTCCACCACGCACCAAGCCCCTAGGCACATCATCGCCACCAACAAGCGCCCGCGATAAAGGGGGCCATAGCATATCCAGCTTACCGGAGACTTTGGGAAAATCGCACGCCAAGAAGCTGGCGACCATCATCTTGCCGGCACGCGCCCTGGAGCTAGCGTCAAGTTCCGGCCAAATATAACTCAATGCCTGGCGTGCGGTAGCCGTCCTTATGCCAGATTATTGGAAAATAATTTTCGTCCATCACATTATCTCCCAGGCGCTTGTAGCGCCCGTAAATGGCGCCAGTGCCTGAGGCGAGACGCGCCGGGTAGAACTCTACGTCCGAACGCATGGCATGAAGCACGAGTGCACGCCGTGGGTGGCTCGAACGGTTGTAGCCCGAGCCATGCCAGACCCAACCATGATGGAATGACCCACCGCCCGCTGGCACTTCCACAAAAGCGATGTCTGCCTCAACATCTACCACCCCTTCAGCGCTCGCAGCGTGGCGAAGATTTCGGCGATAATCCTCAGGTCCGTGGAAGTCACCCTCGGGCTCAGTTCGCCGCCAGCGCTGTGAGCCGGGAGCGAATTCCAACGTGCCGCACTCAGCTGTCGTGTCATCGAGAGCTATCCAGAGACTGAGAAGATCCGAAGGGCGGTACCAGTCGAGATAGGCGCTGTCCTGATGAAACAACAGTGGACGCCCACGGGGCGGCTTCCACAACACATTGTCAATCATCACGCGCGTGCCAGGCCAGCCACCCAATTTCGCCACCGCGCGGCCGAAATCCTCGCTCAGCACCACCCCTGCGACGGCGCGATCGGCGCGCCAGCCATTGCAGATTTGCCGGGTCAGAGTTTCATCACCGGAGCCGGTTTGCCAATTAACTTCGTCCGGCGTCACCCCGGTCTCGAATTCACCGGCGAACAATTTGTCGAAACGCGTGCGCAAACGGGCCACCATCGCCAGGTCGATCAGCCGGTCAACGGTCAAAAATCCCTGCTCCGTAAAGCGCCGTAACCCAGCCGCATCTATGTCAAGCATCGCCATATTTGCCATAAACCACAGCCTACCCGTTATATTGCGAAGGCGCGATACGTGAGGATTCGAATTCACCGCTACCTGGTGCGAAGCAATGGCGTGGCGTCATGAAATCACCCAAATTAATATCAGCGTCTTCCTCACACTAAGTCTATTAGCCGCACTGATCGCCGCTACCGTCTTCAATCTGCTTTCAGAGAACCTCGTGTTGAAGGTCGCCGCCCAAGACCACAGCGTCACCGCCATCCACGAAAGAGGCTATGCTGTGCTCACCACCAAGTTACCAGCAGGCGGCAACATATTGGAGATCACCATCGAATGGAGCTGGAGCATTCTCGGCAGTATCGCGCATACGCCGGCCACCGACGGCTTCGGAACAGTCGAGCGCCGCGTCCGTTCGATGTCATAGTGGATCATTACCCGAGGTGCTCTGATCGTCGATGCAATCATTCTGGGCTCCGACTAAGCAAACACGCCCGACATCATCGCGGCAGAGAAGATTGCCTTCGAATTGCCCGGCGGACCGGAGATCAGCCTGGCGCCAGACAAGATCGACGCCCGCTTACGCCAGTTGGTGGGAAGCGCAGAACGCCACGCCCACGCCATTTTCGTCGATCACCAGGACGCCCTTCTGCGGCCGACCTAAATGTCATTAGACAGAGT
>CAYPSQ010000078.1:2739-12972 GCA_964413115.1 uncultured Rhizobiaceae bacterium | reverse complement strand
GCACGGTATAATTTGGGTCAACGCCCAGAGTCGATAATGGCGGCAAGATAACCCCCTCCGCCCAATATGTCGCGACATCGAAGCGAGGTTGTCCCCAGGACTCCGGTTGCACTCATTTTTGACAAGTTGTTGATGGAGGTGAGGGCGAATAGTCTGGACCGGACCCTTGTGAGGCTTTTCGCCTCGCTCAGGCCTACCGTGTCGACAACATGATTTACGTCTCAGGCCAAGCGGCCTTCAGCTTGGAAGGCGAGGTTGTTGGGGTTGGAGGTTTTGATGCCCAGGCGGCACAAACCTTTACAAGTTTGCAGGCCGTTCTACTCGCTGGCAGATCCGATTTTTCCAAAATCATTAAGGTGACCATATTTTTGAAAGATATGAGTAATTTCAACAAAATTGTCGCTCTTCGGGAAAAGTATTTCACAGCGCTTTATCTGGCTGACACCATAGTTGAAATTACCAGCTTGGCACTGCCGGAACTCGAAATCGAAATAGAGGCGATGGCTTTCGTTGAAGGTGAAATTATTGGCTGACAAGAATAGATCGCTCTGTGGCACTTGTTGCCTTTTTATCGTCTACCTGCTGTAACGCAAAAATGGAGGAGTAACCGCCCGACCAATCTGGCGGGAGACGGGCCGGGAAGGGATCGAACTCGGCATAGCGGGCTGCTTCGCCGCGTACGATCGTTCCGTTGTGGCTAGAAGGTGTCGGATTAGGCGTGATCGGCAAGGCATCCGCTGAGGAAAAAGCGTTGAGCAGCAACGGTCGTGCCTTAGAGGGATGATTGTTGGCCATGGAACCGTGAAGTGCGCGGCAATGGTGAACAGTGACGGAGCCGGCAGGACCTTTCATGTAAACTGCATTATCTAACTCAATTTTCTGAAGATCCTCGTCGCTTAGGCAGCCGACCCACTGATTTTCTCGGTTATATTGATCAAACAATTCGCCTTTGTGGCTACCGGGAATGACTCCCATCGGTCCTGTCATGTCGTCGACATCATCCAAATAAACACCAATAGTCAGCACGCTAAAATTCGTGTGCGGCCAAAATTGAATATCTTGGTGCCATTTCACTTCTTCACCACCACCAAACCATTTGAAATTGAGTTTGGAATGATGAAATTTGATGTTAGGGCCGAGCAAATCCTCGGCGAGGTCTGTAATTACTGAATTTGATGTGAACTCCCAAAACAGCGGGTCATGGTCAACTGGCTGAGTGAGGCGGCGCAATTTAGGGGATTCCGCCGTGTGCTCCGGCTCCAGATCAAACTTCTTGTTCGATTTACTTAAGCTCCGACTTTCGTCGATCAGACGCTCGGTTACTTCCCGCAGATCCGATAACCAGCCGTCGTTTACAAAGCGTTCCTTGAGCAAATAACCAGTTTCGAAGAAATATTCTCGCTCCGACTGGTCCAGGATTTTGGGTGAGTGGGCCAAAACCTTGTCTGGTTTCATGCTTATTGATCCTCCAGCTATTTTGACCTTATGATTCTACCTTTCACAGGGTATCCGTGCAATATTTTGGATACCCCTGGTGCGGGGCAATGAGGTTCCTCATATCACGGAGGTAGCATGGTAAAATGTGTTGATTCAGCGCTTCTAGTGGCGCCCCCATTGGCGCGCTGCTATTGTTTTAGGCTGCAAAAGTCCAACATGGGATCGATAATGATTGGGAGAGCAAAATGGGCCAACGAATGATCGATTTGACGTTAAAGCTAACCGATAACATGCCTGCACATAAATTATTCCAGCGGCCCGTAATTGTTCCGCATTATACGCACGAAAAAACCAGGAAAGATTTTGAGCTCGGAACGCCAAATGACCGGCTCTCCTTCGCCACCACATTTCTCGGTATGGTAGATCATATTGGCACCCATGTGGATGCCTTCTTTCACACCAACCCCAATGGCGATACGGTCGATAACATGCCGCTTGATATGTTCATGGGCAAATCCGTGTGTTTCGATATGCGCCATATTCCCGATCTTGGCGAGATCGATGTTGCCGACATGGAAGCCGCCGAAGAAAAAACTGGCGTCAAAGTGGACGGGCATATTGTGCTAATGTGCACGGGCCTGCACGAACGCCACTATCCGGATGTAAAAGTGGTATGGAGCAACGCAGGCATCACCGCAGACGCGACCAACTGGCTGGCTGACCGGGGCTCTAAACTGCATGGTGTTGAAGGGCCGTCGACTGACAAACCCTCGGATAATTTATTTCCCAATCACCGAGTCTGCCGTGACCGTGGAATCACTCATTACGAATGGCTAATAAATCTTGAGCAGTTAATCGGAAAAGGTGAATTTCAGTTCTTCGGCCCCCCGATTAAGATCGGCGATGGTAGCGGCGCACCAGTTCGCGCCTGGGCCATGGTGGACGATTAAGGGCGCGCTTTCGGGCGCCCGCGATGTCTCGGGTCGATTCACGTGATAACGATCAGCGCATACCGATCACGTTGTTGAGTGGATTTCTCGGCGCCGGCAAGACAACTATTATCAATCATCTGTTGAGCGACCCCAACGCCGGAAAAATAGCCGTTATTGTTAATGAATTCGGTGAAATCGGTATTGATGGTGATTTAATCTCGCGTGCCGACGAGGATATGCTGGAGTTGACTAACGGCTGCATCTGTTGCGCTGCCCAAGGCGATCTGATGGATGCCCTCAACAAATTATTCTTGCGCAAGGTGGGCTTGGCCGAACCGCAGGTTGACTTCGATAAGATTGTTATCGAGACAACTGGTATTGCTGATCCGTCTCCTCTCGCGAAACTACTTTACACGGATTTGAAACTCGATCTGACATTTAAGCTTGATGCGGTTCTAACCGTCGTTGACCTCAAGCATGTGGAATCTGAGATTAAAAATTCCGTAGAGGCGCAGAAGCAAATTGCCATCGCCGACAAGATTATTTTTAACAAACGCGACATGGTGGATGAGGAGGTCTTCGCCCGCGCGACTTCGGTAGTCGGCGCGCTAAATCCTTACTCACGCAAAGAGGTCACCTCCTTTGGTGTCCTCACAGTCGATAAGATAGTCAATTTAAACATTTTTGATCCGAAGAATCGTGACGACCCAGTAGGGGAATGGCTCGGCAGCACTGACATTGAGGCGGAACACGTGCATGGCCACACTCCGGACGTGAGTGCAGTTTGCCTCCAGGATTCTCGCATCATGGACTGGAATCTGTTGCTCCGCTTCTTTTACGAACTAACACAGGAACTAGGCAACGATCTTTATCGCGTTAAAGGGCTGGTGCAATTTGAAAATGTTGAGAAACCAGTCATCATACAAGGAGTTCAAGGCACCTTCAGCCCACCGACATATGCCGATACTTGGCCACGCGGCAAGCCCGAGACCCGAATCGTTGTCATCGGCAAGGGGTTAAACAAATCGGACCTAGAGGCACGTTTCGCCGCCTGCATTCAAAAAGAACATACTGTCCTCGATCGTGGTTTCGGCGCCATCTAGGTGGTCATCTACAAGGATATTGATGACATGGGTTTTGCTTATCATACCGCCCTAGATTTGACGCGCTTGATCGCCGCGAAAGAAATTTCGCCGGTCGAGCTTGTCGAAGATGTCATTAAGCGCCAGACCGCGCTAGAACTAGAGATCAATGCCTTTGTTACAAGCACGCCCGATATCGCGCGCGCAGCGGCCAAACGGGCTGAACAAGCGGTCATGGCGGGAGATACGCTTGGCTTGCTACACGGCCTCCCGCTTTCAGTTAAGGACTTGATTTCAATGGAAGGCGTGCCGTGGACATTTGGGTCCAAACCATTCGCTGGAAACTTGGGCACGGTCGACGCGCCGGCGGTGGCACGGGCTCGGGCCAACGGCGCTTGCATCATCGGCAAGAGCACGACAAGCGAGTTCGGTTGTAAGGGCACCGGTGATAGCCCGCTCACCGGGATCACGCGCAATCCGTGGAATCTGAGAAAAACGCCGGGCGGTTCTAGCGCCGGTGCAGGGGCAAGCGTCGCGGCAGGGCTCACTCCGTTTGCTCTCGGCACCGATGGTGGCGGCTCAATTCGCATCCCCTCATCGCTGTGTGGCCTGTTTGGAATCAAGGCCCAATTTTCTCGCGTTCCGTTGTTTCCTATTCCCGCAACGCCAACCCTTGCCCATGTCGGCCCGATGGCGCGAACTGTGCGTGATGCGGCGCTGCTGCTCACGGCTATATCGGGGCACGACGCTCGCGATCCCTTTGCTGTCGCCGGACCAGTGCCGGATTATCTCGGCGCCTGTGGAGAATCTATCGAAGGCATGCGCATTGCCTGGAGCCCGACTTTTGGTTATGCGCGCGTGGATCCCGAAATACTTGAGATTACGGAACGCGCCGCTCGATCCTTCGAACAGTTAGGCTGTCATGTAGAGATTGTAGATGCACCGTTTGGTGACGAGCCGCTCGACATCTGGATGTCGGAGTTTTATGGCGGTGTGGGAACCAAATTGAAAGGCGTGCTGACGGAATCACCGGAGCAATTGGACGCGGCCGTTGTGAACCTGCTATCGGGTGCGTTGGACCATTCGATCGAGGACTATTTTATCAAGGTTTTCGAACGCTACGCATTTCGAGAAACGGTGCGCGAGTTCTTTGAGACTTACGACCTATTACTTTCTCCTGTTTTGCCCGTCGCTGCTTTTGACACCGGCCTCAACGTGCCGCCAGGGTGGGAGGATCGTAACTCCGTTTCGTGGGTTTATTATACTTACCCCTTTAACACGACGGGCCAGCCAGCGGCCTCTATTCCGGCTGGTTTTACAAGATTGGGTCTGCCGGTCGGATTGCAGATTGTCGGGCGAATCAATTCGGAAACCGATATTTTTAGAGCCGCAGCGGCATTCGAGGAGGCACATCCTTGGGCTGATAAAAGGCCACCATTGAATGTAAGCGGCGCGTCTGGTGCTGATAATTAACCGCCGCCCGTGGGGCCAGTGCCGTGAAAATAAATATGGCACAGCAGCTCTCTCTGTTCTTTTATTCGCCGGCCTGTTTGCATTTTCGCCGTTCAACCTGCAAGCAGCAGAGCGTGCTGCGGTTGTGCTCCAGGGTCTCGACAAGGTGACTGCGCGTATATCCAAGTTCACTGTGAAATTAGATACCCCTGTTGCATTCGGCACACTCGAGATCACTGCTAGGGCTTGTCATAAAAAACCACCGGAGGAAGCACCCGAAAGCGCGGCCTTTCTCGAAATTAATGAGAAACAACAGGGTGCACCGGAAGAATTATTGTTCAGTGGCTGGATGTTCGCCTCGACCCCGGGTCTATCGGCGCTGCAGCATCCGGTTTATGACGTTTGGGTGCTGGATTGCGCCGTCTTGGGCCAGAATTCCGAATCAAACGGATAAAACGTGGCCTGGCGGTCCAGCGCTGCCCGTAATTGCTCAAGATAGATAGCACGCGGCAGCTCGACGGCACCAAATCCGCTCAAATGCTCAGTTACGAATTGGGTGTCCAATAGCGCATAGCCTCCTGCACGTAGGCGCTCGACTAGGTGCACTAAAGCAACCTTACTGGCGTCACTCTTGCGGCTGAACATGCTTTCGCCGAAAAAGGCGGCGCCAAGTGATACACCGTAAAGTCCACCTACCAGCTGACCGCCACTCCAGCACTCTACGCTGTGCGCATTCCCGAGGCGGTGCAGCTCGGCATACACCTCAACGATATCATCATTGATCCATGATTCTGCGCGGAGAGATGTGTGCTCCGCACATTTGCGGATAACTTGGTCGAACACCTGATCGACGGAGATTTGAAACTTTCCCGAACGGACGGTGCGACCAAGTCGGCGCGGCAGGTGAAATTCGTCTAACGGAATGACGCCGCGCCAATCAGGGTCAACCCAGAATACAGAAGGATCATCCTTGCGTTCCGCCATGGGAAAGACACCACAGGCGTAGGCTTTAAGAATTAATTCTGGCGACAATTCAATCATCGGCTCAACCCATGCCCCAAGCTTAGCCTTCTGCTATGAACTTCTCCAGCCAATGAATGTCGTAAGCACCATTTGCGAAATCAGCATTGGCAATCAGTTTGAGGTGAAACGGGATGGTCGTTTCAACCCCCGTGATGACATATTCTTCGAGCGCACGGCGCAACCGCATCAGGCATTCGTTCCGATTGGAACCGTGCACGATTACCTTGGCGAGTAGGCTGTCGTAAAACGGCGGTACCGTATAATCTTGATAAAGCGCCGAATCGACGCGCACACCGAGACCACCCGGGGGATGGTATCCAGTGATCAAACCGGGGGAAGGACGGAAGGTCAGCGGATCCTCGGCATTCACTCGGCATTCGATGGCGTGCCCGTTGAAAACAATATCTTTCTGTTCGTAGCCCAGCCGCGCGCCGTCGGCGACGCGGATTTGCTCGCGCACCAAATCGATACCGGTAATCATTTCAGTCACCGGGTGCTCAACTTGGATGCGAGTGTTCATTTCGATGAAGTAGAAATTACCGGCCTCATAGAGGAATTCCATTGTCCCGACGCCGCGATAGCCGATTTCGGATACCGCTTTGACCACTCGGGTTCCGATGTCTTCGCGCTCTTTGGCATTTAGCGCGGAGGAGGGGGCTTCCTCCAGCATTTTCTGATGGCGTCGTTGGAGCGAGCAATCGCGTTCGCCGAGATGCACCACGGCACCGTGCTGATCCGCCAACACTTGAACTTCGACATGGCGCGGAGAATCGATCAGTTTCTCCAAATAAAGAGAACCATCGCCAAAGGCCGATTTCGCCTCGGCGCCAGCCATCGCGAATGCCTCTGCCAAATCTTCCTGGCGCTCGACACGCTTCATGCCCCGGCCCCCACCGCCTGAAACCGCCTTTACCAAGACCGGGTAGCCGATCATCTCGGCGACTGCGCTGAATTCGTCGACATTCTGCAATGCGCCGGGTGAGCCTGGCACTACGGGAACACCCAATTTTTTCATGGTTTTTTTGGCCCGAACTTTGTCACCCATCATGCCGATATGCTCGGGCGTGGGGCCAATAAACGTAAAGCCATGCTCTTCGACAATACTGGCGAAATTTGCATTTTCTGAGAGAAAGCCATAGCCGGGATGAATGGCGTCGGCATTTGTAATTTCTGCGGCGGCAATGATGGATGGAATGTTGAGATAGCTGTCGCGCACTGAAGCCGGGCCAATGCAGACCGATTCGTCGGACAGTCGGGCATGCATAGCGTCAGTATCGGCGGTGGAATGAACCGAGACGGTTTTGATGCCCAATTCCTGGCAAGCGCGATGAATACGCACCGCGATTTCGCCCCGATTGGCTATGAGAACTTTGTCAAACATTGTGTTGGGCAGCCTAAACGGGGGAGAGGGGCAGAACTATTCCAGCAACAGTAAAACTTCGCCATATTCGACCGGCGTGCCATTTTCAGCCAAAATTCTTACAACCCGGCCGCCACGTGGCGAGCGAATCGGATTCATGGTTTTCATCGCCTCAACGATAAACAGGGTCTGCCCTTCATTCACTTGCTCTCCGACCGTGATGAATGGTTCAGCACCAGGCTCAGGCGCATTGTAGGCGACGCCGACGAGGGGTGATATTACAGCGCCGGGATGGCTGGAATCCAGGTTAACCGCCGTCGGTACGTCTTCCATATCAGCTATGAAAGCCTCTGAAGCCGCGGGAGGCGGCGCTGCGATTGTAGCACCGTGAATAGTGCGCGCGACGCGCACCCGTTGTGGCCCATCACCGATTTCGATCTCGCTCAAACCGGTTTCTTCGAGAAGTGCCGCCAGATCGCGAATCAGATCAAAATCAGGTTGACCTCGTGTGTTCTTAGGTTCATCCAAAGGCAATTCCACCGCCATCTGTTTAATCCTTATCTAGTATTCGAGCTAGCGCGTCGAGCGCCAAAAGGTAGCCCTGCGTGCCTAGGCCGCAAATCACCCCTTGTGCCGCTTGCGAGACGTAGGAATGCATGCGGTAGGATTCGCGGCGATAGATATTAGATAAGTGTACCTCGATCGTTGGCAGGTTGGCCGCCCGCAATGCATCTAGGATTGCTATTGATGTGTGGCTGTAGGCTCCACCATTGATTACTATAGCCGAGAAATCTACCGTCGCCGATTGAATCCATGTAACCAACTCTCCTTCACTGTTCGATTGGCGAAAATCGATGGCCATGCTCAAGGTTTTGCCCTTATTTTTGCAAGCTACGCCAACTGCATCAAGAGAGTCGCCACCATAGATCTCCGGCTCACGTTCTCCCAACATGTTGAGGTTTGGGCCATTCAATATCAATATTTTGGGTATCATTTGAAAACCATATTAAACTAATTCGGCTTCATGCGCACCAGGAGAGCGTCCAGATGGCATCTCATAGTCCGTGACCAAATAAATTTAAGGCACTTGCTCGCCGAGGAGGCTCAAACAGTTGAAATGCAGAACGACGTGGCCATACTCTAATTCATTGCTATGTGCAACATGATGGTTGACGGCTTGTGCCGTTGACCGAAGGAATTGCCACCAACTATGCAAGTTCAAATTAATGGAGAAGCGCGCACTTTTGACAGCCCGTTGACTGTCGAATCGGTGTTGCAGCGGCTCGGTTTCGATCCGCGCAAGATTGCGGTTGAGCGTAATCTTGAAATCGTCCCGAAAGGCTCTTATGGCGAGACTCCGGTCACCGATGGCGATAAGCTCGAGATAGTCCATTTCATCGGTGGCGGCGCCGATACTGCAGAAACTCAAACTGCCGAGAATCAGATCTGGGAAGTTGCCGGCCACAAATTTAATTCGCGTCTCATTGTCGGCACAGGAAAATACCGCGATTTTGCCGAAACGGCACGGGCAGTAGAGGCTTCTGGTGCCGAAATAGTTACTGTGGCAGTGCGCCGCGTCAACATCGGTAATCCTGGGGAGCCGATGCTGATCGATTTTCTTGATCCCAAAAAATACACGTATCTGCCCAATACCGCTGGCTGCTATACAGCAGATGAGGCAGTCCGGACCATGCGCCTGGCCCGTGAAGCAGGCGGATGGAAGTTGATAAAATTAGAAGTTCTGGGCGACCAAACTACTTTGTATCCAAATATGGTTGAAACGCTGTTGGCGGCCGAAATACTCGTGAAAGAGGGTTTTGACGTCATGGTTTATTGCAGCGATGACCCAATCATGGCGAAAAGGTTGGAAGATCTTGGTTGTGTAGCGATCATGCCATTGGCGGCGCCAATCGGATCGGGTCTTGGAATTCAAAATCCGGTAAGTCTCCGCATTATCATCGAAAATAGCGAACTTCCAGTCCTGGTCGATGCCGGCGTCGGCACCGCCTCCGATGCGGCTATTGCAATGGAACTAGGTTGTGCCGGCGTGTTGATGAACACGGCAATCGCCGAGGCTAAGGATCCGATAAGCATGGCTCATGCGATGCGCCTGGCTGTCAAAGCGGGGAGACTGGCCTATCTAGCCGGACGGATGGTAAAAAAGCGCTATGCCGATCCATCATCGCCGGTTGGAGGTTTGATTTAATCTCAATTCTGCAACCTACTCACTCAATTTTAAACCAAGACAATTAAAAACTATTAAATAATAATGTGTTAATCTTATTATCTAATAGTTTACATAAAATATCTACTATGCGTATCCAAACTGGTAGCAGCACCTGAAGCGATAGCATTTTCGTTGCAGCTTATAGCACTTCCGTCAGGATTACCGACTATACAACGCACCAAATCCTGCTGCGGTGACATAATTTTGGCCTGGTTGTACCCCCGAACGGAGAATTCAGCGCTTCCCTTGGCTTGCGGCCAAAATGATGTCTTCTGCGCGTAAATATGCCGGCGCGCCGACAGGTAGGTGGCGTTTCGCTCTTTCGGCAAGATTTTTTGCCGCATCAAACTCATTACGCAGCAGCGACGCTTCTGCTAGAGCAAGAGACGATTGGGAGATTTGTTGGTCGCGCCCGTAAGCGATCCCCAAAAAATGCCAATGGGGCGCATAATTAGGTTCCGCTTGAGAGGCAATAATTAAGTGATCTATAGCTTGTTTGGTAAATTCCGGTTCCTGGGTCTCGATCAGGGCGCGTGCTAAGCCCAATCTTAGCAGCGGTTCTTCTGGGCGCAAAGCGACTGCTTTTTCATAGGGTGGGATAGAAAGTGCAATGTGACCATTTTCGAATAAAATTTGACCCTTTAACTCGTGAAACCAGGGGTCTTCGGGAAATTCCCGCAGCATGTCGTCAAGCTCGCCGATCGCCCGTTCGACGTCGGG
>CAYPSQ010000078.1:0-2639 GCA_964413115.1 uncultured Rhizobiaceae bacterium | reverse complement strand
GCCTGATCTGCCGACCGTTCCTGTGATTGACTGTAGCGAACGATCGATTGCTGGGCGATCGCCGATCCAGTGTCTATAATCGCTTTTCCGGCTTCAGTGCTACCGGCCAGAATTGCTGCAGCGCCTAGGATATTTGCCAGCATCGCCTCTGCCGTCGCATGTCCTATCGCGTCGCGTGTGCGTGCCAAATGGCCGCCCGCGATGTGACCGGTCTCATGCGCAAGCACACCGATAATGGCGTCCGGGGTCTCACTTGACATGATCAGCCCGGTATTAATGAACAGATTCATCCCGCCGGCGACAAATGCATTTAAGTCTGAATCATTGACTATATGCACTTTTACAGAATCAGCATCGAGGCCGGCTACTTCGAATAGTGGCGCGGCATAGCTCCAAATGATATTTTCAATCTCGCTATCACGAATAAACGAAAGTCCTTGAGCCTTGATCGTTGGGGCAATGACTGACAATAAAACAAGAAATGCGAGGATCAAGCCGACTGTGCGCCTAGGAAAAATGCTCAAATTTATATCCTCAAAGTTCTTTCATTTGCGACTGATCTGGTTTTCCGGTGTGCACCGGCTTGCGGCCGCAGTGACAGCCGCACTTGTCCTGTTAACCGGATGTGAGCTCGCCAAGACCTTACCAGATGTTTCTATGTTTGAACCTACTAGCTATATCGGCGGCGCAATATCGGATGAGCCGCGCGCCGCCCTGGTTGCACGTGAGGTGTTAGCGGCCGGTGGCAGCGCTGCCGATGCTGCTGTCGCGCTCTATTTTACTTTGGCTGTAACCTATCCTTCGACCGCGAGTCTCGGCGGGGGCGGCTTGTGCTTAGTTTACAGTCCGGACAAGAAGAACGGAGACACCACTGAACTTATTGAATTTAATGCCCTTGCGGCAGAAACCGGAAGTACAGAACCTCGCCGACCCAACGCCGTTCCCGGCAACGTGCGAGGGATGTATGCCCTACAGGCGCGCTACGGCCGTCTGCCATGGTCGTCCTTGCTGGCGCCGGCGGAGGCATACGCGAGCTTCGGGCATCAGGTTTCGCGAGCCTTGGCGCGCGACATACGGTTGGCCGGCCCATCTTTGTTTGCCGACAGTGAAATGCGCAAAATATTCCTGAATAACGATGGTTCGCCAATTTCTGAAGGCCAGCGCGTGTTTCAATTGGACCTCAGCGCAGTCATTTCCCAACTACGAATTAAGGGCGCTGGCGCTTTCTATGGCGGCAGGGTTGCCAAGGCCCTGAGCGCCGGAGCCGCGCGAGTAGAGGGCGCGCTGACGATTGAAGAGCTGCGGGCCTTCACACCAACTTGGCGGGGCAGTGTTACTTTACCGTTTGGAAACCTTGTATTTCATACCGCACCACCCCCCGCCGCCGGCGGACTTACGGCAGCGGCTATGTTCCATCTCCTGGCTGAGAATGATCGCTATCTTGGCGCCCCGGCGGATGAACGTGTACACTTATTCGCCGAAGTTTCGAAACGTGCTTTTGCGGATAGGCAAGCTTGGATAGGCGGCGAAAAATTCGCAGCACTTGAGTCGAACCGTCTGCAATCCACGATGGGTTCCTATAACCCCGATCAAGCATCTGCACCGGAAGAATTAAGCCAAATGCCGAAACGGCGGCTAGAAAATCCGGCCGCAACTAGCTTTGTCACAATCGACAGGCGCGGCCTGACAGTATCTTGCGCCGTGACATTGAATAACTTGTTTGGAACCGGGCGAGTGGTGCCCGGCACGGGCATTTTATTAGCCGCCTCTCCAGCCGCTCCTGGAAACACTGCGACTTCTCTCTCGCCGATTGTCTTGGTCAATCACAATACCAATCAACTGTTCTTTGCGGCCGGCTCAGTAGGTGGTGCTGCGGCGCCCTCAGCTTTGGCTAGTGTGATGCGGGGGGTACTTCTCGATCGATTGCCGCTGCGCGACGCAATGAGTGCACCTCGTCTCCATCACGGTGGCATCCCTGACATCGTTCTTATCGAGCCTGATTTTGGTGCGGTGCTGCGCGACAGTCTTAGCCAGCGCGGCCACCAGCTTGCTAAAGTTCCGGAAATTGGCCGTGTAAATGCGATCCATTGTCCCGGGGGCGCGCCACGCAGCCCAGAAACCTGTGTATTTGGTACGGACCGGCGAGGCTTTGGCCTCGCCAGCGGCGGCATACTTTAAGCCGGGACGGATCGGATGAAAATTTCTAAACGTGCTGGCATCGCACCCTTTTACGCAATGGAAATTCTCAAGACCGCTAATGAAATGGCTGATGGCGGCGCAGATATCATACATATGGAAACGGGCGAGCCGGTCAGCGGCGCACCATCCCGTGCACTTGAAGCCGCGCATGCCGCGCTTGATCACGCCCATCTGGGTTATACCGAAGCGCAGGGCAACCCAATTTTACGTTCCCGCATCGCCCAACACTATGCAGAGTATTATGGTCGGCAGGTGGCGCCTACGCGGATTACTGTCTCTATCGGGGCTTCGGGAGGACTTTTGCTGGCATTTCTTGCGGCCTTCGATGTCGGCGACCGAGTCGCGATGGCTGAGCCCAGCTATCCAGCCTACCGCAACACGCTTACTGCGCTCGGTTTGGAATCAGTAGGTTTGCCGGCTGGGCCAGAAACTCGTTTTCA
>CAYPSQ010000077.1:11367-13213 GCA_964413115.1 uncultured Rhizobiaceae bacterium | reverse complement strand
CTTGGCTACGCCCCATCGCTAGAAACTGAGGCTTCTATCACAAGTGCTGCCGCCATCCAATGCGATGTTGGCGGTGGATTCGCCGGTCTTACGCAGCTGACAGGCAGGCGAAGCGGCGGCGGTGGTGGTCGGTGTTGCCAAAGAGGGTTTCGATCATGGCGAGGCGCTTGAAATAATGGCCGATGGCGAGCTCGTCGGTCATGCCCATGCCGCCATGCAGTTGCACCGCCTGCTCGCCGATTAATTTTCCCGCTTTGCCGATTTGTACTTTGGCGGCGCTGGCGGCACGGGCGCGGCCACGCATATCGGCGGTCACGACAACGCCCGCAGCCCGATATGTAAGCGATTTTGATAATTCATGCGCCATATACATGTCGACCAGGGCGTGCTGTAGAACCTGGAATTTACCGATCGCCACGCCGAACTGCTTGCGGCTGTCGACATAGGCGCGCGTCATTTCGTTCAGCGTTTGCATGATGCCGACGGCCTCGGCACAAACCGCGATGATGGCATTATCGATCACGGCTTCAATGACGCCATAGGCTTGGCCTTCGGCGCCCAACAGCTCGCCGCTGGCCTCCGCCAACATGACTTCCGCCGCGCGTAGCCCATCGATGGTGGGGTAGGGGCGCAAGCTCAGCCCCGGCGTCTCGCGGGCGAGCAGGAACAGGCTAATTCCGTCCACCTCCCCAACTGCTCCGGAAGTGCGCGCCGAGACGACAATCCGCTCGGCGCTGGTACCATGAAACACCACGCTCTTATGGCCGCTCAACACGTAGCCGCCATTTTTCTTTTCGGCTCGGGTTTCGACGTGGGCGAGGTCGTAACGTCCCCGCGGCTCGGCGTAGGCGAAGGCCAGAATCAGCTCGCCCACCACCAGCGAAGGTAGAAGCGCCGATTTCTGCACATCATTTCCCGCAGTCGCGACCAAACCACCGCCAAGCACCACGGATGACAGATAAGGCGACGGCACCAGTCCACGCCCGAATGCTTCCATCAATACGGTGGTATCAAGGGCCGAGCCACCGAGACCGCCATGCGCTTCGTCGAGCGCCAGACCAAGCCAGCCCAGTTCGGAAAAATTTGCCCAATGATCGCGGCTGAAGCCGTCCTCACTGGTAACCAGGCCACGCCGCTGGTCGAAGTCAAATTCCTTGGCGACGAAATTATCGACGCTTTCCTGAAACAATATTTGTTCATCGCTGAGGGTAAAATTCATGACGTCATTCTGCTAAAGTCCGAGGACCATCTTGGCGATTATATTTTTCTGAATCTCGTTTGTGCCGCCATAGATTGAGGCTTTGCGCCAATTGAAATAATGCGGCGCGATATTGGCGGCATGTTCAGGTCCGACCGGTGCTTCGTTCCAGCCCGCTTCGCGCGCCTCGGCAATATATGGATTGGCGTAATAGCCGATCGCCTCAAGAGCTAGCTCACTCAGGCGCTGCTGAATCTCTGTGCCCCTGATTTTCAGGATCGACGCTTCGGCGCCCGCCGAGCGCCCCGCCGTCTCGTCCGCAACAATCCGCAGCACCAGCGATTCGAGTGCCAGAATGTCGATTTCCAAATCCGCCATCTTATCGGTGAACTGGCCGTCCTCGGCCAGACTGCCAGGACCAGATGGCTCTGCCGCGGCGATCTCTTTGAGTCGGCGCAATTCCTGTTTCGACCGGCCGATGGCGGCAATGCCGGTGCGCTCCAGGCCGAGCAGGAATTTGGCGTAGGTCCAGCCCTTATTTTCTTCGCCGATACGGTTGGTCTGAGGCACACGCACCTCATCGAGGAATACATCGTTGATTTCCTGGCCGCCATCCAAGGTGCGGATCGGTCGCACGCTGACGCCCGG
>CAYPSQ010000077.1:0-11267 GCA_964413115.1 uncultured Rhizobiaceae bacterium | reverse complement strand
GGAAAGCCATAGCCGTAAAGCCACACCGTGTCGATATCGCCGGGGCGTTGGGCCAGGCCTTCGGCTAGGATCTTCGCACCCTCATTGATCAGCGGATACATGCAGCGCTGGATAATCTCCGCTTCATTGATGGCTCGTCGCTCATATCCCAACTCTTCCGATACTTGGATGATAAGCTTTTCGATTTCCGGATCAGCAATCGGCACCCGGCTCCCCGGCTCGTAGCGGAACCAGCCTGCCGAGGTTTTTTGGCCATAGCGCCCCATTTCGCAAATGCGGTCGGCAATCGGCGAGTAGCGCAAATTGCTTGGCCTTGTTGAGGCACGCGCCTTGCGGATCTGCCAGCCTACATCGAGTCCTGCCAAATCGCCGACGGCAAATGGGCCCATGGGAAAGCCAAAATCATAGAGCGCCTTGTCGACCTGTTCCGGCAGCCCCCCCTCCTCGAGAAGAAAATTAGACTGGCGCGAATAGGCATATAGCATCCGGTTGCCGACAAAGCCGTCGCATACGCCAACCAACACCCCGACCTTGCCAAGTTTCTTGGCGAGCGCCATGGTAGTGGCGATGGTTTCGTCCGATGTCTTGTGTCCGCGCACATTTTCCTGCAGACGCATCACGTTCGCCGGGCTGAAAAAATGCGTACCGATAACTTTCCCCGGCCGCCTGGTCACCGCTGCAATCTCGTTCACATCCAGGGTCGATGTGTTGGTGGCGAGGATTGTGCCCGGCGGACACACCGCATCGAGCTTGGCAAAGACCCCCTTCTTGGCGTCCATTTTCTCGTAGATCGCCTCGATCACGATATCTGGATCACCCAAAGCATCGAAATCCGTGATGCCTTTGATCAGCGCCATACAGCTATTCATCTTGCCCTGGGAGATGCGGCCCTTGGCAACGCTGGCGGCGTAATTGCTGCGGATTATCTCCAGGCCATTCTGCAACGCCGCATCCTCGATCTCGAGAATATTGACTGGAATACCGGCATTGGCGAAATTCATGGCGATGCCACCGCCCATGGTGCCGCAGCCGATCACCGCCGCGCGGTTGATCTCTTGGGTTGGTGTATCGCGGGGTAGACCATCAATCTTGGCAGCGGCGCGTTCGACGAAAAAAGCGTGGCGCAGCGCTTGCGATTGGCTCGAGGCAACTAGCTTCTTGAAGATTTTGCGCTCAAACAACTGCCCCGCATCGAATTCCTGAGCCAGCGATGCTTCAACACACTCCACCGCGGCGTAAGGCGCGTCCAGCCCGCGCGCTTTACGGGCCATGGTCTTGCGGTAATCGTCAAACAATTTTGGATCATCACGCGCGGCAAGGAGCTTGTCTTCGCGTGCCCGGGTCGGGCGCAGTGCCGCTTGACCGGCCGGTAGATCCTCGCAAAATTTGACCGCCGCCTGCACCACATCGCCGTCAGCCAACCTATCGACTAGGCCAAGAGCGTGTGCCTTTTCCGCCTTGACCGGCTTGCCGGTGACGATCATGTCGAGCGCAGCGGCTACACCGATGACACGCGGCAGACGTTGCGTGCCCCCGGCGCCGGGGATGATCCCGAGGCTTACCTCTGGCAGGCCCATGTTGGTGCCGGGAACGGCGACGCGGTAGGCGCAGCCGAGCGCCAACTCCAGTCCACCGCCGAGCGCGTTGCCGTGAATTGCCGCGACCACCGGCTTTTTGGACTGCTCAAACATGTTTATGATCTCCGGCAGCGATGGCGGAGACATCGATTTGGGCGTGCCGAATTCGGTGATATCTGCGCCTGCCGAGAACATGCGGCCCGCACCGGTCAGAACGATGGCTGCGACGTCAGGATCGTCCGCCGCCGCCTGAAAAGAACCTGCCAGCGCTGTTCTCAGCGCCAGACCGAGACCGTTGACCGGTGGATGATCCAGCGTGAGTACGACCGTCTTTGACATTCGTGAAGTTGTGACCGCGCTCATTGTCTTTCCTATATTATCGTCTAACACACAGTTTTATTGTCTCTCTTGGGAAGGGAACGTACACTTAATCAAGGGTAGTCGCCAACCAGGGCCTGCCGCTAATTGGCCTCAGGCAAGACGCCGCAAAATAATTTGAAACTGTTTTGGAAGGCTAATTGTCATGCGAAAACTAGGAATTTTTGCCTGTTTGATAGGCTTGGTTTTGGGCGGCTTCTTCGCCGTGGCGAATAGCAGCGCCAACGCTGCCGATAATATCAAAATTGGTTTGATCGAACCGCTTTCTGGCCCGATCGCGGCTATCGGTATAGATGCCCAGCAGGCTTTTGAAACCGCTGCCGAGCAGATTAACGCGAAAGGTGGCGTTCTCGGTGGGCGCATGCTGGAGATCGTGCCACTCGACAACGCTATGAGCGCCGAGAAAACCACCCAGCAATTGAAAAATGCGGTGGATCTCGGGCTGAAATATATCATTCAGGGCATCGGTTCCAATCATGCCCTCAACATCATCCAATTCGTTAACAAGAATAACAAACGCAATCCCGACAAAGCGATGATGTTTCTCAATCATTCTGCGGTGACGACGGCGTTCACCAATGAATTATGCTCGTTCTGGCATTTCCGTTTCGATGCCAATGTAGACCAGAAAGTGGCCGGGCTGGTGACGCAAATGAACCGCGACAGCAGCATCAAGAAAGTCTACATGCTCAACCAAAACTACGCCTACGGTAAGTCATTCCAGGGGGCGGCGCGCGCTATCATGGGGGAACGGACGCCGGATATTGAAATCGTCGGCGACGAGCTGATCGTCCCGTTCGGTAAGGTGCAGGATTTCACACCGTTCATCGCCAAGATCAAGGCGTCGGGCGCGGATACGGTCCTTACCGGCAACTGGGGCCCGGATTTGGTGCGTCTGGTTAAGTTTGCGGCGGGCGCAAATCTACCGGTGCAGTTCTACACTATTTATGGCGGGCTCACCTCTTCGGTGGCCGGTTACGGTGCGGATGCGACCAAAATTTCCTTGAAGCAGGTTAACGAGTTTCACGAGAATCACGCGACACTTTCCGCCGATTCAGTCGCCTTCGCAGACGCTTACTTGGCCAAATATAAGGACACTTGGTATTCGGACCGTTATCGTTGGCTGATCGACATGCTCGCTATGGCTATCGACCAAGCCGGCAGCGATGATCCGATCGCGGTGGGCAAGGCGCTTGAGGGCATGACCTATCAGGGCCCGCTCGGCGAAATAGAGATGCGTGCGTCAGATCACCAGATCCAAATGCAGCTCATGGTCAGCACCCTGACTGGGAAATACAATCGTCCGATCATGTACAAAGGCAACGACTTTCATCTCGCCTTTGCGACTGACGGCGTGATCAGCCGGGAGGACACCACCTTGCCAACAACTTGCGATATGAAGCGGCCGTAAAAATCCGCAGCAGGTCTAGAGGAATATCCAGTCCTCCGCCCGTTCAGCGGAGGACTGGAGCCTTCTTGCACCGCATGCACCGCACCCCTCGGTGCGCCGGGACGAACCTTGGAAGTCTTCGTATTTTCACTCTTTAACGGTGTCCTCTACGGGATGCTGTTGTTCTTGTTAGCGAGCGGCCTCACGTTGATTTTCAGCATGATGGGGGTGCTGAATTTTGCCCATGCCAGTTTCTTTATGCTCGGCGCCTATTTTGCCTATCAGATCGCCGATCATGTTGGTTTCTGGCCCGGCCTCATCGCAGCACCCATACTGGTTGGTGTATTTGGTGCAGCGGTGGAACGTTATGCGCTGCGTCCGGTGCACCGCTTTGGCCATGTGGCGGAACTACTGTTTACCTTTGGCTTGGCCTTCGTCATCGAAGAAGTGGTGCAGATGATATGGGGCAAGGTACCAGTCCCGTACGATGTTCCGGCGTCCCTAAACGTCACGGCTTTCGCCTGGCAGGGCCTCGATTATTCTGCATACCGCCTGTTCATGCTGCTGATTTCGATCGGCATTTTTGTCGCGCTCTTTTTTGGCCTGACACGCACCCGCATTGGTCTCATCATCCGCGCCGCACTGACCCATCCTCGCATGGTCGCATCGCTCGGCCATGATGTGCCAAAAGTCTTCATGTGGACGTTCGGCGTCGGTTGTGCGCTCGCCGGTTTAGCCGGGGTCCTCGGTGGCAACGTGCTCGGCACTGAACCCGGTATGGCGATCCAGTTGGGGCCGATCGTATTCGTCGTCATCGTCATCGGCGGGCTTGGCTCGCTCGGCGGCGCTCTGATCGCCTCGCTGTTGATCGGTATTCTTAACAATATGGCGATTTCCTACGATTTCTCATTCTATCCATTTTTTGCGATGCTAGGGGTAGAACGAGAGGCCGATGGTGTTCTCGCCGATCTCGTCAATTTGACCACCGGCGGCATAGCGCCGCTGGTGCCTTATCTGCTGCTCGTCCTGATGCTGATTTTCCGCCCGCGCGGCCTGTTTGGGACGCGTGACGTATGACCATACTTAGCGCTCAAAAAATAAGCGTTGGCGCATTGCTGGTCGCGCTCCTGATCATTCTGCCATTAATCGCAAACTCCGGATTTGCCCTCACTGTCATGAGCCAAGGCGGGGTAGCAATCATTCTTGCTCTTGCCTTCAACATGTTGCTCGGCCAGGGCGGTATGCTCTCATTCGGACATGCGATTTATTTCGGCCTTGCCGGTTATTTTACAGCGCATGTGCTGAACGGCATGGCGAGCGGAGATTTGCCCTATGTTCCGGTATCGCTGATTCCACTGGCGGGGGGGCTAGCCGGGTTGTTTTTCGGAATACTGATCGGCTTCGTCTCGACGCGTCGCGCTGGCACTGCCTTCGCCATGATATCACTAGGATTCGCCGAGTTGGCAACGGCACTCACATTGATCATCGTGTTCTTCTTCAATGGCGAAGAAGGCGTGCAAACTGATCGTTGGGTAAGCGAGGAATGGTTCGGAATCACCTATGGCCCCGATATCCAGGTCTATTATCTGATCGCCGTCTGGTGCGTCATCGCAACTCTTGCCATGTATGCACTGACGCGCACTCCTTTCGGTCGGATATCAAACGCGGTGCGTGATAATCCGGAGCGGCTTCAATTCATCGGCTACAGCACCCACCGGGTGCGGTGGCTGGCTTTTTCACTTTCTTCCTTCTTCTCCGGATTGGCCGGCGCACTGCATGCTATAAATCTCGAGCATGTCGGGTTTGAGACGGTGGGTCTCGCTCGCTCGGCGGTCATTCTGATCGCCGTCTATATCGGTGGCACGAGCCATTTTGCCGGACCCATAGTGGGCGCCATCCTAATTACATTGCTCAATGCCTATCTGAGCGATATCACGCCAGCTTGGTATCTCTATCTTGGCCTGATCTTTGTTATCATTGTGATGTTTGCGCCGGGCGGGATCGCTGGCTTGATTATGATGCACGATCCCATCCGCCGCGCTGCACCGCGCTTGCTGCTCCGCCTGCTGCCCGCCTATGGTACGGCGCTGGGCACGAGTCTGTTCGCCCTAGCGGGCGGTGCCGGGTTGATTGAGATGCTTTATTTTCGCAGCACCACAACCACACAAAATACCTTCTTCACCCTCTATGGCATTCCCCTCGACACAGCGGATACCTGGCCATGGCTGGTGTGTATAGCAGTCGCCGCCGCTGGTGGCTTTGGCTGCTCGCGGACCTATCCGCGCCTCGCGAAATCCTATGGTGCGACGATGCATGAAGCACGTGCGGCGGTGGCGTCATGACCCCCGCTATTGAATTTCAGGGCGTGCAGAAATTCTTCGGTAACACCGAGGTGATTCGGGGCGTTGATCTTGCTATAGCCGAGGGTGAGATTCACGCTATCATTGGCCCTAATGGCGCCGGCAAATCGACCTTGTTCAATCTCGTGACGGGGCGTCATCAGGTGAGTCGCGGGCGCGTCGAGTTGAACGGCGAGGACATCACTAACTCCACACCCTATCACATTTACCGAAAAGGCCTCAGTCGAAGCTTTCAGGTGACCAATATTTTCCCCAAAATGAGCGTGTTCGAAAATGTGCGCTGTGGCCTGCTGTGGAATCTTGGTTACCATTATTCGTTCTGGCAGTTCGTCAACCGCCGCCGCGATTTGCGCGAGCGTAGCGAATTGATCCTTGAACAAACCAGTTTGACCTCGCGCCGGAACATGCCGGCTGGGTTGTTGTCTTATTCCGACCAGCGCGCGCTGGAGATCGCAGTGACGATTGCCGGTGGAGCAAGGGTGATTTTGCTCGATGAGCCGACCTCGGGCATGAGCGGAGCCGAGACCGAACAGGCGGTAGCGCTGATCCGCGATATTTCAGCAACCCGCACCATGGTCATCGTCGAGCATGACATGGGCGTTGTGTTCGATTTGGCTGACCGCATCTCGGTGTTGGTTTATGGCCAAGTCATTGCCACCGGCACGCCTGAGGAGATCCGTGCCAACGCCAAGGTGCAGAAAGCCTACCTCGGCACCGAGGCGGATTGACATGTTGGAAGTCCGGGATCTGCACGCCTATTACGGAAAGAGCCATATTCTTCAGGGCGTAAATCTGGATGTTGACGAGGGCGAAATCGTCAGTCTCCTGGGGCGGAACGGCGTTGGCCGTTCGACTACGCTCAAAGCCATTATTGGCGAAGTGTCGCCCGTGGGCTCAATCTCATTCAAAGGTGAAGAACTTGCCGGGTGCAAAAGCCATGTCATTGCCCGCAAGGGTCTCGGGTATGTACCGGAGAACCGCGATGTCTTTCCCACCCTTACGCTCAGGCAAAATCTCATTCTCGGGCAAAAGTCTGCCCGCAAGCAGGGCCGCTGGTCGATCGAGGATGCTTTCGAGCTGTTCCCTAACCTGCGTGAGCGCGCCGATATTCCCGCCGGCGTGCTGTCAGGTGGTGAACAGCAGATGCTGACCATCTGCCGCACCATGATGGGTGATCCGGATTTGGTAATGATAGACGAGCCCACCGAAGGCCTGGCGCCACAGATCGTCGAGCGCGTCGGCCGTTTGATCGAACAAATCGCAGCCCGCGGCGTCGCCATTCTTCTGGTCGAACAAAAGCTTACCATTGCGCTAAACATTTCTGCCCGCATCTACGTCATGGGCCACGGCCGCATAATTTTTGAAGGCACGCCCGAAGATTTGCGCGGCAACGAGCAAGTCCGCAAGGAGTGGCTGGAAGTCTAGTGGACCGGCCTGTGTAGACCTCGCATGGTAAGCACGGACACAATATACGATTTCAGTCTATTTCCCGAAGTTCAGCGCTTATGAGGGCGAATAAACTCAGAGGTAATTCACCACGCGCATGATTGAGATCACCGAATACTATCTAGCGGGTCGTTAGCGCCTCGAATGTCCGGCGGAGTCAGTGCCGCTGTGAGGGCGGAAACGAGTATCTTGAGCCGGAACCGGGCTTCATCTTATTGAGGCCATCGAAAGGGGGGATGTCACCACGGACCAACGATGGTTGAACAACACGATGTCCGAGATTCGCGAATCACATACTAAATCAGCAAGCTCAGATAACGGCTGCCTCCTGGTGAAAGCAGACATTGAAAGGCCTGCTTGCGGGCTGGTGACGCAAAGCCTTTCAGATTCATTCGTAGCTTGAAAAACTCAAACTTGTCCTCAGTGCTAAACCCTAGGGAAGAACGTAATCCTTAAGCTGCTTGCGTAAATTTAGCTTCGAGACTTTGCCCGTTGCCGTGTGAGGCAGTTCGTCGACAACCATCAAATCATCCGGCAACCACCATTTGGCAACCTTGTCCGAGAGAAATTCTCTGACCTCTTCGAGTGTTGGAGATTGGCCTTCGGCAGCGACCGCTACCAACAGCGGCCTCTCGTCCCACTTCGGGTGTGGCACGCCGATGACGGCAGCTTCCTGGATGGCAGGGTGGGCCATCGCGGCATTTTCCAGGTCGATTGAACTTATCCATTCGCCAGCCGATTTGATGACGTCCTTGCTGCGGTCGACGATCTGCATGATTCCGTTTGGATCGAGGTTGCAGACGTCGCCGGTCCGGAACCAGCCATCTTCGGTGAAGGACTGCGCCGTCGCTTCCTTGTCATTGAAATAGGCACTCGCCGTCCATAGGCCGCGCACCAGCAATTCGCCGAAAGCCTTGCCGTCCTCGGGTAGGCTTTCGCCAATCTCATTGACGATCTTTTTTTCCACGCCGAAAATTGCCCGCCCCTGCTTGCATTTTTCTGCCCACCGCTGCTCTTTTGGCAGTGCCTCCATGGCTGGCAGTAAGCTGCCAACTGTGCCGATGGGGCTGAGTTCTGTCATACCCCAGGCATGGTGAATGTCGATGCCGTAAGTCTCCTCAAAGGTCTCAATCATCGAAGCTGGGAAGGCCGAGCCGCCGACCACCAGCGTTTCGAACGCTTGTGGCTTGCGCCCGCGCTTTTTCATCTCGCCGAGGAGCAGCAACCAGAGCGTCGGCACGCCCGCCGACCGGTCGACCTTCTCCTCGTCCATGAGGTCAAAAATCATGTGGCCCTCATAGTGCGGTCCTGGCAACACCAGCTTGGCACCGGTCATGGCGCAGGCATAAGGCAAACCCCAGGCGTTGACGTGAAACATCGGCACCAAGGCGAGGTAGGTGGAATGGCTGGTCGGGCCGGCACCGCCGCCGGCGCAGACAGCGAACGTGTGCAGCACGGTGGAGCGGTGGCTATAGAGCACGCCCTTGGGATTGCCCGTCGTGCCCGAGGTGTAGCAAAGGGACGATGCGGTGCGTTCATCAAATTCCGGCCACGTATAATCGTCATTTTCCGTTGCCAGCAGTTCTTCATAACAGAATACATTTTCAAGCTTGGTCTCGGGCATGTGTGCTTTATCGGTCATAATCACATAGCCCGCGACCTTCGGTAGATGCGCGGCCAGCGCTTCCAACAACGGCACAAAGGTCAAATCCATAAAGATGTATTTGTCTTCCGCATGATTGATCACATAGACAATCTGTTCGTGAAACAGCCGTGGATTTATGGTGTGGCAAACGGCGCCCATGCCGGAAACGCCGAAATAAAGCTCGAAATGGCGGTACCCGTTCCAGGCGATGGTGGCGATACGGTCGCCTGCTACCACGCCGAGTTTGGTCAGCGCCTTGGCCAATTGTTTTGACCGCGTGTGCGATTCAGCCAACGTGTAGCGGTGGATTGGTCCTTCCACCGAGCGGGAAACAATTTCCGATCCAGCATGATTACGTGCGCCGAATTCTAGCAGCGAGGAAATCAGCAACGGCCGATCCATTATCAATCCATCCATATGCCTATCCCCTACATGATTAATTTATAGGCCAGCATGTCTTCAGCCTTCATGAACCTGTGGCGAAACCGATCGCTTTCAGGGCTCGGGTAATTTCCTCAAGCGCCGCCGGGTCGTCGATCGTTGCCGGAACTTTATGTGCTTCGCTATTGGCAATTTTCTGCATGGTACCACGCAGGATTTTTCCCGAGCGGGTTTTTGGCAAGGCATCGACAACGGTCGCCACCTTGAAGGCGGCCACAGGCCCGATGCGCTCGCGCACCATCGCAACGACATCTTTGACAATGTTCCCCGGATCACGGGAAACACCGCTGTTAAGCACCAGAATGCCCAGCGGTATTTGGCCCTTAAGCGCATCGGCCACGCCGATCACCGCACATTCGGCGACATCGGCATGCGCCAGCAACACTTCTTCCATCGCGCCGGTCGACAGCCGATGCCCCGCCACATTGATGATATCGTCGGTGCGTGACATCACATAGACATAGCCATCCGTATCGATATAGCCGGCATCGGCGGTCTTGTAATAGCCCGGAAATTCCTCGAGATAGGCTTCCACATAGCGCTTCTTTGCGTTCCACAGCGTCGGAAAGGTGCCGGGCGGCAGCGGCAGTTTGATCACCAGCGCGCCAATATCGCCGGCTTTCACTTCGTTGCATGCATCGTCGACGACCCGCACATCCATGCCGGGAACTGGCTTGGTTGGCGAACCTTCCTTTACCGGCAGTTGCTCGATGCCAACACAATTGGCGCAGATCGACCAACCAGTTTCGGTTTGCCACCAATGATCGATCACCGGTACGCCGAGCTTGTCCTCAGCCCAATGCAGTGTGTCCGGATCGGTGCGCTCGCCTGCAAGAAAAAGGGTGCGGAAATTGGTGAGATCGTAATCGCTGATTCGCTTTCCTTCCGGGTCTTCCTTCCTGATGGCGCGAAAAGCGGTGGGCGCGGTGAACATCGCGGCCACCTTATGATCTGCGATCACCCGCCAAAAGGCGCCGGCATCGGGTGTACCAACCGGCTTACCTTCATAGAGAATGGAGGTGTTACCGTGCAAAAGCGGCGCGTAGACAATATAGGAATGGCCGACCACCCAGCCGACGTCGGAGGCCGCCCAGAACGCCTCGCCGGGATCAACGCCATAAATATTTTTCATCGTCCAATTGAGTGCCACCGCATGGCCGCCATTATCGCGGACCACGCCCTTGGGCTGGCCCGTGGTGCCGGAGGTATAGAGAATATACAAGGGATCAGTTGCTGCTACCGAGACGCAGTCATGCGGCGTCGCCGTGGTTATGGCTTCGCGCCAATCCACGTCACGGCCTACCCTCATGGCCGCGATTTCCTGCGGGCGCTGCAAAATGATGCAGTTCGCCGGTTTGTGCACGGCCAATTCGATGGCTTCGTCGAGGAGTGGCTTGTAGGCAACCACGCGGCTACCCTCGATGCCGCAGCTGGCGGAAACGATGACGCGTGGCGCGCAATCATCGATGCGCACCGCCAGCTCATTGGCGGCAAAACCTCCGAACACTACCGAATGTACGGCCCCGAGCCGGGCGCAGGCGAGCATCGCAATCGCCGCCTCTGACACCATCGGCATATAGATGATCACCCGATCACCACGGCTGACGCCGCGTGCCGCCAGGACGCCGGCGAATAACGCCACCTGGTCGCGCAATTCGCAGTAGGTGAGGGATTTGATGCTTTCAGTGACCGGCGAATCGTAGATTAGCGCTACTTGATCGCCGCGTCCGCCTTCGATATGCCGGTCCAGCGCGTTGTGACAGGTATTGAGCATGCCGCCTTTAAACCAGCGGTAGAATGGCTTAGCGCTATCATCGAGAACCTTGTCCCATTTTCTGTCCCAGTCGAGAGCCTCGGCAGCCTCCGCCCAGAAGCCCTCGGCGTCGGTCTGGGCACGTGCGTACACCTGTTCGAATTTCTCAGTCATGTCGGAGTCTCTCCCGGAAATGCTATTTCTATTCGGCGTTGCGCCGGACAAATGGAAAATTATCAAGAAATGATGGGGAATCACCAGCGTTTGTGCCCGTTAA
>CAYPSQ010000076.1:0-13290 GCA_964413115.1 uncultured Rhizobiaceae bacterium | reverse complement strand
GGTGCATTGGTAAAATGTTAGGCAAGCAACTCCAGGCAGGACGTCACGATATTTGCGCTGCTTAAGCCAAATCCTTCACGCACTTTGCCGGTTGGGCCAACCGGGGCGAATTCATCAGGCATTCCAACCATCCGCATCGCTGTTGGGTTTTCACGCGCCAACAGTTCCGCGACCGCGCCGCCAAGTCCGCCGGTAATGCGGTGTTCTTCAGCGGTGACGAGGCCCTTGGTTTCGGCTGCAGCAGCCAGCACCGCATCGCGGTCGAGCGGCTTGATCGTGTGCATATTTAGGACCCGCGCTGCCACACCCTTCCTGGAGAGCAAATCAGCCGCCGCAATGGCATCCGCGACCAGACAACCACAAGCGATAATCGTCACGTCATCGCCTTGGCGTAGGCAATCCGCCCGACCAACATGGAATTCTGCATCCAGGTCACTAACCGGCGGTTCGGGAACGCGCCCGCCCAAGCGAATATAAACAGGCCCATCGATTGCCTGGGTAGCAAAAACCGCCTTCCACGCCTGGTGGCTGTCCGCGGGAACGATGGCAGTTATATTTGGTAGTGCCCGCATCAACGCAAGGTCTTCAAGAGCATGGTGTGTGCCACCCGAGACGCCAAGTGAAATTCCGCTCGCTGCAGCGCCGATTACCACCCGCTGATTCGGGTAGGCAACATCATTGCGCAACTGCTCAATAGAGCGGGCTGTGATGAAAGGCGCATAGCCGCATACAAACGGTCGCATCCCTGTCGTCGCCATCCCACTGGCAATGCCCATAGCATTCTGTTCGGCGATGCCGGCGTCAATTACGCGGTTCGGATGCTTCTGAACCAGCCCACGTAGGCCGATCAAATCCAGAGTATCGGCGGAGATAGCAACGACCGAGTCATCCCGCTCTGCCATTTCAGTAAGCGCCAGGCCGAATGCCAGGCGCGTTTGGTCCGCTGCCTGGCTGACAGCGCTGTCCGGCATGGCGATCATAGCGGCTCTCCCAATTCGTCGATCGCCTTTTGATAGACTTCATCATCGATCGTATTCTGATGCCAAAGATGGGTGTCCTCGGCAAAGCTGACGCCTTTGCCCTTAACCGTATGGGCGATCATCACCGACGGCGTGTCCGCCAAGTAGGGCAGCGCGTCGAGCGCCGCGACAATTTCTGCCATATCATGACCATCTAGTTCGCGCACCGACCAGCCAAATGCCTGCCACTTGTCGGCCAACGGCTCCAATCCCAACACGTCACGCACATGACCACTTTGCTGCACTTTGTTGTAATCAACAATCGCGGTCAGGCTTGAAAGCTTTAGATGAGCAGCGGCCATCGCTGCTTCCCAATTGGAGCCTTCCTGCAATTCGCCGTCTCCGACCATCACTACCGTCCTGGATTGGCGCTTTTTTAAACGCGCCCCAAGCGCCATACCGACGCCGACCGACAGTCCATGTCCAAGCCCGCCGGTACTCATTTCGACGCCGGCCAGTTTGATGTCCGGATGCATTCCCAACAGGGTCTGATAACCATAAAATTTATCCAGATAGTTATCGGGGAAAAATCCAGCCTGTGCCAGTACAGCAGCTAGAGCCCCGTTTGCATGGCCCTTGGAGAGAACAAAGCGATCGCGCTCCTGCCAATCTGGCTCCTCAGGGCGCAAATTCAAATAATGAAAATAAAGTGCCGCCAACAGGTCCGCCGCCGAGCTAGAACCGCCTATATGACCAGAGCCGGCAGCGTGAAAGACGCGCCAGACATTCCGCCGGATAAGCAGGGCTTCATTGGTCAACCGCTTCAACACGGCGTCTAAATTGCTTGCCATTGAGAGTTCTCCTGGTCGCTGGAAACGAAAGGATGAAAAGAAAACCTATTCCGCCGACGCGAAGCTGTCGAACCATATTTGGCAGCTTATTTGGTAAGGAATATCAAATTCAGGTATCATTATCCCACGCATCACAAACTCACTCGTGACGCTAGCCGGAATAGAGAAACTACCATGCCAGATCACAAAGAGCTCAGAAGCCAACTTGAAGCGAGACTCTCTTCCTTAGAGCGCCGCGTCGCAGGACTCGAGAGCGACCTAAGATCGGCTCACAGTCAGGATTGGGAGGAGCGGGCGTCAGAAATATCTGGCGATGAGGTCCTAGAAGGGCTGGAGGGCGCCGCGCTCGACGAAATCGCGCAAATCCAGGCCGCTTTGAAGCGCATTAAGAGCGGCGAATATGGCGTCTGCCACAACTGTGCAAAGGATATCGGCGCCGATCGTCTGGCTGCCCTCCCCTTCGCGGTACTGTGTATCATCTGCGCTAGCCGGGCTGGATCTTGAGTCAGTGAAAACATGAAACAAGTTAAAATCTTATGAGCAAGGCGGTCTGGTATTTTGACTTCATCTCTCCCTTTGCCTATCTGCAATGGCAGGACATGGGGCAGCTGCCCGAAAGTCTAAAAGTCTCATACCGACCAGTTCTGTTCGCTGGCTTACTTAATCATTGGGGTCACTTGGGCCCCGCCGAAATACCAGCCAAACGACGCCATACCTATCGCTATTGCCACTGGCTGGCAGCGCAGCGCAACGTTCCCTTCACGCTCCCGCCGGCGCACCCCTTTAATCCTCTTAAAGCGCTTAGGCTAGCCGTGGCAATGGGCGAAGACAGTGCCGCAATCAATGAAATTTTCAATTTCCTCTATGCTGAAGGTGGCGATGTGGAGTGCGATAACCAATGGCGTCGATTGATGACACAACTTGACTTCGCCGACGGCGATGCTCAAATCACCGCGCCCGAAATTAAGCAAGCGCTAAAGAACAATACCGATGAAGCACTAGCGGCGGGTGTTTTCGGCGTCCCGACCTTCGTTGCCGACGGCGAGATATTCTGGGGACAGGACGGAACCGGTATGTTTGTCGATTGGCTCAAAGACCCCGCGGGGTTTGCCAGCGGAGAGTTCGCCCGCATCGCCGATCTACCGTACGGCGCGCAGCGCCCGCGATGATAACCCACAATCAGAGTCGTTGGTCGCCACTACCTCAGCGTGTAATTATTTATCATAATACTATCAAAATATGAGATCACTTAGCCCGCTTCGTCGATTTCTTATTAACTACTTTAGCAGCGCCGCCAACCTTGGCATTGCTTGACAACTGCATGGAAATACGTTGCGCTCGCTCGACGAACCCAGTCATGCTCTCACCCTCAAAATGCTGCTGGAAGCGCTTCGATTCCTGTACTATTCGCGCCTTGACGTCAGCGGCTTTCACATTTCCTGCCCCCGCCATATTGACGACAATCGCCTCAAGCGCCAACAGGCGGCTGGCCTGATCAACTATGAGCATCTCAAGCGCCAAAATAAGTTCATCGCGCTTTTCCAGCTCGCCCTTTATGTTTTGTGGAATGCTCATCGCCGCCCTCCTCTTGTCCATTTCAGTTGCTGGTTAGGCTAGTTTCACCGTGGCTAAACGGAAAGCAAGCAGCAGATTTTTTAGCAAGCGCAGGCGCATGATATGGATTCTCGCCGTCGCCGCGGTGATCGTCATCCTCATAATCTATGAAACCAAACAGGAACTGCGCCGTAACGACGAGGTGCAGAACCAAGCCACCGACACCGCCCACATTGCGCCAGAAAAAGCGCAGTCAGAGGTGCGTAGCTATTACCGCTCGCACGACCTCCCAATCGGCTGGAAAATCGGTGACACATTGTTGACCACACCAGACAGACTGGAAGTATCGCTTTTCTTTACACCCAGAATTGGTTCCAGCCGGCACGGCGAAGCAGCGCCGCCCGGCGATATCACGGCCGGGAACACCTGCCCCGATGACAATGCCCTACGTGAGCGCATCAAACGCTTTTCGCTTTGGATTCGGGTTAACGATAAAACTGGATTAATCGACAGTTTTGCCTGCTAGCCAGGAAGTGGCTCGATACGGCTGGGACCAACGGACCCAGCGGTCTTGCCACGCCATAAGTCGAACAGGTTGCGCGCCTCGGACTTCTCTTCGCTCGACATGTGCTTGACGATGCCATCGAGCGCATTTAGTGCACTGCCGATGCCATGCTGGGCTGCGAGCGATAACCACAGAAAAGCCTGAACACGATCCTTCTCAACGCCTTCCCCTATAGCGTACATTTGTCCGAGGCGCGCCTGGGAAGGATAGTGGCCGCCTTCTGCCGCGGCGCGGTACCATTCGGCTGCCTTGGCGAGATCCTTGGCAACACCGGTGCCGCTCGACAGTAGCACGGCAAGATTAAATTGACCGTGTGCATCCCCGTTTTTGGCCGCGCGTTCGAACCATCCCACCGCCGCTTCGTGATCCTGTTTAACCCCGTTTCCCATCGCATACGCGGCCCCAACATTGCTTTGCGCCTGAACGTTTCCACCTTCCGCCGACTTCACATACCATGCAAAGGCGGCGCCATCATCAATCTCCACGCCATCACCATTGGCGTAGAGCGAGCCGATCCAGGCCTGTGCCTCTACATCGCCTGCCTCGGCAAGGGGCATCCAGATTTCGCGCGCCATGTCGAAATTTCCTGCCATAAACTCAGCCCGCCCAGCTTCCAATTTGGTCGCTGGTTGTTGTTTAGGGCGCTGTTCTTTTGCTTTTCTTGTAGACATATACGCAATCCGTATCTTCGTCGCCTTCCATGATGACCTCGCCATCAGCCTTCAAGCGACTGAGAAAATAATCCTGAGCCGTTCGCGCAGCTTGAAAGGTAAGTGCCTGCTTGTATAGCCAGGGATCCCTTTTGCGATCGACCTTATGGTTTTTAAATAACGCCTTTTCTGGATCATGGGTTATCCCGACATAATAGTGGGAAAAATCACCCCCAAATTCCTTCATATAGGCCAAAATTTCGTATTTTATCTGTTGGACGCTATAGACCATCGCGATTTAATTGCGCTTCCAACTATCTGCGGGGTTGGGAATAGAGCGGTGCTGACCAGTAATATTCATGCTCGGTCAAAATACGTTCCACCAAAAATTTTTGGAAATCATATCCAAAAGCACTGCTTTCTTTGGGTAAACGCTTTGCTGCCGTATCGGGCCTGACCGGCAAACCCCAATTGTCGAACTCCTGTTGGCGCGATACTGCCTCTGCAGCGCAGCCGACAAGAGCTTCCCGCCAATGGTTATTGAGGTCCGCCAAATCGGCCGTAGTCGCCCTCACGTTGGCGCTTTGAGGAATGAACAAAGCCACCCGTTGCAGTGTCATGGCCGTCGCCGTGGGTTGAAGCACAATGCTCAACACATGGTTCGGCATCAAAGCCAACAATAGATTTGGAAAGAGCCAGCAAAGCTGAGCACGCCCTTGCCACTGTTTCGAGAGCCCGGCAATCTTTGGCAAGGAGGAATAGCGTGCTTTATAGTCGTCGGCCAAGTCATACATGTATTTCGAATGCAACGGGCGGTCTGGACGTGCCGTCTTGGTGTTTTGAGTTGTAGGTTTAGCCTCGTCACAAGTGACAAAAGGCAGGGTTATATCTTCAAGGTAGGCGCGCCCTGCAAGTTTCCAATTGCAGTCGATTTCGCTCCGGAACTCCGACATCACCTTCATGTCGGCGTTAAAATAGGGGGCTACGCGTTTCACCAGACCTTTGACTTGTTTGGCGAGAGGCTCGCAATCAGGATCAAGATTAACAAATATGAGTGGACCCCATGTTTCCACATTTGCCGGCAACAAGCGTTCCGGGCGATCTCCCAAATATTGACCAGCTAATCGTGACCCCTCACCTACCTCGGCAGCATGAATAACATCTCGATCTCGGCTATAGCCGCAGGAAGTAAAGGAGCATTTCGTTTTGATACCGGTCTGGCATTGCAACGGAACAGCCCGACAACCGCCATGCTGTGCCTTATTATAACGCGCGACAAGGCCACCGTCCGCTAGGCGCTCGACATGAATTCCGTGATGCCCCAGTGTAAACGGGAAAAGATCTCCAGTATTGGGGATCTGCTGCTGCGCTCCGACACAGACCCAGGTCCGGGTCCATATTTTTTCGTCCTCCAGATCAGCAAATATTTTCGAGCGATAGGCTGCCGGCGGCAAGATTTGTGCCCGGCCGAACGGCCGGCTAGCAGCTGCGTATAGCTTCGGTTCGACGAGATTTAGGCCCTCATCAAAAAACCCTAGCTCGGGATGCACATTCATGCTCGCCTGCCTGATTCAAAAGTATTCCCGCCCCTCCGCATATAGCAAAGGCGCGGGAATATTTCGGCTTGAACGGCGGTACTATTTCCGCTTCTTATTCATCGGCGGATCATAATCTGCACGTCCGCGATGTTTGAACGCGCTGTTCGGTGCCG
Source organism: uncultured Rhizobiaceae bacterium (assembly GCA_964413115.1). Classification (GTDB taxonomy): domain Bacteria; phylum Pseudomonadota; class Alphaproteobacteria; order UBA828; family UBA828; genus PTKB01. Next base: position 7,000 of record CAYPSQ010000076.1, on the reverse strand, counting down.
CCGGCAATGGCCCATCTTTTGAGAACCGGTCAAGTACGTTCTTAACCAGCCGCGAAATGTTGTTTTTCTTCGGATCGCCGTTGTTCCACGGGAGCGAACCGCAAAAGGCGATAGAACTAAAGGCGAAACAACCGCCGCCGTTCGGCGTTTCATGGAATGCGATGTCGGAACGCACACGCGGATGCTGCGTGCCATCCAGCCCCTGTTGGTTGAAGCCAAAGTCTTCCATAACCAGAAGATAAGCCTCTGTATGACGTCCGGCCGATGTCGCACCCACAAGCGTATGTGGCGGCGAGCCAAGCATGGTATCGACGATATCGAGTTCGGTGCCGGCAGCGCCGCCGCCGACAAGTCCGAAATTACCGATCTTCTCATCATACTTGATGCCCTTAAAGGCCCAGGAGATACGGGGATCGTTACTGTCTTCCGTGCGCGAATAATAGCTCGAAATATCAAATCCTTCGGAGGACATGCCGGTCCCGGCAACGGAGTGTAAATACCGCCCACGATAGCGCCACATGCCGCCAAGTTCACCGGTCGATTGGTGGTAATACTCGCCAGGGTCAGCACGCCAGGTACGAATACCCGATTCACAACGCCGCATCTCGGTAATGACGCCGCGTCCCAGATGTTCGTAGGCCGGGTGGTAGGAATGTACCCAGTAAAAACCATCAGCACCCATATACATGAGACGCCCGCCCTGTTGGGTATAGTCGTGCAAGGCGTCAAGTTGAGGACCGGAATTGTGCTCGGGATGCGAGCCGGTGATGACCACGTTATAATTTTCCAGCCTCGCAAGTCCGTCGTAATTACAATCCTCGTCAGTGATGATGTCGTACTTGTAACCGAGTTTATCTAACCAATAGATAAGATGCAGATCGGCTGGATATTGCCACGGTGCCTGCATCAGGAAGTGATCATATTTTGGCCGTACACTAAGTATTGGGCGTAACCGCGAGGAGAGACAAAGGCCACTGCCGTCTGTATGCGTATCGTAGATGGACCCGCCATACTCACGGTGCTCAGACAGGAACATGTTCTGTTGCTGCATGATGGGCACGCGATAGACCAGAAGTTCCGCTCCGCCAGCATTGTTGGCCAGATGTTCATTGGCATAGGCCATGTAGCTGATGGTTGGAATCATCACCGCTATTTTTGCCTGTTCCTCGCCCACTCTCGGGACCACGAAGAATGGTATGTAATCCTCGTCGCCCTGCTTAGTAGTCAACTTAATGCAGTAAGAATCGCTTTCGAACCCACTTGGAACGGTCCATTCGAAATCGACATCCCAGCGTGCATCGTCAACATCATCATCATGGAAGTGTATCGCGCCATACTCCTGCTGGGCGTGTTTCCAATCAAAATTGTTGCCCGAGAAATTATGGCCAGCCATGGCCCGTGTGGGGCAGTTAACGATTTGGGCATCAAATAGGTACGGCCCGTGATCCCTACCAACAGCGGTGTCTATCCCATCAGAAAAATCCCATGCGGCGACAATAGTCTCTGAGAGCGGACCGGTAGGACCGGCATTGCGGCGCTCAGTCAAACCGCGCTGGGCACCGAGTTTCATGGTTTCAATTTCGGCTCTGCTGAGGGCCCGATTGCAGACCCGTGGGCTATCGATTTTGCCGTTGTACTGTCCTGCAATGACGATTCCCGATGGAACCGAAGAACGCGCAGTCGCGGCGTTGGTATGCTGACCGGTGTACCCGGCAATAACCACGGGGCTTGAATCGTGGCGAGGCGCCGCGACCTTGGCGGTCGCCGGTTTTACTTCGGGATCCAACGCGTAAACAATTTGGGGCTCGTGGTAAAGCGTGGCCTTTCCGGTTTTTGCATCATAACTGGCGGCGAGGAAGTGCCAGGCATGGTCACGCAACGTCGCATTTGTCGTGATCTTCTTTCCATTGATACGAAGTTCCGCGCAGCCATCCTCGTTGATGAAGAGGCCGTAACCTTTATTCTTGTGCCACTTCGTGACTAAGCCCTGGGCGCCATGCTTCCAATATTTTGGATGCGTTTTTGGCGCCGTTGGCCAGACCCAGCACTGCAGAGTAAAACTTTTGAGATGAAATTGCGGCTTGTCTTCAACAACTCCGTAAGAGCCGCTGTGAATAATTTGCTTACGACCTTTATAATTGCCATTAATCGAACTTTTGATAGGGCGTTCGATCAACCCAGGCCCACGCGGGTTTGTATCGCCGTGAATCATCTTCACCAATTTGGCGTTGTACTGCCTTGGCCCGTCGCAATTGACGTAAAATCGGATTGTATCCCCCGGATGTACGCCAAATTTGTCGGCATAGCCCGTCAATCTCATCCATGACATCGTAAAGTCTCCCGTTCAAAGCACGCACCCGACGGTCGCGGCCCAACCTGTTTTGATTTCAAATTAGATGCTGAATCTCTTTCTTCTAGCTAAGTCGTAGCCCACATATCGTCACGGCGTTTCCAGCCTTGTCGAAAATGCTCCGGATAACCATCCGTTTCCGAAAACTCATCCAACCGCATCAGGAAAATATCGTGTTGAGGGTCCTGCTCATTATCATAAATTTTTCGACCAACAAAAGTTGGGGGCACACCACGGATTCCAGAGAGACGGCCAATACGCCATTCCTTTTCCACTTTCGTGCAAATGACCACTAACTTGTTGGTTGCCGGCTGGGCACGCATTCGCAACAGCACTCGGTTAAGCTCAAAATCCTCGTGTATGCCGCCGCTAACGTCCGTTGTATCTCCGGGTGTTTTACAGCGCAGAATTGTGCATCCCGGCACGCCCTTCATGGAGTCAATACACGCCCGATGTTCCTTGATCATGCGAGCTCTTTCGGGACTTCCTTTTGGAGCAATGCGAATCACTGATGCCTCCCTTTTTTGAACATTAAGTCTTTAAAAATCTTTCAGAGCCTGAACAAGCCCTCAAATGGTTAAATGTTTTTCGACAAGTTCATCCGTCAATTCAGCAATAGAACCCCGTTCCTCGATGCGTCCTCGGTCCATTATGACGAACTCATGTGCCAGTTGCCTGGCAATCTTAATATGCTGCTCCGTTAACACCAGCGTTAAACCAACCTCAGTGTTAAGGCGGTGGATAGTTGTCTCAATTTCCTGCACGATATTCGGCTGAATGCCTTCAGTGGGTTCATCCAAAAGTAAAACCTTTGGGTCGGTCGCGAGGGCGCGCGCGATCGATAACTGCTGCTGTTGTCCTCCCGAGAGTTGACCGGCGCGCTTATCTAAGTTTTCAGCTAGATAGGGGAAAAGCTCAAGGCACATATCCGGAATCTTGCGCTGTTGATCATTTCTCGCGAAGGTGCCAAGCAATATGTTTTCGCGGACGGTGAATTTTGGAAGGATGCCGCGTCCCTGAGGAATATACCCAATTCCTGCCGACGATCGCTCATGAGTTTCTTTGAGCGTTGAGTCTACACCCGCGATTGACAGCTTTCCCGTCATGCGCGTCGTCAGGCCCATAATTGTACGCACAAGAGTGGTCTTGCCGACACCATTACGCCCCAGAACGGCGAGGCAATGTCCCTCCTCGATACCTAAGTCGATGCCCTGGAGAATTGGTGTTTTCCCGTAATACGAAGTGACGTCTTCTAGATTAAGCAGCATCGGTAATGCCTTCAGAACCAAGATAAACTTCTTTAACCTTGGGATCGTTTTCAACTTCTCTCATTGGACCTTCAGCAAGGGTTTTTCCCAGATGCATCAGCGTTATGACATCTGCAATTTCACGCACGAAAGCCATATCGTGCTCGACTACCACGAGAGTGTGCTCGCCCTTGAGCCGGTTGAAAATTTCAGAAGTTTTCTGAGTCTCTTGCTCGGTCATCCCAGCCGTCGGCTCGTCCATGAGCAACAACTTGGGGTTCTGCGTCAATACCATACCGATTTCGAGCCATTGGGTCTCGCCGTGTGAGAGGTTTCCACCCAAAATATCAAGGCGGTCTTCTAACCCGACGAGCTCAAATACCTGTTGCAAGCGTTGCCGCCCGTCTTTGTTACCGAAACGAAACATGTTTGCAAATGGGTCGGTATTCTTGCTGAATGCGACTTGGAGATTTTCCCCGACCGTCAGATCCTTGAATACTGCCGGCACCTGGAACTTTCGGCCAACGCCCTGTTTAGCGATCTTGTCTTCTCGTTGGCCGGTAATATTCTTGCCGTCGAACACAATCATCCCAGAAGTTGATTTTTGCCGGCCCGTGATCAAGTCAATCGTCGTTGTTTTGCCGGCGCCATTTGGGCCAAGTAGACAGCGAAGTTCACCTTGCTCGACCTGAAAGTTGAAGCCGTCGACGACCTTGTACGCGTCGTACGCCTTAGTCACTTCCTTAAGCTCTAGAATTATTGTCACGATGTTCCTTCTACTCGCTCTGGGAAGACACGTCGATGCGTGACTGCGGCGTTTCTCTAACTCTGTAGGGAACAAAACTAAGGGCGTACTCAAACAAACCAGCCAAGCCTTTTGGCGCAAACCTAACCACCACGATAAATACCGCGCCGAGAATGATTAACCAAGTGGCCTGAAATTCATCACCGACATAACTCTGTGCCGCGTTGATGAACATGGCACCGAAGATTGCTCCGAACAATGACATTCGCCCGCCGACTGCAGCCCATATAACAAAGGTGATACTGAAAAATATATCGAGAGACGTGGGCGAGACAAATTGCGTGATCATCACCCAAACCAAACCGGCAAACGCCGCGATCAGCCCTGAAAGAGCGAAAAGAACAATCTGATAGTAGGCGACATTATAGCCGAGGAATCTGGCACGTTCGGGGTCGTCACGGATGGCTTGAACGATGGTACCAAACTTGGTCTGGAGTAGCGCCTTTGAGCCTAAGGTCAAGACGGTCAGCACCCCGAGCGACACCCAATAGATCATGTTGCTATAGGGATCAACCTCTACACCAAAGGCAGTAAACGCAGAGGGTGGCGAGATACCGTTAAAGCCTGCCGTAAAAGGTTGCATGTCATAAGCCATGCTGTACCAAGCGCCCAACATGGCTAGCGTCATGATCGCCACGAACGCGCCTGCGATACGCGCCTGAAACATCAAGATTCCGAATATGATGAAGAAAACAACGGGAACACCGACCGCCAAAATTATGCCGACAGAGGTGTTCCAGAACGGTTCCCAAACGGTCGGCAAAGCCTCCAACTCATTAGTCAACATGAAACTTGGTATTGGGTCGTTCACCGGATCTTGGTATTGCATTTGCATGGTGGCGCCCATGCCATAGGCGGCCATGCCAAAGGCGATACCCTGTCCGAGACTTAAGATTCCTCCATATCCCCACACCAGGCTAACCGAAAGCGCCAGCATGCCAAAGACGCCGTAGCGTGCATACTGGTTCATCGTAAATGGATCATCCATCGACAGCGGGATGATCGCTAAAATCCCGAAGAACAGCAGGTAGACGGCCCATTGAGCCCGTTTATCGTGATAAAGATTTGCCCGCTGCACGGCCTAAACTCTCCCCACCGGAATAACCACGTTAACGTCGCGCCATGCTGGGTGTAAAAATGCCCTGCGGCCGGAAACGCAGGAATATAACGATCAGCACAAATAGAACGAAGTGGCCAAATGTCTCGTTGGTGAAGTAGGAAAATACCGAAAGCATCTGGCCCATGATCCCCGCAGTGGCAACACTGCCAAATACTTCTCCTCCGCCCGTGACAACGACCAAGAATGCCTCAACCACATAGCCCAGTCCCATGTCAGGGAAAATGGTCTTCAAACCAGAGAACATAGCGCCTGATATTCCTGCAAGGCCTGCGCCATAAGCAAAAGTGAGGCCATAAACACGTTTGGAATTGATGCCGAATGACGCCGCCATCTCTTTATTCTGCATCACGGCTCTAATCTGGATACCCATATTAGTCCTGTACAAGATGGCGATAGTCATCGCCACCAGCGCCAGTGCCAGGAAGAAAATGAATATCCGCATCCATGGAATATGGATGAAATCGATGACCATCACTGTTTTGAGCCAGCTTGGCGCATCAATATATTGCGGCTCTCCACCGAAGATGAGGCGAATACTCTGAATGAGGACGAGCGAAACGCCCCACGTCGCGAGCAGGGTGTCCAATGGTCGTTCATATAAATGTCGTATAAGTCCGCGCTCAACCAGCCAACCGATAAAGCCGACAATAATGAACGAGAGCGGCAAACACAGGAGCCAGGGTATGCCAATAAAATATTGCATAACCCAAGTAGAATAAGCGCCCAACATGATGAATTCACCATGAGCCATATTGATCACGCCCATGGTGCCATAAATGATTGTTAGGCCCAGCGCGGCAACAAGCCAGATGCTGGCAATGCTTAATCCTATAAGTAGAGCGTTGAGAAAGGGCTCAAGGGAAAACGGAGTCCAGAAGTCATGGACACTCATTGCTTAAATTGCCTCCCCGTCTGCGTTTTATTTTTTCACCGCGGAGTTTGCTCCGCAGATTGGTGGGCGATTGCCTCGCCAGAGAACCCAGTTCCATCACATACCGAATAAATACAATATGTTGCGTGGCTTCGTCTAGCCCGAAGCGATGCTGTATGGGATCGATATGGCCCGTGAAGTTGGGCTAATTTCTCAATCCAATTAATGCAATGTGGCAACGTCGAGGGGCGGCGCCGGAAGCGCCGCCCCATAGTCTACGTCGTAATTAGAGCACGTCCTTCTGGATGGTGCCGTCCGGTTTGTGCAGGCCATCAGCTTTGCACACACCGCGCTCTGGATAGATAGAGAATGGGTCAGGAAATACATGCTCGTCAGCCTCTTTCACAATCTTGAACTGACCGTCTGACCCGCACTGCCCAATTTTTGGTTTTAACCAAATATTGAAGTTATCTGGGTCGATCCAAACTTTACCTTCCGGAGATTCCTCATCGGACAACCCAATCGGTCCCTGGCCATTCCAGTTGCCGGTCACGTCGCGAATCATGCGCGGTGTGATGGCTTCCCAATCGCCGCCAGTGTGTTCGAG
>CAYPSQ010000075.1:2515-13316 GCA_964413115.1 uncultured Rhizobiaceae bacterium | reverse complement strand
AAGCCATTCGTCGAATCGTTTGGCTATGGCGGAAGCTGATTTGCCCTAACCGCCATGGATCGGTGGAAACACCGTCAGGATGTCATTGGCCTTTAGCGGCGTGCTGGCGCGCGTGCCGGCCGGGACAGAATCGTCGTTTAACAACGTCGCGTGGCCGTCTGGATTTTGCAATCCCAACCCGGCCAGGGCGTCGGCGACTGTCGCGCCTTCAGGCACGTCCAGCGCCCGTTCGGTTTCCGGCGGCGCTGGCGGACGGATGGCAACCATCTTGACAATAATTTTCACGAGCCGGTCGTTAAGTAAGCGAAAGACGCTGCAAGGTCTGGGTGGTCGGCACGCCTTCGTCGTCCCAGCCGCGCATCTCGTAATAGGCCGGCAGCATTTTATCGAGTTCCGCTACCTTGCCCTTGCCTGCGCCGCTTTTCGCTGCTTCCTTTAGTATGCGCTTAGGCAAGTTATCATCTTTGCCGGTGAGGCCGGCATCGAGATTGAAGCGGCGCTCTAGATTCCAAATCCGCTCTCCGGTTTGGGCCAGCCGCTCGGCGGTCCAACCGCCGCCGCAGGCCGCATCGACCTGTGTCGCGACGTCGTTTAAGTCCCAGACACTCATCGGGAATACACAGAGCCCACTTGAATCCACCGCGGCCACGGAGTTTTGCGATTCATATACAATCTTCGCCTTGCCTTCGATCGCGCCACCATTGAAATCGTCGCCGTAGGGATCGGCGCGGAGGTGGCAGGCGCCGCGGTTGCTGGTGGCGTAGGCGAGGGCCATGCCCTGCATCGCGCGCCCATCATAGCCGGGGAATTCCTGGCCCTTGACGACCATGGCGAGGTCGGGATTGCCGTATTTTTCGCATAAGAGTTTAGCGCCAAGGCCGAGATCGGCGCCGAAGCCCTCTCCGAGACCGGCAAGCTCGACGCCTTTCACCAAAGCTTTTGCCGAGCCGAATTCAAGCTTGAGGCCGTCGGTTTCCGCGTCGCCAATCGCGCCGATTTCATAAAGTTCCATTGCTGCTGCAAGTGTGGCACCGAACGAGATCGGGTCCATGCCTTCCTCGTTGCAAATATAGTTGGCGTAAGTCGCGGCATCGATATCGTCCACGCCGACCATCGGCCCGAGAGCGTAAACGGATTCATACTCAAGCCCGCCCGAGGCTTTCTTGTAGCGGTCTTTGCCGTCAACCGAGAAATGCTTGGGGTCAACTTTTACCACCCGCCCGCAGCCGATGGTGCAGCTGAAGCAGGCTTTGTTGTTAACCAGATTCGGTTGGCCGTCGGAGCGCCTAGGTGCAGCCATGGCGGTGGCGCCGATCTTGTTCGTACCTTCGAACTGCACATCGCGGTTGTTGCGCGTCGGCAGGCTGCCGAAGGCCTGGGTAATATCGAGCATGGATATCGTGCCAGTCGCTGCCAGACCGGCGCGGTCGGGACTCGGATCAAGCTTAGCCCGGGCTGCGGTGACGGCGGCATGGAAAGCGTCCGCATCCTTCACCTGTACGCCGCTGGTGCCGCGCACAGCGATAGCTTTGAGATTCTTGGAGCCCATCACCGCGCCGACACCGGAGCGCCCCGCCGCGCGGTCGAGATCATTCATCACGCAGGCGTAGCGAGCGAGTTTTTCGCCGGCGCGCCCGATCGAAGCGATGCGGATGCGGCCATCTTGGTGGCGCTCCTTGATGCGCGCCTCGGTTTCCCAAACAGACTGGCCCCAAATAAAATCGCGCGCGTCGAGAAGTTCGGCTTTGTCGTCTTCGATGTGGAGGTAAGTAGGTGTTTTGGCTTTGCCAGTAACAAGCACCATATCCCAGCCAGCGAGACGTAATTCGCCACCCCAATAGCCGCCCGAATTGGAACAAGCCACAGCGCCGGTAAGCGCGCCCTTGGTGATGACCGAGTAGCGTCCGCCGGTGGCGGCGCTGGTGCCGGTTAGGGGGCCGGTGGCGAAGATTAGCACGTTTTCCGGTGACAATGGATCCGCCGCCGGGTCCATTTCTTCAGAAAGATACTTTGTCGCGAGACCGCGCTGACCCAGATATTGCTCCGCCCATTCCATATTGAGCGCCTCCGCCTGGCAGGTGCCTTTGGTGAGGTCGACGCGTAGGATTTTCTCGTGCCATGCCATGGTTTTGCTCCGCTCCGCTAGTTCGATATTTGGCCGGGCCACAAAACTAGATTTGTGGGTGAATGTGCCCGTAACTTAACATGTCGGGTATGTAGGTTCGCTCTACCTCCGCGCTGCCCTCGGGGTCGGCTAAGTTACAAGTAAGCGCCGTACCCGATTATAGCCCTGGCCGCAGAGTTTCATCCTGTCCACCGCTGCGGTCAAGAGTGCTTTGGCGTTTTGGCCCAGCATCGCCACCCTGTCGAGAAATTCGCTTTCGGCATTGGTTCGCACCTCACCATCGAACGGCAGCAGGATGTCCGGTACACACTGGGCGAGCGCTAGGTGAGCCGATCATCAATAGGTTGTGGGGCGCCCGCCGCGGTGACGTAGAGGGCGCGCTCGGCGGTCTCCTGGCCTTTAATGTCTTTCAAGTCTGGATAAGTTGTGCCCAGTTTGGGCGCTGTCGGTAGCGGTGGCGAATGATCTGGTTGGCTTTGAAGTGTTTGACCAGTGCCAACAACGATCCGGCGACCACCACATCGCCGCCGCCGGCTGTCGGAATGAGCGCTCCGCCTGGCCGAACTCTCTGAGTGCGTTATATTTCGCCGTGTCTTCAACGCCGATAAAATCCATGGCGATGAGCAAGTTAAGCGCAATGGGGAGGTCGAATGGCTGCTTTCCTTGAGCATGTCAGCGGGCGCGAGATTGACCGTGATGCGCTTGGGCGGCAGCGCCAAATCTATGCCGGCTTCCTTCCGAAATAGCTGCTAATGGTTTCATCACCGCGATAGTGTCGCTGCAACTATGCAAGATGTTGGGCGAAAAACTCTGCTGTGCGGGTGTTGGCCTGGGTGGCGCTGGCGGCATCGAAATGCTCGCCGCCCGTTCGTGCGAAGGCATGATCGACATTTGCATAGGAGTGGATGGTGACTTTTGCGTTGCTGCCAAGTCCGTCTTTGATGGCAGTTTGTGCTTCCGGCGGCACAAATTGATCGAGCTCGGCAATATGCATCATATGCGGGCCGGAAATATTGGCCGCCTCGCCGAGCGCATCCTGAATGCCGACACCGTAATAGCCGACGGAAGCATCCGCCTTGGTCCGCGCCCCGACCAGATAAGCCAGCATACCGCCCAAACAATATCCCACCGCGCCGACCTTGCCGGTGCAGTCGTCGAGGGCGCGCAACTGTTCGAGCGTGGCGCCGGCATCGGCTATGCCCTTGTCCATATCGAAGCCCTGATAATAGCCGAAGGCCTTGCCCCACTCGCCTTCGGTCATGTCGGAAAGCTCGACGCCGGGCTCCTGGCGCCAGAACAGGTCGGGGCAGAGCGCCACATAACCCTGGGCAGCCAGGCGGTGGCAGGTCTCGCGCATGAAATAGTTGATGCCGAATATTTCCTGCAGCACGATCACGCCGGCGCCGCTGCCGGAATCGGGTGTCGCTAAAAAACCCTGAAACGAGCCGCCGTCGGTGGCTTTGATGTCGATCATTTTGCCTGGCATATTCTGTTCTCCCCCCGGTTTTTCGTCAGACCGCGAGCCTGGGCTGCGGCGTTTCAAGTTCTAGCAGTAAATGTTTTGTCGCGCAGCCGTCGCCGCCCGAGAAGCCGCCGATCCAGCCGCCGGCGCCGACGATGCGGTGGCACGGCACAACGATGGCGATGGGATTGGCGCCGCAGGCGCCGCCGCCGGCGCGCGGCGCGGAATCGACCTCTCTGGCGATTTCTCCATAGCTGCGGGTCTGGCCGTACGGCACGTCACGCAGCGTCTGCCAAACCTTTTGCCGAAACGGCGTGCCCTCGGCGTGAAGCGGCAGGTCGAATTGTTTGAGCTTGCCGGCGAAATAAGCCTCGATCTGCCGCGCGGTTTCGCCGGCCAGGCCCTTGGTGGCCGTGCCTGGCGTTGCCTTACCGAGTGCGCCGAATTCAAGCAGCGTCAACGCGTCTTCCGAAAGCTCGATGGTGAGCGGGCCGATCGGTGTCCCGATATGGTGGCGGGTCAGAGCGCTCATGCATCTTGCTCCGTGATTTGCGCACCGGCGCTCGGACCGGGTTCCATGGCGTCTTGCAGCAGTGCGCGCAGCGCCGCCGCGTCGCTGACCGGCAGCGAGCAGGTTGGGCCGACACAGAGATAGGCCGTGGCTTTGCCATCGCGCTGCGTCTTGCCTGCCGCCGGGTGGCCCGCCGGCATGCTGGTGCCCGGGGCGATAACGCTGAGGATGCGGTTGGGTAGGCTGAGCGAGTAGACGGCGCGAATCATCGCGTCGCACTCGCTCTCGCCGCGTGCGCCGACAATAACGATCTGCATGGCACTGTGCAGCAGATCGGAATTGTTGATCAGGGTCGGCATCGGCGCGAAACGCTCGCCGATCTCGCCGGAGAAGGCGCGCACCAGGGCGCTGGCGCGCTGCAGATAGGCATCTTCCGCGGTCAAATGATAGAGCCGGGCGAGCACCCCGACGAGGGTGCCATTGCCCGCTGGCGTCGCATTGTCATGCGCCGATTTGTTGCGCGCGATCAGCTTCTCGCCGCCATCCGGGCTGTAAAAATAGCCGCCCGCTTCTCTGTCCCAATACTGCGCGTCGAGGATTTCCAGCCAAGCCCGCGCGCGCTCGAGGAAGATTGGCTCGGCGCTTACTTCGTAGAGCATCAACGCGGCGCGCGACATCTCGGCGTAATCGTCGAGGAATTCGATCTCCTTAACCTGGCCATGGCGAGCGGAATGGCGCAAGCGCGCGCCATCGGCCATCTCCTCGGCGACATAGTCCCAGGCGCGCCGTGCCGCGGCCAACCAGTCGGGCCGCTCAAAGACGGCGGCGGCAAAGGCGAGCGCGGCGATCATCATGCCGTTCCAATCGGCCAGCACTTTGTCGTCCCAACTCGGCCAAATCCGTTTGTCGCGCATTGCCAACAGCGTGTTGCGCAGCGGCTGCAATTTAGCCTCATCGAGCGCGTCGCCGTCGGGCCGATAGCGCAGACGGTTGAGAATAGTATTGCCCTCGAAATTGCCCGGCGCGGTCACGTCATAAACGGCTTTGAAGGCTTCTGAATCGGCGCCGAGCAGGGCGTCTATTTCACTCTCCTGCCACACATAGAAGCGCCCTTCCTCGCCTTCCGAATCGGCGTCGAGCGCGCTGGCAAAGGCGCCCTCGCCGGTCACCATATCGCGCAGCAGCCAGGCCACCGTTTCTTCCGCGCGTTGCTTGAACAGCGGCTCTTTGGTGTCCTGCCAAAGCTCGCAAATCAGCTCGAGAATTTGCGCGTTGTCGTACAGCATTTTCTCGAAATGTGGCACCAGCCAGCGCTCATCGGTCGAGTAGCGCGAATAGCCGCCGCCGAGATGGTCGTAAATGCCGCCATCGCTCATCTGGCGCGCCGACAGCAGCACGGCGGTACGCATCAGTTCGGAGCCGCTGCGCCGATAATTGCGCCACAGGATATTTAGCATCGGCACCTGGGGAAATTTCGGCGCGCCGCCGATGCCGCCATGGCGCGGGTCGACCTCGCGCAACAACATCTGGCTGATATTCTCGACCTGCTGCACCTCGATATCGCCGCCGGGGTTGTTGTCCGCCATCTTGCGCAACGCCTCGACCATGTTGGCCTGGTTCTTGCGCACATTCTCGGGCTCATTGATATAAGCGCCATGGATTTGCTTGAGCACGTCCTGAAATCCGGGCCGGCCGAACCGCGGCTCGCGCGGAAAATAAGTACCGCCCCAAAACGGCTCACCGTCTGGATTGAGAAACATGGTCAGCGGCCAGCCACCCTGTTGGCCCATCAACGAGATGGCGCGTTGGTAGATCGCGTCGAGATCGGGGCGTTCCTCGCGGTCGACTTTGATACTGACGAAGAGATCGTTCATCAGCGCCGCCGTCTCTTCATGCTCAAAGCTCTCATGCGCCATGACGTGGCACCAATGACAGGACGAGTAACCGACCGACAATAGGATCGGCTTGTTGGCGTCCTTAGCCTCGGCCAACGCCGCCTCGCCCCACGGCCGCCAATGCACCGGATTGTCGCGATGTTGTTGTAGATAGGGGCTGGATTCCCCAGCCAAAAGATTTTCGCTCATCCCGCTCGCCGCCGCATTCATTCCCCGCTACCACACTGCCGCCAACGAGGTTGTTGGCAGGATGCAAACGTGAATATATATGGAAAAGGCGGGGTTGCCAGTCGATCCGCGCTAATTCGGGGGAACACTATGAAAGTGACAATCGATATCGACTGTACGCCGGAAGAGGCGCGCCAATTTCTCGGCCTGCCCGACCTCGATAAAGCCCATCAGGCAACCCTGGAAGCGATCACCGCGCGGATGCGTGAGGCGGTTGGTGAATTTGATGCCGAGTCATTACTAAGAAGCTGGATGTCGGGCGGGGCGAAAAGCCTGGAAGAAATGCAAAAGAGTTTTTGGGCAGGTTTCACCGGCGCCGGAGAGGACAAGGACAGCAAGACGTGAGCGACCACGAGCCCTTTTACCGCAGCCATATATTTTGTTGCATCAACCGCCGCGCCGACGGCCATGCGCGCGGCTGCTGCGAAATGCACGGCGCCAGCAAATTGCGCGCCCATCTGAAAGCACGCGTGAAGGCGATGGGCATCGACAATGTGCGCGTCAACGCCTCGCAATGCCTCGACCGCTGCGAGCTCGGACCGACGATGGTGATCTATCCGGAAGGCGTCTGGTATACTTACCGGACCCGGGAAGATCTCGACGAAATTCTTGAACGCCATATTATAAAAGGCGAACAGGTGGAGCGCCTGGTGCTCCAGCCGGACCAGAAAGAGCCCGACGAGGCGCGCATCAACGGATCGGAAACCCACGCCGCGGAGTGACGCCGCGCCTTGTGCTTTGTTTCGCGCCACAAAAAATAGCTTTATTTTGACAGCGAGGGCCTAGACTCCGCCGCAATTGGGGCAGCCATAGAGATGCGCTTTGACGACACTATTTTTGCGCTGGCCAGCGCACCGGGAAAATCCGCGGTGGCGATTGTGCGGCTGTCCGGCGGTGCTGCGGGCGAGGCCGTTTGCCGCCTGACCGATGGCGTGCTGCCGCCGCCGCGCCAAGCTGAGTTGTGCCGTCTCGCCGACCCGCAGAGTGGCGCGGAGATCGACCGGGCGCTGGTGCTGTGGTTCCCCGGCCCGGCGAGCTACACCGGCGAAGATGTCGCCGAGTTTCATGTTCATGGCGGCCGCGCCGTCATCGCTGCGCTGCTATCGGCGTTGGCTGCGATCGACGGATTGCGCCCGGCCGAGGCCGGCGAATTCTCGCGCCGCGCCTTCGAGCACGGCAAGCTCGATCTCACCGCCGCCGAAGGCATCGCCGATCTGGTCGATGCGGAAACCGAAATTCAGCGCCGCCAGGCGCTGCGCCAGAGTGGCGGCGCCCTAGGAGAGCTTTACGAGGATTGGCGCGGGCGGCTACTTAAAATACGCGCACTAATAGAATCAACCATAGATTTTTCCGATCAGGAGTTGCCGGGCGGCGTGCTTGATCCGGTTGCGCCGGAGATAAATGCCCTCAGCGCCGAGATTTCCGCGCATTTGCAGGATGGTGGCCGCGGAGAACGCCTAAGAGAGGGCGTTCAGGTCGCCATTTTGGGCCCGGCAAACGCCGGAAAATCTAGTCTTCTCAATCGTTTAGCCGGAAGAGACGCGGCTATAGTGGCGTCCGAGGAAGGCACCACGCGCGACGTCATCGAGGTGCGTATGGATATTGCCGGCTGGCCGCTTACCGTGGCCGACACGGCGGGTTTGCGTGTCTCTACGAGCGACGTAGAGGCGGAAGGCATGCGACGCGCCCGCGCCCGCGCTGCTGAGGCCGATATTAAGATCATGCTACTTGATGGCGCGCGCTGGCCGAATGGCGGCGCAGAGATCGAAGGGCTGGTCGATAACCAAACGCTGGCGGTGTTGAACAAATGCGATTTACTGGCCGATCAGGCCATAGAGGCTAGTTTCGGCGGCAAACCGGCGCTCAAAATCTCGTGCAAGACCGGAGAGGGGCTGGACGCATTGCTCGCGCGCATCGAGGATTTTCTTGAAGCGCGCTATCTGCCGTCGGATTCTCCTGTGCTGACCCGGTCGAGACATCGCCATGCCTTGGAAAAATGTCTGGAATCACTGCGCAGATATGATATCGATGCTGGTGAGGAGCTTGCGGCGGAAGAACTGCGCCTGGCGGCCGATTGTTTGGCGCGGATAACCGGACGCAGCGATATCGAGCAGGTCCTGGACATCATTTTCAAAGATTTCTGCATCGGGAAATGATCCTGCAACAGGCACTATATATAGATGTTGATTTTTTATACCTACAAGATATAGAGAATATCAGTGTAAGACATGACGATTACACCACCAAAATATGACGTCATAGTTATCGGCGGCGGTCATGCCGGCTGTGAAGCCGCTGCCGCTGCGGCGCGTCTTGGCGCCGAGACGCTGCTGTTGACGCATAAACTGGAAACCATCGGCGAGATGTCGTGCAACCCGGCGATCGGCGGTTTGGCCAAGGGCACGTTGGTGCGCGAAGTCGATGCCTTGGACGGCCTGATGGGCCGCGTGGCCGATCAAGCCGGCATCCAATTCCGCGTTCTCAACCGCAGCAAGGGTCCCGCGGTGCATGGCCCGCGCGCGCAGCAGGACCGCGCACTATATCGCGCCGCGATGCAACGGGAATTGGCCCAGCAGGCACATCTCACCCTTCGCGCCGAGGCCGTCGAGGATATCGTGGTTGACCGCGACGCGCGGATCACTGGCGTCGTCACCGCGCGCGGCGAGACGATCCTGGCGGCGCGCGTGGTCCTCACGACCGGCACCTTTCTCAAAGGCGTCATTCACATCGGCGAGGAACGGATTTCAGCCGGGCGAGTTGGCGATCCTGCCGAAGCGGGTCTCGCAAATACATTGCAGGATCGTGGCTTTAGACTGGGGCGGTTAAAAACCGGAACACCGCCCCGGCTGGATTGTCGGACGATAGATTTTGCTGGCTTGAAGCGCCAACCTGGCGACGATCCGCCGTTGCCCTTCTCCTATCTGAATGATTCGATCGCGCAGCGCCAAATCGATTGTTTCATTACCGGAACCTCCATCGCGAGCCACAATGTCATCCGCGAAAACCTGCAGAAATCAGCGCTTTTTTCAGGCAATATTACCGGCGTGGGCCCGCGCTATTGTCCGTCCATCGAAGATAAAATCACACGCTTTCCCGACCGCAATTCGCATCAGATTTTCCTTGAGCCCGAGGGGCTGGACGATCATACGATCTATCCAAACGGCATATCGACCTCGTTGCCGGAAGATGTGCAAATGGCCATGCTGCAGACCATTCCGGGCCTCGAGAAAGTGCGGATGATTCGCCCGGGCTATGCCATCGAATATGATTTCGTCGACCCCAGGGAACTTTGGCCAAGCCTGCAGACCAAGCGCATCGGCGGTCTCTATCTCGCCGGCCAGATTAACGGTACCACCGGATATGAAGAGGCTGCGGCGCAGGGCATCATTGCTGGGTTAAATGCCGCCATAGCCGCCGGCGGTTGCGACAAACCGTTCATTTTGAACCGGGCGGACGCCTTTATCGGCGTGATGATTGACGATCTTACCACTCAAGGCGCCGCCGAGCCCTATCGCATGTTCACGTCGCGCTCGGAGTACCGCATCAAATTGCGGCACGATAATGCTGATCAGCGGCTAACGCAAAAGGCAATTGATTTGGGCGGAGTGGCTAAAGGGAGACGCCTTGCGTACGAAAACAAAATGCGAGCTCAGGATCTAGCGTTAGACCAACTGAGAAGGCTCGACGCCAGCCCCAACGAACTGTCTAAATATGGCATTAGGGTGAAACATGACGGGGTCGTTCGCAACGCACTGGAGCTGTTGGCATTCCCCGAAGTAGATCAGCAACAGCTGGCGAAAATGTGGCCACAAGTCGGTAAGATCGACGACAATATACTTACTCAGATCAGGATCGAAGCCGGCTATAGCCGTTATTTACAGCGCCAATCGGCCGATATAGACGCCTTCAAGAGAGACGAAGGTCTGCTCCTGCCCACGGGCCTTGATTACGGCCGAATCGGTGGTTTGTCGACAGAGGCCCGCAATAAATTGCAGACGGGTTTGCCGCCAACGCTCGGCGCAGCATCTCGTATCGCTGGAGTCACGCCGGCTGCCATAACCGCTCTATTGCGTCACGTAAAGCGTCTGGACACCAGTGCCCCCGACCCGCGTTGAGATATGGCTGCCGTTGATTGCTCTAGCGTCCTGCCGATTCAAATAGTTCAATTGTTTCACGTGAAACATTGGAAAATCCGCGGATGAATTTATGGCCTCTTACGGCGTAGAAGATTTTGTCCGCGACTACGATGTTTCACGTGAAACATGTGCGCGCCTGGAGCAATTTGCCGAACTCCTGAAGCACTGGAACCGGCGCGTCAACTTAGTTTCCAAAGACTCCCTGAACGATATCTGGCGCCGCCACATGGCAGATTCGGCACAATTGCGCGACGTGATACCGGCTTATGATGGCGCGCTGATAGATGTCGGCAGCGGCGCCGGTTTCCCGGGCATGGTTTTGGCCATCATGGACCTGGCCGATATTCACTTGATAGAAGCAAGCGCCAAGAAATGCACCTTTCTGCGCGAAGCGGCGCGCATCACCGGCAGTCCGGCCACCATCCACAATCTTCGCCTCGGCGA
>CAYPSQ010000075.1:0-2415 GCA_964413115.1 uncultured Rhizobiaceae bacterium | reverse complement strand
GTGGCGAATCAAAAGGGCGGGGTTGGCAAAACAACCACTGCGATTAATCTCGGCACGGCATTGGCGGCCGTCGGTCTGAAAGTTTTGATACTTGATTTCGATCCGCAGGGAAATGCCAGCACCGGGCTTGGAGTGAAGCATGAGAGCCGCCCACCCGGCAGTTACGGGCTTATCAACGGTGTGGCGCTGAGCGAGACCATTCGCAAGACGAGCATACCCAATCTCGACTTGGTGCCGTCGACAGTGGAGCTGGCCGGCGCTGAATATGAATTGGCACAGGTGGCCCGCCCGCAATATCTCCTACAGCGCGCTATTAACGCAGAGGACGGCGTTGACAGTGGATCAGGTCACGGTTCGCCGGAAGATGCGCGGGCTCGCTATGATTACATATTAATCGATTGTCCGCCCGCGCTCGGTATGTTGACCGTAAACGCGCTGGTGGCTGCTGATTCACTGCTGGTGCCGCTGCAGTGCGAATTTTTCGCGCTTGAGGGCCTAAGTCAGTTGCTGAACATCTATGAGCGCGTGCGCACATCGTTCAATAGCGTACTACAAATCCAAGGCGTCGTTCTTACAATGTATGACAAGCGAAATAATCTGTCTGAGCAGGTCGCTGAAGATGTACGGAATCACTTGGGTTCTAAGGTATATGACACGGTTATTCCAAGAAATGTTCGTATTTCAGAGGCGCCCTCTTTTGGAAAACCTGTATTACTCTATGATATTCACTGCGCGGGAGCGCAGGCTTACGCGCATCTTGCTAGTGAGATGTTGAAACGTGAGGGGATCATAGTGTCATGAATTCTGAATCATCGAATCAAGCGCCGCAGCGTCTCCGCGGCTTGGGCTCAGGTCTGGCCACACTGCTTGGCGACAGCGATGGTGGCGATCACGTAACTGCGGAATCGACACCAAGTTCGGCCCGTTTGCTGCCGATCGCCAGCTTGCGCGCCGGCAGATTGCAGCCGCGTACAGAATTCGCTGATTCAGAGATTTCCGCCTTGGCGGAATCGATCCGTCAACAAGGGATCATCCAGCCTATTTTAGCTCGCCCGGCGAAGGATTCGGATGGTGATTACGAAATTATCGCCGGGGAGCGCCGGTGGCGCGCAGCGCAGCGCGCGGGTCTTCATGAAGTACCTGTTATTATTCATTTTATTGGCGATCAGGATGCGTTGGAAATTGCCCTGATCGAAAATCTGCATCGTGAAGATCTGAATATTTTCGAAGAGGCTGAAGCCTATCAACGGCTAATCGCCGACTACGGCAGTACCCAGGACGAAGTCGCCCGCGCGGTCGGCCGCAGTCGTAGCCACATCGCCAACACGGTTCGTCTGTTGAGCTTGCCGCCCGAAATAAGAGACCTCACCGTTGCCGGAAAACTAAGCCCTGGGCACGCCAGGGTTTTGGTGAGCGCACCCAACGCAGTCGAACTGGCTAATAAAATCACCGACGAAAATCTAAATGTTCGGCAAACCGAAAGTCTACTGCGCGCCGCGACCGCCGAATTGAAGCCATCGCGACACGTTAAGGCCGTAAAAAGCGCTGATCTGAGAGACCTCGAAAAAATATTATCAAATCGCCTCGGATTGAAGGTAACTATCACCGAGAAAAAGCGGGGCGGCAGCCTGAGCGTCCAATATAAAACTCTGGAACAATTGGACGAATTCCTTAAACGACTCGATTAACCAGCCCGTTTGCCGGCGCGCCCTGCCGCGCCTATGCGGACCAAGGCCCGGGCACAAATTTCGCGCGCCGGCATGCCCGTTGTTTTGCAGTCGAGCTCGGCTGCGCATAATATGTTAAGCGCCTGAACAATACGCGGTAAAGACCAATGCGTCGCCTGGCTGTGAAAAGCAGGCCGGTGCTTAAAAAATATTGGCGGCCGAAGGGAGGAGATTAGTTTTTCGATCGAGCTGCCGGTTGCTGACAGACCGACAACATAATGCAGCTGTTGAAATCTCTTGGTAACGGAACGGAGTGCACGTATTGGTTGAATCCCTTGTTCAACAGCAAGCTCAAGAAACCGGTCCACATTTGCCAATTCACCGCCCGCCACGGCGTCAGCCAATTGATCGAGAGACCATACGCCGGCATCACCGGCGCCATCCATGGCGATCTGTAACGTAATTCGCGTTGCGCCCGTATCCGCCGATAGGTCATCGTTCAACGCATAGAGAGCCAATTTTCTCAGTTCGTTCCTTACCTGCATGCGGTCATTGCCCAGCCTTTCCAATAGCCAATAAAGCGCGTCCGGTTCGATAGTGGCGTTTTCCGCCTTCAGGAATTCGGAAACATAATCTCTAAGGCTGTTCTGGTCGTCCTCATAACAGGCAACGGCGCCGAGATTATCGCCTTGCTCAAAAACTTTACGTAACGAAGACCGGGGTCCCAAATTGGCGGATTCGACAACTA
>CAYPSQ010000074.1:9730-13433 GCA_964413115.1 uncultured Rhizobiaceae bacterium | reverse complement strand
AAGGGAGCCAAAAAGCGTTGATATATGGCTGATCTATGCTAGTAACAATGTTTATTCCGCTCAATAATACAGACATACTGATGCGCCGGAAAATCGCGAGTAGAATGTCGAGTAGTCCGATCAAACTTAATATTTCCGCCCGCTACCTTGCCCCTGTGGTGCTCGCGCTCGTGTTGGTGGGCGCGGCGGCCTGTTCGACCGTATTGGACGATGTCGGCGGGTTTTTCGAGGATGACCAAGCAAACGACCGCAACCTGACACAAGATGACGGAGAGACAGACTTTCCCAAATTAAGCAAGGTGCCTGACACGCCAAGACCGGCATCAAGTCCAGAGGATTTGGACCAACTTACTGGCGGGCTTGTAGCCGACCGGGATGAGGCTCGCTACACAAACGAAACCTTGCGCAGCCACTATGCTGACGATGATCTCGAAGACCAGGAACCGCAAAGCTTTTTGCCAGCGAGCACGGTCGAGCCTGTTCGCAAGCAGGTCTTCGAGTTGGAGCCCGGCGAATTTGCCAATCAGCAGCTCGTCAGCGCCACCGATTCGGCATCGGAACCGGTTCTCCGCGAACTCCGTGCTGCAGACCAGAACGGCAACGTGACCGCCAAGGCCGGCGCAAGCAAGATCACGAAAATCGAATCCGAACAAATGATGCAAAGCGAAACTCGCTTCGCATTAGTAAGCGAAAGCGGTGTAATTCCGATCAACGAATTTCGTGCGCTATTTAATGAGCGCTTCAACTCTTCGGGCAGTTTGACTTATCGAAAAGCCAATGTCCCGCAGCTCCCGGACCAGGTTGAGCAAGGCAGCGTTCTATCTGAAAAGCTGCTTTCTAGCGGCACTGCAGATCTCGTGCCGACCCCATTGTCGGCCAATTCGTTGGGTGACAGTGGGGCCTCTACTTCCACCGCAGTGGTATCTTTTCAGGCGGCCAGTATTCCGTTCTCATCCGGTTCCAGTACCCTCAATTCATCAGGCCGCGCAGCGCTCAAACAGGTGGTTAGGCTACACCGGGAATTTGGCGGCCACGTGCGCGTTATCGGCCATGCCAGTCGGCGCACGCGCGACATGGATTTAAACAGCCATAGCTGGGTAAATTTCCAAATATCGTTGGATCGGGCTACGGCGGTCTCAATGGAATTAACACGCCTCGGGGTGCCGGCCCTGGCGGTATTAGTTGACGCGCGCTCTGACAATGAGCCGGTGAGCTATGAATACATGCCCGCTGGCGAGGCAGAAAATCGCCGTGCCGACGTTTTTATCGAATTCTAGAGCCCTCCAAGAGCTAATATTTAATTGTTATTTATCAGCCAATTACACAATTTAGATAAACAAGAATACAAGCGCGAGGGAGGGAGATGAACCCCACCGTGCGCATTGGTATAGCCGGGTTGGGCGTTGTCGGCTGCGGTGTGCTGAAGTTGCTCGAGCAACAAAGTACGCTTCTACAAAGCAGGTCCGGGCGGCGGCTCGAAGCGGTGGCCGTGAGCGCTCGCGAACGGACGAAGAGACGAGCTGCTGATATCTCCTCACTTAAATGGTATGATAATCCGCTCGACCTTACGGCCGATCCTGATATTGATGTCGTCTGCGAGTTGATTGGGGGCGCTGACGGGATTGCTCTCCAGCTTTCGCGAGCGGCCTTGCAGGGCGGCAAACATCTGGTCACGGCCAATAAGGCTTTGCTCGCACATCACGGTAACTCTCTGGCCGAAATGGCCGAAGAGAGCGCTGTGAATTTGGGTTATGAGGCAGCCGTTGCGGGCGGTATACCCATTGTCAAAGCGCTACGGGAAGGCCTTACAGCTAACAGATTTTCCGGCGTTTACGGCATTTTAAACGGCACCTGCAATTACATATTAACTGAGATGCGCGATGGTGTGCATGCCGCAACACCACGCGATTTCGATACCGTGCTCAAGGAAGCGCAAAAGTTGGGCTATGCTGAGGCTGATCCGTCTACCGATGTCGACGGCATCGACGCAGCGCATAAGCTAGCGCTGCTCACCAGCCTGGTTTTCAGCTGCCCAGTGGACTTCGACGCCGTCCAGATCGAGGGCATTCGGCATATCAACCCGATGGATATCCGCTTTGCAGAGGAACTCGGTTATCGTGTCAAGCTGCTGGGCGTGTCACGTGCTGGCGCCGCTGGCATCGAGCAAAGCGTGCATCCGTGCATGGTGCCCGAGAAGACCGCTATCGCGCATGTCGATGGCGTATTGAACGCGGTCGTCACGGAGGGCGATTTTGTTGGCACGACGACATTCGAAGGCCCGGGCGCAGGCGCTGGGCCCACTGCTTCCGCGGTTATTTCCGATCTCGCCGATATCGCGCGTGGGCTAGTGGTGCCAGTTTTTGGAGTTCCGGTAGCTGAACTTAAGGCACAACCCAAGGCGCCGTCTGGTAGTCATGTCGGTAGCTATTATATCCGTCTCATGGTGGTAGACCGGCCCGGCGTGATCGCCGATATTGCGGCTTGTCTGCGCGACCAGGAAGTGTCAGTAGAATCGCTGCTGCAACATGGTCGCCGGCCAGATGAAGCAGTTCCGGTCGTGCTGACTACTCACATGGCTGAGGAAGATGCGCTGGCGAGCGCCCTCGCCGCCATGGACGGGTTGCGAGCGGTGTTGGAGACGCCGCGGATGATTCGTATTGTCAATTTATCATAAGCGCCACTCCGTGGCGGCGAGAGGAAATTATGGTCGAAGCTGTTTCTCTAGATCGTAACCTGGCGCTCGATGCTGTCCGCGTGACAGAATCAGCGGCGCGTGCGGCTTCACACATGACCGGTCTAGGCGACGAAGTCGCAGCGGATCAGGCGGCGGTAGACGCCATGCGGCGCGCCCTCAATGCTCTGGATATCGACGGCACGGTGGTAATCGGCGAAGGCGAGCGGGATGAAGCACCGATGCTCTTTATTGGCGAGAAGGTTGGCACCGGAAACGGACCCAAGGTTGATGTCGCACTTGACCCGCTAGAAGGCACTACAATTTGCGCCACCGGAGGACCGAATTCTCTGGCCGTTCTTGCCATGGCGGAGGAGGGCGGCTTTCTAAATGCGCCAGACGTTTACATGGACAAAATTGCTGTCGGCGACGGACTGCCCGAGGATTTAATCAATATCGACGACGCGCCGGTACAAAACCTCACGCGCCTCGCGCGCGCCAAGAAATGTGAAATTTCTGATCTCATGGTGCTTGTACTCGATCGGCCTCGCCACAGCGAACTGATCACCAAGCTCCGTGAAACGCAGGCCCGCATCCAGCTTATTCGCGACGGCGATGTTGCTGGCGTCATCGCTACGACCCGGCTCAACCGTTCGGTAGATATTTATATAGGTACCGGTGGCGCGCCGGAGGGCGTGTTGGCGGCAGCTGCGCTGCGCTGCATTGGCGGGCAAATGATGGGCCGCCTGGTGTTCCGCAACGATGATGAAAAGAAGCGCGCGCGGGCGATGGGTGTGACCGATCTGAATCGTAAATATTCGCTGCACGAGTTGGCGGGCGGAGATGTCATGTTTGCAGCCACCGGAGTAACTGATGGTGCCATGCTAAAAGGGGTTCACCGGTTCCCCGGTGGCGCGCACACCCATTCCGTGGTGATGCGTTCGCGCACCGGTACGCTGCGACTGATCGAGGCCGAGCACGACTTCACCCGCCGCCCGCCGGTCGACTGATACCATGGAGCGGTGAAATTCC
>CAYPSQ010000074.1:7373-9630 GCA_964413115.1 uncultured Rhizobiaceae bacterium | reverse complement strand
GATTGCAGTGTTCGGGGATTACGATGTCGATGGCGCCACCTCCGGCGCGCTCATCCTGCGCTTCTTAAATACGGTTGGCAGCAACGGAACTTATTACATCCCCGACCGTTTGCGTGAAGGATATGGACCCAACACACGGGCACTCAAATCTTTGGCCGAACAAGGCGTGGGCCTTGTCATCACTGTCGATTGCGGGATCTCAGCTTTTGCTCCCTTGGACGCGGCGGCGGCGGCTGGTCTCTCCGTCATAGTTGTCGATCACCATATCGCCGAGCCGCGCCTGCCCAGTGCCACGGCAATCATTAATCCCAACCGCCTTGACGATGACAGCGGTCTTGGCCAATTGGCAGCAGTTGGTGTGACATTTCTCCTCTTGGTGGCACTCAATAGGAGCTTGCGTGAGGCTGGACACTACGATACCGCCTGCCCAGAACCGGACCTCCTCGGGCTCCTCGACCTTGTCGCACTAGGCACGGTCTGCGATGTCGTCCCGCTTACTGGGCTTAACCGAGCGTTGACGGTGCAAGGTTTGAAGGTCATGGCAAAGCGCGGCAATATTGGATTGGCTGCGCTATCGGACAGTGCTGGTCTCGACGAAGCGCCAACTGCCTATCATGCCGGCTATGTGCTTGGCCCGCGTGTGAACGCCGGCGGGCGGGTCGGTGAATCAAGCCTCGGTATTCGTTTGCTCTCGACTTCAGACGTCGGCGCCGCAAAGGCCATCGCACTACGTCTGGGTGAATTCAACAAGGAACGCCAGTCTATCGAGGCGGATGTTCTCGAGGCGGCCACGACCCAAATTGAGGCACGCGGTGAAATGCCGGCAGAGATAATCATCGCTGCCGGTGCAGGCTGGCATGCCGGAGTTGTCGGCATTGTGGCTAGCCGGCTTAAGGAACGCTTTTCACGCCCGGCAATCGTTATTGCCGTGGCGGAGGGCGTAGGCAAAGCCTCGTGCCGCTCGATCGTCGGGGTGGATATCGGCGGAGCGATCACGGCGGCGCGCCAAGCTGGCCTTTTGTTAAACGGCGGTGGACATGCGATGGCGGCTGGCTTTACCGTTGAAGAGGAGCAGTTGGAGGCACTTGGAAACTTTTTGATGCAACGATTGGCGCCCTATGTAAAGGCAGCACGCCAATCGGCAAGCCTTGGCATCGACGGTGCGCTGACAGTCGAAGGTGCCACGCTGAAACTAGTTGAAGAACTTGCTCAAGTAGGCCCGTTCGGCTCCGGCAATTCAGAACCCCGGATGGTCATCACCGCGTCGCGAATCGTCAGTGCAAAAATTGTTGGCCATGGTCATGTGCGTTGCATCCTGGCCGGCGCCACTGGCAAAAGGTTGACTGCCATCGCATTCCGCGTGGCGGGCGAGGAATTAGGCCATATGTTGTTGTCGGCGTCGGAAGGACCGCTTCATTTGGCCGGAAATTTGCGTATAAACCGGTGGCAGGAGCGCGATGACGTTCAGTTTATCATTCAGGATGCAGCATCGGCAGGCGGAGTGGAGAGGACCTGATGAGGCCCCAATCAGGGAAAATTTGCCATTCGGCGCATTGCCACCTTGATTTTACGTCGCCACCCGACTAGATAGCCCAGTTAGCTTTTGACCCCTTCGTCTATCGGTTAGGACATCAGGTTTTCAACCTGAAAAGAGGAGTTCGATTCTCCTAGGGGTCACCAAAAATTTTAGCCCAGATAGACCGAGCGGTTGTGCCTGCGGCGGATAACCCAAGGCACAATACGGAAGGGGAGGCATGGTGGATTTCGGAGATCTCATCGCAGCGCTGCCGGCTTGGTCGATGATTCTTGGCGGCCAGCTTTTGTTGATCGTAATCCCGGCCAGCGCGGTATTCCTTGTTCTTTATCGATGGAAGGGTAATCCCTTCCAGGGGCGTAAAATTCAGCCAGGGGCGGTACGCCCAGCGACGGTTCGACGCGAAGTACGTTATTCGATCTTGACGGCGATGGTCTTTGCGCTGAACGGATTTGGCATTTTCGTGCTCATGTCTCAGGGCTGGACATTGGTTTACCCTGAGGTGTCTGATTTGGGTTGGCTTTACGGCGTGTTCAGCCTGATCATCGCCATAATACTGCATGATGCCTATTTTTACTGGACGCATCGTCTGATGCATCATCGGCTTCTCTTTAATGTATTTCATCGGTTGCATCACGAATCGCATAGCCCGTCTCCTTGGGCAGCCTATGCCTTTACGCCGCTGGAAGCTGTGGTTCAAACAATGTTTCTAACCTTGCTTAT
>CAYPSQ010000074.1:5300-7273 GCA_964413115.1 uncultured Rhizobiaceae bacterium | reverse complement strand
CGCTGGCCGTTGAAAGGCAATGATACTTATTTGTTCCTTATCCTGACGACGCGGATGTTGCCGCCGATCATCATCATTATTCCTATATTCGTAATGTTTCGAATTACCGGAATGACCGGTGGCTATCCTGGCATCATTTTGCTTTATACGGCGTTTAACCTGCCGTTCACGATTTGGATAATGAAGAGTTTTTTCGATGAATTACCGCGCGATGTGGAGGATGCCGCGCGAACCGAAGGCAGCTCGGAATGGCGTGTTTTTTTTCGGATTTGCCTACCTCAAGTTAAGGCCGGTCTTGCCGCGACGGTGACATTTGGCCTCATTCTGACGTGGAATGAATTCCTCATAGCGTTGTTGTTGACCGGATCCGAAACCCGTACTGTACCAGTCGCGATGGGCGCCAATCTCGGCGGCGGACTTAATGTACAATGGGGATTGCTGGCAGCAATAGAAACGATTTATCTCATCCCAGTGGTGTTGGTAACTTTCGTGCTGCAGAACCAACTGCTTCGCGGCGTCACTTTTGGCACAATTCGCCAGACCGTGAGGTGATTTAAATCACATTATATTTCAGTAAGAAAATCAGAATTCTAAGTGCCCGGAAAAGGTAAAAAGCTCTCGCGCTCGGCCCAACAGATTTTGATTTTAGGGCGTGCCGCACCCTTCAACGTTCGACTGGACTTCGATTAATAGAATTGCCAGCACGAACGCTATTTACACCGCTCTATTGTTTTAGGTGGGCTGCGGTGCTTCCCGGCACATGCAACGAACTCGCCAGAACGATAGCCCGAGGTCGCTGAGGCGGCAAAGTCATCTAATATTTCAGTAGAGATTTGCCACACCGCAAACGCCTGCTATTCAACGAGAACCAAATTCTCAGCCGAACTTTTTCCGTTCTTGCCCGGTTGCAATTCGAACTCCACCCGTTGTCCCTCCGCGAGCCCAGGCAGACCGGCGCGCTCAACAGCGGAAATATGGACGAATGCGTCCTTTGAACCGTCATCCGGGCTAATAAAGCCATACCCTTTGACGGAATTGAACCACTTCACGGTTCCTACACTCATATTATTCTTGCTCTCTTTATTATTGCGATCATCCGCAAAATTGTATTGCGGAAGGTTTTCAGTGCGCCGATTCCCATAAAGTATTGTAGCCTGACGTAGTCGCCAAACTGGATACTACGGTTAGTCGAAGACTGATATACGATGTATATGCCGGAGAGCTTCGATATGCAAATGGAAGTATTAAGTAAATTTGCATCGTTAAATCACCTCCTACCCTTCAGTTTAGCGATCGGATCAGGGGATTTAATAGGTAGTCCATCTGCAAATGTTTTTAAAAAGAGAGTTTTTATGCGCACCTATCTTAGCACCGCACTTTTCGCCACGATCATCTCACTTTTTGCGTCATCAGTCGGGCCTTCAGCCTTGGCGGGAGTTCTCGACGACATTTTGGTTGCGCCTAAAACACTGATCGACCGGGCCGTCGAAGCGCGCAGCAGTTCGGATATATACAAAGATAATGAGATCGTCGTGAAAGTTAATGCGGTGATGGCCGACCTGGGGACCATCAAGGCGTCAACAGAAATTTATGAACAGCGCCTCCTGATAACCGGGCTGTTCAACGACTCACAGCTTTATGAAGAGTTTTTAGCCAGAGTAGAGGCTGTCGACGGGATAAAAGAACTCTATTGGCATGTCCAATATATGAGCGAAAAAGAGCAGAAAATGCGCGAGGAGGAAATGCTTGACTGGGTGGATACCATGAAACTCGATGTTAGTGTTGGCATTAGCCTGATCGAAACGGCCGGTATTGCGGATGTTAATTTGCGCGTCGCGGTCGATGCGTTTTCTAACGTTTATCTGATCGGCCGGGCGCGTTCCGAGAGAGAGTTTGAAAAGGCGGTCCGAGTCTCAGCCGAAACGGAGGGTGTCGGAGTGATCGTCAACTATATTGAGGTGCGCCCTTAAGGC
>CAYPSQ010000074.1:0-5200 GCA_964413115.1 uncultured Rhizobiaceae bacterium | reverse complement strand
ACATGGACGGTAATTGGTTTACGCTAGCGGACGGCACCCGCATGCTGGATTTCATGAGCCAGCTTATATCCGATAGCATGGGTCACCGTCATCCTGCCATCCATGCCGAGCTAGCTCGCGCCATGAATCGCTACGGCCATGCCTATTTCGGCTTGGCCAATGAATATCGTGCTCGTGCGGCTAAACTGATCATTGAGGATTTGCTCGGCGAGGCTGGCTGGGCCGGGCGAGCGCGGGTGTTCTCTTCAGGCACGGATGCGGTGGAAAACTGCATTGCCATGGCGCGCCTTTACACCGGAAAGTCAGTCATACTCACCCAGGCGCATTCGTTCCATGGCATGGTTATGGGCTCTACCATGATGCGCGGCTATCGCGCCAATATATCAACGGCCGGAAATTTTAATCAGGTCCAGGATATTCCCGGCTTTCCGGCATATGGCTATATTCCAATACCCGCACCCGAGTTTGAAGACTGGAATGGTGAAGGGCGTCTACCATCGCTCGAAGCCACAGAGCAGATCGTTCGTGCCATTGGCGGCGAAAATATTGCGGCGGTGATTACTGAACCTATGCTGGGCGGTGGCGGTACCTTTCCACACCGAGACTACATCGCTGGCCTCAGGGATATTTCCAAGCGCCACGGCTTCCTGTGGATAGATGACGAAGTGATTTGCGGCGTCGGCCGTTTAGGAGAATGGTTTGGCTATATGCATTGGCCGGATGTCGAACCTGATTTGATCGCTGCAGGTAAGGGACTGAACGGCTCGGCATTGCCGGTCGGCGCGGTGATTGCTAGCAAGGAAATATCCGAACATTTTGAGGCCGCGCGCTGGTGGAGCGGTAGTACCTGGGACGGTCATCCACTGGTGTGTGCCACTATCGTCGGTAATCTCGAATACATGCTGGCTAACAACATGCTGCAACAGGTGCGCCAGCGTGGTGCCTATCTCAAGGAGCGCCTTGATGTACTTAATGAGAAACACCCTTCAGTCGGGCGAGTATCGGGTCGCGGTCTATTCTATACGGTTGATCTGATAAATTGCGAGGGCACTCCCATCGTGCCAGAAGATCGTTATTCGGCTTTTACGGGGGATCTCACAGAAATGCCCAATAACATCATCGCGGACGAGAACGCTAAGCGCGGTGTATTCATGGGTGGTTTTACGCCGAATACCATCAAGCTTGGACCGCCCTTTACTATTACCCAGGACGAAATAGACCTTGCGATCGACTCTTTGGATCAGGCGCTCGAAATTATCGACGAAAAATTTATCAAAAATTAAAGTATCTCAATTCTAGCAGTTCTAGGCTACAGAACCGCCTGTCATGGACCGGGTCAGATTGAATTTGAGAGGCATTTCACTGCGGTGAGGCCTCACAACTGTGGCTAGGGCGTGTGCCGAGCAAAGTTTTTGCGAGTGCTTAACGGTGAGGGTGGTGGGCATTGACCTAAGGGCCTTTCATGCCGAGAAGGATAAATAGCCTGGCGCCACGCTACCCAGAACCCGAGCGTACAACAAGCGCCAGATACGCTAAAAATTAATCCACCTATGCTCGGTGGCCTGATAGGCTGCCATAGCCGAATCACTCGGAGATGTTTGCTTGTATGCTCTGACGAACTGCTTTCTCCATAACGCTTCCAAGCGTCTCGAAGCGCCTGCTGTTCTCATTGAGGGTCGGCATATTGCGGACATTGTCGAAGCGCCGGATATCCCCTCCCATGTTCCTCGACACGACCTCGCAGGTGGCCATCTAGCGCCTGGATTTATCGATATTCAGGTCAACGGTGGTGACGGTGTCATGTTCAATACGGCGCCCACAGCCGAAACTATAGCCCGTATAGCAAGGGCTCACAGGCGCTTTGGCACAGTCGGGTTTTTGCCGACTCTGATCACCGACAATCGTGCAAATATTATACAGGCAATTGATGCGGTATGCGGTGCTTTATCGGCGGCAACGCCCGGACTGCTCGGCATCCATCTCGAAGGGCCGATCATAAATCCGGAGCGCAAAGGAATGCATGATGCCGGCCGGGTTGGCGTGCTTGACGCGGAGATTATTACCCGGCTTAGCAATGTGCCGGGGGCCCGGATCGTCACTTTGGCACCGGAATGCGCGCCGCCCGGGCTGATCGCACAGTTAACCGCAGCCGGCATCAGCGTTTCAGCCGGACACACCCAGGCTACGGCGGAACAGATTGCAGCAGCTCAACAAGATGGCCTGTTGGGCGTCACTCATTTATTCAATGCCATGAGCCAACTCTCAGGCCGAGCACCAGGTACAGTCGGTGCAGCACTCTCCAATAGCGATCTTTGGTGCGGCATCATTGCTGATGGCGTGCATGTGCATGAGACATCAATTCTCACCGCTTGGCGGGCAAAACAGGACAAGCTTTTCCTCGTCACCGATGCCATGGCGCCGGTCGGCACGGACATGACGACTTTCGACTATGGGGGAGAGTCAATCAGCGTGCGTGACGGATCATGCTTTCTGCCTGATGGCCGCCTTGCGGGATCAACCTTAAATATGGCACGCGCTGTGCGAAATTGCGTACACAATATTTCGATTCCGCTCGAGGCCGCTCTTCGCATGGCTTCGACCAATCCTGCTGAGTTTCTTGGACTTGGAGAATCCCTCGGAAAAATAGCAGCCGGCTATGATGCCAATCTCGTGTGGCTGGACGGAGACCTCATGGTCAAAGCGACTTCGGTTCATGGACAATACGAATATCATGGTTGAAGTGGTTGGCCTGCGCATCGGTATCGATATCGGCGGCACCAAGATTGCCGCGGTGATCCTCGACGAGAAGGGGAAGGAGCAGGCCCGCTTCCGTGCTGACATTCCGCGCGATTACAGCGCCACGATCAAAATTATTTCGGAGACAGTATCCTATTTGGAAAACGAAGCGAGTCCGGCGGCCCGGATTGGCATCAGCATGCCCGGCTTTATCAACGGTGCGGGCAAGACGATGTTAGTGGCAAATTTACCCTGGCTGCAAGGCAGGGTCTTTCGCAGTGACCTGGAGCGTCTGTTGAACCGTCCAGTAAATATCGGCAATGACGCAAATTGCTTTGCGCTATCGGAGGCGACCGATGGTTCGGCGGCTGGCGCCGCTGTTGTGTTCGGGGTAATTCTCGGAACCGGTGTTGGCGGTGGCTTAGTCGTCAATGGCCAGGTCGTCGCTGGCGCAAATACGACAGCGGGCGAGTGGGGCCACAATCCGCTGCCGTGGCACGAAGCTTCGGATGGAGCTGAAATCACCTGCAGCTGTGGTCAATCCGGGTGCATCGAAACCTGGCTGAATGGAGCAGCGCTGTCGCGTAGCTATTTGTCGGTGGCCAAGCGGGTGGCAAAGCCCGAGGAAATATCTCGCCTGGCTGGCAAGGGCGACCAGTGTGCGAGAGATGCTATATCGCTTTATGAGAAGCGTCTGGCACGGGCCCTCGGAGCCGCGATAAATTTTCTTGACCCCGATGTCATTGTGCTGGGTGGCGGGCTTTCTGAGATGCCCAGCCTCTACACCCGAGTACCGAGCCTATGGTCGCGCTATACCTCTTCTGGTGCTATGGCAACGCGTCTGGTGAAAGCTAAATATGGACCTGATAGCGGCGTGCGCGGCGCTGCTTGGCTTTAGGCATAGCAACGCTATAGGCTATTCTCCATGCTATAACGGACGAGCCGCCTTAGCCTTGTCATGAGACACCATCAGCAGATATTTTGCGCTAGGTGCAAGTACGGCTGTACCTGCCGCTTTGATCCAGTTGGTAAGCGCCTTCCTGATGTTGAGGTTAACTCGATTTCGGAAAACCGGTCGGTGCTGGTTCAGTCATTTTGGCCGCGTCAGGATTGGAATAGTAAATAGTCATGTCGTGGATTTTATCGTCACGGCACAGGAAAAAGTTACAATTGCGCAAATTTAGTACGCCCGACGCGGCATAGGACGAACTGGCTT
The DNA here is from genome assembly GCA_964413115.1 of uncultured Rhizobiaceae bacterium. Classification (GTDB taxonomy): domain Bacteria; phylum Pseudomonadota; class Alphaproteobacteria; order UBA828; family UBA828; genus PTKB01. The sequence continues at coordinate 1,248 of CAYPSQ010000074.1, read as the reverse complement.
TTGGCGTGAGGTGCACTTGAAAATATGCTGCGCAGCGATCATTTTTGGCATCCACGAAATGGGTAAAGTCCTCAAAGTGAGGATCGTAATTTGAGAGTAAATGATCGAAGAAACTATGTAACGGTGACGCGCTGTCGTCAGCAACGGTGCCAAACCGGCGTGGCTCATTGTCGCCGTGATAGATGGTTACCCTGGCATCCTCTGTAAAGCAGGCAAGGATTCCCGCCACGTCCTGACGCTCGACATTGCCAAAATAGTCCTCTTCAACAAGCTTGACGTAATGCTCGTGTGGGTGCTTGCCCATATAAAATTCTCCTCGTCAATGGCAGGTGAGAGCTGCGTCTTATTTTCCCTTAAATTTGGCCGCACGTTTCTCGGCAAACGCGGTAATGCCTTCGACAAAATCGGACGTGCCGGCACAGGCAGCAAAGCTTTCGGCTTCTGACTGTAGTTGATCATCCAGGGAGGAATGAAGCGAAGCATTTAGTAGTTTTTTCGTATTACCATATGCGCAGGTCGGTCCGTTTGCTAGACGCTTCGATAGTTTTGTCGTCTCGCTCACCAAGTCTTTATGTGGAACTACCCAATTAACCATGCCTAAACCGTGTGCGGTTTCAGCATCGAAACGCTCGCACAGCAGAGCCAGTTCCATCGCTTTTTTGAGCCCGACCGTTCGGGGTAAAAAGTAGGTCGACGAGCCATCAGGGCTGGTGCCGATGCTGCAATAGGCCATAGTGTAGAAGCTGGTGTCCGCGGCGATCACCAGATCGCAGGCCAGCATTAAACTGACGCCGAAACCGCCGGCAGCACCCTCAACGCTGGCTACGACCGGCTTGGGCAGGCGTTTTATCACTTGGATCAGAGGGTGCACCTGGTAGACGAATTTTTCGAAGAAGCGGCGACGTTCATCAGAATCTCGGCCGAGTTCGCCATGAAACAATTTGAGATCACCGCCGGCCATGAAATGCCCACCGGCGCCACGAATTACGACGCACCGTATGCTGGCATCATTTTCCACCGCGGCCAATTGGTCAAATAACTGCTCGGTAAGCGGCCCATTTACAGCATTCAGAACTTCTGGCCGGTTGAGCGTCAACGTAAGAATGCAGTCTGATCTTTCAGTGAGGATTGCTTCTATCTTCGCCATTTTAACTTCTGTTCCTTCGCTTGTTTGGCCGCCGTAATTGAACGCGGCACGGTATAATTTGGGTCAACGCCCAGAGTCGATAATGGCGGCAAGATAACCCC
>CAYPSQ010000073.1:7479-13609 GCA_964413115.1 uncultured Rhizobiaceae bacterium | reverse complement strand
TGCAAACAATGTTCCACCGCACGGCGCCCGCTCTATCCAACTTGTCATAGTTGATGCGCTGGCGTTTTACTTTACGGCGGATTTCCTCGTTGAGCCCGGCCCGCAGCGCTTCTGGCAGCTCAGCAATATCAAGCTCAAGCGTGACCGGCTGTTTGATTGTGGACCTTTTTGTCTTGCGCGCGCCCTTGGTGCGATCCGCAGTTCGGTTTTTTTCAGAATTGTCGCCAGACGATGTTTTTTTGCCGAATATATCGTCCCAACCCTTGCGGTAGGCGGGTGTGCGGACGCTGGAGAAATATCCGTAATGTACATCGCTGCTGGAAACGGTCTCTTTTTGCGCCTTACCCCCCCCTGATTCGGCCGATTTTTGGGTGCCGGAATCAGCTGATTTTTCCGCGCCTGATTCTACCGGCTTTTCCGCACTAGTGTCGGAAGCGCTACCGGTCTCGCTGGCGCTCTTGGCCGATTCCTTTTTTGATGTTGACGGTTTGGTCACTGCCGCTTTGGCAGTAGATGGCGCCTTGGACTTCGCGGCGCCGGTGCCGCTGCTCTTTTCGCTCACGTTACTTTCACCCTTGGTCGTGGTTTGCAATCCGTGGAGTTATACAATCAGTGCTCCAGTTGCGCCCCAAAAAAGTTGTACCGTTCAGAGTTTATTATGGCGGTTCGGTTTAGTTGTATATTTTTGCTCGTGCGTGCGCTGGCCGTTGTTGGTTTGCAGCTAAGGACGGCTAACCATAGGATGTCGAAAATAGCAATCCGAGAGTGTGAAAAAGTGATCAAAACAAGCGAAGGTAAGATCGGCAGGCCGCGATGACGGCGCCAAGATTGGCTAGTACGGGAACTCCACAATTAACGTCGATGACTCTTGCCGAGGCAATGATCGCGACGCTCAAATCTTGTGGCGTGCGGTTTCTGTTCGGCGTTCCGGGCGGTGGCTCCAGCCTTGATTTGATAGCTGCGGCCGACAAGGCGGGGATTAGGTTTATCCTCTGCCGGGGCGAGACTGCTGCGGCGCTCGCGGCCGCCGCCGCAGCGGAGCTGACCGGCGCGCCTGGAATCGTCTTGACAGCGATTGGTCCGGGCGCGGCTAGTGCCGCCAATGGGGTGGCCTATGCTCATCTTGAACGTGCGCCGTTGCTGCTGATCTGCGATTCTCGTGATGTCGGTGGGAATCTTCCACCGCATCAAGTATTTGACCTTCAGGCGCTGTATCGCCCGATCACCAAGGCATGCGTGCGCTTATCTCCAGAATCTGGCACGGCACAGTTTGCCGCTCTCCTGGCGCTAACTAAGAGCTATCCCGAGGGGCCGGTTCTGGTCGAACTTTCTTCTGGAGACGCGGCACGGATCACCACACTTGAGGCTGTGAATAGCGAAGCGGTCGACAGCGTTACGATTGAATCCGCCGCCTTGGAGGTCCGTGATGCTGAGAGCAGCGTGACGGTTCAGGCGTGCAATTTATTGGCAAGCAGCCAGCGACCTATTTTGTTGATCGGTCTTCAGGTCGCTTATTCCAAGTTTGCTGCCGGGTTATTACAACTCGGAAAGCGTCTTGGCTGTCCGATTATGACTAGCTACAAGGCCAAAGGTGTGATCTCAGATTCGCACCACCAAATGGTTGGCCATCTCACCGGCGCCGCTGGTGAAGCGGAGGTGATCCGGCGTGCTGACCTCATCCTTTGGATCGGTGTCGAACCAGTCGAACTCATCCCGGCGCCTTGGCGCCCTGATGTACCGGTATTGGCTTTGAGCGATCGCTCCGGGCTGGATTATCCATTTGCCCCAAGTGTCGAATTGGTCGGACCCCTGAACGATGGCATCGCGGCGCTCAGCGCCTCTTGTTGCCGCTCAATCTGGGAGTCGGACGAGATCGCCGGCTTCAAAGACAGGATGAGTAAGCTTCTCATACTGGGCGGTGGGGACGGACATACTGCGGAAACTGTGATCGACGCGACCCTGGCAGCTCTGGCTGGAACTGTTGCCGATACGCGCTTCACCATTGATGCCGGCGCACACATGATTTCCGCCATGGCGCGCATCCAGGCTTCTGAGGCGCGCCAGGTGCTCAAATCCACCGGTCTCTCGACCATGGGGTTCGCCCTCCCGGCTGCGATTGCATCCGCCCTGGTAGAGCCAGAGCGCCGGACCATCGCTTTTACCGGCGATGGCGGTCTGATGATGTGCTTGGCCGAGCTCTCCACAGCCGCTCGCCTCGGGTGCCGCTTAACCGTCATCGTGCTGAACGATGCGGCACTTTCCCTGATCGACGTAAAGCAACAGCGACGCCAGGATCGGCCGGTTGGCGTACGATATCCGGCAGTGGATTTTGCAGCTTCGGCTATGGGCCAAGGCTGCCGCGCTTGGAAGATTGCGCCGCACAAGCCTGTGCAACCGGCAATCAGCGCTGCGTTGGCGCATAATGGGACCAGTCTAATCGACGTGGCGGTGGATCCGGAACCATATGGTGATCAATTGGCGGCGCTGCGCGACTAGCGCCGTTGCCCACTGCAGGAGATTCACCATGAACCGTTATATTTAACAAACGGTTGGTGGTATTCCCCAGTCTATTTGCGTCGGTGACTGGAATGCCCATTACCATGCCTTTCCAAATACCGGCTTGGCGAGCGGTGGCGTGAGAAAAATGATAGGTATAACGGATGTGTCCGGATCATCGCGCAACACTGCCAAGGAGCTATAGCCGTATATGTCTGGCGTGAGTACATCGTAAATTATTAAGTAGGGGCAATTTTGGCATGCTCAAATAACACCTGAGCGACCATTCAGGGCACCGATAATTTAGCAGTTTTCATATTTGAGAACGCTAACGACCCTTTCCTGGACCGAGGTTTCACCCTCAATTTCCAGAATTATGATCATGTGCTGTTTAGTTCATTCAGATTGAGCAACTTAAACGCTAAACTCCGTGCCCGTTCGCAGCCCTACTGCAATCAAACCGGTCTCGCGGCCGTCTGTAAGTTTACCTTAAGGGGTGAGGGTGTAAAATTTCCGTGATGCGGCGGCGCGATATCGCGCCCTCGCGGAGCAACCGGGGAGCGTCGGCTGTGAGGTCAACGATTGTCGATTCACTTCCCGGACAGGGACCGCCGTCGAGCACGGCATCGATTGCGGTCCCGAGACCGTTGATGACCTCCCTGGCCGTGATCGGCGGTGCGGCGCCGCTCGGGTTGGCGCTCGGTGCGGTGATAGGGCCGTTGAAGGCGCGAAGCAGGCGGCGCGCGGTATCACTGCCTGCTGCGCGGAGCGCCACGGTCATACCGAGCGGATTAATTTCTGCGCTGAGAGCGCACGGCTCACGCCGATTTACGATGAGTGTGAGCGCGCCAGGCCAGCAGGCGCTGACAAGACGATCGGCTTGTTCGTCCAACACGCCATAGCGTGCAGCTTCGCGGTGATCTTGAACGAGGACGATAAGTGGTTTATCAGGCGGCCTCGCCTTGGCTATGAACAGGTTTCGCACTGCACCATGGTTTCGCGCATCCGCGCCCAGGCCATAAACCGTTTCAGTAGGGAAGGCGACCAACCCACCGGCGCGCAGAATATCGGCCGCAATAGCGATATCGTTTGACGAAGCGGTCAGTCTTTTCAGGCTCTGCAACGGCATTTCATTCAACGCCGCGGGCAATGAACGCTGGATTATCGAGGCCTTCCTTGCCGTAGCGAAGCACCGTCCCATCCATACACTTTAGACTGCCACCCGCCGCAGTTAGCACGGCATGGCCGGCTGCGGTGTCCCATTCCATGGTACGGCCAAAGCGTGGATAGAGGTCTGCGGCGCCCTTCGCGAGCAAGCCGAATTTAAGCGCACTGCCAGCGCTGGTGATACGAGAAGTTTGGTGGCGGGCAATGAATTCGTCGGTTGTGGCATCGCGGTGGTTGCGGCTCGCGACGACAACGGCACCATCGGACGGCAGCGCGCGCGCACGAATTGGTCTCTTGTAGCCATTCTTGGCAATCAGAAACGCGCCGTGGCCATCGGTGAGATAACATTCGTTTAGCGCCGGCGCATGCAACGCGCCGAGAATGGGACTGCCGTTTTCAACGAGCGCAATATTGACGGTGAATTCATCCGTGCCTGAAATGAATTCCTTGGTTCCGTCGAGCGGATCGACCAACCAAAAACGGCCGCTGCTGATGTCGGGCATGCGACCCTGTGCCACGCTTTCTTCGGAGACGATGGGAATTCCGGGCGCGCCGGCCGCAAGCCCGGCAACGATCAGCGCATCGGCAATTTCATCTGCCTCCGTCACCGGTGAGGCATCGTCCTTGGTCTGCACGACAATGCCCTGGCGATAGAGGCGCATGATTGCGTCGCCAGCCTCTAAGGCGAGGATATGGGCTAATTCTGCTAGGGCTACACGGTCGTTTTTAGTCATCCGGTTCGTCGTTTTTGCTAACGTAAGGGGTGGAAACGGCCCGCGGGTCACGCATGTCGGGGGTGGATGATTTTTGAGGATAACACGCCATCACAGAAGAAGTAGTCAGCTGCTTCTTCCTTGATGGGGAATATCACAAATAATTGTCTCTCAGTAATGGATTTTGGTGGCGTGCCAACGCCGATCCGCTGCGCAAGGAAGTTTTCCCTGCGACAATTGCACCGCTTGAACAGTGTGCGGTCGCAGCATATTCTTCGCCTCCTCACAGATTTAGTTTTAAGGAGATGGTTTATGATCTTACGGAACGTTCTGGCGATGGGCGCTGCGGCGTTGATAGTCGTCGCCAGCAGCGCGGCGTTTGCCGACGGAAATGCTAAAAAAGGCGCGAAAGTTTTCAAGAAGTGCAAGGCTTGTCACACCCTCGAAGCCGGTGGAAAAAATAAGGTCGGACCCAATATGCACGGATTGTTTGGTCGCACGTCCGGCACGATGGAAGGGTTCAAATATTCGGACGCCATGAAAGCCGCCGCCATAGTTTGGGATGAAACTACCATCAACGACTATATTAAGGACCCCAAAGGCTATATTCCGAAAAATAAGATGGCGTTCAAGGGTATCAAAAAGGATAAGCACCGCGCGAATTTGATCGCCTATTTGAAAGAGGCAACTCAGTAAATCAGATGTTACCTGGCGCCGTAGCGGTGCTCGCCTCATGTCGATAAGACTGCAGGATCATGTCGGCGAAGTTCCTGATTTTCCGAAAGCGGGAATATTATTCTATGACATATCACCGCTATTGGCGCACGCTCGCGCATGGGCTGAGGCCGTTGAGCGGCTCGCCGACGTGGTTGGACCGTATAGGCCGGACCTTCTGGTTGGGGTCGAATCGCGCGGCTTTCTTGTGGCAGCACCCTTGGCAATCAGGGTGGGCTGCGGCTTCGTCATGATCCGCAAGCAGGGCAAGCTGCCCGGCGATACGATCAAACTTGAATATTTGCTCGAATACGGTACCGATGTTTTGGAGGTTAAAAGGGACCTCATCAAACCGGGCCAGCGGGTCGTTATCCTTGACGATCTTCTGGCGACTGGCGGGACGGCGCGGGCAACCATGCAGTTGCTAAATCAGGTTGGCGCCAATGTAGTGGGCGCCGCGTTCTTGATCGAACTTCTAGGCCTCGGCGGCCGCGAGCGGTTGGATGGTTTGCCGATGACCGCGTTGATGAAATATCCCGCCTAGCGGTTTAATCCGCTCATCGCAGCCGACCCATTCTGCACAGCACGCTTTTATTCAATGCCTCATTGAACGTGTAATAAAACGCGGCGGCGCGCTGTCATCCTCGAGTAAAAAATGTTTGCTGGGAATCAAGCGCCGGGACGGGTCATGGGGCCGGACTTGGAAGCGCGCCAGTTAGCTGCTGGGCGTTCGGATTACGGCCCTACTACGACGCAGTTATCGCCGCGCGCCTTGATCTGGGCACACAGTGCTTTCGCCTCTGTAAGAAGTCTTGCCGGCCCCACTTGAAGGCGGTAATAGACCCCCTTGTCGGCACCCAAATTCACTTCAGCAACAGCATAGTTGAAGCTTGCGAGCAGGTCTCTGTGCTTGGCGGACAGTATGCCCCAGCCTTTTTCGGCGTTGGCCGGCTGGCGGTACGAGGCGAGTTGCAGGCGGAAACTACCAATTAGGGTCTCTACCCGCTTGCCAGCCCGCGCGGTTGCCGGTGCTGCCACCG
>CAYPSQ010000073.1:0-7379 GCA_964413115.1 uncultured Rhizobiaceae bacterium | reverse complement strand
GCGCATCTAGGTCGTATTTGGCCGGCGTGCCTCTTGCGGTGATCACGGCTGGCTTGATTCCTTTTCTCGTAAGCACCTCAAGGCGACTAAAGGCGAGCACGATGCCTTGATCGGCAGCGCGCCCATACCAGGCAGCAGCCAGGGGAAGGTCTTGCTTAACGCCACTGCCACGTTCATAGGCGGCGCCAAGATAATATTGTGCCTGGGAGAAGTTTTGCTCGGCGGCGCGCCGATACCACGATACCGCCTTTTCGGCGTTTTTCGCCACGCCGGAGCCAGTCTCGTAAGAATAGCCGAGATTGACCTGGGCGTGCGGCATGCCCTGTTCGGCGGCGCGGCGATACCAGCGCACCGCCTTGACCAAATCCTGGGGGAAGCCTTCGGCGTTGAGATATAGATTGCCGAGATTAAATTGAGCTTCATCCAGGCCCTGCTCGGCCGCTTTGTGGTACCAGACGGCGGCAAGCTCTAGGTTGCGTTCGACACTGCGACCGTTTTCGTAGCACAGCCCAATACCGAATTGTGCCTCCGCGTGGCCGTCTTCAGCGAGGGGCCGCCAGGCATCCAGCGCGGCGCCATAATCCTGAGCCAGATAGGCCTGCACTCCGTCCTCAAACTTAGCGTCCGCCGGCAGGGTGGCCAGAATTCCTGCCAGGAGCACGGCGCAATGGATAACAATTCTAGTGAATGCCCACGAATCCATCATTTTCTCTTGAGCATTTTGTAAATTATTCTATTCACCTAAGTCGAATTGGCCGTCATAGCCAGTTAATAATAAATAAGCTTATCGCGGCCCGACGTGCAGGCCAAGCAGCGCCGCCGTTTTTCCGTGCCGACCGTCCGCATCTTTCAACCGGCCAAATTTCGATGAAATCCGACAATCACCGCCGCCAATTCGCCACGATCGTCGCCGTCATCGGCGTGGCCTATGTGATGAGCCAATTCTTCCGCATGTCTAATGGCGTCATCGCCAAGGAATTGAGCGCCGAATTTTCCCTTTCAGCGGAGGCGCTGGGAGGGCTGACCGGCATCTTTTTCGTATCCTTCGCGGCGGCGCAGATCCCGCTTGGTATGTTGTTTGACCGCTTCGGCGTGCGCCGCACACTGCCGGTCATATTGGCCTTCGCTGTCGCTGGCGCAGTGATTTACGGTGTGGCCGGCGGATTCTCCAGTTTAATAGCTGGCCGGCTGATGATGGGCCTCGGTGTCAGCGGCGTGCTTGTTGGCGCGTTGTTCGTGTTCGGCCGCTGGGTGCCGGCGGAGCGATACGCAACCTGGATGGGACGGATGATCGCGATCGGTGGTATCGGCGTACTGCTGTCGACCACGCCGCTCGGCCTTGTCGCCGAGAGCATTGGCTGGCGCTACGCGTTTTATGGCGCCGGGACGGTGACCGCGTTGGGGGCGCTGCTGATTTTTCTGCTGGTCCGCGATTCACCACTCGGTGGCGAGCCGGAGACCACTCAGCCTGAGGGCCTGATAGAGAGTGTTACCGGAGTCTTGGAAGTGTTGAAAACACCGCGCCTGCCCACGGTCATGGGCATGGCGTTCGCCTCCTATCCGGTGTTGACGGCTGTTGTCGGTCTCTGGGGTGGGCCTTACCTGGTTGATGTTTATGACCTCGACACGGTCGCCAGCGGCAATATTCTACTGTTTATGGCGGTGGCGCTGATCATCGGTAATATCGCTTACGGCCCGTTGGAGGAGCGCCTTGATACGCGTAAATGGCTGGTCGCAGGGAGCGCTGTGTTGGTATTGATCTCCTTCTCGTTACTTGCACTCATTCCCCGCCTGCCGCTTGCCTTGGCCACGTCGCTGTTCGTCTTGATCAGCTTTTGCAGCGCCTATAATATTGTCATCGCCGGACACGGGAGGGCGCTTTTTCCCGACCGGCTGGCTGGTCGTGGCGTCGCGATGATTGCAATTGCGTTGATGGGCGGCCCGGCGATTGTGCAATCTGCGACAGGCCTGATCATGGGGGCATTCCCCGCCGTGGCAGGCGCGTCGTCGACTGATGCCTACCGTGCCGTCTTTGGGTTTCTTGCAGCCATTGTGCTGTTTGCGCTGGTGGCTTATCTCCGCCTGCCGGATATCCGCCCAAGCGCCGGATTTGCAACGGACCTACGCGCCGACACATCGTTGTCCTAGGAGCGAATGGCGAAATATCACTGACTGGTGGTACTTAATTTTGCCGCCGGAGAGCGTTCCGGTCGGGTCCGGCGCTTAAGATGCAAATGGACATCCGCCATCTTCGATGCCTTGTCGATGCAACGTATCTGGACCGGAGCGCTGCGCCCTCGAATGGCAATTTCATGCAGCGGGAAGTTGTCGAGGGAAACCTCGGCTCGCTTGCAAATATCTTCAGAGACGATCAGTTGGCAGGCATGTTCCTTGGTCGCCTGTTCCAAACGAGACGCCGTGTTTACCGCATCTCCGATGGCAGTGAAGGAAACAGCGTTCGAGAACCCCATCTCGCCGACTATCACCATGCCGAGATGAATGCCGATGCCGATCTTAAGCGGTTCCTCCAAGTCGGCGCGCAAGGATTGGTTTAGGTCATCGAGCGCGATGCTCATCCGGCGCGCCGCTTCGAGCGCTCGCCGGCAACCCTCTTCCGGTGTAGTATTGGCGCCGAATAGGGCCATCACACCGTCACCAATAAACTTGTCCAACTCACCGCCTGTCTCGCCGATTACCTCTCCCATGGCACGGAAATAACGATTGAGGACGAAGACCACATCATAAGGCAATTTGTTTTCCGCAAATTGTGTGAACTTGCGAATATCAGCAAATAAAATGGCGACTTCACGTTCGCTGCCCTGGAGATGGGCGGGCTTACGGTGGCCGTCTTTGGGTGAGGCGTTGGGCGGCAGCAGTGGGATAACTTCGAGATTCTCGGTCGGGCGCAGCTGGCAGGCGAGGCGGACATGCCCTGGCGCGCCGACCCGTTTGAGAACCTTTTGTTCGTCCGCGCTTGGTGCCTCGACATATTCGCGCCCTTCACCCAGGCGAATACGGCAGGTCGAGCAGCGCCCCCGCCCTCCGCATACACTGGCATGCTCGATGCCCGCTTCGCGACTGGCTTCGAGTACGGTGATACCGGGCGTAATCTGGGTGACACGGCCGCCGGGATAAGTCAGGCGGACGAAGCCGCGCCTGAGCTCCAGCGCCCAGCGGCCGGCGCGGGCCATCACCACCAGCGCCAGCAGACCGCCGCAGATTCCCCAAATTATCTCTTTCCAATAGCCGACCCAGACAACCGCCGCCTGGTCCGGCCAGTTGATATGGAGGGTCATCTCCTCGAGCCAAATAGGATCTTCAGCCAGCACTTTGATTTCGCGCCCGGCGGCAACAAAACCGAACACCGCAGTAACTGGCAGGATAATAGCGAAGGCGAACAGATAGGGTGAGCAGCCTCTATACCAGGGTTTCAGACGCAGCCAGAAATGAACGCCCATGCAGCCATGCAGCCAGGCAATGACGAGCAATACCGTTTGCACGATGCCTTTCTCGGGCGCGTAAACCCAGAGAACGAGAATTTCATATATATAATCATCGATGACCCCGGTGGTGGCGTTCAGTCCGCGTGTCCCCAGCGCATGTTCGGCAAGGAGAAAAGGAATCGTCAGACCGAGTAGAATTTGCGCTACCTCCCAAATGCGCATCCGGAACGAGCGCCGGTTATAGAGGCTCCATAAGATCAAGACGAAATGAGTGAGAAGGGCGCCGTACAGAAAGATTGTGCCGGGCCAACTGCGCCATACCGCAACAAAGATATCGCGCCCAATATTGAGCGCCTCCATGGAGGCTAGTCCCCAGGAATGGTTTATCAGATGAGTGCCCACATAAGCGAACAGCACCAAACCGGATGTCAGTCGGATCGTCGTGAGCAAACGTCGCCGCCCTCCTTGCGTGGGACTATGATGACAGGATTCGCGTCTAATAGCCCGAATTTTGCAGAACAAAATCCGCGTCCGGGCGGCCTTGCACGCTTGATATCATCCCGCCGCTTGCCTACTCTCCGAGCAATTTCAAAATGCCATGGAGGGCGTTATGTCGAAGAAGGAAATCATCTGTTCAATTGGCGTCGATGTTGACGCGGTCGCGGGACAAATCGGCTCTTACGCGGGCGGCAATTCGCCATCCGATATCTCACGCGGTGTCTTTGCCGCTGAAGTTGGCGCCCCTCGCATGCTGAAGCTGTTCGATACTTTGGGGATTCAGACAAGCTGGTTCATTCCCGGTCACACGATAGAGACTTTCCCCAAGGAAATGAAGGCTGTCGCCGATGCCGGTCACGAAATTGGCCTACATGGCTATACCCATGAAAACCCCATTGCTATGACGCCGCAACAGGAAGCCGACGTCTTGGACAAAACTTTTGCCCAGGTAAAGAAACTCGCCGGCAAACGCCCGACCGGTTATGTCGCACCGTGGTGGGAAATGAGTGCAGCGACCCCGCACTTGCTGATGGAACGCGGCATCAAATACGACCACAGCCAGATGCATAACGATTTCACGCCCTATTGGATGCGCATCAACGAAAGCTGGACCCTGATCGATTATTCAAAACCGGCGAAAAGCTGGATGAAGCCAATGAAGAAGGGCTCCACTTTCCCGATCGTGCAGATTCCCGGAAGTTGGTATCTCGACGATTTGCCGCCGATGATGTTCATGAAAAACGTTCCCAACAGTGGCGGCTGGACCAACCCGAGAGATATTGAGGATTGGTGGCGCGATCAATTCGATTGGGTCTACCGCGAGATGGATTATGCCGTCTATTCCTTGACCATCCATCCTGATATTTCCGGCCGCCCGCAGACCCTACTGATGCTGGAACGCATTATCGGCCATATCAACAGCCATTCCGGCGTGCGTTGGATGACGTTCGACCAGATCGCCAATGACTTCATCAAGCGTAATCCATTCACCGGCAAGCGCCCGGCGAAAAAGAAAAAGGCGGCCAAGAAAAGAAAATAGGCCAAGGCCAGGAAGCGCTGTCATGTGCGCGCTTTGTGGTGTGTTGATGGATGGCCCACATTGGACCGAAGCCGGGACCGATGGGGGCCGCTCCGACGATGCGCCTGCTGGGCGTGAGCGCTATTTGGAGCGTGATTATCGCATCACGCTGATCAATGACGTGCTCGGTCATTATGGTTGCAGCGCTCGCGAATGGGCGGGCAATCAATATATTGTGCAAAACGCAAGCGGCGGCGCGAGCGAAGTGGTGGTCAATCTACCTCAGGTCTGGCAGGCCATGGAAAACATCACCCACAAGTTAGCTGATCCGCTCAATGCTAAGCTGGTCGCCCGCCTCGAAGCGCGTGCTGCCGACGCTGCAGAATAGACGACGTGTTGGCAATTCATGGCCGTCTATAGCCGCCTCACGCCACTCTTCATCGTTACCGGATTTCTGGGCAGCGGCAAGACGACACTATTAAACCGCATGCTGCGCCATCCGGCACTCAAGGATGCAGCCGTTCTGGTCAATGAATTCGGCGATGTTGGGCTCGATCATTTCCTGGTCGAGAAAATGGACGAGAATACCGTGCTTCTAGAAAGCGGTTGCCTTTGCTGCACCATCCGGGATGATCTCAAGCAAGCTATCATCGAACTTGATGGCAAGCGCGAACGCGGTGAAGTCCCGCACTACAAGCGTATGATCATCGAGACAACGGGTCTTGCGGATCCGTCGCCGATTATCTTCACGCTCAACTCCGATATTGTCATCAAGCACCATTACCGTTTGGGCAGTATCATCACCACCGTTGATGCCGTGAACGGCCTGGCACAAATGAAACGCCATGGCGAATCAGTCAAGCAGGCGAGCGTCGCTGACCGTATCGTGCTGACTAAAACCGATATTGCAGCGGCGAACGATGCTCAACGCCTCCGCACCAAACTCGAACGCCTCAATCCTTCCGCCGAAATGCTCGAAGCAGTCGATGGCGGGGTTGATGTCAAGCGCCTGTTGCGTGCTGATATTTATGACGCTCGGACCAAGGGCGCTGAAGTGCGGCGTTGGTTGGAAGCGGAAGAGAAAACTGCGAGCAACCATCGACACCGCCATGACGTTAACCGTCACGATGAACATATTCACACGTTTACGCTCACCTTTGACGCGCCGCTCGATTGGACCGCTTTCGGCATCTGGCTGACCATGCTACTGCATGCACATGGCGAGAGGGTGCTCCGGGTTAAAGGGATCCTCAACGTCAAGGGCGTGGCGGCGCCGGTGGTGATCAACGGTGTGCAGCATGTGGTCCATCCGCCGATACATCTCAAGGCGTGGCCGGGTGAAGACCGATGCTCACACATCGTTTTCATCGTCGACGATATAGACCGCAAGCTGATCGAGCGCTCTCTTGCCGCCTTCAACGCCGCCGCTCTAGCTGCGTAGTGTCACGTCGTCATCAGGAAAACAGAATATGTCTAACAAAATAGCAATATTGGGCGCAGGGCTGGTGGGCAGCGCCTGGGCCATCGTATTCGCCCGCGCTGGCTATTCGGTCTCGCTATTTGACTGCGATGCGGCGCAATCAAAACAAGCACTTTCACGGGTCAGCGACAATATGGGCGAACTGGTGGGCTTTGGCCTGTTGGACGATGCTGAAGCAGCTTTGGCGCACATCTCCATTGTCGGCAGCTTGGGCGAAGCGCTCGATGGCGCCACCTACGCCCAGGAAAGCGTCTTCGAACGCTCGGACGTGAAGACCGAATTCTACCTCGAGATTGACAAAGTGGCGGGCGCTGAGTTGGTCATAGGCTCTTCCTCCTCCGGCATTCCGGCGTCAGTGTTTACCGAGGGTCTCGCTTGCGCGCGGCGCTGTCTGGTCGCTCATCCGATCAATCCGCCTTACCTCATCCCTTTGGTCGAAGTGGTACCGACGCCCTGGACCAGCGATGCGGCTGTGCAGAACTGTTGGGATATCATGTTGGCGGTCGGTATGGAACCGGTCCGTCTCACACGCGAGGTTGATGGTTTTATCGCCAACCGCCTCCAGGCGGTCCTACTGTGGGAGGCATTTCGCTTGCTTGATGCCGGAATCGCGACGGTTGAGGATATCGACAAAACAATCTCGGCGGGCCTCGGCAGGCGCTGGACATTCATCGGGCCGTTCGAAACCATTGACCTCAATGCGCCTGGTGGCCTCAAGGATTATGCCGCTCGCCTCGCTCCGGGTTTCTTCGAACTTGTCAAGCAAGCCGAGCCGGCGGAACCCTGGTCCGATGCGGTGATCGCCAAGGCCGATGGCGCAATGCGCGCCCATCTGCCGCTCCCTGACCAACCGGCGCGCCAGGTCTGGCGCGACAAGCGGCTGATGGCGCTAGTCAAACATTTTCAAGAAGTTGGCTAATTAGCCCCGCGAACGATGGGC
>CAYPSQ010000072.1:0-13614 GCA_964413115.1 uncultured Rhizobiaceae bacterium | reverse complement strand
TGATCATGAGCAACATGATCCCGCTGGGCGATGCTTTCGTGGTCAAGGTTGCATTCAATTTGATGGCTGATAAACCGGAGGATGGTGGTCCACCGGTTCTCCGCGGCGTGCCCGTGACCGCCCAGGACGGCGGATTATTCGTGGGGCCCGTCGCCATCGCCAAGATGCCGGCGATAAACTTCGACTAAATAGTTCAACTCGTTTGCCGTGCCGTTATTGTCGACGTCTGCGTTAAACCTGCTTGGCGGCAATCAGGTCGCGGCGGATGCCGCGTGTGCGTGTGAACAGTTCCTCCAACGCCTTGTCGTCACCCCAACGAATGGCGCGTTGCAAGACCGCTAAATCCTCGGTGAAGCGGCCGAGCATTTCGAGTACAGCTTCCTGGTTGTTGAGAAACACATCACGCCACATCTCGGGGTCCGAGGCGGCAATGCGAGTAAAATCGCGAAACCCGCCAGCAGCGTATTTTACCACTTCGCGATCGGTTACATGTTCGATATCGAGCACCGTGCCAACGATATTGTAGGCGATGAGCTGTGGCAGATGGGACGTGATGGCCAGCACTTTATCGTGATGGGCGGCATCCATGATATCGATCATCGAGCCGGCGTGGCGCCATAATTCAGCAATCTTTTCGACCGCCGTCGGATCGCATCCTTCAGGCGGCGTGAGGATGCACCAATGGTTTTCGAAGAGTTCCGCGAAACCGGCCTCTGGGCCCGAATGCTCTGTACCTGCCACCGGATGGGCTGGCACCAGATGCACCCCCTTGGGTAGATGCGGCGCAATGTGGCGTATGACTGCACCTTTGACAGAGCCGACATCGGTCACGATAGCGCCCGGCATGAGGCGTGGCCCAATAACCTCGGCGATGGCGGTATTCGCGCCCACCGGTGCGCCCAAAATAACTAAATCGGCGCCCTCAACAGCAGTGGCCATATCGGTTTCAGCGCGGTCGCCGAGTCCGAGCTCCATCGCCTTGTCTGCGGTCAATTTGCGTCGTGAATAAATAATGATTTCGCGCGCTAGGCCGTCGCGTTTCATAAAACGTGCGATCGAAGAATTGATCAGACCGATGCCGATCAGGGCAACGCGCTCGAACATAAATTCAGCTGTCATGATTTACGCCATGAATTCCTTAAGCGCCGAAAGCAGCACGTCCATCTCGTCGTCCCGTCCAATACTGACCCGCAGGCAATCGGGCAAATGATAACTGTCGACATTGCGGACAAGAATACCGCGGTTGGCCAAAAATATATCCGCCGCTCTCGAATCATGGTCTTCGCCTTCGGGAAAGCGCAGCAACAGGAAATTGCAAACGCTCGGCAGGGCCGTGATGCCGATGTTCTGCAGCTCAGGCGCAAGCCGCTTGAGCCATTTGTCGTTGTGGCGCCGCGCCTTGTCGATATGGTCCTGGTCTTGCACGGCGGCCAAGCCAGCGGCAAGCGCTGGGGCGGTGACGTTGAACGGGCCACGTACGCGGTTCATCACATCGATCACCTCCTGGCTGGCATAGCACCAGCCGAGGCGAAGCGCCGCCAATCCATATATTTTTGAGAAGGTGCGCGTCATGACCACATTCTTCCCGGCATTGACGAGCTCCGCACCAGCCTCGTATTCGGTGCCCATCACATATTCTGCGTAGGCTGAATCGATTACCAGAAGAATATTTTCCGGCAGCCCGCTCCACAGACGACGCAACTCACCTCTCGAGAGATAGCTGCCTGTCGGATTGTTTGGGTTGGCAAGAAAAAGAACCCTCGTTCTCTCCGTGACATGTTCGAGCAGGAAATCGACGTCAGCCCGCAAATCGATCTCGGGCGTGGCCACCGGCGTCGCGCCTGCAGCGCGCGCGGCAAGCGCATAAACAAGAAAGCCGTGCCGGCTGTAAAGTACTTCATCGCCCGGGCCGGCATAGGCCTTTGTTAGCAATTGCAATATTTCATCAGAGCCGTTGCCGCACACGATACGCGCCGGGTCGAGGCCGTTGAGGGCGCCGAGCGCATTGCGCAAATCAGCGGCGCTACCATCGGGGTAGCGATGCAGTGAATCGCTAAGCGCTTCATACGCGGCCACGGCGTGTGGACTTGGGCCGAGCGCCGATTCGTTGGACGCCAGGCGAATAACGTTTTGGCGGCCGTCGAGTGCCGATCGCCCGCCCACATAGGGCGAAATTTCCATGATTCCGGGCCGTGGCGTCAGATGGGAGGTTCGTGTGTTCATGATATGTCATTCAGGGCAAATCGTTTTCGCTGGAAAGCACGCGTTTACCACTAGATCTCCGTCCCGTTGACCGGTTTAGCAAAGCAGCCCAAATTCACGAACCGTGTTACTTCGTTCTCAAGGGTGCTGAACAGAGAGGTTAGGCGGGGGTCGGAATCCGGAATAAATCCGTCGATTTCCGCGAGCTGCCAACGTGTTGGTTGCGTGTCTTGTGTCCAAGTCGCCGCCCAGTCAAGTGATAGGCCGGCGCTTTCGGCTTCCTTGCGGATGCGATCGCGGCTGATATTTTCAGTTGATTCAAATGCGATGAGGGAAATATCGTCGCCCGAGGCTTCCGGTGTTACGCGCGCGATTGCCAGGGCGCGGGTATCGTCGTTTCCGGCTTCGCCGCGCAACAACCAAGGCAAGGTGGCGACGATGTGTGGCCGATCTCTACCGCCGACGGTGAGCGTATACCACCATGGCTCGGCGGACGCGCGCGTGGTGTGTGTATCGGAGGTGATCGGCAATACCCCCACCGACGCCTTTCCATCGCGCACCGCCCTAAGAACGCCGGCTTCGGTTTGTGCCTGTAGCAGCGGAGTCCCGGAGCCGAAATAGGTTCGTGCCAGGTTGAGATAGGCAAGACCGGTTTCGAGCGGCTCCGGCACATAGACTGAAACTACGAAGTTTCCTTCCACGCCGAGAGAGGCCGAAATGATCTCGCGCCAAATCCACACCGCCACGGGAAACGGAAACCGGCCTTCATGACGCGCCGCCAGGCGGCGCATGATTTGCGCCTCGCGCGCCGGGCGATAGGGTACACCCTGCGATTGACTCTTTTGCTCGCCGATGTCATGCGCGACATCGATACGGCGCATCAGAAGATCATGTATACGGTCATCGATCTTGTCGATTTGGCGGCGAAGAGAATTGAGGGAAGGTTCCCTCTTTTTCGAATCGGCCATAAGTCCGCACGGCGATGAATTGGAAAGGGGAAGTGGTAGTCCAAGCGGGAAACAAAATCAAAGAAAACATTGTGAGGGGCCACCTTCCCGCTTCAGGATGTGCCCCCGGCCTTAAGGTTAAAACGATCGACGAGGGCACCTTGGGTTATACCGGCGTGGAGGGTAAGCAAGATAAATCGGGCATCCAGGCTATCGCCAGCTTTGAGTGCTGCTTCCAAGCGGGCTTCCAGTAGCTGCGCGGCACCGCCCCCCTTCTCCTCATGGAACCCCTGGTCTCCCAATATACAATAGGTAAGCATTTCCGCCGCTAGGGCGCAGGCTCTGGAATCGGGACTCGAGCCGTAGCCCGCTTCTGTAAGTAATTTGAGCGCCGCGATCTTCACCGCATCCGGCATGAGTGCAGGATGCAGGCCGGTCGCGCGCAGGGCATCGTCTAGCCGCCGTACCTCGCGCGAGCGTCCGAATAGTGCTGAAAAGCCGAACATTGTAATACGCTATCACTGCTCCCGGCGCGCACCAAACCTTCTCGTGACCCCTGTTCCTCCGCCGTAACCTAGTATAAGTCTCTGGTGCAGGGCTTATTTCTTGTTGGCGAACGGGATGGTGGAGCGCAATATCCCGGTAGCGGCACAAACACAGAAAATTTCGAGCAGAAAACGACAAAATGACGGATCGTCAGTCTTACGCGATGGAATTAGCGCCGGCAAACTCACCCGACGGGTTCCGCGTGGAACTTGGGCGGAACAAACCGTTGCGCCTGGATTCTGAAGGCGAACTCGGGCCGTTCTCTACGGCCTATCAGACCTACGGCACCCTCAACGTGGAAAAATCTAACGCGATTCTCGTCTGTCATGCCCTGACCGGTGATCATTTCGCTCTCGGACCGCATCCGATCAGTGGGCGCAGCGGATGGTGGGAACATATGATCGGCCCGGGAAAGACGCTCGATACGGAGCGTTATTATGTGATCTGCGCCAATGTGCTGGGTGGCTGCATGGGAACCGCAGGGCCGCAAGAAATAAATCCCAAAACGGGTAAAATCTATGGCCTGGAGTTTCCGGTCATCACCATCAAGGACATGGTCGAGGCGCAAGCAATGTTGCTCGATTATCTCGAAATCGATCAGTTGTTCAGCGTTATTGGCGGTTCAATGGGCGGCATGCAGGTGCTGCAATGGGCAGTCAGCCATCCAGAGCGTTGTTTCACCGCCATTCCCATCGCTGCGGCAGCACGGCATTCGGCGCAAAATATTGCCTTTCATGAGGTCGGCCGGCAGGCGATCATGGCCGACCCGGAATGGTCCGAAGGTGGCTATCTCGCCGGCGACAGTTTTCCGGTACGCGGTTTGGCCGTAGCCCGCATGGCCGGACACATCACCTATCTGTCTGAGGCTGCGTTACACCGCAAATTTGGCCGTGCGCTGCAGGACCGGGCCAAGGTCAGTTACGGTTTCGACGCGGATTTTCAGGTCGAGAGCTATTTGCGCCACCAAGGGATCAGTTTCGTTGAGCGCTTCGACGCCAACTCTTATCTCTATATCACCCGTGCGATGGATTATTTTGATCTTGCGGCTGAGCATGGCGGCGTTCTCGCCAATGCCTTCCAGGGCGTCAAGACGCGGTTTTGCCTTATTTCCTTTACCAGTGATTGGCTTTACCCGACCTCGGAAAGCCGGGATGTGGTGCGGGCGCTCAATGCGGTCGCAGCCAATGTGAGCTTCGTGGAGATTGAAAGCGACAAAGGCCATGACGCATTTCTTTTAGATGAGCCGAAGATGTTTGAAACACTGGGTGGCTTTCTCACCGGCGCGGCGAAGTTGCGCGGCCTGAACAGCGTATGACCAAATCACGAAACTTTGCCGCAGGGATAGACAGGCCGGACCTTACACTTATCGCCGAAATGGTAGCGCCCGGCACACGCGTGCTAGATGTAGGCTGCGGTGACGGTTTGCTGTTGGAGCTGTTGAGCCGGGAGAAAGATGTTGATGGCCGCGGGGTAGAGATTAGCCAGGAAGGTGTGAGCGCTTGCGTCAGCCGTGGCCTTTCGGTCATTCAGGGCAACGCGGAAACCGATCTTTATCATTATCCCGATGGTGCCTTTGACTATGTCATTCTAAGTCTGACTCTCCCGGCGCTTTACCAACCTCGCGAGATCCTGCTCGAATTGCTGCGCGTCGGGCGGCGCGCCATCGTCTCGATTCCCAATTCAGGATTTTGGCGCCACCGTCTGCACTTATTGTTCAGTGGCCGAATTCCGGATATGGGCGCGCGCGCTACCGAATGGTTCGACACGCCCAATTTACATCCCTGCACCATTCGCGATTTTGTGATGCTGTGCCGGGCACTTGGTATTGTTATCGAGCGTCGCGCCCAGCTCGATGCTAGAGGCCGGGCAAATCGTTTTCACGGCACCGGGGCGTTTGCCAACCTGTTTGGAGAGCAGGCGGTGTTTCTTCTTTCGATGAAACAAGTGCGCTAATTCGTTTTCGCATAATTGACCAGCGTTCGAGCATTGCGGGCACCGGCGGGTACAGCACTGGCGCGCATACGCACCACGGTTCTCCGCCGCGCACGATTGCCCACTAGTTGGGCTTCGTAAAATTCCTTTTCGGCTTCGACCAATAAGACCCCACCAAAGGGGCGGGCGAGGCGCCGCCCCAGTCTTTGCCACAGGCCGGACATTCTCAGCACCATGCGCGAGCGGCTTGGCGGCACATAGAGCGTCATTTTTTGCCGCAGTGGAATGAAGCCATGGTCACGTAACAGGCGCGTCAGTTGCCCACCGGTAAACGGATGGCCGTGGCCGAACGGTGTGCGCTCGATCCTTGCCCACAATCCGCGCCGGTTGGGCACTACTGCCAGCAAACGGCCGTGTGGACGCAGCACCCGCCAAACCTCGTCCATCATGGGATGAAGTTCCTCGCTAAGTTCAAGCGCATGAAGCAATAGGATACGATCCATCGAATTGTCGGCCAAAGGCAATTCAGACTCTTCCGATACCGCTACCAAACAATCGGCGTCGCTCGGCCAGGCGATAACGCCTTGGCTAGCTGGCATCAACGCCACCACACGCTCGGCTTCTTCGTGGTAAATGCCGAGGCAGGGCGTAGCGAAGCCGATTCCGAGCAACGCCTCGCCTGCAAGCTTTGGCCACATGGCACGAATAGCGTGGCGAATAACGCGGCGCGCGTTTTGGCCGCGCCGGGTCGCGTAAAATTCTTTCAGCTCGAGAACATGCGGTCGCATTACGCCGGATCATAACATGCTACGTGCGGACTGATCGCGTCCTCCGTCTCGTGCTAATTTGAATCGAACGGCCTAGTTCGGTTACGGATTGGAGGGAGTTGAAGATTTTAGCAACTTCAGCGCAAAAAAGTTATTGAAATGCTTGCACTCGCGCCGCACCTGGAGGACGGGCACTACCGCGAGGCATAGCGCGAACAGGTGTTATAAGGTGAACGTGGCGCCGACCCGGTGCTAACGTCTAATACATGTGGGTGCCGCCGTTCAGGGTGATCGTCGAACCCGTTGTCCACGCCGATTTTTCGTCGACCAGAAAGACCACGGCGTGGCCAATTTCGTCTTCTGTGCCGAGGCGGTGAATAGGAGATTTTTCAATGATCTTATTTAAAATCCGCTCCGGCATTTTGCGCATAAGATAGGTATCAACATAACCCGGCGCCACGGTGTTGACCGTGATACCATGTTTGGCACCCTCCAGCGCCAAGGCCTTGGTGAAGCCATGCATGCCCGCTTTGGCGGCGACGTAATTGACTTGGTTGAGTTGGCCGGCCTGCCCGTTCATCGAACCTATATTGACGATACGGCCCCATTTGTGCGCCATCATGTCGGGATAGACCTGTTGGCTCATATGAAACACCGAATCCAAATTGACACGCACTACGCGGTGCCACTGCGCCGCATCCATATTCTCGAATTTGCTGTCCGCCACCGTGCCGGCATTGTTGATCAATATGTTGACCGGCCCGTGTGCGCTACGCACTGCTTCCACGCCGGCCCGGCAGGCGCTGAAATCGCCAACATCCCATTTGAATACTGGGATGCCGCTTGCCGCCGTGAAACTCTCGGCGACATCATCGGCGCTGTGATAATTTACCACCACCCGGTAACCCGTATCCTTTAGGGCTCGGGCGATGCCCGCCCCGATTCCCCTGGTTCCACCAGTGACCAACGCCAGACGTGACATAATTTCATCCTCATTCTAATTCGTTTTGCAGGGATGGGCCGACGTCCGGCCGCTAATACATATGGTGGCCGCTATTTACCGAAAGCGTCGAGCCAGTAATGAAATCGGCGTCATTGGCGACCAAGAACTTTACCGTGCGCGAGATATCGCCAGCGTGACCGAGCCGCCCGACTGGAATGCTGGCGACTATCTTTTCTAGCACATTCTCTGGCACCCCGCGCACCATATAGATATCGACATATCCGGGTGCACCAGCGTCTAAGGTAGAACCCCTTTGGCGTCTTCTTGCGCCAGCACCTTGTTGTAGCGGTGAATGCCCGATTTGGCGGAGGCATAATCGCCCTGGCCATATTGCCCGGCCTGACTGTTTATCGAGCCTATATTAACGATTCTGCCGAACTTGCTGGCGCGCATGAATTTAATAACCGAGCGACAAATGTTGAAACAGGAACCCAGATTAGTTTCGAGAACGTCTTGCCATTTTACTGACGCCATCCGATGTAGTGTCGCATCGCGCGTGATACCGGCATTAACGAATCGCGAGGTGAGGGCTTGAAGTTCGCCTCCTTTTCCGGTTGATGGTCTGTCGCCGCCGCCGGGCCCTTTCATAGCCGCAATATAATCGAATCTTGCTTCTAGGTCTGCCACGGGCCTGTCATTTGTTTGACCGGATACGCCGATCATGACGCGCCGCAACATTAAATTGCGCAACGCAGCAATTGCTGCCAGACTGTTGTGATTCGTGATAATGGCCGAGTTGACCGCAGCAGGCGAGCGCATGACAGAAGGTAATTCATCTGGCGACGTACAGTGCGAGCCGGTGACCATTAAAAAATACGCGAACCGGCGGCTCTACAACACCGCGACCAGTAGTTACGTTACCCTTGACCACCTCTGTCAGATGGTTAAGGAAGGAACAGAGTTTGTAGTGCGTGATGCCAAGTCCGGTGAAGACATCACCCATCAAGTACTGACGCAAATCATTGTTGAAGAGGAATCCAAGGGACAGAACCTGCTGCCGATCAGCTTCCTACGCCAACTCATTCGCCTCTATGACGATTCAATGCATTCCGTGGTACCGCGCTATCTTGAACTGACTATGGAAAATTTTAGCCACAATCAGGAACGCCTGCGCTCGCGCATCGAAGAGACATTTGGCGGCATATTTCCGATGGCCGAATTTGAGGAAATGGGGCGACAGAACATGGCCGCCTTCCAAAAGGCGCTAAACATGTTCTCCCCGCTAGGCGCTGGCGCCAGCGGAAATGAGCCTCGTACCGCTAAACCGCAACCTGCACCTAGCGAACCATCCGAGAAGAATGAAACGCCGGGGCACAAAGCAGGTAATGGTGATGAAATTTCAGTTCTAAAGGGCCAGTTGGACAGTATGCAGGCTCAGTTGGACGATCTTGCCCGCAAGACGGGCCGAGAATAGTAAGCCGTCTCGCTGCGCACATAGCGGGTGCGCCGCATCTCCGTTAGTCCTGCGTTCTGAGGCCTCAAATTGTTTTGCCGCCGCGCTTTTGGATTCCACGCACGATCCCTGCCGCTATATCATCAGAGTTCTCCTGCCACTCAACGTTGCGGCATAGGCATATAATTTTCAGGTTTCTTCACTCCAGGTGCTCGGGCATATTGCGATCACCTAGGTGTCGAGCGACGGGGCAATGATAAATGACAGATAGCGCAACCCTGGGCGAGCTGTTGGCGCATGGCGACGCCAGCGTTTCGGCAATTCGCACACCCGGGCGGGAATCCTTAACCTACGACGGCCTGCGGGTGCTAGGCAGGACAACCCTAGGCGTTCTCAATGCGGCGGGAATCGGTCGTAACGACCGCATTGCCATTGTGCTGCCGAACGGCCCAGAGATGGCAACCGCTTTCATCTCGCTCGCCGCCTGTGCGACTGCGGCGCCGCTCAATCCGGCTTATAAAGCCGAAGAGTTTGAGTTTTATTTGTCTGATCTCAGCGCCAAGGGGGTGATTGTACTCGACGGCGACGAATCGCCTGTCATCGGGGCAGCAGAAAAATTACACATTCCGCTCATACCCCTCACACCGCGACCAAATGGCCCGGTGGGCGCATTTTCACTGGCGCCAATTGCCGCCAAGCCGGCGGCAAACGGCGGCTTGGCAGAGCCCGATGATACGGCCCTTATACTGCATACTTCTGGTACCACCTCACGGCCCAAGATCGTACCGCTCAGCCACAGCAATGTCTGCGCATCGGCACGCAACATCTCGGTCTGGCTCAATTTGAAGACTGAAGATTGTTGCCTCAATGTGATGCCGCTGTTCCACATTCATGGTCTTATCGCCGCGGTGCTGTCATCCCTCTGCGCCGGCGCCAGCGTTGCCTGCACTCCGGGCTTCGATGGCCTAAAGTTTTTCTCCTGGATCGATGAAATCAAGCCTAGCTGGTACACGGCGGTACCTACGATGCATCAGACGATCCTGGCGCGCGCCGGACGCAACCGGGAAATATTGGAGCGCAATCCGTTACGCCTGATCCGCTCTTCCTCCTCATCCCTTCCAGGTCCGGTGATGACTGAGCTAGAAGAGGTATTCGGTGCGCCGGTGATCGAATCCTACGGCATGACCGAAGCCGCCCACCAAATGGCAAGTAACCCCCTGCCTCCACGTGAACGCCGGCCGGGCTGCGTCGGTATTGCCGCCGGTCCAGAGGTCGCCATCATGGCGCCGGGTGGTGAATTGCTGGCACACGGTGAGATCGGTGAGATCGTTATTCGCGGCGATAATGTGACCAAGGGTTATGAAAACAACGACAAGGCAAACACCGAAGCCTTTACCCGTGGCTGGTTCCGCACCGGTGACCAGGGCCAGATGGACGAAGCCGGTTATCTCACCCTGACCGGTCGGCTCAAGGAGATTATCAACCGCGGCGGTGAAAAAATATCGCCGCGTGAAGTGGATGATGTGTTGATGACGCATCCGGCGATTGCCCAAGCCGTCGTGTTCGCCGTATCGCATGATAAACTGGGCGAAGATGTTGCTGCCGCGATCGTGTTACGCGAGGGTGAAGAAGTAAGCGAGCGAGACATCCGTGATTTTGCCGGTGAGCACCTGGCGCCGTTCAAGGTGCCGCGTAAAATTGTTCTCCTGGATGAAATTCCCAAAGGGGCGACCGGCAAACTGCAGCGTATCGGCTTGGCCGAAAAGCTCGGACTGGTTTCGTGAAACTCTGCATTTTCGGTGCTGGGGCCATCGGTGCCTATCTTGGCGTTGAACTGGCGCGCGGCGGTATTGACGTCTCGCTGATCGCCCGCGGTATACACCTGAAGGCGATGAAGAAAAACGGCGTTACGCTCCGCGTCGGCGATTCTGAACGCACGGAGTATCCCCGTTGCACGGACGATCCGGCCGAGCTCGGCCCCCAGGACGTTGTCCTGGTCACGTTGAAGGCCCACTCGATCGCCGGCATTTGCGACGCCATGCAGCCCCTGCTCGGGCCCGACACTGTGGTGGTGACGGCAGCTAACGGCATTCCGTGGTGGTATTTTTACAAGTTCACAGGCCCGTGGGCGGACCATCGCGTCATCGCGGTGGATCCCGGTGGTACGCAATGGGATCGGGTTGGCCCGCACCGCGCGATCGGCTGCGTCGTTTATCCGGCAGCAGAAATCGTTTCCCCAGGTGTCGTCCAAGTGCAGCCCCATGTGAGCCAGAACCGGCTTCCCATCGGCGAGCCTGATGGCAGCCGCTCGGAGCGCGCCAAGGCCCTCTCCGGGGCGCTTATTGCCGCCGGGTTCAAGGCACCGGTGCGTAGCGATATCCGCTCTGACATCTGGGTCAAACTATGGGGCAATTTGGCCTTCAATCCGATCAGCGCGCTGACCGGCGCGACGCTTGAGGATATTGCTGGCGATACCGGGACCCGGGCGCTGGCGCGGGCGATGATGGTCGAGGGCCAGGCCGTGGCGGAAAAGCTTGGCGCGCGTTTCGCCATCGATGTTGATCAGCGCATCAATGGCGCCGAGCAAGTCGGTGCCCATCGCACTTCGATGCTGCAGGATCTTGCCCTGGGCCGGCCTATGGAAATCGACGCCCTGGTTGGCGCCGTGGCGGAACTTGGCCGCTTGGTCAGCATCCGGACGCCTACCATCGACGCCGTCTACGCGTTGGTGCGCCGGCGCGCTATAGAGGCCGGCTGCTATCCTGGCTAAAACTTACTTGGCAGCAATCACTTCGATTTCGACCAACCATTGGGGCATCGCCAGGGCGGGTACGATAATCGCTGTCGAGGCGGGTCTCGCCTCACCCAGCGCTTTCTTGCGCCCGGCAGCATATGCGGGAAAATTTTCTTTGCCGACGATGTAGCCTGTGATTTTGACGACATCGTCGATGCCCATGCCGCCCTCGTTCAGCAGCGCTATGATGTTGGCCCAGGTTTGCGCCACTTGGCCTTCGATGGAGTCCAGCGTGTTGCCGTCCGGCGCCACGCCGACTTGGCCAGCGGTGAACAGCCAGCGCTTGTTGGGATCGATTTCCATCGCCTGGCTATAGCCTTTGCCGAAGGCCTCTACGACGGTATCGGGGTTGTGGCGTTTATGCATATCGTACTCCCATTAAAAATTACTGAAGGATGAGGCTAGCAGAACTCCCTCAATAGCCCAACGCGCAACCGTCTTTGCGCGGGTCTGAGCCGCCCGTCAGGGTGCCGCGTTGCCAATCGATGTGAATAGCCTGGCCGCCGCCGAGCGGTACCGCCGCGGTCTCTATTGTATGGCCCAGTTCGGCCAGCGCTGCGGAAGTGGCTTGGCTGATGCCGTTTTCGACCGTTAGCTTACTCTCGTGATGGAAGGCGCGGGGCGCATCGAGCGCCTCCTGCGGGTCCATGCCGAAATCGATAATGTTTGTCAGGAAATGTGCATGTCCGGTGGCTTGGTAATGTCCGCCCATTACGCCGAACGGCATGATCGCGTGCTCGCCCTCGGCCAGCATGCCTGGAATGATGGTGTGCATCGGTCGCTTGCCCGGCGCGATATGATTGGGATGGTCACTGTCGAGCACGAAGCTGGCACCTCGGTTCTGCAGCATCACGCCGCTTTTTGGTGCGCAAATTCCACTGCCGAAAGCATGAAATGTGGAGTTGATGAAGGATATAGCGTTGCGCTCGCGATCGACTACGGTGAGGTAGACTGTGTCTCGATGCTCTGTTTCTCCGGCAGCCGGAAGCGTGGCCATAGAACTGTCGCGTGCCACAAGTCGGCGCAGGCCTTCGGCATAGCCCGGTGACAGCAAATGCGCGCTCGGCACTTCGACGGTGTCCGGGTCGGCGATCAAAACGGCTCGGTCACGATAGGCAAGGCGGGTCGCCTCAGCTTCCAGGTGTAGGCGTTCCCAGCCATTGGGATCGAGCGCTGCCAGATCATAGCCCTGAAGAATATTAAGGATGATCAATGCGATAATGCCCTGGCCGTTGGGCGGGCATTCAAAAATTTCATAGCCACGGTAATTGGTCTTGATCGGCTCGACATATTGCGCTCGATATTGGCCGAAATCCTCAGCCGTCATCAGGCTTCCCAAACTGCTCAGATGGGCAACGATGTCGTCGCCGATGGTGCCCTGATAAAACGCGTCGCGGCCATCCTTGGCGATGGCTTTCAAGCTGTTCGCAAGTTCGGGTTGTCGATGAATTTCTCCAGCGGTTGGCGCATGGCCGTTGGGCAGAAAGATGCGTTTGGCGGTAGGGCAAGCGGATAGTTTTTCCGCATTGGCTGCCCAGTCCATGCAAACCCGCGGCGAGACAGCATAGCCGTCCTCAGCAAAGCGGATCGCCGGTTGCAGCAATTCGGCAAAATCCTTGCTGCCATGATCGGCCAGAAGTTGCGACCACGCATCGACGGCGCCGGGTACTGTCACTGCGTGCGGGCTCTGATAGTCGATCTGGTTCAACCCAAACCCTTGCAACTGTTCAACGCTCGCCGCCTGGGGCGCGCGGCCGGAACCGTTTATGGCGATGGGGGGTATACGGCCTTTAGGCGCGTAGAGGGCAAAACAATCGCCGCCGATGCCGGTGGATTGTGGCTCGACAACGCCGAGAACGGCACAGGCCGCGATCGCGGCGTCGACTGCGTTGCCACCTGTCTTCAGCACATCCAGGGCAGTTGTGGTGGCCAGCGGCTGCGATGTCGCCGCCATGCCGTTGATGCCATGCGCGGTGGAGCGTCCGGGTAACTGAAAATTACGCATAGTGGGCCTCTTGTTCTCAAGCCGG
>CAYPSQ010000071.1:0-14262 GCA_964413115.1 uncultured Rhizobiaceae bacterium | reverse complement strand
TGGCGGCGGCGCCGGCGCTTGAAGTTCCCGTTGCCTGTGAAGTTGGAAGCGACTGCTTCATCCAATTTTATGTCGATCGCGATACCAGCCCGGAAGTTGCTGATTACAGTTGCGGCGCCCTTAGCTATGACGGCCACAAGGGCACAGATTTTCGCCTTGTCGACTTACCCGCCATGAACCGAGGCACCGTGGTACGAGCTGCTGCCGCCGGCACGGTACGCGCGATTCGCGACGGCGAGCCAGATATTAGTGCCGACGAAAGCACGCGTGCGCTTGACGGTCGCGAGGCAGGAAACGCCGTTGTTCTCGTCCATGACGCCGGATGGGAGACGCAATACAGCCATCTCATGAAAGGCAGCATCACCGTTCGTACCGGCCAGCAGGTTAGAACAGGTGAAGCGCTTGGCTTGATCGGTCTTTCCGGCAATTCCACCTTTCCACATCTTGAATTCACCGTGCGTTATGACGGCAGGGTTGTCGACCCTTTCGCGAGAGACCCGTCAACTAACTGCGCCGCCACGGGCGAGCGTTTATGGACGGCAGCGGCAGCAAAGCAATTAGCCTATATGTCGGGCGCGGTGTTGCTAGCGGGTTTTGCCGCGCAAATCCCTGAACGCCGCGATGTTCGCAGCGGCGCGCATAGGGCAAATGAGTTGTCAACGCTGGCGCCACTATTGGTCTTCTGGGTGGATATGTTTGGTCTTGCTGCCGGAGATATCGAACGGCTTCGCATCTTGGCGCCCGATGGGACGGTAGTAGCAGAACGAGAGCAGATCTCTATAAAATCTGCACATCAGCATTTTCAGACGATCGGTCTATTGCGACCCCATCTTGGTGCATGGGCGCCAGGAATTTATCGTGGCGAATATTTTCTGCTACGCGAAATCGATGGTAAGCGACGCCCACTTATCGGCACGGTACGCCAAGTAATCCTTCGCTGAGATTTGGCCGTGTTAGTGGGCGCTGACCGGCTCCAGGCCATGCTGGCGCGCGGCAGCAAACGCGACGTCACGTTGGTCGGCAACACCAATAATCTCATTCGTACCGTCCAAAATGACGTAGCACAATTTGCCCTCGAAGCTGCGGCGGTCGATATAAGCGATATTCGATTCGCCCAGGCCGGTAAGTGTTGTGTGCAAGTCCAGGGGATGGTCTGCTTTGATATTCATTACGCGCTCTTCCGTGTCTGAGCCGGGTCGCGATTAGCTTCAAACAAATTTGCTTTCTCGCCGGGCTTTGCCGAGCTTCGCTTAATTTCTATCGTGCGTGCCGATTGGGCCGGGAGGGGCTGCACCAAATCAATATTCAAAAGACCATCGTCGAGCGTCGCGCAATCGACTTCAATTGATTCGGCAAGCAAAAATGTGCGGTGAAAACGCCGCGCCGCGATGCCATGGTGCAAATAGACGGCATTGGGGTCGTCCTGCTGGCGGCCGTGTATGTGCAACTGGTTTTGTTCCAACGTTAGCGATAGCTCTGCTTCCGTGAATCCAGCCACGGCTAGGCTGATTCTGAGACGTCTATTTCCCGTCTGCAGGATGTTGTAGGGAGGATAGCCGTCATTGGAGGTTTTCGAGACACGCTCGAGAATCTGTTCCAAATGATCGAACCCGAGTAAAAGCGGGCTGTTGAACGGCGATAATCGTGTCATCGTCGGCACTCCTCCCCTGAGCGAGTCATTCGGCAACCAGACCGCATACACTCGCCTTTCAATGCAATGACTGGTTCTTGGCACGACTTTATCACAGGCTGGCCCGGTATTTCGGCGCCGCCTGCCTCAGCTATATGGGTATTGAGTGGCTATATTCAATATCCTGACGTGGCGCGTGCCGCTATTATCGGCGTAGTGAATTGGATTCAGCGGAGTTTTAAAACTTTTCCCCACCGCAGCGCTGGCGTGGTGCTTGCTGGCGTTTGCCTGCTATTTGTTGTGAGAGTTGAAGGAATGGTTGCAAGGCCCCTCCTAACTGCACCCGCTGCGCAGCTCTTGCTAATGCCTGTCGCCCTCAGCGATGCGGAGATCGATTCCCAAACTGAGACTGGACGCTATAGTCTTTTGGTGCGCCAGATTCAGCTCCGTCTCGCGGAGCTCGGTCTGTATGGCGGGCGAATTGGCGGTGTGATGTCGGCAGAGACGGCTGAGGCCATCCGCACCTATCAGCGTTTTGCCAATCTGCCGGTTAATGGAAAGCCGAGCCATGAACTACTCGATAATCTTACCTCCGCTGCTGGTGAGGCGCAGCATCTTCTGCTGCGTTTGGACCGTTCTCAGGCTGATCAGATCGAAAAAGCCCGCAGGGTGCTTGAACAGGCGTTTGGTCCGGACTGGGCTATTGAAGCGCGTGCGGTCGTTGTGGGTGCTGCGCCCGATCTGGACGCGCTGAAAGCACGCGCCGAGCATTGCTATGGCGCACCGGAGCCGGCTTGTCTGATCGTCGAGGCCGAGGTTGCGGCGGAGAGCGTGGAAAAGGACAATTTGCGGGATTGGGCATTGAGCGACATTATCAGGGCACAGGCCCGTATCGGACAATCCGAAGAGGCGCTGCGCATCGCTCGGGCAATCAGCGATCCACGCTCTGTTATCGCCGCTTTGAGCGGTATCGCGGTTGCATTGGCCCGGGCCGGACGGACTGCAGAAGCGCTAGCGGCAGCCCAGCAGGTGCCGGATGCCGTACTCCGCGACAAGGCGCTGCGCGCCGTTGCAGAGGGTCAATTAGAGGCCGGACGGCCCGATTTTGCCGAGGTGACGGTCGCTTTGATCGAGGCACCGCATGAGCGGCTTACCACTCTGGTTTCGACTGCGCACAGCTATTTGGCTTTTGGTCATGGAGAAGTAGCGCATGGTTTGGCGATGGAGGCTGAACGTTTGGCGCAATCGATTACGGCAGAGCTGTTCCGCGAGTGGGCGTTGATTGAGCTGGCTTCACTCATGGCCGCTGTTGGTGAAAGCGCTAAAGCTAATTTAATGATCGCACAAATTGGTTCGGCCAAGAACCGTGTGAAGGCGCTGTGTGACATCGTTCTCGTCGAACTTCGTGGCGGGTATGAGGATCGTGCCCGCACGACACTGGAATTAGCTCTCTCAGCGATGGCGGCTGTATCGCGGCCACAGGAACGACAACAGGCCCGTGCCTGTCTGGCCTCATCCCATGCCTCATTGGCAGAGTTTGATGAGGCTTTGAAGCAAGCGCGCGGCATTGAGTTTGGCTACACCCACTCCTTTGTTCTT
Organism: uncultured Rhizobiaceae bacterium; assembly: GCA_964413115.1. Classification (GTDB taxonomy): domain Bacteria; phylum Pseudomonadota; class Alphaproteobacteria; order UBA828; family UBA828; genus PTKB01. Next base: position 11,033 of record CAYPSQ010000071.1, on the reverse strand, counting down.
AATCGTATTGCGCTGGCCATGGTGCACCATGGCGACAGAGCAGAGGCAGAGGATCTGGCTGAGAGCATTCAAGACGAAAAACAGCGTATTAACACATTCGTAACGATGAGTCTTATCGCGCGCAAGAATGGAAATTTGCTGGCTGCAGCCCGACTCGGCGCGCGCGCGGTTCAGTACGCCAACGAACTGAAAATTCCACTCGACAAGGCCTTCGTACTCGCCGATTTGGCAATGGCGCAAGCCGAGAGCGGTGAAGTGGAGGCTGCGCGCACGACTCTCAGCGAGGCGGTTGCCATTGCGGCACAGATTGTTGACCCCTGGGCGCGGGCGCGAGCGCTCAGCAAGGCGGCATCCTCGCTGGTCGTAATTAATGGCATATAGGTTCTGGCCGGACCACACGCCCATTGAGATCGTCGGGCGCTCGGACCATGCCGTCGCCTGAGCCGATGGTGAACAACACCCGCCTCCACCCACCATCAATTGAGGCTGCGCTGTTGATGATCTTCACCTGCGCGTGCTTTTCCGGTATGTCAGCGATCATCCACGATCTGTCCAGCGAGATATCACCGTTTCAGATCGCCTTTTTCCGCAATGCTATCAGCCTTATCCTTCTAGTGCCGGTGATGTGGAAATTGGGATTTGAGATTCCCCGCGGGCCGACGCTGAAGGCATATGGTATCCGCGCCATAATTGGTATCTGCGCCATGTGGGTGTGGTATTCGGCGCTCAGCGTCACTCCATTGGCGGAAGCCATCACGCTCAATTTTACCGTTGCGCTCTGGATGATCCCGGTCGCAATATTGTTGTTGGGCGAGAAGGTAGGTGCCCGCCGCTGGGGCGCAATTCTAGTTGGGTTTTGCGGTGTCTTGATCGTCATGCAACCGGGTTCAGAATCCGTCAATCTGGGCAGTTTTCTGGCAATACTCGCTGCCTTGCTGTTTGCTATTTCGATGGCTTTGGTGCGTCTTCTGGCTCGCACCCAACGGCCGATCGCTATCGTCTTTTATATGAATATTTTGATGACGCCGCTCTCGCTCGGACCAGCCATCGCGGTTTGGACGACGCCCAACCTGATAGAATTGGTATTGTTGGTTGTAGTCGGCCTAATAGCCACCGTCGCCCATTTCTGCATGGCGCGGGCGCTTTCGCTCGTTGAAGCTTCGTCGTTGGTCCCGCTTGATTTTACTCGCTTGCCATTCGCTGCCGCAATTGGCTACTTCGGGTTTGACGAGGTGCCGGACGTATGGATGTGGCCCGGTGCCGCATTGATCGTGGCAAGCGCTTTTTATATATCACGCCGTGAGGCGAAATTGCAGCGCACTGTTATAGCCGCGCCTACCGGCGCGGGAGAATGAAGAGCAGGTGGCCAAAACCCTTCTGCCGGTGGATTTCATACGCCGGCTTCTGGTATGAAACACGTGCGTTGGTGCGCACATAATAAATGGAGACGAAAGATGGAGATTAACGGGCAAACTGCCTATATCACGGGAGGTGCATCGGGCCTTGGCGAAGCAACGGCACGTCTGTTGGCGGCCGCTGGAGCGAGGGTCGGCGTGCTCGACATGGACGAGGAATTAGCTCGCTCGGTAGCCGGCCCGCTGGGTGGTGCTGCGGCGGTGTGCGACGTCACCGACGCGACCAGCCACGAGGCGGCCATGGCGAGCCTGCGTGAGGCTATCGGCCCCGCGCGAATATTAATTGCCTGCGCTGGTATTGCGACGGGCGCCAAACTGATCGCCAAGGGCGGTAGCGCGACACCGCTGGACCGGTTAACCATGGCAATCCAGGTTAATCTCATCGGCACGATAAACTCCATGCGCCTGGCCGCCGCCGACATGGCGGCGCTTGAACCGATGGAGGATGGTGAGCGTGGCGTCATTGTCACTACCTCCTCGATCGCCGGTTTTGAAGGGCAGATTGGGCAAGGTGACTATTCAGCCTCCAAGGGTGGCGTGGCGGCGACGGCGATCACCTTCGCGCGCGAATTGGCGCGCGAAGGCATCCGAGTCAATTGCATCTCACCGGGCCTGATGGATACGCCAATGATGGCGGGCCTGCCTGACCCAGTGCGCGAATCGCTGATCGAGACCACGGTCTATCCAAAGCGTCTCGGCCATGCCCACGAATATGCCTCGCTGGCTAAGCATATTACCGAAAACCGCTATATCAACGGCACGGTGATTCGCCTCGACGGCGCACTCCGCATGGCACCGAGATAGGTCCGCATGGTTGCCCGCGGCGGAACAGCGCCCGCAGCGGGCGACATCGAAGAGATTGCCGCAGAAGCCTACGAAAAAATACCAGAAGTGCTCAGAGTACGGGCCGACGACGTGCGTATTTGTGTCGAGGAATTTCCCGGAGAAGACGTGATACGGGAAATGGCTCTAGAGACGCCATTCGATCTCCTGGGTCTCTATAAAGGCGTGCCGTTCGGCGACCAGAGTGTGAACGATGTGCGCCACGATATCGATATAATTTTCCTATACCGGAGACCCCTACTGGACTATTGGGTGGAGACGGGTGAGCGCCTTGAAGAGGTGGTGCGCCACGTGTTGATTCATGAAATCGGCCATCATTTCGGTTTATCGGACGCCGATATGGAGCGCATCGAGGAGGCAGGCTAGGTGTCCCACCCTGCGATATCGAGCAGCCGATAGCTCGCCTCAATACGATGCAGGGCGCCGCCCGGGGACAAACGGCTCGAATAAAGGTGAAATTGGGTTACGGGGAAGGGCTCTGTGCGAAACAGCGCATGGGTTTCAAGAAATTCTCCGACCCGCGTTGTGGCGCGGCCGCGCTTGAGCCGGGCAAGCGTAATATGCGGTGCGAATTTGCGCTGCTCGGGCTCCAGGCCGATTGTTTCAAGAGTGGCCGCAACCTGTCCGCGGAGGCGCAACAACAGGGGCGCTTCTTCGATTCCGGCCCATAGGATCTTGGCCGGGCCGCGGGGCGGAAAATAACCGACACCCTTAAGGGCGAGATCAAATGCCGGTGTTTCAATATTAGCCAGCGCGTTTTGGATGTCTTCAAGCAGACCGTCGTCGACGTCGCCAATGAAGCGGATTGTGAGATGGAACGGGGCGATATCAGCCCATTTTGCGTCGCTCACGCCTTGGCAAAGGCCGATCAGACCATGATTGACGGAGTGTGGCATTTCGAGGGCGACGAAAAGACGATGCATCGCTTTTATAGTATGCCAAAAACGTCGCAAATCGATGTACTAAAACCGTTTCAATTGTTGAAAAATGGCCGTTTCGGCCTTATATAGTCTCCAGGAACTCCGAAATTTAACGTGAGGAAACAAACCATGGCCATTGGCTCAGACCGTCGTCCATTCGGGACGGCACTGACACAGACCCAGGTCGATGAGGGCCTGCGCAGATATATGCTGCGCGTTTACAATTATATGGGCTCGGGCTTGGCGCTCACTGGCATAGTCGCCTATATCGTCGCGCATACGAGTCTCTACCAGGCCTTGTTCGGCTCGGGCATCGGCTTCGTCGTAATGTTCGCGCCGCTCGGTATCGTGTTTTTCATGGGCGCGAAGATGAAAACCATGAAACCAAGCACGGCGCAAAGCTTGTTCTGGGTATTTTCCATTCTGATGGGCGCATCGCTGTCCTACGTGTTTCTTACCTACACGGCGACCAGCATCGTACGCGTGTTCTTTATTACGGCCGCGACGTTCGGCGCGATGAGCCTCTATGGCTATACAACCAAACGCTCTTTGGCGCGTTGGGGTTCGTTCCTCTTTATGGGGCTGATTGGCGTCGTCATTGCCATGATCGTGAACATCTTTATGCAATCTTCGGTGATGCATTTCGTCATCTCCGTCATCGGCGTCTTGGTCTTCACCGGCTTGACTGCTTACGACACCCAGCGCATCAAAGAAGCCTATGTGGAATCGGATGGCCAGGCTGTGATGACCAAGAAAGCCATCATGGGTGCACTTCACCTCTATTTGAATTTCATTAACCTCTTCGTCATGCTGCTGGCTCTCTTTGGTGGCAGCCGCGAATAGCTGGCGGAGGCATAAAGACGAAAACACCTGGCCCGCCGCGCCGGGTGTTTTTTTGTCCTTCGAGGAAAAGGTAATGAACGATTGGCTTTGGGGCGGCGTCGCGGCGGCGGTGGGAGCCTATGGTGTTATAATCGGCGGCGTCTATACCGGCCAACGTCGGCTTTTGTATTTCCCTGATTCGGAGCGCCCGAGCCCACGGAAAAGCGGCGTGTCGGAAATGGCGGAAGTATCGCTAGAAACCGATGACGGTCTTTCTCTCGTTGCCTGGTACCACCCACCAGCCGGTACGGCGCTCCCCACCCTGGTCTATTTCCACGGCAATGCCGGAAATATCGGCATGCGTGCCCATAAAGTCCGGCCTTATCTCGATGCCGGTTTCGGCGTGTTGCTCACCACTTGGCGTGGATACAGTTGCAATCCAGGCAAGCCCAGTGAATCTGGGTTCTATCATGACGGCCGCGCCGCCATGAAATTTTTAAAGATGGCGGGCGTGGCGTCGGAAAACATCGTACTTTACGGGGAATCCCTCGGCACCGGTGTCGCGGTTCATTTGGCCCAAGAGCAAACGCTCGCCGCACTGGTACTCGAAGCGCCCTTCAGTTCTATTGCTGACGTCGCCCAGGCGCGTATGCCCTTCCTGCCTGTAAAATCCCTGTTACTGGACCGTTTTGAGTCGACCAGCAAGATCGTTTCCGTCACGGCGCCGACCCTGATCGTACATGGTGCCCACGATGGCACGATACCGCTCCGCTTTGGACAAAAACTGTTTGCCGTAGCGCGAGAGCCAAAAACAATGCATGTCTATGCTGAGGCCGGTCACAATGACCTTTACGAGCATGGCATGGCTACCCTGGTAATTGATTTTCTCGGTGCCGCAACCAGGTTTTCGTAATCAAGACGCTAGTGCGGCTCTACTGTCCACGTATGGCCGCTTTGCAGCAGACTGTTCAGGCTGGCTTGCGGCGTCTTCTTCTTTGCGTCCTCAATTTGTTTCCCGACGGCAGCCTCGTAGCTTTCCGCCGGGTCACAGTAGAGCACGCCAATCGCGACTGGAAAATCCGGTGCTTCCATGCGGGCGAGCCATCCCGCCAGCGTGCGGTTGGTCTCGTCATGCACCAGCACATCGTCCATGGTAACGCCGTTCTCGCCGACGGTCACCACTTCGAGATCGAGAATATCGTGATTAACGCAAATGCCTTTGTTGCCTTCGGCGCCGAAGATCAGCGGCTTGCCGTGTTCAACATGGAGTTGGGTATCGGGCGCGGTTTTTTTCTCGGTAAAGGCGTTGAAGACGCCGTCATTATAGACGATACAATTTTGGAATATTTCCACGAACGACGCGCCTTTGTGATCATGCGCGCGTTTCAGCACCATTGGCATATGTTTTTGATTGGTATCGACCGAGCGGGCGACGAAGTGCGCGCCGGCGCCGAGCGCAAAAGAGGTCGCCGAGACCGGATGATCGACGGAGCCCATTGGTGTAGACGGTGAGCGGGTGCCTTCGCGCGAGGTCGGCGAATACTGCCCCTTCGTCAGGCCGTAAATCTCGTTGTTGAAGAGCAGAATATTGAGGTCGACATTTCGCCGAACCGCATGCAGCGTGTGATTGCCGCCAATCGAGAGCATGTCGCCGTCGCCACCGACCACCCAAACATCCAGATCCGGATTGGCAAGTTTCACGCCGGTGGCAATCGCCGGCGCGCGGCCATGAATTGTGTGGAATCCGTAAGTAGCCATGTAATACGGAAAGCGTGCGGCGCAACCGATGCCGGAGACGAACACCACATTCTCCGTCGGCGTGCCGATTTCGGCCAACGCCTTGCGTACGATCTTGACGATCGCGTAATCGCCACAACCCGGGCACCAGCGAATTTCCTGGTCGGAAGTGAAGTCCTTGGGAGTTAGTTCCGCTGCGGCTGCGATATCATTCATCTCACTTCTCCAGGCTGGCACGAATGCCGTCTTCGATTTCGACAATCCGGAACGGCTTTCCGGTTACCTTGTGTAAGCCTTCCGCCGGCACCAAAAAGCGGTCGCGCAGGATTGTACTGAGCTGGCCCATATTCATCTCTGGCACCAGTACCTTGTCAAAGCGGGCCAGGAGCTCGCCGAGATTTTTCGGCATCGGATTTATATAGCGCAAATGGATGTGGCTCACCGCCTTGCCCTCTGCCCGCAAATTTCTGACAGCGGTGCGGATCGGTCCATAGGTCGAGCCCCAGCCGACCACCGCCAATTGGCCGCTATCGGTGCCCACTTCCACGCTCTGCAGCGGGATGTCATCGGCGATGCCTTCGATCTTCTTGACGCGGACATCGGTCATGCGCTGGTGGTTTTCCGGGTCGTAGGAGACGTTGCCACTGTCATAGGCCCGCTCCAAACCGCCGATGCGGTGTTCCAGACCGGGCGTCCCTGGCTTGACCCAGGGCCTTGCCAGGGTTTTGTCGTCGCGCATAAACGGTTGGAAGCCATCACTTTCAGTGCGGAAATCGACCTTGAACGGCTCAAAATGATCGGCGTCCGGAACCCGCCAGGGCTCAGCGGCGTTAGCGATGTATGTATCGCTGAGGATGATAACCGGGGTCATGTATTTGGTCGCCAGGCGCACTGCTTCAATCGCCACATCGAAAGAATCAGCGGAGGAATGCGCCGAGATAACGACGAGCGGCGAATCGGCGTTGCGGCCATACACGGCAAGGTACAGATCGGATTGTTCCGTCTTGGTCGGCATGCCGGTGGAGGGTCCGGCGCGCTGGGTGTTGACCACGATGAGCGGCAATTCAGTGGCGATGGCGAGGCCAATCGCCTCGGTCTTGAGGGCGATGCCTGGCCCGGAACTGGAGGTCACGCCGAGCGAGCCGGCATAAGAGGCGCCGATCGCGGCGCCGACCGCAGCAATTTCATCCTCTGCCTGAAAGGTGGTCACGCCATAGGATTTTAGCCGCGCCAAAACATGCAGCAGGCCCGATGCCGGCGTAATCGGATAGGAGCACATGGTGATGTCGAGGCCGGCCAATCGGGCGCCGGCGACGAGGCCCCATGCGGTGGCTTCGGTGCCGGTGACGGTGCGGTAAATACCGGGTTCGAAGTCCGCCGGCTGGATGGAATAGCCGCGCACGCCGTCCGGCATCTCCGCCGTTTCACCGAAGGCGTGGCCGGCCTTGAGTGCAGCAATGTTAGCCTCGGCCACATCCGGTAATTTCTTACCGAATTTTCCCTCCAGCCAATTGGAGGTGGGGGTCAATTCGCGGTCATACATCCAGCTGATCAACCCCAACGTCCACATATTTTTGCAGCGCAGGCCATCGCGTTTGTTCACGTTGATATCGCTTACCGATTCCAGGGTGAGGCGGGAAACGTCGATAGGAAAGATGCGATATTTTTCGAGGCTGGCGTCTTCAAGCGGATTGCTCTTATAGCCGGCTTTCTGAAGGTTTTTTTCAGTGAAAGAACCTGAATCGACAATCACCAGACCGCCTGGTTTGACCTCGTCGATATTGACGACCAATGCCGCCGGATTGAGCGCGACGAGCACATCCGGCGAATCTCCCGAAGTTAGGATCAATCCAGAACCGAAATTAATTTGAAAGGCGGAGACGCCATAGGTGGTGCCAAGAGGTGCTCGGATTTCTGCTGGAAAATCGGGAAAGGTTTCGAGATCCTGGCCGGCCACTGCCGTGGCATCGGCAAACCGCGAGCCTGTCAATTGGATGCCGTCTCCAGAATCTCCAGCAAAGCGCACCACAACTGCATCGACTTCTTCGCGCGGAGCTTCAGCAAGTTTCAACGCCGTATTTCCATCCGAACTCACGAAACTCTCCATAGATTGGATGAAACAAACACAAGGATAACCTTATTATCATCCGGTTAGTCAGTACATATGCCTAATCTGCGGATTCGTCCACCGTTCAGAGGGTAAAATCACGGTGAAGCCGGCGTAAGCCCGCCTCAATTGGGCTAATTCAATCCAGTGGTGCCAACATTTCGTCGACGGTAACGAATTTCTTGCGCGGCGCACCTTCCCGGGCATTGGAAATTTCCGCCGCTTCGATCGTCTGCCATTCGGCGAAACTGACCGCGCGTACTCCGCGCTTGGCCAACAGCGTCTCTAGTTCGGCGCGGCTGCTCTTTCCGTTGCCCTTCGCGCCATGGTCCGCGAGAATCTGTTCTGCAGCCAATTTACCGTCTGGCTTGTTGGTGCCGATTACGCCGCTCGGGCCGCGCTTGATCCAGCCCACCGCATACAGGCCGTCTGCCACCCGGCCGTCTTCATTGCGGACGATGCCGCCCTGTTCATCGAATGGCGTGTCGGCAACCGGGCGCGAGGTATAGCCAATCGCGGCAATCACCAGGCCGCAGGGTATCTCAAAAAATTTACCTAGCCCGATGGCGCGCCCATCGCGTACCTCCGTACGCTCGAAGCGCACGCCGGTCACTTGCGCGTCACCGAGAATTTCCACCGGCTGGGCGTAAAATACGAAATGCACCCGTTTCGGTTTCTCGTCCGGTTTGCGGTCGAGAAATCCGCGCACTGTCGCGAGGTTTTTTTCGGTCAGCCTCCGGTCGCGGTCCGACATCTCGCCTTGGACCGAAGCGGGTACCTGTGCAGCGTCGATCTGCGGCACGCAATTCTCCAGATGCCCCATTTCGCGTAGCTCGACATTGGTGTATTTAGCCTCATTGGGGCCGCGTCGACCCACCATATAGACATCCTGCAAAGGTGAAGCCTGGATCGGCTGCGCGGCATAGTCAGGCAAATCCGTAGCCGCCATTTCCGCTCGCGTCTTGACCAGCACCCGAGCGACATCAATGGCGACATTGCCATTGCCGAGAACGACCGCCTCGCCGACGTTTAGGTCAGGGTCCAGGTTGCGGCAATCGGGATGGCCATTATACCAGTTGACGAAAGTGGCGGAGCCAAAGACGCCTTTTTTGTCTTCGCCCGGGATGCCGACCGCGCGGTCGCTGCCGGCGCCCACTGCGAGCACCACCGCATCATACAGCTCGCGAATTTCATTGAGGCCAATATCTTTTCCGACCCCGACATTACCATAATAATTGACGTTCTCGTGTGATGCGGTTTTAGCAAAGGCGCGCATCACATTTTTGGTTTTCTCATGATCCGGCGCAACGCCGAAGCGGATCAATCCATACGGGCAGGGCAGGCGCTCAATAATATCGATGCGGCATTCACTGCCGGATTTCACTAACGCATCCGCTGTATAAAAAGCGGCTGGGCCCGATCCTATGATCGCAACGCTTAAGGTCATATGGGGTTACTATTCCAAATAGCTCGAATGCCGCGCAGCGGAGTTTTTCGCGCCCGACGGCAAAATATGACAGCGCAGGGCGTTCAGTAAATCTTTTTTTTGTTCCGCATGCTGCGGGCTCAATCTTTTGACCTCTGGTATCGAACTGTGGCCGCTAGAGAGGTGCGGACTGTTTCCAGGTGCCGGCATAAACAGTCTCGGCAAGCGCTATGCGTGCTCGTGGCGCTACTTCCATCTTCCGCAAGTTTTCTGCTAAGGCGTCAGTTTCGCCATAGTAGCCAATGGCCGCCGCACACACTGCTTCATAGCCTTCGGGCAGGCCATAAATTTGTTGAATTTGATCCTGCACAATTCCTGCCATTTGGTGAACGAAGAGGCCGAGCGTTGTAGCCTGGACGCTAAGAAGGGCCATCGCCTGACCGGTATCATAAAGCGCATGGCGGTTCTCTTTGCCGTTTTCGAAGTTCATCCGCGCAATGGCGAAAAGTAAAAATGGGGCATGCTGAGCCCATTTTTGGTTGCCTTCCACGAGACATGAAACCGCTGACTGGAATTCGCTATCCGTTTCGCGCGTGGCGATGATGAAACGCCATGGCTGCGCGTTAAAACAGGAGGGTGCCCAGCGTGCTGCCTCGAGAAAGGAGCGCACGGATTCCGGCGGAACAGGACGACTGGAAAAGGCGCGTGGGGACCAGCGGTCGCGCAACTGATCAAGGATCGGGAAATCGTTTACGGCGGATTTTTTCATACGGGTGGTAGCTCCTTATGTTGCTTGGATTCTGAAAGACTTTAGCGCAATTCCAAGGTATTGATGCTACCGCCTTGCGGCGCGGCGGCAATTTCGTCAGGCTAGCTGCCAAATTCACCGTCCTACGCAGTCCGTTCAGGGGCTGCTCGACCGGAAATTATCATATGTTGCTCGACGCCCAGCGCTCCGTCTTGATCGTCATAGACCTTCAAAATAAGCTCGTCCCCGCTATAGACAAGGGGAATCAGGTAGTTTCCAATGCTGGTATATTGCTCGAAGGGGCGCGCCGTCTGGGCGTTCCGGTTATCGTTTCCGAACAGTATCCCAAAGGTCTGGGATCCACGGTCGACGCCATTGTGGCTAAGCTGCCGAATGAAGCAATGACGATCGCCAAGCTCACATTTAGTGCAGCGCGCAGTAAGAATTTCAGTCAAAATTTGTCGGCATTGCGGGCGGGCGGGCGCGATCAGATGGTGGTTTGCGGCATGGAAACGCATGTTTGCGTTTTGCAGACGGCGGCTGATCTGTTGGCTGAGGAATTACCGGTCTTTCTGGTCACCGATGCTAGCGGCTCGCGCGCCGAAGAAAACCACTGCGCCGCTGTCGAGCGAATGGCGGGTTTCGGAGCGCAATGCGTGACCAGCGAAATGGTGCTGTTCGAATGGCTGGAAGCTGCCGGCAACGACGACTTCAAGGCTTTGAGCAAATTGATAAAGTAAGGCTCTCGGTGGTCGCTTGGAGCAGCCAGTGCAACGTTAACGAAGGTACACGAACCAATAGACCGCGCCAATAGAGACACCGCCACCAATATCACGGCCGATGGTCCCCGGTATGGAATTTGGAATGACGCTTGATATGTTGAGGGCGTTGTAATCCGCTGGGGTAGCGGCGATATCAGCCCAGAAGCCATCACACGCTCCGGCCTTAAGCACCAGGCCAACCGGCAACAAAGGTGAGGCATAACCAAGCAGGCGTTAACTTCTCCCATGTCAGG
>CAYPSQ010000070.1:0-14591 GCA_964413115.1 uncultured Rhizobiaceae bacterium | reverse complement strand
CGCCTCGCCATGTGCCGGCCAAAGTCATTCAGGTGGCAGATATACCACGCACGCGCTCTGGCAAGATTACTGAGCTCGCCGTACGCGCCGTGATCCACGGCGAAGAGGTTAAAAACCGGGAAGCGTTGGCCAACCCGGATGCCTTGGAACTATTCGCCGGTCTGGGCGCACTCAATGAATGAGTAGTGCCGTCTGGGCCGCGCTCGTCATAGCGTAACGGCAGTCCCCGGAAAACCAAACCAGGATCAAACCGACATGGCGCGGAACACCGACAAGCAGGTCGTGCAAAGACTACTGCAAACTCTATAGCAGAAAGACGTCAAGAACGGCGCCAAGATTAACTTTAGCCTTAACTTAGTTGCCCGCTAGCGGGCAGGGAAAATTGGTGCCTCGCTCTGTAGCACAGGCGGCGCGCTGGTAAGCTCCTGTCTGTGTATGGGCACGACCTTGTTAAACCGGACCTCAGAAGGGAACGTGGCGCCTGAACTGCTCGGCGGTTAAGAACAAGAACTGCATGACGCAATTGAACGCTGCATCAAAAAGCCCTTGGAGCATGTCCTAAATGTTGGGTGCGGTAAGGGCTATCAAGCCATCCGCCTAGCGCGACGCATGCCGAATTCTGTTGTCAAACCCTATGACCTGAACCAGGGTCGTCGCGCCCTGTGCAGTAACGCAGCCAAGGAAAATGTTGCGGCGGGCGGGTGCCAACAGGTCCGCAATGAGATGCCGCGAATTTGACCGCCCTCGCCGGCCGCCGCGTATTTGTAATCTGAGGCATCGAAGGCGGCGAGCGTGAGTTACTCGACTCGGAAAGCATCCCCGCACTCACGGGGTTTGTTAGATCGGTGTAACTGCATCAACTCCCGGATTAGGGGCTGCCTAAATTTATCATCACACGCTTTGGCGAAGGCTAAAAATAGAGCGCTTTCAGCACCAAGGCCGTTTTTTCACGCCTTTGAGGAACTCGATAAAATCACCTAGTTCGATCAGTTTCTGGTGCTTTGGGAAGGACGCCAAGGACTGACTACCTGATCTTTCATGCGCCCCACAAGCGAGGATTCAGCGTCGCATTAGTGCATCGCATCAGCCTGCCAGGCGGCCATTAATGGCATAATCCAATATGCGCACCACCTGAGCGGGGGTTTCGGCAACCGCCATGGCCGCACCATCAACCTCTTTCAGCGCGTGGCCGAGCGCAGGGCCGTGAATCGTGACGATGGATTTGCCTTTAGCGGCCGCATATCCGGCGTCAAACGCAGCATTCCATTGGCGGTATTTATCGCCAAACCGCACCACCACTACATCGCTGCGGTCGATCAAGGTCCTTGTGCGAATGGCATTGACCTTGGCACCTTTATTATCGTGCCAAAAACTCTGAGGTTCTTGCCCTAGGATTGCGACACCGCAATCGTCGCTCGATTCATGGTCGGTCACGGGAGAGAGAAATTCGACATCAAGCCCTGCCACATTTGCGCCCTGAATAATTTCTTCGCGCCATCCACTATGGATCTCGCCAGAAAGGTAGACCGTCCAACCCTTGCCATTCATTGTCTATACTCCGGTATAGTTATATATGTTTCAATCAGTTACAGGATTGTCCTAAAATAAAAATCAAGCCCTGCCAATTGCCCGCACCGGTGAAATTTAGCAGCACAAACGGAGTAACAAAACTGCCAATCAAACTTCTTCGCCCCAAGCGTAGTGGTGGCAAAACTACGGTTTAAAGCTCATATTATATTTCTATCGTGGCTGACCCTTCCGATCGCTTAAGCTAGGCTGGATGGTTCAACACTAGCAGACAGAAGCAATTCACGAAGAATGAACCCAGCAGAACGGTAAACCAAACTCTAGTCCCGCGCTTCCGCAATAGAGGCTGCTTTCACAATTGCTAATTGGCTAATCGACAGAACGAGCGACCCAAAGATGCCACAAACAGTTGAAGTCTTTTATTCATTCCGCAGTCCATATTGTTATTTGCTGACGGATCGGTTGAACACGCTGGCGCAAGACTACGACGTTGAGGTATTGATTAGGCCGGTCTATCCGATTGCACTGCGCGACCCTGAGTTTTTTTCCCGGGTTGATCCGCTTTATCGGCCCTATCACCTGAACGATTCAAATCGGCTCGCAGAGTTTTTGAATATTCCTTACCGGCGCCCGGTGCCCGACCCCATCGTTCAGGACTTGGAGAGCGGTGCGATCGCTACCAAGCAGCCTTACATACGCCATATCACGCGCATGGGTCAGACAGCGGCGGAAACCGGCTCCGGACTCGCCTATTGCGCGGCGGTCATGAAAATTCTTTGGAATGGCGCTACGGACAATTGGCACGAGGGCAGCCATATTGCCAATGCTTGCCAGAATGCTGGCTTGGATTTCAACAACCTGGACGGCCGCGCGCGACGCGAGGCCGCAGCACTTGACTCCGATATTGAACAAAACCAAGAAGCACAGCGCGCCGCAGGCCATTGGGGCGTGCCACTGATGGTATTTGCTAAAGAGCCATTCTACGGCCAGGACCGTTTTGCCCTCCTGTGCTGGCGATTGTCGCAAAATGGGTTGCGAAAATCCAATTAGGAGACGATGACATGCAAATCGAAGAAAAAATTAAGTCCCTCGGGCTCGTACTCTCCCCACCGCCCGCGCCGGCCGGAAATTACATCGGCGCTGTCACCTATGGCAAACTCGTCTATCTCGCCGGACACGGACCAAGCGATGCGCACGGCAATTACCTCAAGGGCAAGGTGCCAACCACAGTATCGGTCGACGAGGCCTATGACGCTGCGCGCATGGTCGGCCTCAATATGCTGTCAAGTTTGAAAACTGAAATTGGTGACCTCGATCGGGTGCGCCGCTTCATCAAAGTTCTCGGCATGGTCAATGCTGAGCCTGACTTCGAGCAACAGCCGAGCGTTATCAACGGCTTCAGCGACCTAATGGTCGAAATTTTCGGCGATGCTGGTCGCTGTGCTCGCTCGGCAGTGGGCATGGGCTCACTGCCGTTTCAAATTCCTGTGGAAATCGAAGCAATCGTTGAATTGAATTAACGCTTGAATTCCCTTCGGTAGGCCGCTGCTAAATACTGGCGTCGAGGGTCGGCAGGCCAAGCAACACCCGGCCATAATTGGAGCCGTTGATGTCCCAATTCTGGGTCATGTGCGCCTGAGCGCATTTAGTATCCCGATAGGCGCGCGAGATTGGGTGGTCATCATAGAGCCCCGCGCCGCCAGCAAGCGAAAACATGATCTCGACAGCGCGCGCAGAAAGAGTTCCGGCAAATGTCGCGTCGCCGCGCATTCGGCTCTTACTCTCAATATCGAGTATTTCGCCCGCCGCCGCCACAGCCATCGCCTCATCGGCACAGGCGTAAAGCAGGACCCGCGCCGCATCGAGGGATGCGGCGGCCTCGCCGATCTTGATCTGTGTCGTACCGTAATCAATCACCCGCTGACCCGTAACCCGCCCGGTGCGAGCCCTCGTCCGTTCGAGGAAGCTTTCAAACGTCGCACTCGCATGGCCGTAAGCGGTGGAGGACTGAACAACTGAAAACATGGCGAAAGTGCCAAGGCGATAGAGCGGGCCTGTATTCAATTTAGTACCCGGCGCCTTTCCGTATTTGGATTCATCCACCGTCATAGTGTGATGGGTTGGAATGAACAGGTCTTCGACCGAAACATCGTTGCTGCCGGTCCCCTTGAGACCCATAGTGCGCCATGTGTCATGGATCTTTAGAAGGTCGCACGGAAGGGCGAACATCAGAGATTCCCGCGCTTCGCTCTCTTCAAAGGCAGAGAGGATGCACCAATCGGCACCCATGACACCGCTGGCAAATGGCCAGCGTCCCGTGAGGCGCCATCCGCCGTCCACCGGCACGGCCTTGCCGCATCCCGGGATCAGCACGCCGCATACAAAAGCGCCAGGATTTTTACCCCAAACGTCGCGCTGCGTTTCCTCTGGAAATTGTCCGATCATGTAATTGTGGATGGTGTACTGCGCCAACACCCAACCGGTTGAAGCACAAGACCCGGCAACAGTGCTGATCACATCCACCAGACCGCCAAAGTGAGCCTCGGCACCACCAAAGATAGCCGGCTGTAGGACCCGGTTCAGCCCGGCCACTCGGAACTCGTTAAGCGTATCATCCGGAAGCCGGCGTAGGTCTTCCGTTTCTTCGGCGCGGCCGCGAATTGCCGGTCTAAGGCCCTGTGCGCTCTCTACTATTTCTTCGCGTGTTCCAACAACGGAGTTTGCTTCAGCCATTCTATGCCACTTCAATATGCACGATCATCGAGCTTCCCGCACGCAGCATAGCTGAAGAAAACCGAAGGGTCAGGTAACTTGTGTCGCTTTTTGGTTAGCACCAACTGGACGTTCCTGGCCTACGTCTCTCGTGCGACTGGTGGGATGTAGTTGTCGAGGTCCTCCTCATCGATATTGATTGTACGGCCAAGCTCGGCGGAACGGTAGAGTGCCATCAGGATCTCGGTCACCGCGAGGCCGTCCTTGAAGGTCTCGATCGGCGTCCTGCCCGTGCGGAAGCACTCGACCATATGGCGGTTCTCGTTCGTGTAGCCGTAGACTCCGGCCTCATCCTCCAGCGCCGGCATCAGACCCTGCTCGGCATTCTGCTTCTCAATGAGATCTTCACCCGCATCTCCTTTCACCGCGCGCGACATGAAGACCTTGAGGCCGGTGTTGAGCGAGGAAAACTCCATCGAATATTCTGGACCCAGCATCTCCAATTGGATACGGAGCCCCGCGCCAACATAGGCCCACGACGTGGTGGTCTCGATCATCACCTCGTTGCCTTCGGGATCCTCCAGAACCAGCGTGCCGCGGGCAAAGTCCTCAGCTGGGCGCCGTCCATAATCGACCTCGCGCCCCATCTCCCGCTTGAGCTTGCGAACGTAGTGGGGCTGCGTCCATTTGAGATTCGCAATCGTAGCGTTGGCGCTCTTCACCTTCAGCGCATCGCGCGTCTCGTCGGGGCCGGTCAGCATGTATCGCGCAACCTCCACCGAATGGCACATCATATCGGAGAGCACGCCACCGCCCTGCTTTTTGCCTTGCCAGAACCATGGCATGTGGGGGCCAGAGTGCTCCTCCGCGGCGCGCGCAAGATAGGGCCGCCCGGTGAGCGGTACGGCGCGGCGCCAGATGATCTCCTTGCCGCGCTGCACGGCGGTCGAGAACACCTGGTTCTCAAGATAGCCGGTCGCGACCTTGGCATCATTGGCGAGCCGCACCACCTCCTTTGCCTCGGCTAGGTTGCGCGCTAAAGGCTTCTCGCAGGCGATACCGCGGAGCATCTTGCCGGCCTTCACCGCCTTGTTAATCGCGGTCATTGTCTCGATCCGGACATAGTTGGGTGAGAGGATCCAGAGCGCGTCGATATCCTTCGCGTTGATGAGTGAGTGTAGCGAACCGTGCGCCTTGCACGGCCCAAGGCCGAGCTCGTTGGTGCGTTTGGCGAACGATGACCGGCTCCTTTTCGTCGGGCTATAAACGCCCGTAATCGAGCAGTTGCGAACGCCGGTAAAAGATTCTAGGTGGAACCGGGCAATGAAGCCCGCGCCGATAAAGCCGATACGCAAACTATCAAGAGTCTTCTTCCGTGCCATGTCTCTCCCCCGTCGACCGCTGTCGTTATGATCAGACTTTATCGCAGATCTATTTGTTGAAGACCGTCACCGGCTCGACGAAATCTCGATAGGATCACCCCATAGATCCTTGATGTCCCAGCCACACACAATGTTCTCGACGTGGGCGCACCAGTTGCCAGCCGATTAACCAGTCCTCCTCGATTGGCGTACTCAACCAATCGGCTTAGTTTTGGCCTCCTTCGGCGTGAGAGTCGAGTCTGTTACCGCTGTTGGGACTAAGCTTGGTCGTGGTCCAATGGCCAAGATCGGAGTTCAAGACCGCCTTACTGTTGATCTTCTAACATTCCAGGAAGGAATTCCGCATGGTGATATGGTTATCCATGGCTCGACTAGAGAAGTGCCGGATAGACTGCACGCTCTCGTATATGAGTAAGCGGTAAATTATTATCGTGAGCACTGCAGCCTTCCATGCGGATATTGCCGGAGCAGTTACACCGTATCTCATCAACAGAAATAAGTACCGAGGGCCGGCAGATATATAGCCTAAACTCATCGCGTTGGCCGTAACTGAGATTCTATTATCAATTAGGCGATGGCAAGAAATGTGTCGATCACCTCATCGGGCATTCGCCCGCCATCGGTCTCGCGCCAGATCGGGCATTCGAGCGAGAGCACCGAAATCATTGGATCATCGTCGAAAACGCAAGCAGCAGCCTCATGATATCTCGGATAGACTCCGAGATTAATCATGCGCGTTAAGAGCCCGATGGGTTGGGAACGGTTGCATGCCGGACCTACCGCCTGCTCCCGCCGCCCGTCAATCCACGGGCCGGCACCAAGCCGTCCAGGTCGTTTGCCGCGTTGCGAATGCAGTGTTACATCTGAGAACGATAAAGGCATTTTTAATTGGTAGCTATGAATGCAACCTGAGACGACCGGAGTTCCCGTGCACCCCTCTTTATCCCGGATTGAATTGGCCACGGCGATCTTGCTTGGTATGTCTGTACCAGTCATCGGTATCGGAAAAAGTGTAATGGCTGTTGTATTGCTTGCGGCCAGTGCGCTCGTCGTTGCCTTCTTTCACAGAGAACACGGTTGGTGGCGATTGTTCACCATCATGCGAAGTGCCTTCGGCCTCGCGGTGACGTTGACGTTTGTGTTCTGGCTGGCGAGCGCCTTGGGGTCAGACGAAATCGCGAAATCTGTCCAAACTTGGGCGCTCACGGCATTCTGCGTCGTCATGACGGTGGTTTTTTATCTCCAGATTCAAACACGGCCGGAACAGTTGCGGGTGATGCAGAGGTCCTTGCTGATCACCGCGTTTATCATCGTCGCCTATGCGGATTTCATCATTCTCGCAGATACGACTCCCCTTCAGGCCATAGCAGTTTTTTTCGACAAAACTTTGGACGCGGGCCTGTATTTCAAACCTTATTCCTCAGTTGTCATTTGCATGCTGCCCATCATCGTGTGGATCGGATGGCGCCACCGCGGAGTATGGAGGTACCTCGCTGCCGGCACGGGAATTTTGATGATCCTGAATATCATCGCCTACGCGTTCCCGCTTTGGAATATAACGCAGGAAACTGGCTATTCGGCGCTACTGGGGTCGGCGGCAGCCGCGATAATTATAGGTCTCGTTTTCCTGTGCCGCCCGTTGCCAGGCAAAGCCCGTCGCGTATTTTTTGTTGGTTTTATCGCCCTTACCTTGCTGGCCACCGGCGTCGTGTTCGAACGCCTTCCCGTACCGCCGGCACCGGAAAGCTCAGATCAATTCGCGGCATTGCCCGTCATTGACTGGCACCGTCAAGTGATATGGGGTTTTGCATACTCGCAGTTTTTTAATTCTCCGGTAATCGGGTTTGGTCCGAATACAATAAACACCGTTGCCGGAGCCAACGATACTATTCCCGGTATGAATCAGGAATATATACCATCCCACCCGCATAATTGGCTTCTCGAAATGATGGCCGAGACAGGCGTTTTGGGAAGCGTCGCAATTATTCTGCTTCTTCTTCTATTGGCTCGACATTTGCTCAGGCTCGCGCTTGAGAGCCGCGCTGAGGGATGGGCGGGTTTGGCGCTGATGGGGGCTTTTTGGGGCAGCGCTTTGACCAATTTTTCGATTTGGGCGACCTGGTGGCAATTGACATTTTTGCTGTTGATCATGATGGTGCTGTCTTCCTTGGCTCGGCCGGAAGGGAGTGATATAAGCTGAAAAAATGCCGGAAGAGGCCAACGAATTTCGCTTTGATGACTTGCATCTTGGTATGCAGGAGGCATTGGACTGGACGGCAACAGGCCGGGAAATAGAAACATTCGCTGCGCTCAGCGGAGATCACAGTCCGCTGCATGCGAATCAACAATTCGCTCAGGACCTGGGTTATCCCGGCCGTGTCGCGCATGGTTTTCTTCTCGGAGCCAAACTATCATGTCTGATCGGGATGCGGCTGCCGGGAAAGAATAGTCTTTTGGTGGAGCAAAATATTGCATTTCATCGGCCGGTATTTGCCGGCGATCAAATCAATTTATCGGTCAAAATTGTAGAACAATTAAAAGAATTTCAATTTGTAGTACTGAAATTCCGCGCCGTCAAATTACAGGACGGCCGGCATCTGTTGATAGCGCGCGGCGAGGTTACATGCAAGATGCTGTCCTAGTGCTGGGTG
This sequence comes from uncultured Rhizobiaceae bacterium, assembly GCA_964413115.1. GTDB lineage: Bacteria > Pseudomonadota > Alphaproteobacteria > UBA828 > UBA828 > PTKB01. The sequence continues at coordinate 6,319 of CAYPSQ010000070.1, read as the reverse complement.
CGTCCGGAAGTATCGGCGCCGCCATAGCGCGCGAACTGGCGGCGGACGGTTATCCACTTGCTCTGCATGGCTTCACAATGACCAGCCGGAATAAAAGTCTGGGAGAAGAGCTTTCCGCACCGGTATTCGCAGGCGATCTGTCCAGCCCCAAAGAGGTGGATCGACTGTTCGAGGATATAGGCAAATTATTTGATCGCTTAGCTGGTGTCGTATTTTCCGTTGCAAGGCCTTTTCCGCACAAGCTTTCGCACCGAACGAAGTGGCCGGTCTATCAAGAGCAATTGGATACCCAATTAAAGGCGCTGCATTTGGTCGTCGAAAAAGCACTGCCGTATTTACGTGAATCCCGGAATGGCGCGCGCTTGATCATATTATCGAGCGAGTATGTGCGCGGCGCGCCGCCAGTTAAAATAGCGCCCTATGTGGCGGCCAAGGCCGCTCTGACAGCATATGCCCAAATCATTGCACAGGAACTCGTGCGCCATGACATCCGGGTACACATTCTTGCGCCCGGCATGGTGCGCTCCCGATTGACCGCGGACATGCCGGACGAATATTTGGATTCCCTTGCAGAAGCCATGCCGGAAAAGCGTCTGACGAGTAGTGAGGATATCGCGAAGACCGCATCTTTTCTGATGCGGCCAGCGGCGGACCCCCTCTATGGCACGGTGGTTCCTGTATCCCGAGCCGCGCGGCGATGAAGGAAGATATCCTATCTGCGTTAGCGGACCCTGAATTCGGCGCCAGATCCGTCGGCGAGTTGCAAATGCTGTCGAAGCGCCTAGAAAATTCGCCGGAACTTATCGAAAACGCTCCACTTCATAGCCGTATTGCCGTGTTGAGCAACTTTACGACCAGTTATCTAGTCGATATTTTGCCGCTAATTCTTCTGCGCCACGGCGTCGGGGCGACGATCTATGAAGCGCCGTTCGGCACCATGAAAACGGAAATACTCGATCCCGACAGCGGCTACCACAAGTTCAAGCCAGAGGCGACATTTGTGTTGCCGGACCATAGAGATCTCGAACATGCACCCGCCATCGGGGCCTCGCCGCGGGCGGTTCAAACGGCCATAGAATCCGAACTCGCTAGCTGGCAGCACCTGTGGCGGCTTATCCGGACACCGATCGTGCAATTGACTTTCGACCCGCCAGCACTCCGCCCACTTGGCGAAGCCGATGGCTTGTCGGCGGGTGGTCTGCTGCATCATGTGCGGGCAGTTAATCTGAATATGCTGGATAGCGCGCCAAGTCATGTCTCCCTGGTCGACGCCGAAAATCTGGCAGCACGCATGGGGCTCGACCGATGGCATGACCTCAGGCTCTACCGCGTCGCCAAACAGCCATTTTCCATGGCGGCGCTGCCCCGCCTGGCGGAGGGATTAGCGACTTCCCTGATCGCCATTCTCGGACGTGGCTGCAAGGTTCTGGTGATGGACCTAGATGGCACATTATGGGGCGGCGCCGTGGGTGATTTAGGCATCGAGGGCATTGAATTGGGACAAGATACGCCGGACGGCGAATCTTTCATTTGCTTCCAAACCTATATCAAATCGCTGAAAAACCGTGGAGTTATTCTCGCGGTCTGCTCAAAGAATCAAGATGATTTGGCACGCGCGCCATTTTTACAGCATCCCGACATGGTTCTTCGGCTTGAAGACATATCGTATTTTGTCGCTAACTTTGACGATAAAGCACGGAATCTCAGAGCGATTTCCCACAAGCTGAACGTCGACCTTTCCGCGTTATTTTTTATAGATGACAGCCCCGTGGAGTGCGCGTGGGTCGGAAAAATGCTACCCGCGGTCCGGGTCCTGCACCTTTCTGGCGATCCGGCTGACTATCCAGCAGCCCTGGATTCCCTCCATCCGTTTCCAGCCGCCCGTCTGACGCAGGAAGATCTGACGCGGAGTGCGTCCTATGACGCAGTGCTACAGGTTTCCGAAGCATTAGCAAACACGGACGACATTGATTCATTCCTCAAAGAACTCGCGCCACGTGCCACCATCGAATCGGTTCGGGGTGATACGATTGACCGCCTCACGCAGCTCATTGCCAAAACAAATCAGTTCAAGATGAACCAGCGAACTTTTTCGGCGGCTGAATTGCTTGCCGGTCAAGAGCACGTTCTTGCGATTCGCTTCAAAGACCGATTACAAGATTACGGGATCGTCGCCGTCGTCGTTCTCAAACCCCAGGACGAATATTTGATTATCCAAAACTGGGTCATGAGTTGCCGGGTTTTTTCCCGCCGCCTGGAATTTTTTACCCGGCAAATCATTGCCAATATCGCCTTGGAGGCGCACGCAAAAAAACTCCGGCTAACCTATACAGAATCTAAAAAAAATAAGTTCTTAAATAAAGTATTGCCGCTCATGGGCTTTTCGTATGTGGAAGAGGCGGGATTTTTCGAGGCGATGGTCGTTCCTCCCGAGGATATGTTGGACTCCTTTGTCGTTGTCGATTAAATTATCAAGTTATCCTAAGGTATAATAAACTTTAAAGGCCGGTCTTAGACATGGATGAAATATCCCAAGATCAAATTCTTGAGAAATTAACTTCTATATTTCGCGACTTACTAGATGATGAAGAAATTATTTTGACACGGGAAAGCACAGCACAAGACATTGAGGAATGGGACAGTTTGAATCAAATTAAAATAATTTTGGAATGTGAAAATATTTTTCAAGTAAAATTAAGAGCTCGGGATATTAGGAATTTAAACAACGTTGGTGAGATGGTTGAGCATTTGTTTTATTTGAGGAGGCTCTAATATCGGTGGCTGTGCCCCGTAAAAAGCCGAGAGCTTCCGACTAATGCTTTTCAATAGCTTTGAGTTTCTTTTCGCCTTTCTTCCCATTTCATTACTAGCGTTCCACTTGATCCGTATTAAATATGGCGGGAAACTGGCGAAGGGTATCCTTATCCTGCTCTCGTTGGCGTTCTACGCTTGGTGGAATTATCCCTATTTACTCTTGTTGTGCGGAACGATTGCCGCCAATTATGGTTTCTCTCATTTATTGTGGCACCGGCAGAAGGCTCTATTTCTAGCCCTAGCGATCGGTATGAATTTGGCGCTGTTGGGGTATTTTAAATACAAGAATTTCTTCCTGGAGAACTTATCTATTTTATTTAATACGGATTGGAAATTTTCTTCAATATTCATACCGTTGGCAATTTCATTTTTCATTTTTCAACAAATAGCATTCTTAATTGACGTTAGGGATGGCCGGGTAAAAAAACAACCATTTAGCGAATTTGTTCTTTTTGTTTCATTTTTTCCTCAGCTTATCGCCGGACCTATCGTTCTCCATCGCGAGATTCGAGAACAGTTTGAGGCGATTGGAAGGAATGCCGGCGCCGGGCTATCCCTGCTGGGACCCGGAATTGTTATCTTCTCGGTCGGATTGTTCAAAAAAATTGTCCTCGCTGATTCCCTGGCACCCTATAGCGACTTGGCGTTCAATATTGTCGACCGACTTACGCTGTTAGAAGCCTGGGCAGCGGCCATTGCCTTCAGCCTGCAAATCTATTTTGATTTTTCTGGTTACGCCGACATGGCCGTCGGACTCGGATTGATGTTCGGAATCGCCTTGCCGTTGAATTTCAATACGCCGTTCAGAGCGACCTCCATGATTGATTTCTGGAAGCGCTGGCACATCACGATGACTCGATTTTTTATGATGTACCTCTATACGCCGATGGGACTTCATATGACACGCTTGGCGCATTCCCGAGGTCTGACCGACGCTCCGGCCTTTCTCTTGGGCGCAGCCCTTCCCATGATGATTACATTCTTGCTGTCGGGCCTTTGGCATGGCGCCGCGTGGACGTTCGTAATCTTTGGGGCCGTGAACGCCTTCGGCCTAATCGTCAATCACGCCTGGAAGCAATTCGGTATTTTGAAATTGCCGCCATTGCTCGGCTGGGTGTTAACGATGCTGGTCGTCATTGTTTCCTTTGTCTATTTCCGCGCCGATTCAATGGAGGACGCGAACAGGCTGATTGCGCTTATGTTTTCGTTCGGCGATATCATTCTTCCAAACTGGCTTTCAGGGCTGGCTGAATCTCTCGACATACCTTGGCAAACCCTAAATTACTTCGCCACGGGAAGTTATACCGTTCGCCTAGCGTTCTGGCTTTTCGTTTGTACCGGTTTCGTATTTTTTCTACCCAATGTCGCCGCGAAAAGAGAGTCGCTGGTACCGGGTTGGCGAACGGCCGCCGGCACGGCTGCAATATTGTGGTTAGCCATTGGGCTGCTGGATCGTCCTCAAGCCTTTATTTATTTTCAATTTTAAGGCATTGCGAATGTCTCAGCAGTGGATACGGTTTTTTTTGATCAAAGTATTGGTTTCACTATTGTTGCTGGCACTAGTTGTTGAAGGCATCAGTTGGATGCTGCGCGACATTCCGCCATCGCGCCACCCGCTCGACCAGTTAGTTCAAGCGCTCGAATACGTTCATCCGGATGCATCTATTCTTTTGGCCGGTGATAGCATCACGCAGGATTTGGCGAATTCATATGTACTCGACTCGGGCACCGGGCGCGTGGCCAACCTGACGACCAACGCCGCAAGCGGGCTGACGGGATTGTTGTTTGTGCTGAGGCGCTATCTTCCAAACAATGCCACCCCCCGTCATCTTGTTCTTGCCGCGACACCATATTTCATCGGCTACACTCCCGAAGGGGCTACTTATGAAACCTACATCCGATCCGTCTTCACCCGTGACGCGGAACGGAAGTGGCTGCAAGACCAGGGTCTGGAAGCCGGCGCCGCGCCATGGAAGCCCGCGATTTTGAGATTGGAACAATCGGTCGTGGACCGATTGGTCGGCGGCCTGCAGGCTATTCCGACCTCGCTTCCAGGCGGTGTAGAGAAATTGAAAATTGAGACTTTTCCTGAATTGCCTGGTGGAAACGCCGCCTCAGACGAGGAACTAAAACAAAAATATGCCCACAAGGATGCTCGAATTGGGCCGGTCGCCGGCATGGCCATTCAAGAAATATGCCACCTGCTTTCTGAGCACGATATTGCTTTCCACATTTATTGGGCTCCCATTCCGGAAACGGTTTATGCTGAATGGCAGCGGACGGAATTTCTACTTCGTATGAAAGCCGCCATTCTACGGTCAGGAGGGCCGAGTTGCACCGACATCAACTTTGGCGATTTCAATCATACCCTGTCCTATCCTGATCATGGGTTCCGGGATTCGGATCATCTGCGTCGGCCTGGATGGGTAACGGTCTATGGCCGCTCCATGCAGGTGCTTCTGGAAACCCTGAATTAATTTTGCGCGTTGCGCCGCCAGGCTGCGCGACACCTGATCCTATCGCCCTCCGTGAGTAGAGCGTATGCAGCGCAGATCAAGGCACAGGGCTCGACCGGCGCCCTTCTCGTAAATTTTATCAAAAATGATGAAACCATTGAAAGCACACCACGAGACTCGCCAGGACCCGTTAGGAAACGAGATTGCAGCGATTAAAAATATTTCTGATATATCTCAAGAAATACTGCTAGGCGTGTTGCTCAACACTGGACGGCATCATCGGAAAAACAAATTCACCTAAAATATATTCGGGGCGTCAGTGTGAATATGGCGAGCTACATGGGGTCAAGCGCTAAGGCAAATACAATCTAATTCTCGGAAACCGTCTACCGGCCGCTAGGCGATACATAACATCCCAGTATAAATGGAATAATATGTATCAAAGGCAAGGGCAAGATAGACTGGTACTATTTTCTGGTGCCGGTCTGAGGCCAATTAATCGAAATTGCTGGCGTCGTGGCGCTCGGGGACGCGTTTTTCTTCCGGTCCCCAGGTTCTATTCACCCGCCGGCCGCGCTCGACCGCCGGCCTCTGTTCTATTTCCGTCGCCCATCTAGCAACAGATTTATACGACGCGACGTCAAGGAATTCTGCTGCATCGTACGAATTATTTAGCACCAGGTTGCCATACCAGGCGTAGGCAGCGATATCAGCAATGTTGTAGTCATCACCGCAGAGATAGCGCCGCGCGGATAGATTCTGATCCAAGACATCGAGCTGACGTTTCGCTTCCATTGCATAGCGGTCGATAGGGTACTCGAACTTCTCCGGCGCATAGGCGTAGAAATGGCCGAACCCGCCGCCGAGGTAGGGTGCGCTGCCCATCTGCCAAAATAGCCAAGAATAGCATTCTGCCCGTGCCGATTGCTCATCCGGAATAAACTTCCCAAACTTTTCCGCCAGATATAGGAGAATTGCACCTGACTCAAATACCCGTGTCCCCGGCGATGTGCTGCGATCGAGTAAGGCCGGAATCTTTGAGTTTGGGT
>CAYPSQ010000069.1:12023-14944 GCA_964413115.1 uncultured Rhizobiaceae bacterium | reverse complement strand
CTTGCCTTTTAGAACAAATCATGTACATTTGCCGCGTTGCATCCCCACTCCAGCTATGAAATAAGGGAAGTTAAGATGGCAGACTCGGCATTGAAGCTCGTTGAAAGGAACGACATGGACAAGCAGAAAGCGTTAGACGCTGCTTTGAGCCAGATAGAACGTAATTTTGGCAAGGGTTCGGTGATGAAGCTCGGGCAAAGTGACGCAGAGGTTCAGGTCGAGGCCATTTCTACCGGTTCGATTGGGCTCGATATAGGGCTCGGAATCGGCGGCTTGCCGCGCGGCCGTATTGTTGAGATTTACGGCCCAGAAAGTTCCGGTAAAACAACCCTGGCGCTCCATGCCGTAGCCAGCGCGCAAAAACTTGGTGGCATCTGCGCCTTCGTTGATGCCGAGCATGCGCTCGATCCAGCCTATGCCGCCAAGCTTGGCGTAGATGTTGATGAATTGCTGATCTCCCAGCCTGATGCAGGCGAACAGGCACTCGAAATCACCGATACGCTGGTGCGCTCCGGCGCTGTAGATGTGGTGGTGGTGGATAGCGTTGCAGCCCTTGTGCCGCGGGCCGAGTTGGAAGGCGAGATGGGCGATGTCCATGTAGGGCTTCAGGCGCGCCTGATGAGCCAGGCGCTGCGCAAACTGACGTCGTCGATTTCGCGTTCGCGTTGTCTAGTCATCTTCATTAACCAAATTCGTATGAAGATTGGCGTCATGTTCGGCAGCCCGGAGACCACGTCAGGTGGCAACGCGCTTAAATTCTACGCTTCCGTCCGCCTCGATATCCGCCGCATTGGTGCCATTAAGGACCGTGAGGAAGTGGTCGGTAACCAGACCCGGGTCAAAGTGGTTAAGAACAAGATGGCACCGCCGTTCAAGGTGGTGGAATTTGACATAATGTACGGCCTCGGCATTTCACGCATGGGCGAGTTGATCGATCATGGCCTGAAAGCCGGTCTGGTCGAAAAATCGGGCTCTTGGTATTCCTATGACAGCCAACGCATCGGCCAGGGGCGCGAGAACGCAAAACAATTCTTGGCCGATAATTCGGAGATGGCAGACTCCATCGAAGCTGCGATCCGCGAGACTGCCGGCCTCGGCGGTAAGACCAAGATAGAGGTCTTGGAAGGAGGCGACGGTGCGCCGGATGATGCAATAGAGATTGCGACTGCCGAAGCGGTCGGTAAGTAACGTTAACCTCAAAACATTCGAGCGTGCGGTAGTGCCGCGCGCATTGAGGCAGTAATTTGTAGGCCGCGCGGAACAAAATGCCGTGCGGCCTTCTCTTTGTTTAAACTCTTCATCGGTGCAGCGCGCTGGACAGTCTATCTCTGGCGCTTTAAATAGCAGGCGCCCGCGCGGCGGGCTGAGCGGACCTAAATCGGATTTGTCATGCTAAGCGTTAATGATATTCGCGGCCATTTCCTGGAATATTTTCGCACGCACGATCACGAGGTCGTGGCGTCCAGCCCGCTCGTACCGCACAACGATCCAACACTGATGTTTACCAATGCCGGCATGGTGCAATTCAAGAATGTCTTCACCGGGGCCGAGACGCGCGCCTATCAGCGCGCCTCGACGTCGCAAAAATGTGTGCGCGCCGGCGGCAAGCACAATGATCTCAACAATGTTGGCTATACCGCGCGCCATCATACGTTCTTTGAGATGCTCGGCAATTTTTCGTTTGGCAATTATTTTAAGGAACGCGCAATCGAGCTAGCTTGGAATTTAGTGACCAAGGAGTTCGGATTGGACGCCGAGCGCCTGCTGGTAACTGTTTTTGCCGAGGATAACGACGCGTTTGATCTATGGGGCAAGGTGGCAGGTTTGCCCGACAGTCGCATCATCCGCATTCCCACTTCGGACAATTTTTGGGCCATGGGTGATACTGGACCCTGCGGTCCTTGCTCTGAAATATTCTATGATCACGGGCCCGATATCGCCGGTGGCCCACCGGGCAGCGTCGACCAAGACGGCGACCGCTTCGTCGAAATCTGGAATCTGGTATTCATGCAATATGAGCAGGTTACCAAAACGGAACGCATCGAGCTGCCCAAGCCGAGCATCGATACAGGCATGGGATTGGAGCGTATTGCCGCGATACTCCAGGGTCAACACGACAATTATGAAACCGATCTGTTTCGTAATTTGATCGCCGCTGGTGTTGAGTTCTCCGGCATGCCGGCCACCGGAGACCATGCGGTTTCGCACCGCGTTATGGCGGATCATTTGCGCGCCAGCGCGTTTCTAATCGCCGATGGTGTGATGCCATCCAACGAGGGCCGCGGCTATGTGCTACGTCGCATCATGCGTCGCGCCATGCGCTATGCCCATCAGATGGGTTGTACAGAACCGCTGATGTGGCGGCTTGTGCCGACATTGATCGGTGAAATGGGCCAGGCCTTTCCTGAATTGGTGCGCGCTGAACCGTTGATTGGTGAAACCCTAAAGCTGGAAGAAACCCGTTTCAAACAGACGCTGGCGCGCGGCTTGAAACTATTAGGTTCAGCGACGGCGCGGCTCGGCGACGGCGAAAGCCTGCCGGGTGAAGTGGCTTTCCAACTCTACGACACGTTTGGCTTTCCCCTCGACCTAACGCAGGACGCATTACGCCGCGAAGGGCGGGATGTCGACACGGCGGGTTTTGAGAGCGCCATGGATCGCCAACGCGCCGAAGCGCGAAAGGCTTGGACTGGCTCCGGCGATGCCGCGACGGAACGGGTGTGGTTTGAAATCTGTGAACAAACTGGTGCTAGCGAATTTCTTGGTTATGAGATGGAAAGCGCAGAAGGCGTCGTCCTCGCCCTGGTGAAGGACGGTGCCCAGGTCACCGAGGTGGTGGCCGGTGCAGAGGCCGCGTTGGTGCTAAATCAGACACCGTTCTATGGTGAATCCGGCGGGCAGATAGGTGACAAAGGCGTGGT
>CAYPSQ010000069.1:0-11923 GCA_964413115.1 uncultured Rhizobiaceae bacterium | reverse complement strand
CGTTTGCGGTTCGATATCAGTCATCCCAAAGCGATCAGTGCAGAGGAGCGCGACGCAGTGGAAGCTGAGGTGAATGCGCGCATTCGTGAAAATTCGCCGTTGGTTACGCGTCTGATGACTCCCGAGGAAGCGGTGGAAAATGGCGCCTTGGCGCTGTTTGGTGAAAAATACGGCGAGGAAGTGCGCGTCGTCTCCATGGGAGAAAATGGAGATACCGCTTATTCAGTCGAGTTATGCGGCGGCACCCATGTTCGGCGCACTGGCGATATTGGCATGTTCACGATCCTTTCCGAAGCCGCGGTGGCAGCGGGCGTGCGCCGTATTGAGGCGCTCACCGGCGAGGCGGCACGTCGCCATGCTCACGCTCAGGAGAATTATCTGGTCAAAGCCAGCAGTCTGGTTAAATCGACAGCAGGTGATCTGGCGTTGCGTATCGAAGCGCTGCTTGAAGAACGCCGCCAGTTCGAACGCGAACTGCGAGATTTACGCAAGCAGGTGTCGCTAGGTAGCGGCGAAAAAACGCTTGAGAGCCTTGATATTGGCGGCTTCGCTTTTCTTCCGCAGCGCCTCGATGGCACGCCGCCGCGCGAATTGCGCCCTATGGTGGATGGGCTGAAAAAGAAACTTGGTTCCGGTGTGTGCGCAATCGTCACCGTCAATGATGGTAAGGCCGCCCTAGTGGTCGGCGTCAGCGATGATTTGACGGCCCGCATCAGTGCCGTCAACTTGGTGCAGGCTGGTGCTGCCATACTCGGCGGTTCAGGCGGCGGCGGGCGGGCCGACATGGCGCAGGCCGGCGGCCCCGATGGAGAAAAGGCTGATGCAGCCTTAAAGGCTATCGAAACAGCTTTGAGAAGTTTAGCCTAATTCTCGAATGCGGTGCTTTCAGGGCAGCGCTTTCCGGCAAGCGCGATTGCGCGCCCGATTGCCGCAGTGTTGGCGTCTCCTCGAACGGCTGCGTGGTGATCTTCGTCGCTGCAGCTGAGACCACCGGCTAGTGCCAGACCACCAGAGCCCGCCCTCCAAGATAGAAGAAGGCCTTGGTGAGGCATTATAATTCGTCAATTAGGGGCGGGCATGACGGTTTTACGATTTGGTAGCGTTTGAATAAATCTACCCCAAAAATATGGGTGTAACCCCTACAGGACGTTTGACTTGTGGCAGCTGAAGGAGGCAGTTCGCTGGCTATATGACTATGAGCAGGGCTCACTGCGCGATGGGGTTCCCTGGGATCTATTAGTACAAAATACTAACCCATCTTTTTTTCGAGGTTCCGCGCGATCGCTTCAAGAAAATCTTTAGAATTTAGCCACTTGGTATCACCCGGCACGAGGAGCGCCAGATCCTTGGTCATCTGGCCGCCCTCGACGGTCGCAACGCAAACTCGCTCTAGCGACTGCGCAAACCGCGCCAACGCGCGGTTATCGTCCAGCTTGGCGCGGTGGCTGAGCCCGCGCGTCCAAGCAAAAATAGACGCGATCGGGTTTGTCGAGGTTTCCTCGCCGCGCTGATAGGCGCGGTAATGGCGAGTTACTGTGCCGTGTGCCGCTTCTGCTTCGACTGTATTGCCGTCCGGCGTCAGCAACACCGAGGTCATCAGCCCGAGCGAGCCGAACCCCTGGGCAACGGTATCGGATTGCACATCGCCGTCATAATTCTTGCAGGCCCAGACATAGCCACCTTCCCATTTCATCGCCGCCGCCACCATATCGTCGATCAGGCGGTGTTCGTAAATTAGGCCGGCAGTGTCGAACTTGGCCTTATACTCAGCATCGAAGACCTCCTGAAATAGGTCCTTGAAGCGTCCGTCATAGGCCTTAAGTATGGTATTCTTGGTCGACATGTAGAGTGGCCAGCCACGATCGAGCGCAAACTTCATGCAGGCGCGCGCGAAATCACGGATCGAATCATCCAGATTGTACATGGTCATCGCGATTCCGCCGCCGGGGAAATTGAAAACTTTGTGCTCAATTGCATCGCCGCCACCTTCTGGCTCAAACCGAACGGTTAGCTTGCCTCGGCCCGGAACGACAAAATCGGTGGCGCGGTACTGATCTCCGAATGCATGGCGGCCGATGACGATCGGTTTGGTCCACCCCGGCACTAGGCGCGGTATATTGCTGCATATGATAGGCTCGCGGAACACTGTCCCGCCGAGAATGTTGCGAATTGTGCCATTCGGCGAGCGCCACATCTTCTTGAGGTCAAATTCCTCCACCCGAGCTTCGTCGGGCGTGATGGTGGCGCATTTAACGCCGACGCCATGTTTTTTGATAGCTTCGGCTGCATCGATCGTGACTTGATCATCCGTCTCGTCGCGATACTCCATGCCGAGATCATAATAGGCCAGATCGATGTTAAGATAGGGAAGGATCAATCTATCTTTGATCCACTTCCAGATAATCCGTGTCATCTCGTCGCCATCGAGTTCCACAACGGGGTTCGCGACCTTGATCTTGTCCATGAATGGTTCTCCGGAAGAGTGGGTGGTGTGGGCAGTCAGAAAATAACCGCATTCAGGCGGCGGCGGCACCATAGCATCGGCGCTTTTTCGGTCAAGGTCTCGCCGCCTGATAACCTTAAAATCGGTTCAGTACTTCAGTAATTTCAGGTGCCGGTGCGGCCTCCAAGATATCGAACAGCTCCGCTACACTTTCGGCAACATGGTATAATCCATGTGCTGAAGGAGGGGCAAAGCCTTCGGCTACCACCGCATCCAGAAGCGCCCGGAGATGCGCCCAGTAGCCGCCCGAGTCGAGAATGACCACTAATTTGCCGTGCAGCCCGATCTGCCGCCAGGTCAGGATCTCGAAGAGTTCGTCGAGTGTGCCGAGCCCGCCCGGCAAAACAGCAAAGGCATCGGCGCGGTTGAACATGATCTCTTTGCGTTGATGCATGGTGTCCACAAGGATTGTCTCGCTCAGCCCGCCATGTTGCACTTCGTCCCGAGCCAAATGATTAGGAATTACGCCGACGACATGGCCGTTGGCCGCCAGCACTGCATCGGCAACCTCAGTCATCAGGCCGATACCGCCGGCGCCATAAATTAGGGAAAGGCCCCGCGCCGCGATTTCGCCGCCGAGAGCACGCGCAAGGATGGCGTGGCGCGGGTCCTTACCCTTGCTGGAGCCGCAATAGACGCAGAGCGCTTCGATTTGTTTCATGCGCCGGTCATACAACGCGACAGTGCGAGACGCCAGTCAGCAGCATAACGAATTTGCTGCAGCCGTCGTCCACGATAAGATGATCATAGCATGAGGCAAAGCCGCTTTACCCTGCCCGTGGCCGCAGTTAGCGCTCGGATATCGAGCAAAATCAGGAGGACGAGTATGTTCCGCTTATCTAGACTAACATTAGTGATCTTGGTGGTCGGGGCTGTTGGCATCATATCGCTGTTGCAACCAGTGGTCGCCGCCGACGAACCGGCGAATGTCATCAAATACCGGAAGGAGCTGATGAAAGCTAGCGCCCATCACATAACTAACATTTTCAGTGTTCTCAAAGGAGATACATCCTACAGCGGGCATATAGCTGCCAATGCACGCGCCATTTCCGACAGTGCAGCAATGATGATAGATGTATTCCCGAAGGGAAGTGGCGAAGGTAATACCCGCGCGCTACCCTCGATCTGGCAGGATTGGCCCAAGTTCGAGGCCGCAGCGATGGCCTTAAAAACGGCCGCTGATGATCTGGCGAGCGCCTCTGGAACCGGTGATATGACAACTATCGGCGCTGCCGCAGGCGCCGTCGGTAAGGCTTGCGGAGGTTGCCACGAGCCGTTTCGCAAAAAGAAGTAGGTGGCTTCATCTCGTGGTTGTCGATTCGCCAACTTCCTGAGTGATGAAACTCAGGTAGTTTAAGATGCGTTTGGCCTTTATTGCGCTCGCCCTGATTTCACTGCTCGCTGCTTCTTCCGGAGAAGCCGTCTCGGAGATGGCCGATGCGGTGCGCGGCAAATATATTGTGCGTGCCGCCGGCTGCATCAGCTGCCACACACAGAAGGATGGTAAGGGTGAATTTCTTGCTGGCGGGCGTTCTCTTATCTCGCCTTACGGTACCTTTTATTCCAGCAACATCACGCCGGATGTCCGGACCGGTATCGGCGCCTGGACGGACGCCGACTTCATCCGTGCCATGCGGCAGGGTAAATCGCCGCAGGGCTTGACCTATTATCCTGCATTTCCCTATGTCTCCTTCAGCGCCATGCGGCGTCAGGACATTCTGGATGTTAAGGCTTATCTGTTTTCCATGGCGCCAGTGCGGCAGGAAAATCGTCCACACGATTTGCGATTTCCCTTTTCTTGGCGGTTTTCCATTTACCCGTGGCGCTGGCTATTTTTTTCGCCTCCGGAAGAGATGCCGGGAGCGCCATTGGGGACGCTTGAACAGCGCGGCCGCTATCTGGTCGATGTGCTTGGCCATTGTGCTGAATGTCACACGCCGCGTAATATTGCGGGCGGGCTCAAACGTGGCAAAGCGCTGGCTGGAACGCGATACGGCCCCGGTGGTTCGGTGCCAAATATCACGCCCGACACCGAAACCGGCATTGGTACTTGGTCGGCCGGTGATCTAGTCTTCTTTTTTCGAACCGGCTTAAAGCCGGATGGTGATGATGTGCAGGGCGAAATGCGAGATGTCATTGAAGACGGCCTGCGCCATTTGAGCAAAGAGGACTTGCTCGCCATAGCAGCCTATCTCAAGGTGGTGCCGCCGATCCATCATGCGGTACGACCGGCTAAGAGCCGCGGCGCTAGTTCCTATCAAGATGACTGGTAGTTGAACCTATGATGCCTTGTTGCGCCCGGCGCTGATGGTATAGTCCGATTTTTCGCGCAACGAATTACGAGGCCACGTGAAACGCAACTTAAGAGTCTCGGTGCTGATCGTTCTGGTACTGATCATCGTTGGTGTTGTGCTTGGCGTTTTCCTTCCGGGTGGCGATGAGGAAGAGAGTATGCCTGCCCGCGTGGCATCCGTGGAAATCGAATCCGAGTCTATCGAAAAGCAGGTTGCCGAGCCTGAGAGTGGCAAACTCGAGGTTACAAAACGGGAAAGCACTCAGTTCGAAAGTGCCCAGTCCGAAAACGTCGAGACCGGGAGCTACAAGTCACAAATCATGCCGGAAAATGACGTTGAGAAAACTCAGCCGGCAAAGATAGAAGAACCGCTTCGAGTGCAGGAGGAACCTCCCGTTCCGCATTCAATGCCCAAAGATCCTGACGCCGCGAAGCCAGATGCGACATTTTCGACTCCGACGGTGACGCTACCTAGCTTTGACGTGGTGCGGGTCTCACCGAATGGTCGGGCGGTCATTGCGGGCCGGGCGGAGCCGGGCGCCGAGGTAACTGTGCTGGATGATGGTATTCCGATTGGCTCGGTGCGTGCCAACAAGCGGGGTGAATGGGTGCTGGTGCCGGATAAAAATCTGGAAGGTGGAGATCGCGAGCTTTCTCTCATACAAGATTTGCCAAATGGGGATCGGACACAATCCGAGCAGGTTGTCGTGCTTTCCGTGCCGGTTCCGCTGGACAAACCTACGGTCGCGTTAGCGGAGGCCGAGTCCACTGAAATGGCACCGGTTGAAGAAAAAGCTGAAGACGTTGTGGTGGCAGTTCTGGTTGAGCGTACCGCCGATGGCCCGAGCCGCATTCTACAAAGCCCCGAGGTCGCCGGTGAGGGCATCGGCGATGAATCGGAAGTAAGTATTCGCAGCGTAGATTATAATACCGAGGGCGAGGTCACACTTGCTGGGCGCACTGAACCCAACGCGGTCGTCAATGTATACGTGGATGAAGAGTATGTTGGCAGTGCTCAGGCCAGCGAAGATGGCGATTGGCAACTCAAACCAGAGAAAGAAGTTCAGCCCGGCCAGCATCGCCTGCGTATTGATAAAGTAGACCAGACCGGGATTGTCCTCGCGCGCATCGAGACGCCTATAAGCCGCGCCCGGCCAGAGGAGCTTTTGCTAGGCGATGCATTGGTGGTAGTTCAGCCAGGCAATAGCCTATGGCGTATCGCACGGCGTGCTTATGGCGGTGGGGTTTATTATTCTGAGATTTATGGCGCCAATCGGGCGCAGATTCTCAACCCGAACATGATCTTTCCCGGGCAAATCCTAACGTTGCCAGTGCTGTAGTTAAGTTTTCCGGCGAACAGAGCCGGACTCACGGCCGGCGGCCGGGAATTCGTGAAAATTGCTTCCCTCGCGTAGCCTTTTAGTCCAAGCGTGCGATCATATAGGTTAGAAGAGAATTGATCTTGGCCTTGTCCTGCTCTGAAAGGCCGTGGGTTGCCAGTGCGTTGACCTCCAGCGCGTAAGGTACCAATTCGTCGCGTAACAGATTGGCGCGTTCGGTGAGGAAGACATTAATGCGCCGCCGGTCGTTTTTGTCGCGAATCCGGCGCACCAGTCCATCGCGTTCCATTCGATCGAGAGTGCGCGTGGTGGTCGGCTCTTCGATCTGGACACAGCGGCTGAGTTGCTTTTGGCTGAGTCCGTCCTTCTCCCAGAGATAGAGCAGCAACGGCCATTGGCCGGCGCTCACGTCATGCTCGGCGAAGCGAGATTGTAGGGCGCGGGCAAACAGACGTGCCGCGACGCTCACCAACTGGGATGTACTGTCGTCAATGACGAACGACGAGCCGCCGTCTTCTTTTCCGGTCGGGCCCGGATGTCTGCGCGATATTTGATAAGCCACTGTCAACCTTTGTCACACGCCTAGATCAACGGATACCTGAGCCTACTCCCGCTTGAACGCCAAAACAACGTGGTGAGCTTTGGACTGCGGTTAGTGCGTGCTAGGCTCCATGCTGCGAGATTCAAACCGAATTGTGGAGATATTATTCGATGGCGATAACCAACACTTGCAAGAAAAAACTTTTCAAGGGCGAACCCGCGATCGGTGCCTGGCTTTCGATGGGTAGCCCGATTGCCGCAGAAATTGTTGCCAATGCCGGCTATGATGCCGTCGTATTGGATCACGAGCATGGTCCGGGCGATTTTCTCAACGCAATTTCTCTGATGCAGGCGGTTGCCGAGGCTGGACCGACGCCGATGATACGGGTGCCGTGGAACGATACTGTCTATATCAAGCGGGCGCTCGATATCGGCATGATGGGCGTGCTCGTGCCTTATATCCAAAATGCCGAAGAGGCCCGTGCGGCAGTCGATGCCTGCCGCTATCCGACGGTCGGTATTCGTGGCGTTGCACCGCACGCCGGGCGCTGTTCACGCTGGGGCGCACGGCTTGGCGAATATCTCGATGCTTGGCCGAAGCAATTGCTCCTGATGTGCCAAATTGAAACCGAAGAGGCAATCAATAATATCGAGGAAATTGCAGCGGTAGATGGTGTCGACATGCTGTTTCTTGGTCCGAGCGATGTCTCAGCCAGTATCGGACATATGCTTGACCTTGAGAATCCCAAGGTCACCGCACAGTTCGAGCGCGCTGAACGTAAGATGCGCAAGACCAACAAATTGATGGGCACCGTCATCCGCCCCGGACATACGCTTAACTGGACCTACGAACGGGGATATGATTTCGTGATCAGCGGTGGTGATGCGCGGCTGCTTGGGGTCAGCGCCCAAGCACAAGTGAGTGGCTTTCGCGAACAGCCGCCAAAGCGTCCAAAACGGGCTAACGCGCCACATAGGAATCGCCGTTGATACGACCGTCTTAACGGAGATTTAGGGCATGGGGTCGGCGGCTGTTGAGAGAGAGTCACCGTCGCTGGTGGCTGGTGATTCTCTGCTGGCCCTGCCGGCTTCCCGTGCTCGCCCAAAACCTTGCGCAGGCCCATAACGGCGATTGGCAAACTTGATGGCCAAGCCTAGACTTACGATCTTCTGAGAGACCTTTCTGGAAATTGTTCATGCCAAAATGGGCCAGTGGACCGACCGGCTACCCCTCCTATTGGCGGCGTGCAAAGAAAGAATTGAGTAACGTAGATCCGGTGATGGCAGATATCATCAAGGGCTGCGGTTATGGCGGTTTAATCGGACAGGGGGATCCCTTTGTAACTCTTGTCCGCTCGATCGTGGGCCAACAAATATCGGTGCGCGCGGCCGACAGTATTTGGAACCGGCTAGAAGAAACGGCCGGCGGTGTTTCGCCAAAAAATGTGGCGGCCCGGGACGAAATCGAACTACACGGCGCCGGGCTGACGCGGCGCAAAGCTTCCTACATTCGAGATATCGCGGTGGCGTTCCTAGACGGCAGCGTGACACCTTCAATGTGGAATGAAAAAGACGATGAAGGCGTCATCGCGGAGCTTATGGGTCTGCGCGGAATCGGCCGGTGGACGGCGGAAATGTTTCTCATATTCCATCTGCTGCGGCCCAATATCCTTCCGCTTGACGATATCGGCTTGATCCGCGCCTGCGAACTTCACTACGCTGCCGGTGAAGAGATGGCGCGAGGTGATATTGAACAGCTAGCTGGACTCTGGCAGCCCTGGCGCTCGGTGGCGACCTGGCATCTTTGGCGTAGCCTAGATCCTACCACTGTTGCCTATTAGCCTGGGTTATAGATTTTTTGCGTTACTGCCTTAGGTCCTGTCGCGCAAAGGCGCGACGCTGATCCGCCAATTGAATAAGCCTCGCCTCGACCAAGCCGTTGATGGATTTGGGTGGAAAGGTGCCCTTTTTGTTGCGTTCGCCTGCCTTTACACCGGTTAAAATCTCAATGCCTTCATCGATTGTGGACACTGCATAGACATGAAAACGTCCATTGCGTACCGCTTCCAAGACATCATGCCTCAACATCAGATTCTTGACATTAGATTGAGGTATGATGGCACCCTGCTCGCCGGTCAACCCGCGCGCGTTGCAGATATCAAAAAAACCTTCGATTTTCTCGTTGGCGCCACCGATAGCCTGGACTTCGCCGTTTTGGTTGACCGCGCCGGTGACAGCCAGCGACTGCTTGATCGGTACATCAGAGATAGCGGAAAGCAGGGCGTAAAGTTCGGTCGATGAAGCGCTGTCGCCGTCAACACCGCCATAGGATTGTTCGAATACAATGCTGGCTGCGAGGGAGAGCGGACGATCGGTGGCATACCGCGCGGCGAGATAGCTGCTCAGGATAAGAACGCCCTTGCTGTGCAGCGGCCCGCCAAGCTCCACCTCGCGCTCGATATCGATCACTTTTCCGTCGCCCATGCGCAGCCGCACTGTAATCCGTGAAGGCTTGCCAAAAGAGAATCGTCCAGTTTGTAGAACGGCGAGCCCGTTTATTTGGCCAACTTTAGCGCCATCGGTATCGATTAGCACGCTGCCGCGCAGAATTTGTTCCTGCATCGCTTCGCGGATGCGGCAGACCCGGCGTCGCGCTTCTGCGATTGCCTTGTTGATGTCATCTTTCTCGATAACGTCACGACCGCGTTGACCAGAGAAGTAGTCCGCCTCTCGGACCAGATCGCTCAAGTGGCGTATCTGTGTTGAAAGCCGCTCTGAATCCGCCGCGAGCCGCGCGCTATGATCGCACAGTCCGGCCACAGCACCGTTAGTCAGCGGCCGCATTCCGTGGCGCCGCGCCAGAGTACCGAGCAGGCGGGCATACATCATGTTACTCTCTTCCGTGCGTTCGATCTTGTCGTTGAAGTCGCCGGTGACCTTAAACAATTCGGCAAAATCGGGGTCGCCCTGATCAAGCATGTAATAATGTTGTCTGTCGCCAATCAGGACCACTTTGATTTGTAGCGGCACCGGTTCGGGACTGAGCGACTGGGTACTGACAACACCGGCGGACTGGGTCGGATGCTCGACGTGGATTTCATTTGAACGAAGCGCTCGCTTGAGCCCTTCCCAGGCATATGGCTCCATCAGAATCTTGCGCGCATCCAGCATCAGATAGCCGCCATTCGCTCGGTGAAGAGCGCCAGACTTGATGCGGGTAAAATCCGTCGTCAGCGCGCCCCCTTCCGCGACATGCTCGATACTACCAATCAATTCCTGATAGGTCGGATTGTCGGCATAAACCACGGGGCTGCCTTTGAGGTGGTCGCGGTCGACGACGAGATTAATGTGGTAGCGCCGGAACGGCGCCTCAGAAGCGATAGATTCGCTGGTTGGCGTTTGCCCAGGCATTGGCCCAGAGGCGCCCTCTGGCATCGTGGCGCCGTCCTCCTGTGCCCCACGAAAGAGCCCAACATTATTAACGACATCCTTTTCAACCGCCTGTAAATATTTGAGTACGGGCGGTATATCCGCGAATTTCTCCCTGGTTTCCTCAATCATGGACTTGACCGCGACGCTGGTGACGTCGCGGTCGAGCGCAAGGAATTTTTTCCGCGCTTCGCGGGCCCATTGGGGCACCATCACCATGATATCGCGCAATCGTTTTTGCAGTTCGCTAATCTGTTTTTGTAATTTTTCCTGTTCTGCCTCGCTCATGGCGTTGAGTTGTTCGGGGGGCAGCACTTTGCCCTCATGCATCGGTGCAAACACAATACCGTTCTCGGTTTGCATTATGTCGATGTTGGCTTTGCTGGCTTCGCGTTGAATTTGCAGGAATGCGTTTTCCTGCCGCTGCTTGGCAGCGTCGCTGATGATCCTGTGCTGGTTGCGGTATTCGTCGCTCTCGAATATCGCCGGGATGACCGTTCTTAAATCTTCGATCAATCTGTCAACGGCATTGCGCAGCCGGGTGCCGTTACCAGCCGGAAGTTCCAGTACCAAGGGTTTATGGCGGCGTTCGAAGTTGTAGACGTAGCACCAGTCGGAAGGAGTAGCTTCGTCTTTGGCTTGATGTCTTAACAGCTTTCGGGCGACTGCATGCTTCCCACTGCCCTTCGGGCCGAGGACAAATACATTATAGCCTTCTTGTTTAACGCCAAGGGCAAAACGAATGGCGTCGACTGCGCGATCTTGCCCGGCAATCTCAACCTGATCTTCAAGTTCAGCCGTGGTGGTAAACGAGAATTGCGCCGGGTCGCAAAGTCTGCATAGGGCTTCTGCAGGCAACGGTTTGAGCGAGGCGCCTTTCTTTCGTTGCTTCGCCATATGGCGTTATCCTTCTCTCAGCATTGGGCTGCGGGCAGAAGTTCATCCTTCCAGCCATAGTCGCGGTCGTCGTAGCGTGTCGGCAGTAATGATATACAGTTTGAATGCAGCACGTAACTCGCGGCAAAACGGCTTTTTATGATCGTCTTGGCGCTTTGTCTTTGCCTGGCTGGTCCAGTTTCAACGTGTTCAAGAAGATCCGCTGGACAATGAGCAGGGCGCCAAGAAATTTTGTGAGCGCCTCAAAAGCTTTATTGCACTGTCGCACTTTTGTCTGAACGTCTGTTACTGCCCGGGGTATATGGTGAACCCGAGCCAGAATTATTAGTTTCGATAATCCGGCTGGTCGCGGTCGAGTACACGCTTAAGTGCATTGAAGTGATCATTGGCGAAGCGGTGAAAATTATCGGACATCATTTGCCGCGCTGTTCTTTCACAAATTTCTGTTGATATACGTTTCAGTGGGCTGCCGGTGCTCATGGCGAGAATTTGCGCCTTGGCCGTGCGTTCCAAATAGTAGAGGTTGTCGTAAGCGATCGCCACTGACGTGGCGCCGACTAGGACGCCGTGATTGCCCATTAAGAGAATAGATTTATCCTGTAGGACGTTGGCGAGGCGTTCGCCCTCAGCCGCGTCAAAGGCAACACCGGTATAATTATTGTCGTAAGCGACACGGCCGTAATATCGCATTGCGTTTTGGTTTATCGGTTCGATAGCACCATCCTCGATCATCGCGAGGGCGAGCATATGCGGCTGGTGGGTATGCATAATACAGCGCAGGTCCGGCCGTTTGCGGTGGATCGGCACATGGATGTGAAAGGCTGTGTCTTCCACCACACCGTCCCCCTCCAGCACCTCGCCATTGAGACTGACAAGGAGCAGATTACTGGCGGTAACTTCGCTCCAATGCGTGCCGTGGCC
>CAYPSQ010000068.1:13457-15267 GCA_964413115.1 uncultured Rhizobiaceae bacterium | reverse complement strand
ACCGGCGCCGGGCGCCGCAGTATTTTGTCGCAGCTAGCTTCAAGTTCCCTTGAGCGGCATCGCCGCTTCCGGCACTGCATCTTCAACTTCAATGCCGAGCGTCGCGCAGAACGTAGCAAGCAGCTGATAATAACCGACCATGACGGTGAGATCGATCAACACCTCGTCGCCCAGAGACTCCTTGAGAGAACCGACTAGTTCATCCGGCACTGTGTCGCCGGAGGCGAGCAGGCGGGCGAAACGCATTACTGGGCCGGTCGGCGCGGGCTCGTCCTCGATCGCGGCATTGCCGATGATCGGGCGCAGCCGCTCCGGCACTTTGTGGATATGATGGCGCCACTCATATTTATTTCCAAGGATGGCTGAGACTTCGCAAATCACCATCTCGCGCAAATCCTTATCCAGCGCTGAATGAAAGCGCACATGCTCGCCAACAGAAGCAACGGCCTCGAGCGCACCTGGGCTCTTCCCCATGACAGCGAACATATTAGGTAAAAAGCCAAGCCTCCGCGTCGACATAACGTGATCGAATATCGCCCGCGCCGCCGGCGCCGCGTTGTCCAAGGTCGCCGGCGCCATCATCTGACGCTCCCGGTATATGGTCATGCAATGTCCCCCTCCCTGACCCGAGTGGATGATGTTTTGCTATATATAGCGCGCTATTGCGGGTCGCACGAGGGGCGACGGCCTCACTTGTATTTTTAAGCCTAAGGAAACACTAGATATCGGGACTACAATATATTCGCAGGAAATTTTGCCCAGGGAGGCAATCATTAGCAATAACCATAAGAGCGAATGATTTTGCGGCGAAGCAGCGTTCGAGTTCTTGGCCTTGCCAGTAGCCGAGGGATATTGCCGCTGTAACGATTGCCGCAATTGATCCGCAGCGCCGCTCGTTGCCCTCGGCCTGTGGCTAATCAGCGTGGTTCCCTTCGCGAAAGGGGCGGTAAGCGTCGGCAACTATTCCAAATCCGAGACCTCAATGTAGAAAATCTCTGCCGCTCGCGACGAGTATTTAAGAATCCACCATCTCGGCATTAGAACGCAGAAATCTCATTGTTAGTCCCCGACGGTGAAGATTGTTAACGGCGCTTTACAATTCCGCTAGCGCATCTTCGATCGGCGTGTCGCCAGCGAGAGTTTCGAAGCAGGTGCCGATGGTGTTGGGGCGGTCGAGGCAGGCTACGAGGATGCGGGCGGTGTCTTCGCGGCTGATGAGACCGCCATTGGCTATCTGTCCGAGGTTTTTACCAATGCGGATACGCCCAGTGCCAGCTTCGTCGGAGAGCATACCTGCCCGGACGATGGTTGAGTCCAGGCCACTGGCGCTTAGATGCGCATCGGCGATGGCTTTAGAGACGAGATAGTGATGCAGTTTTTGCGGTGCGCGTTCAGGCGCGCCGGCGGCCATTGCGCTCAGCATCGCAAAGCGTCGGCAATTCTCTGCCACGCAGACATCAATCAGCGCCATAGCGCCAATTTGATCAACATCGACGGTTTTCTCCGGCCCGGTCTTCGAGCCTGAGCCGGCAACGAAGATCACCGCGGCGTGACCGCGGACCACTTCCGCTAACGGTGCCTCGAGATCGCCAATAACGGGCTCGGCGCCGAGCGCCAACATAGTCTCACTCTGGTTTTCAGCACGGATCAACGCGCGTGGCCTATGCCTACATGCCAACAGAAGGGGAATGATAAGCCTACCGGTTTTACCGTTGGCCCCAACGATTAATACATCCATACCGTTACCTCGACGCCTGTTATGGAGCTTGTATTATTTCACGACGAATGGCCGATCGTCACCCTTTTGCTG
>CAYPSQ010000068.1:4614-13357 GCA_964413115.1 uncultured Rhizobiaceae bacterium | reverse complement strand
AATGGTGATCCTGTTCGTCGGTTATTTCCATTTACGCCGCCTGACGCACGAGAAGAATTAGGCGCGCAACTCCGCCGGCACGACCTCCCCGCCTTCGACGATCAGTTCGTCGTCGAGCCATAGGTTGCAGTTCTGCATCGGCAAATCGAGATGGCAAGATGTATCATTATCGCCGCCGAATTCGGTATCGGGGCCGAGTGAAAACAGCACATTGCCGTAATGCGCGCGCCCGTCCATGCCAATGCCGGGGAGATCCGGGTCCCATACGCATTTCTCATTGAGGCCCCAACCGATGTGTGAGACCGCATAGGCGCGAGGGTCGCCATAACCATCCATAAATTCACTCAGCTCTGCCGCCTGCCTGCCGCCATTGATCTCTTTCACCCATCCGCCATTGATGACGTATTCAATCGGTTCCTCAACGTAACATTTGAGTGGAAAGACGATGTCCCCTGGCGCCATCACCACCCGCCCATCAACGCCGTTCTCGGCCGCAAGCGAGGCAATGAAGCCGCCCGGCCAATGATCCCAGCGGCCAGGTTGGGTAGTATAGCCATATTCGGTGAGTATCGGTTTGTCTCCGAGGCGATAGCTCACGTCGCTGCCAGCCTCATTGGTGAACCGTAACGAATTGGCAGCGATAAATTTTTGTTCGGCGGCTTCAACACGCCGGCGCAACGCTGTGCTCGGAAACAGGCGCTCCAAGACCTCTACCGGCTCAACGATCATTAAAATGCGCGTCCCGGCCTCCTGCATCTCGATCTGTTCATGGCTGAACAGGAGCAGCATGTGATCCACAACCATGTCCGCATCTTTACATTGCTGCACTGCCTCAGGATGCTGCGATAGCGGATTCTCGCCAAGATTGGCAATGCGGTGACTTGCGTCTTGAGCATTCTTAGTTGGGATGTTGATGTCGAGCGCCTCGGCGCCGAGCGCCGAGACAGCGCTTAAAGAGGCGGCGCGGTAGTCAGGCAACAGCTCGCCCTCCGAAAGCACGGCGACGCTTTGACCAGGGCCGATTTCGCAAAGCTCGAAATTTGCGCGGAAGAGAGCTGTCAGATCGCTATGGCTAGTCATGACAATTTCCTCATTCGGCTGCTTGAAAGGATCTGGAGTAGCCGCCGTCGCGCGCCGCGCCATGCACGGCCTCGGCTTGCTCGAGTGCGTCGCGGTTATCTTCGTGACGGCGCGTCCGGGCCCTGCCGTCTTCTTGCAGCAAACGGTCAAGATAATAATTCAGCAGATGGTGAATGGCGCGCTCAAGCTTCACCGTCGGCCCCGGAACGAAACCGCGCGAGCCGACACCGTTTTGTAGGGATTCCAGCATTGTCAGGTCTTCGGTCGCGACGAGTTGAATAAAATCGCCGTAAATTTTGTTCTTTTCTGCAAAACCAGGCAATTCAAAATATTCCGCCGGTAGCTGGGTGTAGATCGTAACCCGCGTGGTTTTCTCGTCGATGGGATGGGCTACCCAGGGTTGAATGAGATCATGGCGGCCGAACATATTCATCGTTGGGCGGATCCATGTGGTGCAGGCGAACAGCTCCTCAACCTTGCCACGCAGCCACGGCATGGTGCCAAACAAATTCACGCCCTTCGGCGCCATGGTATAGCTTTCATAGGTCGCGTTATAGCCGTGCTTCTTCAAATTAAAGCGGAAATTAGCGACTGGGAAATGGCCCCCGAAGGACTCCTTGTGGATGACGCCGACGTGATACATGTCCATCAGGTTTTCGGGCACGAACTTCCAATTACACGGCACATCGACTACGAACTTATGGGATACTCTGGTGTTTTCTGGCTGGAGAAAAGCGGCAAAATCGCGGATACCGTCTTCGTCAAGATAGTCGCCGAGGCCCTGACAATCAGCATCGAAATTGATGAAAATATACCCGCCCCAATTGTCAATTTGCACACGCGGCAGGTTGCACCCAGCGACATCAAAGGCCTTCAATTCCTTGACATGCGGCGCGCCCATTAATTTACCTTCGAGGTCATAGACCCAAGCATGATAGGGGCAGGTGAATTTGGCGAGGTTACCCTCGCCGGTGGCTACTTCGACGCCGCGATGGCGGCATACGTTACGAAATGCGTTCATCTCGCCAGAATTCCCGCGACAGATCAGCAGCGGCTCGCCGGCGATGCGGATGGCGGCATAATCTCCCGGATTGGGAAATTCCTCAAGACGCCCGACGCACAACCATTCTTTCATGAAAATAGTATCGATCTCATGCTGGAACAGCTCAGGCGAAGTATAGAACCAGCCCGGCAAATGCTTTGATTCTAGGAGGCCGGCGCGAGTTTGCGCGACCTCCGCCAGTATATTTTTGTCTACGTGAAAACCGGTTCCCGGCATTTCGGCTCCTCCACAAAAACCCTCAATCTAAGGCTCTTCTAATTTAACAAGGGCAGCAAGGCTTTGTCATCAACAGAAGGTTCGCAGGCTTATAGGCCCTGGCGGTCAAACGCTCAACAACGCGATGCCACCAGCCACCAGCCCCACCCCGCCCCATTGTGCTAGGTTCACTGGCTCACGCAAGAAAATGCGGGCTAGCACCACGGTGACGACGGCATAGGCTGAACTAGCAACAATGGCGAGCTCGCCGTTCACATATCCCAAACCAAGATAAACGCCGAGATAGCCTCCAGTATCGAGCAGGCTGAGGACTATTAGAATTGGCCACAAACGCGGATACAACCGCGGTGTTTCGCCGCGCATCAAGAACCATAAGATGAACAGAATCGCGCCAACGATGCGCACTGCAACCATGGTCTGCCACGGCCCATAAATTTCTATTGCCTGGCCGGCGCAGATCAGAGTCACAGCAAAAGACAGCGCGCCACCGAGCGAAAGTATGATCGTCCGGCGGATTACGGCGCGGTCATATTGTTGCCGCCAACCACCAGCCGAGGACACCACCATTGCGACCAGCCAAATACCGAGCAAAGTTACCAGCATCGCCAACCAATGCCACCAGCGCGGGCTTGCGCCGAGCACCAACGAAATGGGCATAGCAAGCGCCGGATAGCTTGAAACGACGGGCGAAGCCAGCGAGACCGGCCCTCTGGTCAGCGCGTCATACAAAAGCACCGTGGCCAGCGCCGTGGTAGCCCCGGCAGCGACCAACAGTCCCAAGCCAAGAACGCCAACAGCATCGGGATTGTGCCACAGCATGGTGTCGCCGCGCAGCCACATGAAGAGCACGAGGGCACCCATGCCGAGTACCGAGACAGCTAGAAAAGAGGCGGCCACGCCGACCGAGCGCCCGGTGAAGCGGGCTACAAAATCGGCAAAACCCCATGAAACGGCCGCGCCGGCACCCCAAAATACAGAACCGCCTTCCATCACCAGCGACTAAACTGGCAGCCGCGCGGACGGATAAAGCTGCGGAACAGGTTGGCAGGAAGGCAGTCGAAAAGAGGATTTGACATGGGAACGGCGGATTATGTCCGTCCGATTAGATGTGCGCCAGCATCAATTCGCTTTACACCTAGCGCGGCAACCGAAATCATATTGTTTGCCGACGCAAAATCAAATGTAAGCCTCATTAATATTATTTTAGAATTGAGCGGAATCGACCTCAATATAGATCGCCATCTTAGCTAAATTGAAATAATAATAATATCTTATAAATTACTTTAAACGCAATTATATTTATATATAAGACATAATCACTTACAGACTTTTGGCGAAGCCCCGGCAGCGCCTACAGCACCGTAAAAATCGGTAATCTGCTGAAAAGGCTCTATAGAGGTATAGAGAGTGAAAGTTTTGCGTCTATGCGAATTGGACTGCAAGCAACGGACCGTCAAAGTGGCGGAGATCGGCTCCGACGAACCAAAAGTGTCGCGTGACTTAGACCCGGCGCAATGTAGCGCCGAGCACACCAGCGGCGATCAGGAAGCTACCACCAAGACGGTTGATCAAGAGCATCATGGCAGGGCGCTTGAAACGGGCATGCAGTTCACCGGCCAGCAGCGCCCATAAAACGAGCGAAGCCGCCGCCAGAGACACGAACGTAATCTCAAGAATGACAAGTTGCATGATGAGCGGACGCTGAGAATCGATGAATTGCGGCACGAAGGTGACGAAAAAGAGAATGCTCTTGGGATTGAGAGCAGTCACCACATAGCTGTTCCAAAACATCTGGCCTCTACCCGCGGTGGCGAATTTTTCGCCCTCCATACCATCGAGCGACGGCTTGGCGCGCCATAGCTGGACACCAAGCCAAATCAGGTAGGCTGCGCCAACCAGCTTCAACACGGTAAACATCGTGGCGGATGCGGAGAGAATAGCGCCGGCACCCAGGAGCGAGGCAGTCATGGCAGTAAGATCGCCAAACGCAACGCCAGGAACTGTGGCGTAGGCGCTGGCCCGCCCACGCCCTAAGGCGTAGCTAACTACCAGCATCACCGTCGGCCCTGGAATGGCAAGCAAGACCAAGCTTGCCAGTACAAATGCGATCCAAATTTCGAATGCCATGATGGCCTGTAGGCTGGCGAACAGCCAGCCGGCGGCTAACCAAGCATCGGGTTAGCGCGCCGGCACCCGACTATTAAGCATCGCCTTTGTTGTAGTCCCAAGTGGTCCACTCTTGTGGCGTCATGGTAACGATGGTGCGCCCTTCGGCCATGACTGGCTCAAGATAGGTATTGGCGTCTTCCTGGCCAAGCGCCATGCCGATTACCGAGAGCGTCACTTCGCGGATTAAATCTTCGTCCTGGGACAACTCGGCCGTTCCGCGACACATGATCGCCCAGGCGCCAGCAGCTATGCCCTGTTCTAGGCGCGGGTCCTCGTCGATAAGGATCGATATTCGGTTGTCGGCGGCGAGGTTCTTAAGATGAATCCGGCCCGCCCCTAAAGTAAGGCGAAACACCTCGCCGTTCCAATGATACCAAATCGGCGTCAGATGAATCATCCCGTCAGGGCGGTAAGTTGCCAGCCGCGCGAGCGCTGTCGCGCCAAGGCGATCGTCGATTTCCTGCTTGCTCAGCGCATTCTCTTTGGTTGCAGTGGTCTTCGAACTCATATTGTCTCCTAGATGAAAAAATTGGACTAGTTGCCCAACGATAGCCGCGCACTCCGGCAAGCGGAAGTGATGCGCTTCGCTGTGGCGTAAGAATGCGGTAGAACAAGCCATAATGTCTTCCCGGCCGCAACTATCAACCGACAACACCAGCGATAAGCGGGTTTTGGACGCACGAGGTTACAGCATTATAAATCGTCTGCTGGTTGTCGCTGAAACGGAGAAGGCGCATAAAAGTAGTAGTGCGAACTATTGCTCTGCCCAGGGCTATAACATCAGTATACAGTCGACACGGCGCGCGCCGCTAATTTCCGCTTGGCGCAGGGCTACAGGACGCGCAGTATACCGCGTATGATTCCGCTCTCCGTTCTCGACCTTTCTCCCATTATCGAGGGCGGCGACGCCTCACGCGCCTTCTCCAACACCCTTGATCTCGCCCGCCATGCCGAAGCTTGGGGGTTCAATCGCTATTGGCTGGCCGAGCATCACAATATGACCGGCATCGCCAGTGCCGCGACTGCGGTTGTCATCGGCCATGTCGCTGGCGGCACCTCAAAGATCCGGGTCGGTTCCGGCGGCATCATGCTGCCTAACCATGCACCGTTGGTCATCGCAGAACAATTCGGTACGCTGGAGGCGCTCTATCCGGGGCGCATCGATCTTGGCTTAGGACGGGCACCGGGTACCGACCAGCGCACCGCCCAGGCGCTCCGTCGCACGCTGCAAGGCGACGTCAATGATTTTCCACGCGATGTGTTGGAGGTGCAGCATTACTTCAGCGCCGTCCAGCCCGACCAGTTCGTACAGGCGGTGCCAGGCGCCGGCCTCAATCTTCCAATTTGGATACTCGGCTCAAGCCTGTTTGGCGCCCAACTCGCCGCTATGCTCGGCCTGCCCTACGCCTTCGCATCCCATTTCGCACCAGCCGCATTAATGCAGGCAATCGAGCTTTACCGCGCCGAATTCAAGCCGTCGCAACAATTGGCTGCGCCTTATGTGATGGTGGGCTTCAACGTCTTCGCCGCCGACAGTGAAGAAGAAGCGGACTTTTTGCGCTCTTCCTCGCAGCAAAGTTTCCTTAGCCTCAGGCGCGGCAATCCCGGGCCTCTGCCGCCGCCGATCAAAAACTTTACTCAGGCGCTCTCGGCGCAGGAGTTAGAAGTGTTAGATTCTGTGCTCTCCTGCTCAACGGCCGGTTCGCCTGAAACGGTGTACGCTGGCATTGCAGAATTTGCGGCGCGCACCGGCGCAGATGAACTAATCGTGACGTCACATATTTACGATCACGACAAACGCTTGCGCTCGTTCGAAATTATCGCCGATGTGGGGATCGCCAAAGACTAGCCAGGCGGCCAAGGCTTCAAATCACGAATCAGGGATAATAAAGCGTTGGGAAGGCCCTCGGCCTCCTCCGGCGGCAGCGCGTCCATCATGCTGTCTAGATCCTTAGCGAGAATCCCGAGAGTGTTTTCCGGTGTGTAGCCGTCGCGCGCGAATTCAATGCGGTTGAAATTGGACGCAAGCCAATTCTGGCCGGAACTGTCATTCAATACCGCCAGCAAACGATCCTCATCGATACCCAGCATCGCCGCCCAGCGCAGCACCGTGCGGGTCGCTGCGGTGGAGCTTGCGGCGCAAAAGTTATTGAGAACCTTGGCTGTCATGCCAGCGCCGAGCGGACCCAAGCGGTGGACCTTATCTCCCATTGCTGCAAACAAAGGACGCAGACGGTCGACCGCTTCTTCGTTCCCGCCCAGCATAAAACTCAAGCGCGCCTCTTCGGCCGACACGCTGGCGCCCGACATGGGCGCATCGATCAGCGCAATTTCTGCTGAGATACGCTTCCGCAACTCCGCGATATAGCGCGGCGACAGGGTGGAGCAAATCAGCACCGTGTCGATGGCCGAAGGTCGGCGCGTGATCAGCGCCTGATCATCGAATAACAATTCTTCGGTCTGCGCAACATCGCGAACCACGCTCAAAACGATCCGCCGGCTGGCTGCAAACGTCGCGGCATCTGTCATCAACGGTGTGAGATCGCCGAACGAGGAAGCCGGCAGAACATCGAGCCCGGCGACATCAAAACCAGCCCGGATCAGTGCGCGCGCCATCGGCGCTCCCATGCGCCCACATCCAGCGACGCCAATCGGGGTGTTCAGGCTTGAGAAATTTTTTTTCATAGCGTGAACCTAGCGTAAAATAGCCAACACGGCACACTTCCACTTGATCTTTTGCCGCATGACGGAGCACAATCCTAACCAGAGAAGAGAACAACAAATATCGCGGTGAAGCTGCACACATAAAGAGGAATAAGTCCATGTCCAACAATGCCGAAGTTGCTTTTCTCGAGCGCGATGCTGAACATTTGATTCACCCTCTGCACAGCAAGGCGGTCCACGCGACTGGCAAGGTTTGGGTCGGCGGCAAGGGTGCCTATCTGGTCGACGCCAATGGTGAAAAATTTATCGATGGACTTTCGGGCCTCTGGAACAACACCGCCGGTAACGGGCGCAGCGAATTGGTCGAAGCCGGCAGCAAGCAGTTAGCAGAGATGGCCTATGCTTCGGGCTATTCCGGCAGTTCAAATCCCCGGGCAATCGAACTCGGCGAAAAGATCGCAAATATCACCTATCCCAACATCAATCAGTTCTTTTTCACCTCCGGCGGCGGCGAAGCAACTGATAGCAATATTAAAATGGCCCGATATTATTGGAAGCTGAAAGGCAAGCCCGAAAAGACCAAGGTGATCTCGCGCATTCTCGGCTATCACGGCGTGACACTGGCGGCGATGTGCGCCACCGGCATCAGTATGTATTGGCCGATGTTCGAACCACGGATTCCTGGCTTCATACATATTCCGGGCCCCTATCCTTATTTCTACGAAGCCCCGGACGGCGCTGAGAGCCAAGGCATCGCTGCGGCGAACGAGCTGGAAAAAGCCATTCTTGCCGAGGGCGCCGACACGGTGGCGATGTTCATCGCCGAACCCGTGCAAGGCGCGGGTGGCGTGATCGTGCCGCAGGACGATTATTTTCCGCGCATTCGGGAAATTTGCGACAAATATGACGTACTGCTGGTGTCTGACGAAGTAATCACCGGCTTCGGCCGCACCGGCAAGATGTTTGGCCTCGAACATTGGGGCGTGAAGCCCGACATGATGCAGTTTGCCAAGGCAATCACCTCGGGCTATTTCCCTCTTGGCGGCATTGGCGTCAGCGACGAAATCGCTAATACAATGAACGAAAGCGGCAAACCTTGGATGCATGCCTATACATACAGTGCCCACCCGACCGGCTGCGCCATCGCCTGCGCCATGCTTGACCTGATCGAGAAAGAGGATTTCCCTGCCCAGGCAGCGCAAAAAGGTGCGCGGCTTCTAGCTAACCTAAAGGACGCGCTCGGCGACCACCCAAACGTCGGCGAGGTCCGCGGTCTTGGCATGATGTGTGCCGTCGAATTCGTTAAGGACCGGGCAACCAAGGAGGTATTCGATGCCGCCGACGGCATTGGCGCCAAGGTCAACGCCCAGACCATGGAACGAGGCATGTTCAGCCGCGTGCGCGGCGATGCCTATTACATCGCACCGCCGATCGTCACAAACGATGCCACCCTCGACCGCATCGTCGAAATCATGGCAGAGAGCACCAAGGCTGTTCTGGGGTGAGCGCTTAGCCCTTCAGCTAGGGGCACATTATCTTGTGCTTATTTTC
>CAYPSQ010000068.1:2027-4514 GCA_964413115.1 uncultured Rhizobiaceae bacterium | reverse complement strand
AGCCCCGCAAATTAGCGTGGCGCCCAAACGCCGAATGGCATCGCGAACAGAAGCGCAACTATCAGAATCATTCCGTTTGCGAGCCTTATCATAGCGCAGGAGCCTGGAGTGCCAGCGCTGCGACGTCCAACGCGCCGGATAAACTCGATAAAAAATGAAATTTATCGTTATTTCAGCTGGTGCCACTGGATTTTGTATTTTCCGGCATTTCAATCGGCGCGGGGGACATGTTAGCTTCGCGCGGCCTGCCTCGAATTGAATAGCTGGCCGGGCGTTAGGGCCACCGTTTTGTCGTCGCGTGCCGTCTGAGCCGGACAGCGAAAAGGCACTATTATTGAAGGAGTTAGAAGGTGTTTGGAATATCAACTAACGGCATGATCGACAAATTTGCCAATCGCCTGAAGGACATGGAATCGAGCTTCATGCTCAAGATGCCTGATGGTTCGGAGCGGTTGATGGGCTCAGGCGATCCAAAATTTGAGATCGTCCTTAATAATAAGCGCGCCGTGAAAGCCATGGGCTCGCTTGACGAAGCCAATATCGGCGAGGCTTATCTGCAAGGCGATTTCGACATCAATGGCGACCTGTTGGAAATGTTTTCGCTGCGCGGCAAGATGGACGACCGGCATCCGATGGTCACGGCCTGGCGTTTCATCCAGCCGCTGTTGTTTGGCCAAGTCTATACCAATCGCCAGGCGATCTCGTCCCATTACGACGTCGATCCGAAAATGTTCCTGAGCTTTCTCGACAAGAAAATGCCGGCCTATACCCAGGGCGTCTACGAGAGCGACGAGGAGACCCTGTCACAAGCGACGGAACGCAAGTTCAAATATACGATAGATATGTGCGAACTTGGTCCGCGCAAAACGGTTCTTGAAATTGGCCCCGGTTGGGGCGCCTTTGCCCGCCAAGCGCTACGCGAGGGGGTCGAGTTCACCGGCGTCACAAACTCTTCTACCTCTCAAACCTATCTCAATGAATTTCTCGGAGAATTCGCCGATCATTTCCAGATCGATTTCGTCGATATTTTGGCCTACCAGCCAAAGCATAAATTTGACGCCATCGTGATCATGGGCGTGATCGAACATCTGCCCAACTACGAGGCGGTGCTGAAAAAGTTCGAAAGCGTGCTCAAGCCGGGCGGGTTGGTATTCGTCGACGCCAGCGCGGCACGCAAAAAGTATGAGCTCTCGACGTTTATGGTGCGCCACATCTACCCGGGAAACCATTCGTTTTTTGTGCTGCACGACTTCATGGAAAAGCTCAACCGAACGCCGTTTGAGATACTCGAAGTGCAGAACGACAGGCACAGCTATTTTCTAACCTTCCGCCAATGGGCAATGAATTTGGAAGAGAGTAAGGATTTTGTTTGCGAGAATTTCGGCGAAGTAGAGTACCGAAAATTCCGACTCTATCTATGGGGCGCAGCCTATGAATTCATGGTCAAGGCTCTGGATTGCTATCGCCTAATTCTCTATTTGCCGAAGAATGAGCTCGACTGGAAGCGTTAGATCCCCGCATCTCATCGTCTTCGTCTTCACTTTTCATCATCGGCAGAGTGGCGATATCAAGGCCAACCAGTTAAACGGCGCGCATGCCGTCCTCACGGACACAGACGACACCGTAGGCATATAACAACGACTGCCGCACGGCTCTTGCAGAGAGCGTCAAACAAGATCGTTGGTGTGGGAATCGTTAAAACCGCTTGAAAGGAAG
Source organism: uncultured Rhizobiaceae bacterium (assembly GCA_964413115.1). Classification (GTDB taxonomy): domain Bacteria; phylum Pseudomonadota; class Alphaproteobacteria; order UBA828; family UBA828; genus PTKB01. Next base: position 2,798 of record CAYPSQ010000068.1, on the reverse strand, counting down.
CTAGCTCGCGACCAGTTGCCGGTCCGCCTTTCGTACTGGTTAGCAGTGATGCGGAGGTGCAGTATTTGTCATGGATTTGCGCATATTGGCGCTTCGCGAAGCTTTCTTTGACCGGCCGGATAGTCAACAGATTCTCTGGCAGCATCAGGTGCGCAACGCGGCGCCCTTTAAGTGAATGCATTAATTTACCCTAGCCTCACGGGATAACTCGGTTCTGCGCCAGCACCAAAACCCCGGGTAGCCATAAATTAAATTAAAACCACCGAAAACAAGTTATCGTGGTGTAAAACAAATTTTGAGCGAGAAATAATTAAATGAATCAGTCGATGATGGAAATGGTGGCCGAGGCAAAGAAGATCGTGCCTGCCATCGCGCCGGGCAAAGCCGCCACTTTGTTGGAAGCCGGCAATGCCATGGCGATTGATGTGCGTAATGACGGCGAAGTAGCGCAAAGCGGCAAAATTTCAGGCGCGCTTCACATCCCGCTCGATCAATTCGTTAATATGTATGCGTCGGCGATAAGCAGGGACAAGGTGATCCTGCTCTATTGCGCCTCGGGCGCACGTTCGGCGTTAGCCGGCAGGCTGCTCCTAGAAGATGGCTATACCGATGTCCACAATCTGGGCGGCTTCAGCGACTGGGTAAACAGTGGCGGCGCCGTCGAATAGATTTAGCCTCCAACTCACAGCAAAACGAGAAAACCTCCTCGGCATCATACTCGGCGCGTTTACGACGATAACCCTTGCCAACCCGGCGCTGGCGCAGGACCCG
>CAYPSQ010000068.1:0-1927 GCA_964413115.1 uncultured Rhizobiaceae bacterium | reverse complement strand
GCCCAGTGATCGACGATATCATTTGCGAAGATCGATTCTTCGAAGACATGTGAGCGACACAGCTCATGAAGTGAGCCGCACGTAAAGCCTCTTTGAGACCGGGAAGATCCAGGTGAGCAAAAAAATTGATAAAAACTTTGTCCTGGAGCCGCGCGGCATCATCTCAGTCAAGGGCCAGGGAGAAATGCAAATCTGGAAGCTAACCAGTCGAATATAAGCCATAAATTCGCCGAACCTCGACCGTCCAGCAGCGCTGGGAAAAGTATGAATTTTCGATAATATCCGTTCTATATCAGCGACTTATGTTCCTTGCCTGCAGCCGTCGCTATCAAAATGCCATTGCCCCCTCTTGAAACACTTGAATCACTGCCCAAATCGATGCTAGCACTCGCCCTCAACGAGTGCTAGCAAAGCTCGAATAGTAAACTATTCATCACAGATCGCAGCAATTGGAGGGTACTATGAAATTTCGGCCACTGCATGACAGGGTCGTTGTTCGCCGGATTAGCGAGAGCGAAAAGACTGCCGGCGGCATCATCATTCCGGATTCCGCACAAGAGAAGCCGCAGGAAGGCGAAATCATTTCCGTCGGCCCCGGCGTGCGCGGTTCTGACGGCGAGGTCCATGCGTTGGACGTGAAGGCGGGTGACCGCATTCTGTTCGGCAAATGGTCAGGCAACGAAGTCTCAATTGACGGCGAAGAGCTGTTGATCATGAAAGAATCCGACGTCATGGCGGTGCTGGAAGGCAAGGCCAAGGCCAAAAAGAAAGCCGCGTAAGCCACGCATTTTTCTGCAAAACCGACATAATCAAACGCAATTGGCCCGCGCTCAGGGCCACAGACCGATAACGCAAAATCAAGCGCATCGGTGCAACGAAACAAAGTAAGGAATCAAGTAAAATGGCTGGTAAAGACGTAGTATTTTCCTCCGATGCCCGCACGCGCATGCTGCGCGGCGTCGATATCCTGGCCGATGCGGTCGGGGTTACACTTGGGCCAAAGGGTCGCAATGTGGTGCTCGACAAATCCTTCGGCGCACCGCGCATTACTAAAGACGGCGTAACCGTCGCCAAGGAAATTGAGCTTACCGATAAGTTTGAGAATATGGGCGCTCAGCTCATCCGAGAAGTCGCGAGCAAAACCAATGACGAGGCGGGAGACGGCACCACCACCGCCACGGTCTTGGCCCAGTGCATCGTGCATGAAGGACACAAATCGGTTGCTGCCGGGATGAACCCGATGGACCTCAAGCGCGGCATTGATCTCGCTGTCAAGACGGTCGTTGCCGATATCCAAAAGCGTTCCAAGCCGGTTAAAACCAGTGAGGAAATCGGCCAAGTCGGAACCATCTCAGCTAACGGCGGCGCTCATGTCGGCAAAATGATCTCTCAAGCCATGGAGAAAGTCGGCAAAGAAGGCGTTATCACGGTTGAAGAGGCCAAAGGTCTGGAGACCGAGCTTGAAGTTGTCGAGGGCATGCAGTTCGACCGCGGTTATCAGTCGCCCTATTTTATCACTAATGCGGACAAGATGACCTGTGATCTGGAGGACCCATACATTCTCCTGCACGAAAAGAAACTCTCCAACATGCAGGCCATGATCCCGCTCCTGGAGAGCGTTGTTCAGTCCAGCCGCCCTCTGTTGATCCTTGCCGAAGAGGTTGAGGGCGAAGCCCTTGCCACACTGGTAGTCAATAAACTGCGCGGTGGTCTCAAGGTCTCCGCCGTCAAGGCACCGGGCTTCGGCGATCGCCGCAAAGCGATGCTGGAAGACATCGCCACACTGACTGGTGGCGACGTGATTAGTGAAGATCTCGGCATCAAGCTCGAGAACGTCACCTTGGACATGCTAGGCACCGCCAAGCGCGTCAACATTACCAAGGAAGAGACCACGATCGTTAGTGGCGCTGGCAAGAACGGTGACCTC
>CAYPSQ010000067.1:2022-15289 GCA_964413115.1 uncultured Rhizobiaceae bacterium | reverse complement strand
TCATAGACGAAGGCCATGCCGCCGGTCATTCCGGCGGCAAAATTATCGCCCACCGGCCCGAGAATAACGGCGACCCCCCCGGTCATATATTCACAGCCGTTCGAGCCGCAGCCTTCGACGACGGCGTGGGCACCAGAATTGCGCACACAGAACCGCTCACCGGCTTGGCCTGCGGCGAATAGCTTTCCTGCCGTGGCGCCGTAAAGCACCGTGTTGCCGATGATGGCGTTTTCATTGGAAATGAGGGGGCTGGAGGTTGCCAGCCGAAGCGAGATGGTGCCGCCCGAAAGCCCCTTGCCTACATAGTCATTGGCTTCGCCGATGACTTCGAGCTTCAGCCCTTGCACGGCAAAGGCGCCGAGCGATTGGCCCGCCGCGCCGCGCATGCGCACGGTGAAATAATTCGGTGACAGGCCGGTCATGCCGAAGCGCCGCGTCAGGTGGGAGGAAAGCTTGGCACCAATCGCCCTGTCCGTGTTGCGCACTGTATAAGCAAGTTGCATTTTTTCCGGTACTTCGAGCGCATCATCGGCATCGCGGATCATCTGTTCGTCGAGGCTTTCCGGTACCTCGTTGCGGCCTTCGCGCGAAGACGTCCGTGCGAATCCGCCGGGGTCGGCTTGTACCAAAATCGGATTGAGGTCGAGATCGTCCAGGTCTCGGCTGCCACGGCTCACTTGGCGCAGTAAATCACTGCGGCCGACGATCTCATCCAGTGTGCGCGCGCCGAGCGAAGCTAAAATTTCGCGCACTTCTTCGGCAATGAAACTGAACAGATTGACCACCTTCTCCGGCGAGCCCTCGAACTTCGCTCTCAGCACCTCATCCTGGGTGCAAATACCAACCGGGCAGGTGTTGGAGTGGCACTGGCGCACCAGGATACATCCCATGGCAACCAACGAGCCAGTGCCGATGCCGAATTCCTCGGCGCCGAGCATCGCCGCGATGACCACGTCGCGCCCGGTCTTAATGCCACCATCCACCCGCAGGGTGGTCGTATGGCGCAGGCGGTTCAGGGTTAGCACCTGATTAATTTCGGCCAGGCTCATCTCCCACGGCACGCCGGCATATTTGAGACTTGATTGCGGCGACGCGCCCGTGCCGCCGTCATGGCCAGAAATCAAAATGATATCCGCTTTGGCTTTGGCGACACCGGCGGCGATGGTGCCGATACCAGATTCCGCCACCAGCTTGACCGAAACCCGAGCTTGCGGATTGATTTGTTTGAGGTCGTAGATGAGTTGGGCCAGATCCTCAATTGAGTAGATGTCATGGTGTGGCGGCGGGGAGATTAGCATCACGCCCGGCGTGGCGTGACGCAAGCGGGCGATTTCCTTGGTGACCTTGAATCCGGGAAGCTGACCGCCCTCGCCGGGCTTGGCGCCTTGGGCCATCTTGATTTCGATTTCGCGGCAGTGGTTGAGATATTCCGCCGTTACGCCGAATCGTCCGGACGCGATCTGCTTGACGGCCGAACTTGCATTGTCACCATTCGGGCGCGGTTCATAGCGTGATGGATCCTCGCCGCCTTCGCCCGAGCAGGAGGCGGCGCCTATGCGGTTCATGGCGATCGCCAAGGTTTCATGGGCTTCGCTGGACAGGGCGCCGTGTGACATGCTGCCTGACATAAAGCGCTTGCGGATCTCGGTGATCGATTCGATCTCCTCTAACGCAACCGGCTCACCGGGACGCTTGAAGTTCAACAGGTCGCGCACATGAACCGGCGGCATGTCGTTTACGCCGGCCGAATATTTTTTGTAGGTGGCGAATGAATCGCTGGCCACGGCGTGCTGCAACATATGAATGAGGCGGCCGTCAAAGGCGTGCACCTCGCCGGAGCTTCTGGCCTTATAGAGCCCACCCATCGGCAGGGTCGTGAACGCTCCGTCATGCGCCTGGTAATGCAGTTTCAGGACACGCTCCTTGATACCGGAGAGACCAATGCCGGAGATGCGAGAATTCATGCCTGGGAAGAATTCTGCGACCAAGGCGCGCGACAGGCCAACGGCTTCGAAATTATAGGCGCCGCGGTAGGAGCCGAGCACCGAGATACCCATCTTCGAAAGAATTTTTAACAGGCCGGCATCGACAGCGCTGCGGTAGCGTTGGCAGCATTCATCCAGGCTGAGATTGCCAAACAGGCCGCGCGCCTGACGATCAGCGAGACTCTCCTGGGCCAAATAGGCATTCACCGTAGTTGCGCCGACGCCGATGAGAACGGCAAAATAATGCACATCCAGGCATTCGCCGGAGTGCACATTGATCGACGTGAACGTACGTAATTTCTGCCGCACCAGATGGCTGTGCACGCCGCCGGCAGCGAGGATCATGGGCACAGCTGCGCGTTCAGGCGACGTGTTCTCATCACTCAACACCAGATGCACGGCACCGCCACGGACCGCGTCTTCGGCCTCGCGCCGGATGCGAATCATCGCCTCTGTCAATTCGTTGTGGCCCTCGCCGGCCTCGAAGGTGCAATCAACCCAGGCTGCCTTGTCGCCCATATAACGATGCATGGCGGCAAATTCAGCATTGGTGAGGACCGGCGAGTTGAGTAGCAAGATATCGGTTTGCGATTCGCTTTCGCCGAACATATTGCCCAAATTGCCGAGCCGTGTTTTGAGGCTCATGACGCTGTATTCACGAAGCGAATCGATTGGCGGATTGGTGACTTGGCTGAAATTTTGCCGGAAAAAATGCTGCATGCCCCGATATTGACGCGACAGCACGGCGGTTGGCGTGTCGTCACCCATCGAGCCGATTGGTTCTTTGCCGTCCTCCACCATTGGATGGAGGATCATCTCTAATTCCTCCAAGGTATAGCCAAACGCACGCTGGCGATGGCGCAGTTCCTCGCCAGCGTATTTCACCGGTTCTGTCTCCGAGCCAAACAAACTGTCGAGCTCGACGATCTTCTTGACCCACTCTCCGTACGGGTGGCGCGCGGCCAGCATGTCTTTGAGTTCGCGGTCGTGGTAGAAGCGCCCTTCCTCTAATTGAACGCCGATCATTTCGCCTGGTCCGAGTCGGCCTTTTTCGATGACCTGGGCCTCGTCGATCGGTACCATGCCGGATTCCGAGCCTACGACGAGAAGGCCGTCGGTGGTGACAGTATAGCGCAGTGGGCGAAGACCGTTGCGGTCCATGCTTGCGATGACCCAGCGGCCGTCAGATACCGCCAGCGCCGCCGGACCGTCCCAGGGTTCGATCACGCAATTGCAATAGGCGAACAAGTCGCGGTGCGCCTGGGACATATGCGGGCGGTGCGACCATGATTCGGGCACTACCATGCACTGTGCCGCGGGCACCGGCCGCCCGGCATGTACCAAGGCTTCAATGACCGAATCGAGGGCCATGGAATCGGATGCATCGGGTTCTATGAGTGGAAATATCTCGTCATTGAATTCTTTGAACACCTCGCTCGCCGCGCTGGTCTCGTGGCTCTTCATCCAATTGGCATTGCCTTTGATGGTGTTGATTTCCCCGTTATGTGCAAGCGTGCGAAAGGGCTGCGCGAGGCGCCACGTGGGGAAGGTATTGGTCGAATAACGCTGATGAAAAATAGCGAAGTTCGAAATGAACCGCTGATCCAAAAGGTCAGGATAGAAGGCGGTGAGCTGCTCAGCTAGAAACATGCCCTTATAGACAACCGTGCGGCAGCTCAGCGAGCAAATATAGAATTCCTTGATATGGTGCTCGAGGACAATTTTCTCGATGCGGCGGCGAATGATATAGAGGTCGATTTCGAATTGGTCCTCATCGACGCCGCGGTCGTTGGAGATCATTACCTGCTCGATCTCGGGGCGGGTGGCGTTAGCTTTTTCACCGATCACTGCATAGTCGATGGGCACCTGGCGCCAGCCGTAAATACCATGGCCAAAGCGCAGGATCTCGCTCTCGACGATGCCGCGCGACGTCTCCTGCGCGCCCATATCGGTCTTCGGCAGAAAGATCATGCCCAGCGCCAGGCGGCCTTCCTTGGGCAGGTGTCCGGTATCTTCGACATGCTCCTTGAAAAAATATTGAGGAATTTCGAGGTGGATGCCAGCGCCGTCGCCGGTCTTACCGTCGGCGTCAACGGCGCCGCGGTGCCATACGGCTTTCAGCGCCGCAATACCGGCTTCGACTACATCGCGCCGCGGTTTGCCGTCGAGCGACGCGATCAAGCCGACGCCACAGGAATCACGCTCGTCCGCCGCGCGGTAGAGGCCATTGCGTTCCAGGCGCCGGGCATTCTTCTGCCAATTGGTGGTAAATTCCGCGCCGCTTTCGGGTGTGGCTTGGTGAATCATCGCACGGCGTGTTTATACCGCTTGTGCCAGCGGGATGGCGCGGGTGCCGACATAGCGGTGAATGGCTGCTGCTGCATCGCGCCCGTCCTTGATCGCCCATACAACGAGCGAGGCGCCGCGCACGATGTCGCCGGCGGCAAAGACACCGTCGAGATTGGTCATCATTGAGCGCCAATCGACTTTGATCGTGCCCCAGCGGGTGATCTCGAGCTCCGGCGCATCGAACAGCACAGGCAAATCCTCGGGATCAAACCCAAGCGCCTTGATCGCCAGATCGGCGAGCAGGGTGTGGCTCGAGCCAGCAATCGGTTGTGGGGCCTGACGGCCTGACGCATCGGCCACACCTAGATGGATGTGAACCGCGCGCACGCCCGCCACTGAGCCGTCGCCGACAAAGGCTTCGGGCGCCGACAGCCAGGCGAACGAGACGCCCTCTTCCTCGGCATGGGTGACTTCCTGCAACGAGCCCGGCATGTTGGGTCGGTCGCGGCGGTAGAGACAGGTGACGGATTTGGCTTTCTGACGAATAGCCGTGCGCACACAATCCATCGCCGTATCGCCGCCGCCGATGACCACGACATTCTTGCCCGCGGCATTCAGGGTGCCGTCGTCGAATTCGGGCACCGCGTCGCCAAGCCCCTTGCGGTTACTGGCGGTGAGATAATCCATCGCCTTGAAGATGTTATCTAGGCCGACGCCGGGCACCTTGATCTCGCGCGCTTTGTAGGCGCCGGTGGCGATCAGTACGGCATCATGCCGAGCGCGCAAATCGGCGAGCGTCGCGTCGTGGCCAATTTCAAACTGTAGATGAAATTCGACGCCACTGTCGATCAGCAGATTGGCGCGCCGCTCGACGATATGCTTTTCCAGTTTGAAATTCGGAATGCCGTAAATCAGCAGCCCGCCGATGCGATCATAGCGGTCATAGACATGTACCTGATAGCCCTTCTGGCGCAGCATTTCTGCCGCTGCCAGGCCGCCTGGCCCGGCACCAATGATGCCCACCGACTCGGACCGCTCAAGCGCCGGGCGGGCCGCTTTAACCCAACCCTCGGCGAACGCCGTATCGGTGATATAGCGCTCGACGGCACCGATGGTGACTGAATCGAAGCCCTTTTCGATCACGCAATTGCCTTCGCACAGTAAATCCTGCGGGCAGATGCGTCCGCAAATCTCGGGAAAATTATTGGTCGCCGAAGAGATCTCATAGGCTTCTTGCAGCCGTCCGGCGGCGGTCAGCATAAGCCAATCGGGGATGTTATTCTGCACCGGACAATGGATTTGACAGAATGGCACGCCGCATTGCGAGCAGCGCGAGGCCTGCTCTACCGCACTCCCAGGTACGTAATCATGATAGACTTCGTTCCAGTCGTCGCGGCGTTCTTCGGGATCGCGCTTGTCCGGCCGTTTGGCCGCGATATCGACGAATTTAAGCATATATCGCCCGCTTGCCCCTGAGTTTGCGGTGGTTGGCATTTTGTGAAGCAGTCGGCAATGCTTTCCACACGCCACATATGGAAGAGCAATCTAGCGGACAAATTGAGAAAATGCGAGAAAAAAGGGTATTAAGGTCAGAAATACTGACATAGATGACTGGCCTGCGCGGTAATGTTTAAAATTAACCAGCGATGAAAAATAATTTTTCACAAATATAGTCCGTTTCTAAGACAGTTTGATCCGCAGGCTCAAATCTCTCACACGCCCAACTACCACGCAAAATACCCGGAATAATTGTGCGAATTACCAATTATCCATAGACTACAATGTGATATAACCTCCCCGAACAAGCATTCCCGTTGGAACTTATTACACGCAGGCTATTTGCATCGTGCTGTTGTTGCACATTGTCATTTTGGCGATCGTCCAGGGCATCTCCGAGTTTTTGCCGGTTAGCTCCTCCGGGCACCTTGTTTTACTGCCACATTTGGCCGGCTGGCAGGACCAGGGCCGCGATATCGATATTGCCGTACATGTAGGCACGTTGGGCGCCGTGCTAGTTTATTTCTGGCGCGATATTTGGGCGATCCTGGCGGGCTTTGCCGGCGGTCGGCGTCTTGAGCGCCGGCAGGGACGGGCGCTCGGTATTAACCTCTTAGTCTCCCTACCACCGGTCCTGGTGGCTGGCGGACTGCTGGTCACATTCGCCCCCGATCTGTTCCGGTCTTCCTTAATCGTTGCCTGGACCGTGCTCATTTTCGGCGTACTGTTGTGGATCGCTGACCGTGTCGGCATGACTGTGCGCCGGGTCGAACATATGACCGTTGGCAGCGCCGTCATCATCGGCGCCGCGCAAATCTTGGCCCTGGTACCCGGCACCAGTCGTTCCGGCATCACCATGACGGCAGCGCGCTTTCTTGGCTTTGAACGCGGCGAGGCGGCACGGTTTTCGATGCTGATGTCGATTCCGGTAATCGTCGCTGCGGGCGCGGTGGCAGCCCGGGATTTGGCGCAATCCGGCGAGCCGGTCCTCACTGGAGACGCCGGCCTTGCGGCTGCAATTGCCTTCGTGACGGCGATGCTCTCGATCGCGGTATTAATGCTCATGCTGAAGCGGGTGAGCTTTACGCCGTTTGTCGTCTATCGCCTGTTTCTTGGTATTGTGTTGCTGGTGCTTTATTACGGATTCGATTGGTCGCTAGGCGCTTAAAGCAAATCCCGAGCAGGTGAAATCACCTGCGACGACGCATTTGTTTGAAATAGTATGCTTTAAACGTCCGCTCAGGAATGCGCCTCAGCGCTCGAATCCGTACGCGCGCGACGAAAGCGGTGCAAATAGGTTGGTAGGATCAATTCTGCCGGGCTCGCCGCGATGCCAAGATCGTCGAGAGTTAGCGCGTCCTCAGCCACCACATTGTCAATCCGCAGCATCTTCGCCTGGTCCAGTGTAAACGGTGGCTCGGGCAACAGCTGTGTCAGGAAGCCAAGGATATCGGCGGCGATATAGGGCACCGGTACGAGCAGGCGTTTATGTTGTGTTTCACGCGCCACCAATTCCATCAATTCGCGGAAACTGTATATTATTGGCCCGCCCAGCTCATAGGTCTTGCCTTCACATTCCCCTGAACCACTGCTCAGCACACGCTGTACGGCATGTGCGACGTCGCTCACATGTACCGGCTGCATGCGCGTTGCTCCGGCCTCGATTTCGGGCATCAAATAAAGCCCTTCCATGCGGAATTTGGGCCGCTGGCGCATCTTGAAGAACACCGGAAGGACCGGAGAAATTCTCGCCAATGCGCTGAATTTATTAAAAAAGTCATCTTCCGGGCCGAACATGACCGAGGGCCGGAGGATCGTTGCCTTCGGGTAAGCCTCGCGCAGCGACTGTTCTCCGGCGGCTTTGCTGCGGGCATAGGCTGAATTGGCCATGGAATCGGCGCCTATGGCGGAAATATGGACTAGCTTGTCGACGCCTGCCGCTGCTGCGGCACGGGCAATGCGGCCCGGCGCTCGGGCGTGGACTTCGGCGAACCGCTGGCGCCCACGTTCCACTAGAATGCCCGACAGATTCACCACTTCGCTCGCGCCCTCGATGGCGCGCGCCACCGATTCGTCGTCGCGCACGTTAGCCTGGATTAAGGCGATCTGCCCGACGTCGCCCATCGGACGCAGAAAACCAGCGGATTCCGGCCGCCGCACGGTGGCCCGTATGAGCGCGCCATCATGCGCCAATTTTTGAATCAGGTGACGGCCAAGAAATCCAGAACCGCCAAATACCGTTACAATACGTTCGCTCATACCGTCGCCGCTTTCATGATGAAGGCTCCTACTTAAGGTACTTCAGGCCCGGCCGCCAGCGGAAATCAAGTCAACGATTCGGGTTGACAGGCCTAAACCGCCCGGCTACCCAAGACTGGAATGGCTATACATTTGCATATCAATGATTTGCCGCCGGGGCTCGCCTTCGGCGACAGCGTCGCAATTGATAGCGAGGCCATGGGCCTTCAGCCGCATCGAGATCGCCTGTGCTTGGTGCAGATGTCGCGCGGCGATGGAGATTGCCATATGGTGCATTTCCCGCCGCCCGGCGATTATTCAGCGCCCAATCTGAAGGCTATTCTTGGCGACCCTAGCCTGCTCAAAATATTTCACTTCGCTCGTTTCGATGTGGCCATCCTTGAGCATTATCTCGGCGTCACTTGTAAGCCCGTCTATTGTACAAAAATTGCCTCGAAGCTGGCACGCACCTATACCGACCGTCACGGCCTCAAGGATCTTTGCCGTGAATTGCTTGGTATCGATATTTCTAAGCAACAGCAATCATCGGATTGGGGCGCGGCGGAACTAACGCCCGAGCAGCAAGCCTATGCCGCGGCTGACGTCCTGCACCTGCATGAAATCAAAACTATTCTCAATGCCATGCTGGCCCGTGAAGGACGTACCAAATTGGCCCAGGCTTGTTTCGATTTTCTGCCGCACCGCGCGCGGCTCGATCTTATCGGCTGGGACGAGGTCGACATCTTCCACCACTAAGCCGCTGGCTCAGCACGTCAGCGCGTCATCACGATTCCGGCCGGCTCGATTTTAACGTGTCCGGCGGGGCCATCGCTTACATAGCCGATTCGTTGGCAGGCTTTGCCATGGCCACGGATGATCTCCACGACCTCCGTTTCGGCCTCGGGGCGAAGCACCAGGCAAAAGCCGATGCCCATATTAAACACGTGATACATCTCCATCGCGTCAGCGTCGGTGATGCGCTCGATAAGCTTAAACAATGGTGGTGTAGGCGGCAGGTCGTCGATGACGAAGCTAACATCCGCCTTGACGCGGGTGAGATTTAAAAAGCCGTCACCGGTGATGTGGATGAGCGCGCCGACATCGTCGATGCGGCTTAGAATGTCGAGTACCTCTGCTACATAAATATAGGTCGGCCGCAGCAACTCCTCGCCAACACTGCAGCCGAGTTCCTCAAGACGAGTCGTGGCGTCATAGCCGGCGATCTCAAACAGCGCCCGGCGCGCTAGGCTGAGGCCATTGCTATGAATCCCGTTGCTTGCGATGCCGATAATGACGTCTCCAGCGCGTAACGATTCACCGAGATTGACCTTGTCGAGATCGACGCGGCCAATAGCAGTGCCAGCGAGGTCGAAACCGATCCCCGGTGCATGGCCTTTGATAATGTCTTTGAGCTGGGCTATTTCACCACCCGAAATGGAAATATTGGACTGCCGGGCGCCTTCCGCCAAGCCCGCGCCGATTGCTTCCAGCATCGCCGGTTGGGCGCTTTCCACGGCTATATAATCGACCATGCTGAGCGGCGTGGCGCCAACACAAACCAGATCGTTGACGTTCATGGCCACGCAGTCGATGCCCACAGTATCGTATTTTCCGAGCATCTGCGCGACCAACGCTTTGGAGCCGATACCATCGGTGCACATGGCAACTCCCATGCCGGCCACGTCGATTACGTTGGCGAAATAGCCAAGATCGAGCTGGACTGGTGCATCGCTCAATGTCCACGTCGATTTGATATGTTGGACCAGACGCCCCAGCCCGGCTTCCACTTGACCCGAATTGACGCCAGAGACCTCGTAACCAGGAGAAAGAGGTCCTGATTTAGAATTATTCTTACCCGCCGCAGCCATCGCTTTCGTCCATGAGTTATTCGCTTCGCCGGCGCTAAATAGCTTACTCGCACGGGTCCCGCACGCTACAAGGCTTGCCGCCACGGTGCAACAAAACGCCAGTTTATCCAACGCTGACAACAAATATTCGGTAATTTTTCTGCGGAAGCGAGTATGTTCCAAACAACCAGGTGTCGTTGGCGGATCACATTGCGCCGCGTGCACGAACGAATTCGTGAATGTCCGATATGAATGCGCCAACGAAAAAGGCAATGTCTGAGGCGGAGCGTGGCGATTTGGGGGAGAATCGCGACCTGACTGCCGGTCGTAGAGTCCTCCAATTGGAGGCCCGAGCGCTGTCAAGCCTAGCTGACGAATTGGACGACGATTTCACCGTCGCCGTAGATATACTCGCGCACACCAAAGGCCGGATTGTTGTCTCGGGCATGGGGAAAAGCGGCCATATAGGAAGCAAGATTGCCGCGACGCTTGCCTCCACCGGTGCGCCGGCGATCTTCGTGCATCCGGCGGAAGCAAGCCATGGAGATCTCGGCATGATCACTCGGGACGACGCGCTGCTGGCATTGTCTAATTCAGGCGAAACCACCGAGTTGAGCGACTTGGTTCAATTTTCTAAGCGCTTTGAGATACCGCTAATAGCCATCGTCGGTCGGACCGGAAGTACGTTGGGCGACAGCGCCGACGTGGCCTTGGTTATGGCCGATGAGCCCGAGGCTGGCACGCTCGGCCTTGCGCCAACAACCTCGACGACCATGACTTTAGCGCTTGGTGACGCTTTGGCGGTGGCGTTGTTCGAACGCAAGCAGTTTTCCGAATCCGATTTCCACGTTTTTCATCCGGGCGGAAAGCTCGGCCAAAGCCTTGTGCGCGTGCGGGATATCATGCACGGCGCGGATGATCTTCCGTTGGTCGGTGTGAATACGGTGATGTCGGAGGCGCTTATCGTTATGACCGCGAAGGGCTTTGGTTGCGTTGGTGTGATCGATGCGGACGGTGATCTTCTCGGTATTGTGACGGACGGAGATTTGCGCCGCAATCTTAGCGATGATCTACTCGAGAGACGGGCCAGCGATCTCATGACGGCTAATCCGCAAACGATTCGTATCGATGCTCTTGCCGCTGAAGCCGTGCGCGTGATTAACGAGTGTAAGATCACGGGCCTTTTTGTCGCCGATGGCAATACGCCGGTCGGCATTCTGCATATCCATGATTGTCTGCGGGCGGGCATTACATGACCGCGAGTTCAGGAAATGGCGGTGCTTTGCCGCCGATTGGCCCACCGGCCGGTCCCTCAAGTGGCCCAGGAACCGGCGCACCCCGTAACTCGGTTCCTCGCCTCGCCGGGCTTCAGATCCAAAACCGTGAGGGCGCTGCCGGGCGGACCGTCGGCTACAGCAATTTCGTCGGCTTTATGCGTTATGCGCTGCCGCTTGGCGCTTTGTTGTTGTTGGGTCTAATTGTAGTATGGCCGCTGGCCACTGGGCGCGAACAGGGTTTTCGTATATCCTTCACCGATGCGCCCGATATCGACGGCTCGCTGCGCATGGTCAATGCTCGCTATCTCGGCGTGGACGATCAAAACCAGCCTTACACGGTCACCGCGACCGAAGCGAGCCAGCCGCAACCAAACTCGCCATTGGTGGCGTTGCAGGAAATCTCCGCTGATGTGTTCATAGACGATCGCAGCGGCCAATGGTTAGCGCTGACGGCGCGCGAGGGATTGTATCAGCGCGAAGAGCGTTATTTAGATTTGGCCGGAGATGTCTCAATTTTTTCAGATCAGGGCCATGAATTCCACACCGCACGGGCGCATGTCGATCTTGCGGCGCGCACCGCGGATGGCGATGCACCGTTGGCCGGCCAAGGGCCGCTTGGCCTAATTGAAGCCGGCAATTTCTTTCTCGATGACAACGAACAAGCTATGTTCTTCGGAGGTGGCGTGAAGATGACTATATATCCCGGTGGGCGGGGATGATGTAATGAAAGCTCAATGGATCCAATCACTGGTATTGGCGGGATTCCTCTGTGCCGCCGCTTTCACCTCGGCCGTAGCGCAGCTCGAGCCCTTAAGCGGCAGTCACAATAGCCAGGCGCCAATCGAAATTACTGCCGATACACTGGAGGTTCGCAATACCGAAAACCTGGCAATATTCCGTGGCGATGTCGATGCGATCCAGGGCGACATGTTACTTAAGGCCGACATGCTAATCGTCCATTACCGCGCTAACAAAGAGACGCCGGACCAGCAAGGAATATCGCAGATCGATGCGGAAGGTAATGTCTTTGTCTCTTCGCCCAACGAGACGGCGCAAGGTGCGCGCGGCATTTACGATGTGGATAACGAAAAGATTTGGCTGACCGGGCAAGTGGTACTCACGCAGGGCGACAACATCATCCAGGGCGAACAATTGGAGCTCGATTTGGCAACTGGCCAAAGCAAGGTTCTAAGTGCGGCAACGAATGATGGTAAGCGGGAGCGGGTTCGCGGACTGTTTGTGCCGAAAAAGCAAGATAATTGATTAGTTTGCGGTTAAAAACAGGTTAGTGCCCAATTGTGAGGATTCGGTTATCCAAATAAATAATGGCGGCGCACAAGGCAAAGAGCCGCGGCTAGTGGCGGAAAGCAAGGGTCTGGCCGCACAGAATTTGGGCAAGCGCTTCAAAAAGCGGCCGGTTTTGCGCGATGTGAGCCTTTATGTGCGGCGCGGCGAAGCCGTTGGCTTGCTCGGTCCGAACGGCGCCGGGAAGACAACTTGCTTCTATATTATGACCGGGTTGATTTCTTCCGAGTATGGCTCGGTTCATTTGGATGGCCACGACATTACCGATCTTCCGATGTACCGTCGTGCGCGGCTCGGTGTAGGCTATTTGCCGCAGGAAGCCTCGATTTTTCGCGGCCTTTCGGTTGAAAACAATATTCGCGCGGTGTTGGAGGTCGTTGAACCGGTGCGCGAGAAGCGCGAGATCCTATTAGATGAATTGCTCGCAGAATTCTCTATTACCCATCTTCGCCGCACGCCAGCCTTGGCGCTTTCGGGCGGCGAGCGCCGGCGGGTGGAAATCGCGCGATCCTTGGCGTCGAAGCCGAGCTTCATGTTGTTGGACGAACCTCTGGCTGGTATTGATCCCATCGCGGTAGCGGAAATTCGCGAGTTGGTGGCGCATCTCAAAGACCGTGGCATCGGTGTTTTGCTTACTGACCACAATGTGCGGGAAACTTTGGAGATCGTCGACCGCGCCTATATTCTCTATGAGGGTGCCGTGCTGATGGAGGGCAAACCCTCAGATATCGTAAGCAACGAAGATGTCCGCCGGGTTTATCTGGGCGACCGGTTCCAAATGTAGGCAGTGCGTCACCGGGCACTTGAATTAATTGCAGGGCAGACCTGC
>CAYPSQ010000067.1:0-1922 GCA_964413115.1 uncultured Rhizobiaceae bacterium | reverse complement strand
CCAAATGTAGGCAGTGCGTCACCGGGCACTTGAATTAATTGCAGGGCAGACCTGCGGCAAAGTTCAATCAGGCGACCAGATCGCGGGAATATTGAACCAACCGGGGATTAAAATTGTGCGTTGGACGGTAGCTAAATGCCGCGAAGTGATGCACATCCTATCGTTGCAACGCCGTCGCCGAAAGTTTGCCAAAGCGACTCGGGGATATAGCGTAAAACATTGAAATAATTTATTAATATCTAAAATATTTGAGGTCATGGCGGGCCTATTGACTCGCTTCGGGCGCGGAACTATGTTGCTGCCACCTTCTGAACCGGAGGTGGTCAGTCGAAATTTTGGCCACATGCGCGCCGGGCCGCGTGAAGGGATTCTAGCCATGCAGTTAACGGTCAAAGGCAGACATGTGGGGGTCACGAGCGCCTGCGCGAACATGTGCGCGAGCGCCTCGAATCCACGATCAACAAGTACTTTACCGCCGCGATAGGTGCCCATGTGGTGTTCGAGAGTAGCAAAAGAAAATTTGCGACCCATGTCACAGTTCATGTCGGTTCCGGCATCACGCTGCAGGGTCAAGGTGGAGCGGATGAGATATTCGCGTGTTTCGATATAGCTGCCGAGCGCGTCGAGAAGCGTCTGAGACGCTACAAGCGCCGACTGCGGGATCATCACCGTGGTCGCCGCGCGGATACGGCCGCGATTTTGGCCCAACTATATGTGATCGCGGCCGATGCGGAACAGGAACAAGATGAGGACGGCGCTGAGCCTGAAGGTTTGTCGCCGACCATCGTCGCTGAGAACTCGACCGAGATAGCCGAACTAACTGTCGGCGAGGCGGTCATGCGGATGGATTTAGCGGAATTTCCGGCCTTGATGTTTTTCAATCGCAGCCATGGCGGCATGAATGTAGTGTACCGCCGGCCCGACAGAAATTTTGGCCGGATCGATCCGCAGGTGTCGATAGGCAAATAGCGCGCCGGAGGCGCAAGCATGGAAATATCGGATATCCTGTCGTTGCAGGGCGTGCTCGCTAATCTCAAGGCGGGCAGCAAGAAACAGTTGCTACAGGAATTGGCCGCCGTAGCCGCCAAAGAGACCGGCATTCATGAGCGCACGATCTTTGACGTGCTGCTGGAACGCGAGCGCCTCGGCTCGACCGGCGTAGGCAAGGGCATTGCGATTCCGCACGGTAAACTCGGCGATATAGATCGCTTGTACGGCGTGTTCGCTCGATTGCCCGCGGCGGTCGATTTCGAAGCGATCGATGAACAACCGGTCGATTTGATCTTTCTACTGCTGGCGCCTGAAGGTGCTGGCGCCGATCATCTTAAAGCCCTGGCACGCATTTCTCGGCTGTTGAGGGACGATGATGTGTGCGCCCGCCTGCGCGGCTCGGAGCACGCCGAAGCGCTTTTCGCACTGCTCACACAAACCGCCGAGGCGCCCGCCGCCTAAGCTGCCGCTACACGGATTGACAGCGCGCTGGTGGCGTTTCACCTTGTCGGCAACATGCATTTAAGCCACGCGACTTGTATAGCGCTGGCGGGCCAGGGCGTGCTGCTGCGCGGGCCCTCCGGCGCCGGAAAATCGGACTTGGCGCTGCGCCTGATTGATGGCGGCGGCGCGCTCGTCGCAGACGATCAAGTGTGCTGCCAGCCTGAAGACGGCATCCTGTTCGCCTCTCCGCCGCCGGCGTTGGCGGGACTTATTGAAATCCGTGGAATTGGACTGATGAAGTTGCACTATCTCCCACGCGTGGTGCTTCTACTGGTCGCGGATCTCGTCCCTCCAGATCAGATCGAGCGCCTGCCGCCGCCCGCACGTTGCACCATCGAAGGCATCGAATTGCCGTGCATCTCGGTGACGCCCTTTGAGGCGTCAGCGCCGACCAAACTGCGCATGATTTGTGCGATGCTGGCTTGCGG
>CAYPSQ010000066.1:13664-15376 GCA_964413115.1 uncultured Rhizobiaceae bacterium | reverse complement strand
AATAATCATGATTGAAATTACCGAACATATAGCCCTCGACCTGGCCGAGATCAGTGAAACTTTCATCCATGCTGGCGGGCCGGGTGGGCAGAATGTGAACAAGCTCGCGACAGCGGTGCAGCTCCGCTTCAACCTTGCCGGTTCGCCGTCCTTGCCCGAAGATTTACGCGCCCGCGCTAGCCGCCTGGCCGGCCGGCGCCTCACCAAGGGTGGCGACATCGTCATCACCGCACGGCGTTATCGAACTCGCGAAAAAAACCGGGCGGATGCTCTGGCACGTCTGGTAGCCTTGCTCCGTCAAGCGGCCGAACGCCCCCTTCACCGACGACCGACGCGCCCCGGCAAAATGGCCAAACAACGCCGCGTCGATGCCAAGACCCGGCGCGGCCACACCAAGCAATTGCGCCGCGGTTACTGGGGTGAGGATTAAGTGCGACAGAGCGGGTCTGCTGGCATGGGAATGCTTCGTTGCTGGCTGTGATATCTGATAACATCCAAGCCAAATATCGGGCAGGGGAGTGAGGGGTCATGAGCGAACAACCGGTTATTTACATGAACGGCGATTATGTGCCGCTGAACAAGGCGAAGATTTCGATTCTCGATCAGGGATTTTTACTAGGCGATGGTGTATTTGATGTGGTCTCGGCCTGGAAAGGCTTAATCTATAAATTGGATGCGCATATTGAGCGCCTGTTCCAATCGCTCCAGGCGGCGATGCTGAACACATCGATGAGCCATGATGATTGGCGGCTCGCTATCATCGAGACTATGCGGCGCAATAGCTTCCGCGATGCGACCATCCGCTTTATCGTGACGCGCGGCGTTTCGTCGAATGTGGTGGCGGACCCGCGCGAATTTGAGCCGACGATCATTATCTGGCCGGCGCCCTATATCTTTCTCGCTGATGAAAAGAAACGCGCCGAAGGCATCCGTCTTTTTATCAGCCATCTCCGCGCCTTTGCGCCCGACACCCTCGACCCACGCTACAAATGCCTCGACCGCCTGCATTTTCAGTTGGCCAAGATCGAGGCGCTCAACGCCGGCTGCGATGATGTGATCTGGCTCGCCCAAGGCGGTCACGTCGCCGAGGGGCCGGCCTCGAATTTGTTTATGGCCAAAGATGGTAAGGTTTATACCCCAGGCGAGGGTGTGTTGCGCGGCATTACCCGCCAGGCTTTCATTGAGATCGCCGCCGAGGCTGGCATCGAATGTATCGAGGCCAATCTCACTCCGTTTGATCTCTATTCGGCGGACGAATTATTCACTTGCAGCACTGCCGGCGGTGCCCTCGCAGTGCGTGAAATAGCTGGTCGCAAGATGCTGGGCGCAGTCCCTGGCCGTATCACTCAAGAGCTTGACCGGCGCTATTGGGAAAAGCGTGAAACTGGCGCCGATGGTACGCCAATTGATGGTTAGCAGCGGTGCGCCTGCTTCAACCCTATGACGGCCGCTCATAATGGCCTGTTATGTTTATGTGCTAGGGAGCGGGGATGCGGGTACGCTTCGCACCTATGTAGGCTGGACCACCAATTTAGCAGTGCGCCTGGAGAAACATAATTCGGGGAAGGGCGCGCGCTCGACCCGCGGGCGGGTTTGGCAGTTGCTCTATGCTGAACGCTTCGTCAATCGAGGCGAGGCGATGAGTCGCGAATGGCATCTCAAGCGCGACCACAAATTTAGAAAGCGTCTCGGTCTTCAGATTACTTAGTCCT
>CAYPSQ010000066.1:0-13564 GCA_964413115.1 uncultured Rhizobiaceae bacterium | reverse complement strand
CTCAAGCGCGACCACAAATTTAGAAAGCGTCTCGGTCTTCAGATTACTTAGTCCTGACGCCGGGGTGCGGGTCCGGCCGAAGCGACCTAGTTGGCATGGGTCTGCATGGCGCATGGATTAAACGCCGAAGTTACTGCTACCGGGTCACATACCCTCGACCATGATCAAATCGCCATTTGAAGCCTCCAGGCGCATCGGCAGAATTTCTTGATATTCCGGCGAGTTGTACCAGGCCTTCGCAGCGACCATATCGGGAAACTTGAGGACAACGAGCCGTTTCGGCTGCCATTCCCCCTCAACCGTTTCCGTTACACCGCCGCGCACGATGGCTTTACCGCCATGGGCTTCAACCGTCGCCCCCACCTTGCCGGCATATTCCCCCATGAGATCCGGGTTCGTTACCTCGATATCTCCGATCACATATACGGCCATGATTCGCTTTCCTTAGGTTTAGGTTTGAAGGGACTGGATGTGTGCCGTTTTCCGGCCTTGCGAGTTTACGACCTTCATAGTTCTACGCCCACTATCAAAATTGTGCGCGCCGCATGTCCGCTTTGATGTCTTCCTTGGCACTGTTTGGAAACGCCGCCATAAGCAGTGTTTCGAGCATATCGTTCAACTCTTCCTCCGGCGTCTTCTGCAACAGCTTAAAATATTGCGTGAGGTTATGGGCTGCCGCTTGCGGTGATGCTGAGCTGGTCTGACCAAATTCAACGCTGTGGCGCTGCAGCATGGAGTACTGCAACTTTTCTGCCTCGAGTTCGAGAGCGGCAATCTTATTGCGCAAGCTAGAGGCTGATTCGGATAACTCGCCCAATTCCGCTACCATCGGTTTCAGGGTGCGGCGCACCCTGCGGAGACCATGTATGACACCGTTCTGCCAGGGAGCTACATCCGCGAGCAAGGCGCGCATCTCCCCGTCGGCAAATTCGCCGCGCCAACAGCAATAGAGCAACATATTTACATCGGCGCCAAGGTCATCCTGTAATTTCAAACAGGTCTCCTGAACGCCCGGACGTCGATAGGTTTCAAGTGCAAAATCCCAAAGTGAATAGTGCATATCGTCGCGCCTTAGTGGATCTATAAAATGTGCAAATTGGGCGCATGCGTTGTTGCGCTCGGGCACGCTATCCCACATTCTGCTCCGGTACCACACACGCTTCAGGGAGAGACCTTAGATGACCAAATTAACCGCCGAACAGATGATCGACTTGGTGGAGAAATCCTATTTTTATAATGTCGACAACAAGAATTTAGACTCCGCCGTCGACTGTTTTGCGGAAGGTGCGGAACTGACGGTACAAACTGCCCATGTAACGCATCGCGGGCATGACGAAATCCGCCGCATGTTTAATGATTTCATGCGCGATACGCCGGTGATTTATCATGGCGAATTTGGCCATGTCGTGGATGTCGACAAGCAACTGATCGCCTCCCAATTCCTCGCCCGCAATAACCTCTCGGACGGCAGTGTGGTATCGATGCGCAATTGCAATTTTTTTGTTTTGCGAGACGGTCGTTTTGCGAAAGTAACAATCTATATGAGCGGAGATAATCCCCTGGTTTAAGCCAGGTAATTTATTCTGTTTAATGTGACGCAGGGTTAAGTCAACCGGGACAGCCCTGTTAACCGGACCTGGGTCTCGACAGTCGCAAGGATAATACACAGGTTTGCTTCCGACCGTCTTGACTACGCAAGCAGCACCTTCGTTAAACCTTAAACCCTGCGGACGAAAGGGATATCGGGTAGCGCGCTCGGTCTCGAAACGACCCCGTGAAACGCTCCTTCTTGTGGCATAAAGTGAGCCCGGAGAAGCGAAAACTGCCGCGCCACCATTTCTTGGTCGAATTTTTTGCCTATTTGGCTCAGCCGTGACTGAGATAACAAATTATTTACGAAATTTGATTCGTTAATGATGATTCCGGCGGACAACCAATGATGACAGGAGGTTCAATAATGCAACGTATCAACCGAGGTGATGTCGCGAGTAAGTACGCGTTCGATTGGCGGGATGAACCGGTCCTGCGGGTAACTCAGGACGAGACATTTCAGCTTGAGACCGACGATGCCCTGTCGGGTCTGATCGCAGACGACACCGACAATCCGCTTGTCCACGACTTTACCGGCGAGCACGTCGTTGAACTCCAAAAGGTATGGCCGCCAGCCTACAACCCGGTGGTTGGCCCTATTTTTATCGAAGGCTGCGAGCGAGGCGATACGCTCGCGGTTAAATTTGATTGGATCGATCCGTGGCGCTACGGCTTCTCAGGAATCCTTCCCGGCATAGGCCCGCTCGGTGATTCTCTCAAATGGGCTGAGTGCGCGGAACCTCATGTCCAAGTGATCGAGCATTTGCCGGGGCCAAGCGGTCACACGCGGGACGGCACTGGTAAATATTCGGACAATCTGACGTGGGATCTGATGCCGTTTTGTGGCACGCTGGCCTGTGCGCCCGAGCGAGAAGTCTTTACCTCACTTTTAGGTCAAGGCCCTTTCGGCGGAAATATAGATTGCCGCGATATACGTGCCGGCCACACGGTTTATCTAAACGCTTATCATGACGGCGGCTTGCTCTATGTTGGCGACATTCATGGCGGTCAGGGCGACACGGAGTTTACCGGAATCGCCGACGAAGTTCGAGCGACCGTTCAGTTGAGCGCAACCGTGATCAAGAATCGCCACGCACCTTGTGTCCGTATCGAGAAGCCTGACAGTGTGGTCGCGGTTGGTATCAACTTGCCGATGGAGCACGCGGTTTATGACGCATGCGAAAACATGATGCAGTGGCTGCGCGATGACTACGATATTAGCGGCAAGGATATGTACATCCGCATGTCGTGCGATCCCGCATTCCGCATCCGTACATACCAGATGGTGCGCGCCCTAACGATTCAACATGTTGTAGGGGCCGAGTACCCGAAGAATCGGCTTTTCCCGGCACTCTAATTCACAGCTTCGGCGGTATTGGGTCGATTGGAGAGGGTCGCCGGTGTAGGGCGGCACTGCTCTGCGAAAACCCAGAAGTTCCGAACGAAACGTCGTTGGTATCGGCCATTCAGGCTTCCCTGTGTTTCGTTAGGGGCGGCGATCTCGTCACCACCGTTAGCGGATCGGCGCTTTTGATTCCTCCGGACCCAAGGGCAGCCCGAGCAACAGGCGGCGACTACTTGCGATCTCACGTCGCTTTTGCAGATCGATGGTCGTGTCATGCGCTGATTCGAGTGTGCGCACTGCCCTCTCATACAAGGGAAGTGCGGCGGCGATGGCTACCGAAGGACGAATACGCTCGACCGTAAAATCCAATTTCTCCCTAGCCTGTTCTATCGTGTAGCGCCCGCTTCTAACCCAATCGACGGTCAGCCAATCCAATGTTTCTAAAAAGGAAAGAGAGTCCGCTGCTTGAACGAAGTCTGCATCCCACCCGCCACCAATTTCGTGGCGTAGAACAAGCCGCCGCACGCGCTGAATAAAGCCATTGTCCAATGCTGGCGAGCGATTGCGCAACCATTCTTCGACGAAGTCAGCTGAGCGCGTTGAATGAGCAAAGAGGTAGTCGGGATCGTCAAATCCGTTGCTAGGCGTGCTGGAAGGACCGCCTGGAAAATGTCGTTCGGAATCATGCACCAAGGCGGCAAACCGCACCTCTAGCGGCGCTTCGGGGCAGAGCTTCATTACCCACATTCTGGCGCAAAGCAGATGTTCGAGAGAATAAAATCCGTCGAGCCATTCGACTGCCGCCATTTCCATCGAAGAGAGGCCCGCGTTCGCATAGCCGCCGGCGTTTGGATACGTCATCGTTAAGGCCCCACACTGCTCTTGTTGCCCATAGCGTCCCGCGCGACGCGAGCGCTTTCTAGAGCGCGCCAGACGCTCTCAGGCGTGATCGGCAATCTTGAGAGTTCTACACCGAAGTCGATAAGCGCATCGCAAAGTGCGTTTGTCACCGCTGCTGCATAGGGAATTGTGCCAACCTCGCCCACGCCGCGTACTCCAAAGGTCGTGACCGGAGATGGAGTTTCTGTATGCATCAGGTCGATCTGCGGTACATCCGCTGCCGAGGGCACGAAATAGTCCATCATATTGCCGTTCAACAACTGGCCGGTATCGGAATCATAGAGTAGATCCTCCATAAGCGCCGCTCCCAAACTTTGCACCAGGCCACCGCGCACTTGGCCTTCGACCAATTGCGGATTAACCGCGATACCGCAGTCATG
Source organism: uncultured Rhizobiaceae bacterium (assembly GCA_964413115.1). GTDB lineage: Bacteria > Pseudomonadota > Alphaproteobacteria > UBA828 > UBA828 > PTKB01. The sequence continues at coordinate 9,349 of CAYPSQ010000066.1, read as the reverse complement.
CGCCATGACAAACCGTTCGACCGTGAACTCGCCGTGATCAGGGTTGACGGATACTACTGCGGCTGCGGTGCCAAAGGAGAAAGTCGCATCAGTAGGCTCAAAATGCGAAGTGGCCTCCATACCCGGCGTCTCGTCATCTGGAATACCCTGGCCGATGATGGCACGTGAGAATATATCAGTGAGGGCTATGCTTCGGCCTGTATCTTGTCGCAGGCGCACGACTCGTCCGCTTATTTCGAGATCTCCCGGCGCGGTCTCTAACGCCGAGGCGGCGATGCGCAAAGTCTTGTCGTGCAGGATTTGCGCCGCCTCCTGGATCGCGCCTGCGGCAGCAATCAAGGTTCGCGACGCGAAGGCGCCGGTATTTAGCGGGGATGCTGCTGTGTCGCCGGCATGGATGTGGATCATCTCGTAATCAACTCCGAGGACGTGCGCACAAATCTGGGCAAACGCGGTCTCATTTCCTTGTCCAAACGTCGAAACACCGGTGTACAGGTCAATACTGCCCGAGCGGTTCGCCCGCAATGTTACACTCTCATGCGCGCCAAACCGCGACCCTCGACCGGCCAAAAACCGCGCGCTGGCATAGCCGGTGCGTTCGACAAAGGAAGACAATCCGATACCAGTCAAGCAGCCATCTTCACGTGGCCGCCGGAGGGCAGACCGGTGCGCAGGATAATCGACAGCCTCGGCTGCCATGTGAAGGGTCCGCCGATAATCGCCACTGTCATAGATCGCACCGCTTGGCGTCGTCCATGGCAGGTCCTCAGGACGAAGCATGTTTTTCTCTCTGATATCGAGTGGATCGATCCCTAGGCGGCGCGCAAGTCTGTCGATAAGCACTTCGCGGGCAAAGTTAACTTCTGGCTGGCCATAGCCGCGATAGGCACCAATCGGTGTTTTATTGGTGAGTGCCACGCGTCGTACCACCGTGGCGTCGGCGACTTTATAAGGTCCAGTGAAGACCACGCTGGAGAGCTGTGCCGAGCCGAACGACGAGTTCCAAGAGCCAAGGTCAGTGGTGTATAGGTTGGTTATGGCGGTGATCCGTCCGTCGTTCTGCGCACCGATGCAATAATCATGCACGGCCTCGCGCGCCTGATTGCTGGCACGGAAATATTCAAGACGATCCTCGATCCATTTTACCGGTCGACGTAATGCCATAGCGTGGAGCGCTGCCAACACGTCTTCCGGATAGATTGCAAGCTTCATCCCGAATCCACCGCCAACGTCTGAAGCAATAACTCGAATGCAGCCCTCGTCGAGGCGGAGAGATTCGGAGAGCTGTTGACGCAGAAGATGCGGCACCTGGGTGGAAGCGTAAACCAATAGCTCACGCGCTGCGGGGCGCCAGACCGCGACAATTCCGCGCCCCTCCATCGCGACCGCGGATACACGGTTTACCTGGAAGCGGCCCTCAACAACTACTTCGGCTTCGGCCATGTGGCGTTCCGGGTTACCGGCGCGGTTCTCACTGGAACTCAAAAGATTGGTGTCTAATTCATCTGGATGGAGAACACAGGCATCATCTGCCAGAGCACCCAGCGTATCGCTCACATGTGCCAGCGGCTCATAATCAATTTCAATTAGGTCCAATGCGTCTTCGGCGACAGCGCGGCTGGTTGCGACGACGCTCACAACGGGCTCGCCCTCATGCAACGCCTGTTCCTGTGCCAGCGCGTAGTAGGGCAGATTAGGTGCGCCAGGCACTGGCCGTAAGACGGTCATGGGTTCGCTTAAAGCGCGCACTTCTGGGCCGGTCAAAATATGCCTGACACCGTCCAACTTTTGCGCTGCAGAAATGTCGACTGCGCCGATAGAAGCACGGGGAAACGGGCAGCGGCCGACCGCCATCTCCAGCTGATGTGCCAACTGCACGTCATCCGTGAAACGTCCGTCACCTCGTAGCAGACGGTCATCTTCCTTGCGCGGCACGGCCGAGCCGATAAGGCTCTGGGATAGTTTACTCACGCCTCTATCTCCAGGGGCGCCGTCACATCGTCCGAATCATCGTTGAGGTAATCTTCGACCGCGAGGATGATGCTTTCGTAGCCCGTGCAACGACATAGTACGCCGCTTACCTCCTCGCGAATTTCTTGCCGCGATAACTTCCTGCCGTCTTCCTTGAGGCTGGTTGCCAGCATCAGAAATCCGGGGGTACAAAAGCCGCATTGCAGCGCATGGCGGCGTTTGAAAGCCTCCTGCAGCGAATTCAATTGATCATATTTGGCTAGAGATTCCACTGTTTGGACTGCGGCTCCATCAAGTTGAACGGCGAGAAGCAAACAGGATTTGATCGCAGCGCCGTCGAGAATAATGGTGCACATACCACAGACGCCCTGCTCACAACCGACATGGGTGCCGGTTAGTCCAAGACGATGCCGCAGAAAGTCGGCCGCGTGCATGCGCGCGGGAACCCGCGCGGCTACGGGCTCTCCGTTTATGCTAATATTTATGTCCTGTTCATTCGAGCTCAACTTTGTCTTTCCCTTGCGGCAACATGGTTTTGATTTTTCCGCTGTTGTCTCTGGAAGGACTCAAACTGAAATCCGCCAGAGAATTACCAGGCCGATGATGACCGCCGCAGCACTCAAAATAGCGGTAGCTTTGGTCCATGGATCACGCTGTGTTTGGGCCTTAATTGGAGGTGTGGGGTTACTAGCCGTAACGTTGGTCTTGTTTATGCCTGTCTTTGGTAGAGACTCCTCCTCATTCCTGCCGGATATCATGCGTTCCAAATTGCTAGAAAATTCGGCCGTCACCTTGGCCACCTGTTTGTTTATTATCGAATTCCCAACCGTTCCCAGCACGCCGGCTAGCGCTGCTTCGCCCTCGACAAGTACGTCGGTCTCATCGCCCGAGGGCGTTAAAATGACCCTGTTCTGGGAGCGAAAATTTCCTGCTGCGCCGCGCACCGCTTTGCCGGTTGCGTTAAATTCGATACGCTCTTCATGGATTTGCTCGGTGATGCGGATCTTAGCCTCAAAGGTAGCCGACATGGGCCCCAATTTCTGGGTCGCGCGCACAGAATAACTATTGTCTTCAAGCGGCACCGCTTTTTCGAACCCAGGAATGCATTCGGCTACGCGTAGGGGTTGTTCGAAGAACAGCCAAACCTTGCTTAATGGCTCAGGTACGCGAAACTCTTGGTGAAATTTCATCTGTCTTCTTTCTCGGAACGCTATGTCAGGCCTGCGCCGAGGTGCGCAGGTCCTGGAGCACTTTGGTGAGGTAGTGCGGTACCAAGTGGGCGCGGTACTCAGCCGATCCTCGGATGTCGCTGGGAGGATCGATTGCGGTGAGGGCAGTTTCGCAAGCCGCGGTAATTTCAGCATCCGTTAGTTGGCTGCCTTCCAACAACGCCATGCTTTCAAGCGCCAGCACTGAAGTGTCGTTGACCCCACCGAAGCCAATTCGAATTCCACCCCAGGTGCCGTCGGCTAAAACCGCGCCGGTGGCTGCCACTGAGAGAACGGCAAAATCATTGTGACGGCGGTATAATTCTCGGAAAGCGAAGTGAGGTGGGTGCTTAGGAAAACGAATTTCGGTCAATAATTCGTCTGGCGCGAGCGCCGCCGCATAGGCACCCTCATAGAAATCCTCGATAGCGACCACGCGTGGCCCGGACGCACTCGTCACGGTGATTTTGGCGCCCAATACTAAGCAGCCAAGCGGCATTTCACCAGTTGGATCCCCTTGCACGAGGGCGCCTCCGATGGTTCCGCGATTGCGTACCTGCCGATCGCCAATGAAACGCACCATTTTAGCCAGTAGCGGCAATCGCTCGGCCACCACTGGCGCGCGTTCGAGGGTGGCATAGCGGACTAGGGCGCCAACACGGGTCTCCTCACCGTCGGGCGCTAACACAGCAAGCTCGGACAGAGCATTGATGTCGATTAACGCGGCTGGCCGCCAGAGGCGCATATTTAGCATGGGAGCGAGACTTTGGCCGCCAGCCAGTACTCGGGCTCCGCCGTCATAATCCTCTAGATACTGAAGCGCTTCCGCCACGTTGGTTGCGCGATGATAGATGAAATCTGCAGCCTTCATGGCTGGCCCCCTTCAGAAGGTGGCTTTGCCACTCGGACACCTGAGAGGCGCAGAAGCACATGATCTACCGGTGATTTGACGTCCGAGACGAGTCCCGAGCGTTTGCGCTGGCTCCACACCGTCTCCGGTCGGACTTGGAGAACTTTGATATCGCCCTGTTGATCGATTGCCCATTCAATATCCTGCGGTGCGCTCTGGCACTGCTCGATATGCTTTCCAAGCTTCGCCAGGTTCACGGCCTCTTTGTCTGAGATGCAGGCATTATCTTGGCACTCAGCTGCTAGTGGGATTAAGCCCACGGCGCCCGTCTTTGTATCAAACGCGTATTCTTTTAGTTGAGAGACGATCTGTCGTTTGATCACTTCGAAAGTCACCTTATCAATGGTAAAGTGGCTTGGAGCGATATCGCCCTTCACTACGCCTTCACCCAGGCCCCAGCAGGCCTCAATAGCCACCTTGGAACGATCCCCATTTAGCGGGTCGAGGGTGAACATCACGCCGGCCGCGCGCGCCTCTACCATCTGCTGGATACCGGCACAGATGCCTACGTCTTGCCTGCTGCCTGCGTCCTCAACCCCGCCGCGATAGGAAAGCACGGCATCACCGAACATGCTCGCCCAACACATTCTAATATGGTGTAGAACCGAATCAGCACCAAATATCCAGAGGTAGGTATCGTATTGACCGGCGAAGCTGGCGCCTGTCAGATCTTCCAGCTCGCCGCTTGATCGAACGGCTACCGGCACGTCTTTCTGGCCAACTCTTTCTTCCAATAATGCATAGTCGCGGCGGATTGCCGTTTCGAGGTCGCTCGGCAAGGGTTGGGACATGATTCTAGCCACCATATCTGACGCCTTGCTCTTGATATCTGCTGATGCCATTGAGTGCCCGGCAGCTAGTAAAGAGGCCGCTTCGGCCGCTAACCCGGCTTGGTCCATGAAGTGGTGGTAGGCAGCTGTGGATACGCCAAATCCTGGCGGTACAGAAAAATCGGCCGCTAACATTTTCGCAAGATTTGAGAATTTTCCGCCGAGTAGAGGATTCCCCGGTGCAAATTCGTGATCCAACCAAATAATGAAAGGGAGATCTGTCACCCGGGAGCCCGCTCTAGCACCCGCACCGTTCCTGCGTCACCGTCGACTTCAACCAGATCACCAGTTTGAATATTTGCGGTGGCGAAGCCGGTCCCTACTACCGACGGCAACCCGTATTCGCGCGAGATGATTGCAGAATGCGCCATGATGCCACCAACGTCTGAGACCGCCGCTGCGATCCGCGAGAAGACCGGTGCCCAGCTGGGCGCGACGATCCGACAAATCAATATTTCACTATCCCGAATTTGATAAAGGTCTTCAGAATCTTTGACGATCCGTGCCAGCCCTGTTGCTTTCCCGGACGCTGCGGGAACGCCTCGCAAAATATCGCCGTCTGCGGATGGGTTAACGCCCAGCCATTCTTCTACCGTCTCCTCGGTGATTCCCCACAGCATAATGGTTATCGGCTCCGTAATAACGCTCGGTGGCGTCCCCAGAGCCGGCGGCGGTGTCCATTTTGCCAATGCATCGCGCACCTCACGTCGCCGCTGGACTATCGGCCGCCAGTAAACCTCGCCTCTGGCCTGACTGCCCGTGGCCCAGCCGGTCAGCAAATCGTAAAGCGCATCATAAATCTCATGACGGTGGAGGAAGAATAAGTCCTCGCGGTCGTCAAAGAAATTGTGTGCGACGAAGACATCGGCGAGTTCGCGTACTTTTGACCAAAAATTCGAATGGTGCCAGTGCTCGACGAAAAAATTATGGTCTTCGACATAGGGGAAAACTTTGCAAGTGAGCCCCAGAAGGCCATCGAAAGCCTCGCGGTCCTGATCTGTTGGCAGTAGAGCGCGATACTCTTTAGTCACCTTGTCGCGCTTCTTAAGAAGACTTGCTAGTGGGCGGCTAATGTCCTCTCCGCGCTGAAGTAACTCAATATAATTGCGCATCGCCATCAGCGGCAGTCGTAGATCGTCGATCCAAACTGGATCAGTGTGTGTGTAACCAACACCGGTGGAGAACCGAAACCATGGCTCCTTCGCTGCCTCAAATTTTTCCAACCAAAGGCCTCCACCTTTGGCCGTGGCCATGGCTGCGAGCATCTCATCCGGTTGCTCATATTTGAGGACGACGTCAGCAACCTTCAACTCCATCGCCGCCGCCGCCAACCGACGCACTTCGTCGTCCGGTCGCAGCAGAAGATTGTCGATGCCACAGACCATTTGGGTAATAGTCGGGTCGGTAATTCCGGGGAAGGCTTGCTGGCAAAATTCACGGAACGTCAGGTAAGCGCCATATCCGAGATTCAGCATCTCAAAATGATAGGAGCCCATCTCCAGCATGTTCTCGATCAGCCTGTTATAGGAGCTGAGCAGATCGTGTGAGGAATAGATTCCGCGATGACTGAATACGTTTTCCTCTGGTTCTATATCCGGAAGCGGCTGAAATTTTATCTTGTCCAGCCGTCCGATGCAGTCTTTGGCTTTCTCGGCCCACTCGCTATAAATTTCGTCCCAATTTTCAAAATAATGACCGGCGCGACGGGTAAAGTGTTCTTGACGTTTGGCGATTTGCTCGGGGTCCGTCACGCCATTGGGGCTGACGTAGATGTACCCGTTGATGAGACGCTGATCGATTCCCATGGCCACGGGAATAGGCCAGACTCTACTGGCCATCTGGCTGGCGGCGACCCACCAGTTCTCGGTCATAATTGTATCGAAAGGATAGAGCGGTTCGGGATTGTGCACGCCGTCGAAAAACCAGAATTTTCCTTCCTCCATCTCCCTTCGCTCTGGGCTGAGTAAATAATAATAGGGATAGAGCTCTTCCCAGCCTTCGGCGCCGACGGGGGTTTTTACATTGAACGGGTTAGGGAAGCTCTTATTTGAAGCGGACGACCCTTTGACCGCTGGATTGGTCATTTCGTCTAAGGATTTTTTGGCCATGTTCGGCGCCCCGGTTGTCGTTTGTATTGAGCCGGACGCCTTAGCGCCTTTGTCGGCTTTCGAATAACATCATTCAGGGTATCTGGCTTCAGCAAGGTTGGTATACCAAAATATCGATTCTACGAACTGAAATCATCGAGAACTGGTTAGGCATTCGCTCAATAGATGATGTCACATGTGATTTCTACTGCAATGGGGTTGATCTGATGGATATGAAAAGTTTGCAGAGAAAGATTGTGGCGTGCATGGCATTGCTGAGGCACCGATGTGTACCTCTATTATAGCGGACCGCCGACAGCGGCAGTGTTCAATATGGCAGTATCGCGTGCCAATGCCTATTACGCGGTCTGCACGCGCTGTGTTTTCTTACCTGGCGCCACTGATGCTGAGTTGGCCGGGCGGTTGTTTGGCCTGCCCAAGCTCGCCGACTTCTGCCGAACCTCAGGTAATGGGCGTTGCAGCGTGTCAATCGGCGGTAGCTTTCAAGCAACCCTCGATTAACTACGCAGTACAGGCAGCTGAGGGGGCGCTATAGATAGCTTCTCAAATGTTGCGTTGAAAAGGCGCTTCACGCGCTAAGGAAAATTTCCCGAGCTAAAGTTTAGGCGACCCGCAGTGTCGGTTCTTCATTTTGCACTTGACCAGGAACCACCCAATGAGCCGCCGTTCTATTCTTGAGCATATCGCGGAACTGCTGCGTAGTCTTGGGAAGCAACTCGCCTGAACCCCAATCGACGATCACACCGTACTGGCGGATGAGATCAAATTTATCGAGTTCTTTACTGCGATACCGGGCGGCGACGGACTCACCGTCCTCTTCCAACCAGGCGTGACGATTTTCACCGATAAATTTCCGCATCTCGGTTGTCGCCGCCTCGTCTACTTCATACTCGGCGAGGTCTACATCTACTTCACGGACGACGACGCCATAGTCTTTTGCAGCGCGTTCAATCGAAACATATCCCTCTCGCACATCGACACAGACATCTTCAGTGCTGCGCTCAAGCGGATCACCCAACCCGCCACCACCAGCCGACGGCCGTGTCAAAACATCCCCGGATTCGACTGGGACGCCGGAAAAGAGTGACCCGAGATAACGCTCACCCTGGGTTCCTGGATTGACCCAAACGCCGTGCGGGATGGATGGCAACCCGCCCCAAAGCCCCCAAGTAACAGAGCGTTCTCGATCACAGCAATAAGACACCACGGAGCGTTCCGCCTTGGTCAACGTCACGCCTTTTTCGACGCCCATGCCACCGCGAGAAGAGCCGGGGCCGCCAGAATCTACAATCAGTTCATGTTCGGTGGTAACCACAGGCGCGAGACGTTCCTGGCCCTCGAACGGCTGAGTTCCCAACTGGACTCCGAACACTGGCCCCGATGCAGCCCAACCGTCACGCCCGTTGCGGGCCCCCCAACCGCCTACCATCCAGTCATACCACATAAAGTATGGGCGATCTTCCTTGCGGCCGTCGCGCCCACCGATGAGTAGATATTCAAGATTAAACGTGCAGGCCATTGCCCGCTCCGGCAAAATTTCTGCCCATAATTCGAATACGGAATTCATTATTTTTTCGAACGGACCCGAGCAAAAACCGGCAACCGGCGTCGGCCAATCGGCGTTGACCACGGACCCTACCGGCCCGAGATCCACTGTGACCACGCGATAAAAACCAGAGTTAAGTGGGATGTCAGGCGACTGCATCTTTGTACCCGCGACAATAGCCGCAAACGCGCCGCCATAGCAGCAATTGAGGAAAGTTGAGATAGTTTTGGGGTGCGATTTCGACAGATCATAATGCACGCCATCGCCTTTGATCGTCATCTTAATGCGAATTGGAATTAAGCCCTCACCCATCACCGGATCAACATCAATATAGTCTTCGGTTTCCCACACACCGTCAGGAAGTTTTGCAATTCTACGGCGTGTTAATGTCTCGACGTAATCTTGCACTTCGCTAAACGATGTTTGGATAACACCAACGCCGTATTTGTCGCACAAGCGGCAGATTTCCTTCTCCGCCAGATTACACGCCTCTGCCTGAGCCTGCAGATCACCAATAATATCATCGGGTGCGCGTGTATTGTTGGCAATAAGCTCGGCGACGTCGGACAAGTATGTGCCCTTGCTATAGACCCGCACCGGTGTGATGCGTAGGCCCTCGGCCATGTGATCAAGTGCGTTCACGTTAAATGAGCCTGGCACCGCACCGCCAACATCGGCCCAGTGGCCATTCGCTTGCGCAAAACCGAGATGGGTGCCCTTGTAGAAAATTGGGCGCACGATACGGGTATCATTAAAATGTGTGCCGCCCTGATACA
>CAYPSQ010000065.1:0-15392 GCA_964413115.1 uncultured Rhizobiaceae bacterium | reverse complement strand
AATACCGCCGACTTCCCGGCCATGTTGGCGGAGGCGCTTCTCCGGTTACCGTCCTTTACTCTGCGCGGCGGCACTACGGAAATCATGCGCTCCATCATCGGGCGCGGGCTCGGCCTCAGATGAACGCGGAGTTGGAACTTCTTGCTGAATCGGCCGAGCGTCTGTTCGCCGATCATGTGACGTCAGCCCTGTTTAGCGCAGTTGAATTGGGCGAGTGGCCGGTTACATTTTGGCGCGCCGTCACCACGGCGGGCTTTGAGCGTGCCGAAATGCCTGAGTTTGCGGCGTGTGTTTGCCGTGTCGCGGGGCGTTATGCTGCACCGATACCCTTGCCGGAGACAATTCTTGCCGTTTCCCTGTTGGAAGGTGCAGGTGTTGATGTGCCGGCTGGTATACTAACTATTGCTCTGACACCGATAGCCATCGATTCCGACGGAACCTTGTCCGGTACGGCGCCGCGCGTACCCTGGGCCCGTCATGCCGAGCATATCGTAGTAATTGGTGCCGATCCGGATGGCGCAACCCTGGCGCTTGTCGCCGGAACGCGCGCACAAATCATGCCAGGGCAAAACATCGCCGGTGAGCCACGCGACGATGTGTATTTCGATGGCGTTCCTGTGCTACAGACTTTCGCTGGTGCGTCCCTGGCTGCGCTGCAAGAGCAGGCGGCGCTGTTGCGCGCAGCACAGATCGCCGGCGCACTGGAGAAGATCCTCGCCATGACTGTGCAATATGCTGGAGAGCGGCGCCAATTTGGCCGTCCGATCGCTAAGTTCCAAGTAGTCCAGCATAATTTGGCGGCATTTGCTGGGCACGCGGCGGCGGCTTGCGCGGCCGTCGAAGCAGCGGTTGGTGCACCTAATTTTCTTGCCGTTGCGGCAGCCAAAGCTACCGCTAGTGAGGCGGCGGGTGAGGCTGCGGCCATCGCCCATCAACTGCACGGCGCCATCGGCTTCACCGAAGAACATGACCTGCACCGCTATACGAAGGCTCTGTGGGCCTGGCGCGAGGAATACGGCAATGAAGGCGAATGGAATTCCCGTCTCGGGGCCCAGGTAACGGCGCGTGGCGGCGCTGCGTTGTGGCCCGAAATCACCAGATCGGGCGGCTGAGGACGTCTATCGTGACTGCACTCGATGCCCTCTTATCGCCTCGTGCGATCGCCATTATCGGCGCCTCGCCAGACGCCGGAAAAATACGCGGGCGCATTCCTGCCGCGATCCTATCTGGCGGCTACAGCGGGCCGATCTATCCGGTTAATCCCGCGCATACAGAAATCCAGGGCCTTCGGGCCTATGCTTCGATCGCGGCCATCGGCCAGCCAATCGATCTCGCGCTGATCGCAATCCCGGCGGAGCGAGTTGCCACTGCCCTTGAAGAATGCGCCGATGCTGGCATCAAGGGTGCCGTGATATTCAGCTCGGGCTTTGCCGAAACCGGCCGCGTTGCGGCGCAATTACAAGCGCAGATTGGCGAGATCGCGGCAGCACGCGGCATTGCAGTTTGCGGCCCCAATACCGCCGGATTTCTGAACACAGGTATAAATCTCAACGCCAGCTTCAGTGTTGGCACCAAATTGGACAACACTCCACGTGCCGGCGCCGAATCACAACGACGCGTCGCCATTGTTTCGCAAAGCGGTGGCCTAGGCTTCGCTATTTATAATCGGGGCAATCGGCGCGGCATCGCATTTAGCCATGTGGTGGGCACCGGCAATGAGAGCCATTTGGGTGTGCTCGATTTCACCGACCACCTTTTGGACAAGGAAGAAGTCGGCGCCCTTGTCTTGTTAATCGAGCAGTTACGCGGCGCTACAGGTTTTCTTGATATTGCGGACAAGGCGGCAGCGCTTGGCAAACCGTTGATCGTTGTAAAATTCGGTCGTTCGGAAGCGGCACGGCGCGGCGTGCTGTCGCACACTGGCAGTCTCGCCGGCGGTGCGCACGCCTATGATGCGGTATTCCATCACGCTGGAGTAATTTGTGCAGATGATCAGGACGAATTACTCGATATTGCCTCCGCGTTCACCTCCTGCCCGCTGCCGAAGGGAAGAAATGTCGGGATTGTGACGATCAGCGGTGGTGTAGGTGTGTGGCTGGCCGATTCCTGTGAACGGCACAGCTTGAGCGTGCCCGAGTTGGATACTGATGTGCAGGCGGATCTGCGCAGTTTCATTCCGGATTATGGTGGCGTTTCGAACCCGGTGGATATCACTGCGCAAGCGCTAGATCAGGGTGGCAATGTTGCCGCCATCGAGCGGCTCTACAATTCGCCGCAAATCGATAGCGTGGTCGTCGCCGCATCCATGGCCGAATCAAAAATGATTGCGGCGGAAGAGGCGGATCTTACACGTATTCAGGCACGTTGGGAAAAACCGCTGGTATATCATTCCTACACCATGCCGAATGCCGATGCTTTAAGGCACCTCTCGGCTACCGGAATACCGTGCTACACCTCGGTTCGCGGCAATGCCCGGGCACTCGAGGCGCTGGCTGATTACGCCACCTTTCTTGAACTGCGTGCCACCGATGTGTTGCCCGAGGCAAAAGAAACGCCTGCCCTACCTGATGGCAAGGCCGTGTTGACGGAATGGTCCGCCGCGCCTTATCTGGCGGCGCTTGGCATTGCCATGCCCGAAGCGCGTCTTGTACAGACCGTGGAGGAGGCGGTCGCTGCCTCAGAATTTCTGAACGGTGCGGTAGCATTGAAGGCGCAATCTCCGCAGCTAACCCATAAAAGCGCTGCCGGCGGCGTGGTGCTCAATGTTGGGACCGAACAGCAGGTACGACAAGCATTCGAAAAGATTTCGAATTTGCCGGGTGATTACAGGCTCGACGGCGTATTGGTGCAAAAAATGGCGCCAAAGGGCGTTGAGATGATCGCCGGAATCGCACGTGATGAGACATTCGGCCCGCTCGTCATGATCGGATTCGGCGGCACTGAAGTGGAAATGAATAGTGATGTGGCGTGGGCGCCGGCGCCTTTCGGTGACACGCGCGCCCGGGCGTTAATCGGGTCGCTACGCGCATTCGCTCGGCTTAACGGCAGCACTCGGGCGCGACCCGCCGATTTGGGCGCGCTGGCCGACCTACTGGTTCAGCTGAGTCTCTTCGCCGCGCGCAATCGTGACCGCATTCAGGAACTCGACCTCAACCCGGTGGTGGTTTATGAGGAGGGCGATGGACTGATGGCGCTCGATGCGCTCATCGTTACATGTGACAGCAAGGGAGAGTAAATATAAATGGCTGGGGATATTTTGTTTACCGTCGCGGATCGTGTCGGCACTATCACATTGAATAGGCCTGAGCGGCGCAACGCGTTCACACTGTCCATGATTGACGAATGGGCAGCGTTTCTTGAAGAGAGCGCCGCGCGTGCCGACGTGCATGTGGTTCTCATCACCGGCGCCGGCAAGGCATTTTGTAGCGGTGGCGATATCGATGAACTGATGAAGCAGGGGCAGGAAAGCGGTCCGCAAGCGCGCAAGGACGAATTGGTCGGCCATGTCCACCGAATCCCTAGAATTCTCGAAAATATGGACAAGCCGGTGATCGCCGCAATCAACGGTGCGGCGACCGGTGCGGGCCTCGATCTAGCTTTGATGTGCGACCTGCGCTACGCAGCGCGATCGGCAAAATTTGCCGAAACCTACGTCAAGCTTGCTTTGTTGCCGGGTGCCGGCGGAGCTTATTTTCTTCCCCGCATTATCGGTAAGGCACGGGCGTTGGAAATGCTGTGGACGGGTGACTTTATCGATGGCGACGAGGCCGAGCGCATCGGCTTGGTCAACAAGGCTCTGCCAGCCGATGAGCTGATGCCGCATGCACTGGCCATGGCCGAGCGTCTTGCCACCGGACCGATTCAATCAATTCGTGCGATTAAACGCGCCGTCCGTGCTGGGCAGTCTTCCGATCTGTCAACCAGCCTCGATATCGGCGCCTCAAACTATGGCATTTTGGCGATGGGTGAAGACCATCACGAGGCGGTAGATGCTTTTCTTGAAAAACGTGCGCCAAACTTCGAAGGCACGAGTTCGTAACCTAGCAAAGCTAAAAAGGAGGTTGCCATGGTCTATCCTCGAAATATGAATCATGTCGGTATCTCGGTGACCGACATCGACGCTGCGGTTAAATGGTATCAGGACTTGTTCGGCTGCACTGTCCTCATGGCACCGATTGCTGCAGCCGACGATGGCGGATATTTCGCCGAAATCATTGCCGATATTTTTGGATCCGGCTTTGAAGAGATGAAGCTCGCCCATCTAGCAACTGGAGACGGCGTCGGCATCGAAATCTTTGAATTTTCCAATCCCAAAAGCGTGCTGCCGGAGGATAATTTCGAGTTTTGGAAAGCCGGAATTTTCCACATTTGCCTGACCGACCCGGAAATTGAGAAATTAGCCAAACGTATAGATGAGAGCGGTGGCAAGCAGCGCTCTAAGGTATGGAAACTGTGGCCCGATAAGCCTTACAAAGTGTGTTACTGCCAAGATCCATGGGGAAATATAGTTGAGCTGAGCTCGCACAGCTATGTGCAGACTTGGTCGAATTATGACCAACCGCATAAGCCGTGACGGAGGGGCGATGAAAACCCAAGCGAACGGCATCAACTTCAATTGCCGCATCGATGGCCCCGAAGGGGCGCCTTGGCTGATGCTGAGCAATTCCCTGGCAACCAATCTCACCATGTGGAATCACCAGACTACAGTGTTGTCCGAGCATTATCGGGTGCTGCGCTACGATCAGCGCGGCCATGGGGAGACCGATGCGCCGATCGGTGATTATAATTTTGACCTGCTGGCCGATGACGCTGCCGCTCTGATGCAGGCGCATGATATTGACGCCTGTCATTTTCTTGGTCTCTCCATGGGTGGTATGACGGCGATGGGTCTTGGCCTCAACCATCCAGAGCGGCTGCTGAGCGTGATAATTTGCAACTCCCGCGCCGACGCAACGCAGGAATTTTACGACATATTCGACGAACGAATTGCTCTTGTACTTGCAGAAGGGATGGCGCCGCTTGTCGAGACCACGGTTGCACGCTGGTTCACTGAAGAGCTATGCGCCGCCGCGCCTGCCTTTCTTGAAAATGTGCGCGAGATGGTGCGGAACACGCCAGCGCAAGGCTATGTTGGCTGCTCGCGCGCCGTACAGAATATCAATTACATGTCCCGCCTTGCGGCAATCGATAAACCGGTTCTGCTTATCGCCGGGGCGCAGGATATCGCAACGCCGCCGGGCGGCATGCGCGCCATGCAGTCGGTCCTTGGGAATGCACAATACGTCGAACTCGACCCAGCGGCACATCTCTCCAATTTAGAGCAGCCAGAAGCCTTCACCGCCACGGTTCAGAATTTTCTAGCCATGCACGGGTAGGCAACGTGGTTGCAGCTCTGACATTGGCGGCGATCGAGGCCGTAGCGGTAGAGATCGAGGACAAAGTTGTAGCGACACCGGTTCACCGTTGGCGCGGGCCGCTGTTGAACTACATTCTAGGCGATGACACCGAAGTGATATTGAAGCTTGAATTATTCCAGCACACTGGAACTTTCAAGGCACGCGGCGCGTTAGTTAATCTTCTCAGTCTCTCCGACGAACAATTGGCCAAGGGGGTCACTGCCGTTAGCGCCGGCAACCACGCCATCGCCACTGCCTTTGCCGCCGAGCGCTCGGGTGCTAGCGCCAAGGTTGTCATGATAAAAGGCGCCAATCCTTTTCGTGTCTCGCAATGCCGTGCTTATGGTGCAGAAGTCATCTTTGCCGAAGATATCCATCAGGCCTTCGATATCGTCAAGCAGATCGAAGAGAAGGAAGAGCGTACATTCGTGCATCCTTTCGAAGGCGAATTAACGGCTCTTGGCACCGCAACCATGGGCCTGGAGTTTGCCCGCCAGGCGCCACAGTTGGACGCACTCATCGTACCGATAGGCGGCGGCGGACTGTGCGCCGGTGTCGCCAGCGCATTCAAATTGGCGCAGCCGGCCTGCCAAATATATGGCGTTGAGCCCGAAGGGGCGGATAGCATGTCGCGTAGCTTTCGGGCTGGCTCGCCGCAAACCATCGACAAAGTCAGTACTATCGCCGATAGCCTCGGTGCGCCCTATGCCTTGCCCTATTCCTTCGATCTTTGCCAACAGAATGTTGATGAGATCGTCCTGGTTGATGACGATGAACTGCGTCGTGCCATGGGATTACTGTTTTCTGAAATGAAGTTGGCGGTAGAGCCCGCCGGCGCCGCTGCGACCGCGGCCTTGGTCGGCCCGTTGCGCGAGCGTCTTCAAGGCGGGCGGGTCGGCGTCATCGTTTGTGGCGCCAACATCGATTTCGCCAGCTTTGCGGCGCAAGCTCTGTTCGAGGCGGAGTGAGGCGGCCTACCAGGAGTTTCGCAACTCTCGGAGTTTAACAAATACTGTCTTGGCATCGAGTTCCACCGGCAGGTCCGGGAAGCTTTCGCGCAGGCGTGCCGTGACTGACGGATTATGCAGTCGGAAGAACGTGTTCACCTCTTTCTCGATCGCTAGGGTCGATACCAGCGGATCATCCGGGTTTTGATTGGCGACATCGGCGAGCAGAGCCTTGGCGGCGTTATTGCCAGGCTCGCGGTCGAGGGTGAATTCGAGATTGTTGGCGATGTAATCATGGCCGGGATAGACCAGCGTTTCTTCTGGTAAGACTGCCAATTGCCCGGTGAAGGTCTGATATAGCTCAGCCGGATGGCCACCCGAGTGGCAGTTTCCGGCGCCAGCGTTGAACAGCGTATCGCCGCAAAATAGCGCCGGTGTATTGCTACGTGAGAACAGACAGACATGGCTCATGGTATGACCCGGTGTATCGAGAGATTCCAACTCGACCGTCTTGCCGACTTTGATGATATCGCCGGCGCCGAGACCACGGTCGATGTCGGGGATAGTCCCTTTGGCGTTGGCGTGGGCAAGCAGTTTGGCGCCAGTGGCGGCAACCACCTGCTTGTTGCCGCCGGTGTGATCACCATGCTCATGGGTGTTCACCACTTGAGTGATGTTCCAGCCCTTGTTTTTGGCAGTGGACAGGCATTTCTGGTGATCCAGCGGATCGATGGCCAACGCGTCTCCGGTTTCCGGGCAGGCAATGAGATAGTTGAAGTTGCGGTAGGAGTTGGCGGTCCAGATTTGTTCGACGATCATAATTAACTCCGTTAACGCCCCTCAAAACGGGGCTTGCGTTTGTCCATGAAGGCGCGCCGCCCTTCGACATAATCTGCGCTCGAAAAACATTCATCGACGAGGCGTTCGCAAAGTTCGCGGTTGAGGTCACTTGGCGCACGGGAAATCTCATCGACGGTCCGCTTGGCTGCCAACATAGTCAGCGGCGCGTTCGCGGCTATGCGGGCGCAATAATCGGCAGTGTAGGATTCCAATTCTTGCACATCCACGGCACGGTTGATCAGCCCCATCGCAAGCGCCTCGGTGCAATCGAATTGTCGCGCGGTAATGATGACTTCCTTGGCGAAGGCAGGGCCGATTAGGGCGACCAGTGGTTGCAACGAACTGACTCGGTATCCCAGCCCAAGCTTGGCGGCCGGAATGGCAAAGCGCGAGCCAATGCTGGCGATCCGTATATCGCAGGACAGCGCAACACCGAGGCCACCGCCGATGCAGTAGCCGCGTATCATGGCAATGGTTGGTTTGGCAGCATGGATAAGCCGCTCACTTGCTTCATGAGCGATCTTGTCATACTGCGCGACTGCCTCGGCGCTTGCGCGTTTCTTGTCGAACTCGGAAATGTCTGCGCCCGAGATAAAGGACTTTTCACCTGCGCCCTTGAGGACAATAACGCGAATTTCAGCGTCCGCCTCGAACTGATCGAGAATGCGCGGAAGGGCCTCCCACATTTCGAGCGAGAGGGCGTTATGCCGTTCCACATTATTGAAGATCACCCAGCCGACGGGACCGATTTTCTCGGCAATCATCTTTTCACCGTAAGGTGTTTGTTGGTGTTCAGACAATTCCGCGCTCCTTCAGGCTGGATACATCCGCCGCTTTTATCCCGAGACCATCTAATATTTCGTCCGTGTGCTCACCTAGTTCCGGTGTCGCTGAATGGATGCGGAACGGTGTGCGGCTCAGCGAGGCCGCTTGGCTAACGATTTCGATCGGGCCGAGGGCCGAGTGTGTGATCGGCGCCGCCATACCGAGATGCTTGACCTGCGGATCGTTGAACATTTCGTCGATGTCGTAGATCGGCCCACACGGCACGCCGGCCTGGTTGAGAATTTTTACCCACACGGCGCTTGGTTTTTTCTGTGTGAGCGCATTCAGGCGTTCATTCAACGCATCGCGGTTGTCTGAGCGCGCTTGGCCGGTAGCGTAATCAGGGTCGGTGATCAGGTCTTCATCGCCGAGTGCGCGGCAGAGGCGCTTATATATTTCGCCGCCCGCCGTGGCGATATTGATATGGCCGTCCGCGGTCGAATACACGCCGGTCGGGATGGTGGTCGGATGATTATTTCCGGCCTGGGGCGGTACTTCATGATCGACCAGCCAGCGCGCGGCTTGAAAGTCTAACATCGAGATTTGTGCCTGGAGCAGCGAGGATTGCACCCATTGTCCTTCGCCCGAGACTTCGCGCTCCAACAGTGCTACCAAGATGCCGAGGGCGCAATACATCCCGGCGCTGAGATCGGCAATCGGAATGCCGACGCGCACCGGACCCTGGCCGGGCAGGCCGGTAATAGACATCAGGCCGCCCATGCCTTGCGCAATTTGGTCGAAGCCGGGACGCTTCTCGTAAGGGCCGTCCTGGCCAAAACCTGAAATACTCGCATAGACCAGGCGCGGGTTGGTGGAGCGCAGCGTGTCATAATCTATGCCGAGCCGGTGTTTAACGTCGGGACGGTAATTCTCGATGACGACGTCCACGCCGTCGGCCAGTTGCTTAAAAATTGCTAACCCTTCTGGCTCTTTTAAATTCAGGGTCAGGCTACGCTTATTACGGTGCAGGTTCTGGAAATCCGGCCCGTGGCGCGCCTTAACCGGATCGGTTTGGGTGTTCTCGCTCGGCGCTGGCGGCATCTCTACTTTGATTACATCGGCGCCCCAGTCCGCCAATTGGCGAGCTGCGGTGGGGCCGGCACGATACCGGGTCAGGTCGAGAACCTTAAAGCGCGCCAGCGCCTGTCCGGAGAGATCAAGGGGCATGAATTTTTCTTGTCGTTCTATTGCTCTGATAGTTTAGCGCTGCCGGCCCGCCTTCGCGAGACCCTAGCGGCTTATTCTTTCGCACCCAGCTCAAAATTTTGAATGCCCTGGTCGAATTGATTGTAGGCATCGTAGTCGAGTGCCTCGTAGAGGCGGCTTCGCGTCCACATCCGCTCGACCAGCGCAGCTTGGTCGTCATCCTGTTTGAGGTCGGTGAGGCCGTCATCGATGGCTTTCAGCGCGAGACGCATGGCGGTCATCGGATAGATGACGATATTAATGCCAAGAGCCTCCAACTGGGGTGCGCTCAGGAGAGGTGATTTCCCAAACTCTGTCATATTGGCTAGCAGCGGCAGGTCGATGGCGCTGCGGAAGGCCGCAAACTCGGCTTCGCTATGCAACGCTTCGGGAAAGATCATATCGGCGCCGGAATCGGCATATGCCTTGGCACGCTCTATGGCGCTGTCGAGCCCTTCCGGCGCGCGCGCGTCGGTACGCGCAATGAGTAGGAAGTTAGCGTCGCGTTTGGCTGCAGCGGCGGCGCGCAGCTTGCGGCACATGTCGGGCGTGTCGATTAGCAGCTTGTGATCGAGATGGCCGCAGCGCTTGGCGCTGATCTGATCCTCCATATGACAGCCGGCGAGACCCATTTCATCGAGGTGGTTGATCGTGCGTGCGGCGTTTATCGCGTCGCCGAATCCGGTATCGATATCGACGATCGCCGGTAGATCGCTCACCCGGGCGATGAGATGGGCGCGGGTCACGACTTCATCCTGGCTGGTCAAGCCGATGTCAGGCAGGCCCTTTTCCGCTGAGATTCCCGCGCCCGAAATATAAACCCCATCGAAGCCGGCTTGCTCGACCATCATCGCCACCAGTGGCGCGAAGGCGCCGGGAAATCGCATGAGGCCACCGCACGCTAGATTCTGACGAAACGCCGCGCGTTTCTCCGCAGCTGTCTTCTGCGAGTTGATCATGACTTTTCCTTTCCTACCACTGGCTGGCTAAGGTCAGTTAAATTATGCTTAAATTTCGAGCTGATTCGATATGTAAGAAGGATTTTCATCATGATGGACGAGCGCAAACCCGATGAAACCATCAATGTCAAAGTCAATGGCTTCAACGTCGTGGCGTATAGCTTTGGCAGCGGCGATGAGGTCTTGTTTTGCCTGAACGGCGGCCCGGGCCTGCCTTGCGACTATGTACGCGACGCCCATTCTTGGCTCGCCGACAAGGGCTACCGGGTGGTGGCATTCGACCAACTTGGCTGCGGCAATTCTGATCGGCCAGAGGATGCTGCTCTCTGGACCATTGAGCGCTATGTTGAAGAAGTAGAAACCGTGCGCACCGCGCTAAACCTGGGCAAGGTGCATCTTTACGGACAGTCCTGGGGCACCTGGCTTGGCATCGAATATGCGCTGACTTATGCAGACAATTTCAAGACCCTGACGCTCGCCGACGGTGCCGCCGATATTCCCCATCTGGTCAGTGAATTAAAGCGTTTGCGTCAGGCGCTTGGGCCGGAAACGGAGGCGATGATGCAGCGCCATGAGGCCGAAGGAACCCTTGATCACCCGGAATATCAGGCCGCAATTACAATCCTCAATTACCGTCACGTGTGCCGCCTCGATATCTGGCCCGATGCGGTCAACCGTTCGCTGTCGGATTGGAACATGGCCCCCTATACCGCCATTCAGGGCCCCAACGAGTTTTGCTACACGGGTAGTATCAAGGACTGGAATCGAATCTCCGATATTACAAATATTGACCAGCCGGCGCTGGTACTGTGCGGCATGCATGACGAACTGACACCGGCCTGCTCTCAGAAAATGCACGACGCCCTGCCCAACTCTGAAATCAAAGTGTTTAAGAATTCATCGCATCTGCCGATGTGGGAGGAACCCGATCCGTATTTTTCCACATTGTTGAAGTTTTTGTTGAAGAATAGATCCTAAATACAGGAAAAAACGTAGTTTTATTCGTTATTATGTCTTGCATTGAGGGGGCATCCCCAAGAAAAGATACATATTCAGATCGGCCCTCGTCAAAGTCACAACACTGTTACGACTTTAAATGACAACAGCGAGCCTCCATTGCCATTTAGGCTCGCTGCAAATCACGAACGAGCTCGGAAGTTGCAGGAAATTCACTCTGCGCTTGCTGGCGGATCCTGAATCAGATCGGCGAGAAGCGGCATGACGTCGGCGCCAAAATAATCGATCTGTTCTATTTGATCGGCGCGCTCAGCGATAAAATCCACCACTAAGTGCCGCACGCCGGCTTGATAGAATTCACGAATTGTTGACGCTACCTGTTCCGCCGTCCCGAGCGCACAGTAGCGTTTTGCCGGTTTTCTGAAATCCATTGCGTAGCGGGCGCTTAGCATTTTCGCCGCATAGTCGAGGGCGCTTTCATAATTCTTGGCCAAGCGAATAAACAGCAGGTGCCCGGTGCCGAAAGTTGAAAGGTCGCGCTCCGCTTCCGCGCCTGCGCGGGCGATCACTTCCAACCCAGCGCGATATTGCTCCGGTGTTACCACATAGGAAAGCCAGCCGTCCGCAAGGCGCCCGGCACGCCGAAGTGCCGGCTCCTGGCGCCCGCCGCACCAGACCGGTGGACCGCCGGGGGTATGCGGCGCCGGCAGCATTTGCACCTCGGGAAACGAATAAAATTTCCCGGCATTCGCAACCGGTTTACCACTCCATAGTTTGCGTAGGACCTCGATGCCTTCACTCAAGCGTGCACCGCGCTCCTTTACTGGTACGCCACTCAGCGCAAACTCGTTGGGAAACTCGCCACCAACACCAACGCCGAATATGACCCGGCCTGACGACAACAGATCGAGAGTTGCGACCTGCTTGGCAACACCGGCAGGGTGGCGGAGCGGCAACAGAAATACCGCCGTGCCAAGCTTGAGGCGCTGTGAAATCGCAGAAGCTTGAGCGAGTTGGATCATCGGGTCCAAGATCGGCTGCGCGAAAGCCAAGTGATCGCCCGCCCACATGGCATGAAAGTTGTTGCGTTCCAGGGCGAGCACCAGGCGCTTGGTGGTTTCGAAATCGGCGATCTGAAAATCGCCGCCCGCATCGGCGGGCGGTTGCACATTCTGAAAGCCGATTTCCAGCGGCGCGCGCGATGGAAATTCCAATTTCCGGTCTGTTCCGTTCGGTCCCTGTGCCATCTAGCGCACTAACGGCATTACATTGGCGGCAAAGCCTTCCATATTTCCGAGCGATTCTTCGAGTGTGGCGCCGAGAAAGTTAAACAAAACATGGCGCACGCCGAGTTCCTCGAACGCCTTGATATCGCCGGCGATATCATCCGCGTTTCCAGTCAGCACCATGCGCTCGCCGCTGTCCAACATTGTCGGCGTATTGCCGCCATACCAAACCGCCCAAAAGGCGAGGTCAATGGACGCCGGGTCACGGTCGATTTTCTCAGCTTCCGAATTGAGAGAATCGAGGCCAGCGGAGAATTTTTTAATGGTGTCTAGCGGATGGTGCGGGTTACAGCCAATCGGAAACCAGGCATCGCCGAGGCGTGCTGTGCGGCGAATGGCCGGCATGCTCTCGCCGCCGATCCAAATTGGCGGGTGTGGGGTTTGTACCGGCTTGGGGGCAAAGAAGATTTCAGAAAACTCAGTGTATTCCCCTTTGAATTTCGGATTCTCGGCACTCCATAATTCACGAAATGCCATGATGTATTCATCCGTCACTTTGCCGCGCTCCTTAAAAGGCGGCGCGTTCACAGCGATGAACTCCTCTTCCATCCACCCTGCGCCACAACCCAGCGTCACTCGCCCACCCGACATGACATCAATGGTCGACACTAGCTTTGCGGTAAGGATTGGGTCGCGGTAGGGCACCACCATGACGGAGGTCAGGATACGCGCCTTTTTGGTGATGGCGGCTAAATGCGCCATCAGCGCCAAGGGCTCAAGAAAATCGCCTGCGAAATCCTGCGCAAAGGAAAACGCGCCATCAGAGGAGTAGGGGTAGCGTGAGGAAATACTGCGTGGAAATACAATGTGATCGGGAACCGCCAATATCGAAAATCCCAATTCCTCGCCGCGCTGAGAAATTGTCGTGATATCGCCAGGATTGGCGAGAATACCGCTGTTTGGCACGTTGAATCCGAATTCCATCGTTATTTCCTTCCTGGGACGTTGTGTCGGCGCATATTATCCGGCACAACCTTTTCTGTCTTGCACGATAACCTGGTTGAAGGGCAAAAATCGCCTCTCCGGCACGCCCGGCAGCAATCTACCAGAAACAACGGGAGATATAGCATGGATTTGGGTTTGAAAGGTCGCAAAGCGATCATCACTGGCGGCAGCAAGGGCATCGGCCGTGCGATCGCCAATCTGCTCGCGGATGAGGGCTGCAATGTCGGTATTTGTGCGCGCAATGCCGAGGAGGTCGATGTGGCGGTTGCAGCGCTGAAGGCCAAGGGCGTTGACGCCTGCGGCAGCGCTATTGATGTACGTGATGGCGACGCGGTGCGGAAATGGGTAACCGATAGCGGTGAAGCGCTCGGTGGACTGGACATCGTGGTCCCCAACGTCAGCGCCTTGGCGATTGAGCGCAACGAGGAATCCTGGCGCGCCCAGTTTGAAGTCGACATGATGCATACAGTGAACGCCGTGGAAGCCGCGCTGCCGCAGCTGGAAAAATCCGATGCCGGCTCCATCGTAATCATCTCAAGCGTTTCTGGCGTCGAGATCGATTTTGCCGCCGGCCCATACGGTGCGTTCAAGGCGGCACTCATTCATTATGCCAAAACCCTGGCTTGCGAATTAGCCGGCCAGAACATCCGGGTCAACTCGGTATCGCCGGGCAACACCTATTTTGCCGGCGGTGTATGGGAAATGATCGAAAACAACATGCCGGACCTGTTCAATAAGGCGCTTAGCATGAACAAAACCGGCCGCATGGCGACGGCGGAGGAAGTTGCCAACGCGAGCGTGTTCTTGGCGAGTCCCATTGCTACTTTCATCACCGGCACCAATTTCGTAGTCGATGGCGCACTAACAAATCGCGTGCAATATTAGGACAGGGCGGGGCCCGGTAGGTGGAACCGTTCGCCTTCCTCTTGCCACGTCGCCGCGGCGCATAGGATTCGCTAGGAATGAGCACTTCAACTTTTATAGGTTTTCGTGCAGCCTGGCACGGTGCGCCGCCGTCACGCGACTGTTCTATAATAGATTGAGCGGTATTTCATTTATCAGAACGATCCCGTCCGCCGGCAGGATGACATCGTAAATATAAACCAACCCGCCCTCGGTGCCGACTTCCGGCCGCCCGAGCCCCTTAGCAAATGTTAGTGAAGCCAATAGCTTCGCCGCGTCTTCGTCGCTGAACGCTTGGCGTGCGGCAACGGCAATGAGTTTGTCGAGGCCGGCTAGCTCGAAACGTGCATTACCAACAGCACCCAACGCAGAGTCTTTCTCGGCGGACAGGTTTCCCGATGCGGTCAGCGCCGCGATGGAACTGCGCAGCATCAATTCTTCCAACCGGAGGCGGGTTTGGTTGGCGTTGATCATCGGCAGTGCCATGAGCTGAAGGGGTGCGCCAAAATCAATATTTGCGGGATCAACGGGCGGGCTAAGCTTCTGAGTTTCGCGCAGCACCGACGTCAAAATTTGTCGGAGGGGAAACTGTTCCAGATGCATTTTTATTACGCCTGTGTGGGTAAAGTACGCCGATGGAATATCACCGTCCGCTTGTTCCAACCCCAGCCAATCTAAATGAAAACTGTAAGCACCAGGGCGCGCGCCATTGTCGTAGTTCATGTTGAGGTTGAGCTCACCCATTTTGAATTCCGGCCGGCCAGGCGGGCCGTAGATTAGATTCGCAATCGATAACCCCATATTTCCGGCGCCCAGATTCATCGTCTCAAGTATTTGCCTTGCAGCCCGGCTATCTCCCAGAGAGCTCGGCAGCGTCCCATCTGCAGCAATAGAAAGGGAATTTCCCCATTCGAAAAGCGCTTGCCATGAGGCGAAATCAAAATCTTGCAATTTGCTGCTTACAGAAACGGATTCGAGAGAAACTCGTTCATCCTTGTTTGCAGGGGCTAATTCTATGTTGGCCACGTCGTACGCAAGCTGGCCGTTCCACCAGCCGTTCGTGGATTCGGAAAATTTCTGGTCTATGGCAATAGAATCAATCTTGCCCACCAAGTGCTTCTCACCCTGCTTGATGTCTGTGAAGAGCAG
>CAYPSQ010000064.1:0-15419 GCA_964413115.1 uncultured Rhizobiaceae bacterium | reverse complement strand
GCCCACATTGCAATGCGGCTTTGTACGTTCAAATTTCTGTTTGGCCATTTGCTTTTTCCTCTTCTCGCGTCCACTCAACTTTGGTCAAGCGACAAGCCTCATGCGAATTTGGTACGAACTTCTTCTGAAACGGCAGCGGGAACTTGTTGGTAATAGTTAAATTCCATGGTGAACTGTGCACGCCCCTGGGTCAGCGAACGCAACGTATTGACGTAGCCGAACATCGTCGCCAATGGAACTTGCGCTCGAATGACTTGGGCGTTGGAACGTGGATCCATACCTTCTATTTGCCCCCGGCGCGAATTTAAATCGCCGATGACATCTCCCAGATAATCATCCGGCGTGACGACTTCGACCTTCATCATCGGCTCTAGGAGCGCCGGTTTTGCGCGGGCCATCACTTCACGGAATGCCGCGCGCGCTGCAATCTCAAACGCCATGGAACTTGAATCGACATCGTGATAGGCGCCGTCGACCAATTTGGCTTTAAAATCAATGACCGGGAAACCTGCTATTGGGCCGGTCTGGCGCGCCATTTCCAGACCTTTCTGCACCGACGGTATATATTCGGTCGGAACATTGCCGCCACGAATTTTACTGTCGAATTGAAAACCCATGCCCGGCTCGAGCGGCTCGATCTCTACTTTGATGCGGGCGAATTGACCGGCGCCACCCGATTGCTTTTTATGGGTATAGTCGACATCAGTGGCGCGTGTGATGGTTTCGCGGTAGGCCACTTGCGGCTGACCAACATTGGCGTCGACCTTGAATTCGCGCCGCATGCGATCAATCAAAATTTCAAGATGTAACTCGCCCATCCCCTTGATGACCGTCTGCCCACTCTCATCGTCGGTCCCTACTCGGAAGGACGGATCTTCATCCGCTAACCGCGCCAATGCGAGCGACAGTTTATCCTGATCTGCTTTGGTCTTTGCTTCGACGGCAACCTCTATAACCGGATCAGGAAACTCCATACGCTCAAGAATAACTGGATTGTGAACGTCGCACAGGGTCTCACCAGTCGTGGTATTTTTTAGTCCAGCAATGGCAACGATCTCGCCGGAGCGCACTTCCTTAATGTCTTCGCGGCTGTTAGCGTGCATGAGCAGCATCCGCCCGACACGCTGCTTTTCATTCTTCACGCTGTTCAGTACTTGACTACCAGTTTCCATGACACCGGAATACACCCGCACAAAAGTCAAGGATCCCACAAAGGGATCGGTCATAACCTTGAACGCTAACGCCGCAAACGGTTGGTCGTCGTTACTTTCACGCACGACCTCATCGCCCTTTCCTGGCACCGTGCCGTAGATCGCCGTGACATCGGTCGGCGCCGGCAAGAAATCGATCACCGCGTCTAAAAGAGGTTGTACGCCTTTATTCTTGAACGCCGACCCACACATAACCGGCACCATATTGCGTTCTATCGTGGCGCGGCGGATACAGCGATTGAGCGTTTCCACATTGGGCTCGGTGCCTTCTAAAAAAGCTTCAAGCGCCTGATCATCGAACTCGACAACGCTTTCTACTAACTCGGCGTGCAGACTCTGCGCTTGGTCCATAAGGTCGGCTGGAATGTCACCAATTTCGTACTCGGCGCCGAGCGTTTCGGATTTCCAGATGATCGAATTCATACTGACAATATCGACTAACCCGACATGCTGATTTTCAGTGCCGATTGGAATCTGTAAAACTAAAGTGACGGCGCCCAACCGGTCCTTGATCATTTCAACGGTGCGGAAGAAATCAGCTCCGATCCGATCCATTTTGTTGACGAAACATATCCTCGGCACGCCGTATTTGTCAGCTTGGCGCCAAACTGTTTCAGTTTGCGGCTCCACGCCAGCGACACTGTCAAACACCGCCACCGCGCCATCCAAAACACGTAATGAACGCTCAACCTCTATGGTGAAGTCGACATGTCCCGGTGTGTCGATGATATTGATGCGGTGGTCGCGCCAAAAACATGTTGTTGCAGCAGAGGTGATAGTAATGCCGCGTTCTTGTTCCTGCTCCATCCAATCCATCGTGGCGCTGCCATCATGGACCTCGCCCATTTTGTAAGATTTTCCGGTGTAATACAGGATCCTCTCGGTCGTCGTCGTCTTACCGGCATCAATGTGCGCCATAATACCGATATTACGAAATCGATTAAGGGATGTTTTGCGTGCCATTTTCTAAATTCCATTCGCCGGTGGCGCTACCAACGGTAATGCGAAAAAGCGCGGTTGGCCTCTGCCATGCGATGTGTGTCTTCACGCTTCTTAACGGCAGTACCACGTCCGGCAGCTGCGTCCATCAACTCATTAGACAATCTATCGGTCATGGTATTTTCGCTGCGCGCCTTGGCCGCCGCGATCAACCACCGGATTGCTAGAGTTTGGCGCCGCTCCATGCGAACTTCGGTAGGCACCTGATATGTCGCACCGCCAACACGTCGTGATCTGACTTCTACTGAGGGCTTAACATTCTCAAGCGCTTCGTGAAACATCCGCAGCGGGTCCTGACTACTGCGCTGACGCATGGTCTCAAACGCGCCGTAGACGATTTTCTCCGCTACCGACTTCTTGCCGTCGTTCATTAGCGAATTCATAAATTTCGCGACAATCTTGTCGCCGAAATTGGGGTCCGGATTGATTTCTCTTTTTTCCGCTGCGCGGCGCCGTGACACAGTGAGAACTCCCTACTTCGGACGCTTGGCGCCGTATTTCGAGCGGCGTTGGCGGCGTTCCTGAATACCCTGGGTGTCCAGGGTTCCTCGAATGATATGATAGCGGACGCCCGGCAAATCCTTCACCCGACCGCCACGGATCATGACAACCGAATGCTCCTGGAGATTATGCCCTTCGCCCGGAATATAGCTGGTTACTTCAAATCCATTGGTCAACCTAACCCGCGCAACTTTGCGCAGCGCCGAGTTCGGCTTCTTAGGCGTCGTGGTATAGACACGCGTGCATACCCCTCGCTTTTGCGGACAAGCTTGCAACGCCGGCACCTTGTTGCGTTGTACCGGAGGTTTGCGCGGCTTGCGAACCAGTTGGTTAATTGTTGGCATGGGCCACTCAATTCCTCTTAGCGCGTGTTGTCCACCACAACGGCAAACAATCTTCGGGTTATCTGCGTCGGGATGCGTCAGCCCAACACTTCAATTTCCACAGCAAAAAAGAGAAGCAAACCAAGTTCACTTCTCACGAGCTGATTTCGCCGGCTCGTCGGCATAATATTTGGTTTCGTCAGTGTCCGCGCGAGTGCCGTTTCACTAGAGAACCGGCGGCCCCCGCAAACAGAGCGCGCATACTAGTTTCGGCTCTTCCAGTCGTCAAGCGCTAAACCGCTCATTCATTAGGCTTTTCGCCCTTTACATTCATATTTCCTTCAGATCTCTCCGAACCCGACTTATGACCGAATCGGCCCACTTATTCCGCGGGCACCGATGTCGTTTCTTCGTGTGGCGCCAGCGCCTCGGCTTCAGCCGCAATCTCAGCTTGAAGCGCTAATTGCTGTTCCAATGCCCTTTGAGCGGCATCGCGATTGATTCGGTTGACCACACTTCCCGTCCCAGCAGGAATCAGGCGTCCAACGATCACGTTTTCCTTCAATCCGATCAAATTATCTGATTTTCCAGCCACAGCTGCTTCGGTTAGCACGCGAGTCGTCTCCTGGAACGACGCGGCAGAGATAAACGAACGGGTTTGCAGCGATGCCTTGGTAATGCCCTGGAGAATCGGAATAGATTTAGCTGCAGCATGTTTATCCCTGCTAGCGCGGGCGTTAATTTCATCATATTCGGTACGGTCAACTTGCTCGCCGATCAGAAATGTGGTTTCACCTGGATCAGTGATTTCGACTTTTTGCATCATCTGACGGCAGATCACCTCGATATGTTTGTCATTTATCTTCACACCCTGCAGGCGGTAAACCTCTTGAATTTCTTCAATCAAGTAGACGGCGAGGGCTTCAACGCCCAAAACGCGCAAAATATCATGCGGTGCAGCGTTGCCGTCCATTAATGGATCGCCGCGGCGCACAAAATCTCCCTCTTGCACGCTGATATGCTTGCCTTTAGGAATTAAATGCTCCGCAGGTTCTTCGCCGTCTTCCGGAACCACAACAATACGCCGTTTTGATTTATAATCCTTGCCAAATTCAACTCGGCCATCGATATCGCTGATAATCGCATGATCTTTCGGCTTGCGAGCTTCAAATAACTCCGCAACACGCGGCAAACCGCCGGTAATATCACGGGTTTTTGTCGATTCCTTAGGAATACGCGCCAGCACATCGCCAGCATGCACGGTATCGCCATTTTCGACGTTAAGAATGGCGTCAACAGAGAGAAAATACTGTGCTTCGCGACCACTCGATAGTTCAAGGAGGTTGCCCTCGCTGTCAACTAATGCAAGACGTGGCTTCAAATCACCGCCCTTGGGCTGCTGGCGCCAATCGACGACAACCATATTCGATACACCAGTCTGCTCATCCATGGTTTCCCGGAAGGACAACCCCTCGATCATATCGATGAATTGAATTTTGCCGGTGAGTTCAGAAATAAGCGGCAACGTGAACGGATCCCAAGTGGCGAGCGCCTGTCCCTTCTTAACCTTTTCACCATCCTTGACGAATAATTTGCCGCCATATGGCAAGCGGTGGCGTGCGCGTTCAGCTCCTCGTCTATCTTTCAAAACGATCTCGCAATTACGCCCCATGATGACTTCGACACCAGAACTATCAGTCACCAAATTTAAATTTTCGATTTTCACGGTCGCATCCAACGCCGCCTCGACACTCGATTGTTCCGTACCTCGTTGGGCGGTACCGCCGATATGGAAAGTGCGCATGGTAAGCTGCGTTCCAGGCTCGCCGATCGATTGTGCGGCAATAACGCCTACCGCCTCGCCAATATTTACAACCGTGCCACGCGCCAAGTCGCGCCCATAGCAATGACCGCAAACGCCGTCTTTGGTCTCACATGTCAGCACCGAACGAATCATGACCTCTTCGATACCGGCTTCATCAACGCGGTCAACATCACGCTCATCAAGAAGTTTATTCGCCGGAATAACTTCTTTGCCAGTTTCCGGATGCACCAACGCGACCGACGTCACACGGCCCAAGGTACGCTCGGCCAAGGGCGAAATAACTTCCCCACCTTCGATAACCGCACGTACGGTAAGGCCCGCCACGGTACCGCAATCTTCCTCGACGATAATGCAGTCCTGCGCCACATCAACCAGGCGGCGAGTTAGGTACCCCGAGTTTGCCGTTTTCAATGCCGTATCAGCGAGACCCTTACGCGCGCCATGGGTGGAGTTGAAATATTCAAGAACCGAAAGCCCCTCTTTAAAATTGGAGATAATGGGCGTCTCAATAATCTCACCTGATGGCTTTGCCATCAGGCCGCGCATTCCGGCAAGTTGTTTCATTTGGGCTTCCGAACCACGCGCCCCCGAATGAGCCATCATATAGATTGAATTCAAGGTTTTTCCGGCATTCTCTGGAAGATCGTCTCGCGCGGAATCCGACATCCCAGCCATCATTGCGGTTGCGACACGGTCGGTACACTGCGACCAAGCGTCGATTACCTTGTTGTATTTTTCACCTTGGGTAATCAGTCCGGCAGCATATTGCTGCTCGTACTGCTCAACAAGATGATGAGTGTTAGATACCAATTCGTTCTTTTGAGTCGGAATGATCATGTCGTCCTTACCGAACGAAATGCCCGCCTTCCCAGCGTAGCTAAAACCGAGTTTCATTACCTGATCGGCGAATATAACGGTTTCTTTTTGTCCGCAATGGCGATAGACGGCATCAAACACCGAGCTCAGTTCGCGCTTGGTGAGAAGCCGATTGACCATATCGAAAGGTACGTTGGCATTTTTTGGCAAAACTTCCGAAAGCAGCATTCTCCCTGGCGTCGTCTCCACTCTCTTGGTAATCAACTCGCCTTCGGATGTCATAATTTGGGCTCGACAAGTAATCTTGCTGTGCAGCGAAACCGCGTCTGACTCAAGGGCCTTGCGCACCTCACCAACGCCCGTGAACGACATACCCTCGCCTGGCTCACCGGCGCGTGAGTAGGACAGATGATAAATACCGAGGACAATATCCTGGCTCGGCACGATGATCGGCTTACCGTTTGCCGGGCTTAGAATATTGTTAGTCGACATCATCAACACGCGAGCTTCAAGCTGCGCCTCAGGTGACAACGGCACATGGACCGCCATTTGATCGCCATCAAAATCCGCGTTGAAAGCGGCACAAACCAGCGGATGCAGCTGAATGGCCTTGCCCTCGATTAGCACTGGTTCAAAAGCCTGAATACCAAGACGATGCAATGTCGGCGCCCGGTTTAGCATGACCGGGTGTTCCCGGATTACCTGTTCAAGGATGTCCCAGACCTCGGGGCGGCTCTTCTCAACCATACGCTTGGCTGCCTTTAGAGTCGTTGCCATGCCGTAAAGCTCGAGCTTTGAATAGATAAAGGGTTTGAATAATTCGAGCGCCATTTTTTTCGGCAGCCCGCATTGATGCAGCATGAGCTCAGGCCCAACGACGATGACCGAACGGCCAGAATAATCCACCCGTTTACCAAGAAGATTCTGACGGAATCTGCCCTGCTTGCCTTTCAACATATCCGAAAGAGACTTCAACGGGCGCTTATTGGCGCCAGTTATAACCCGGCCACGCCGGCCATTGTCGAAAAGCGCGTCGACCGATTCTTGAAGCATACGTTTTTCATTGCGAACGATGATCTCGGGCGCGCGCAATTCCATCAGCCGTTTAAGACGATTATTACGATTGATAACCCGGCGGTAGAGGTCGTTTAGATCCGATGTCGCAAAACGGCCGCCATCGAGAGGGACGAGCGGGCGGAGCTCTGGGGGAATAACCGGTACCACCTGTAAAATCATCCATTCCGGCTTGTTGCCCGAAGTGATGAAGGATTCAATTATCTTGAGCCGTTTAACGAATTTCTTGCGCTTTGCTTCAGAATTCGTTTCAGCCAATTCAACGCGCAAAAGCTCGCGCTCGACATCAAGTTCAAGTTCCGTGAGCATACCGCGGATGGCTTCAGCGCCAATACCGGCAGTGAATGAATCCGCACCATATTCGTCTTGGGCGTGGCGGAACTGGTCCTCATTCAACAACTCATTCTTCTTCAGCGGAGTAAGGCCAGGTTCAACCACCACATAGCTTTCAAAATAAAGCACGCGCTCCAATTCCTTCAGCGTCATGTCCAATAATAGACCGATCCGCGACGGAACAGATTTCATAAACCAGATGTGGGCCACGGGTGAAGCCAGTTCGACATGTCCCATGCGTTCGCGGCGTACTTTGGATTGAATAACCTCAACACCACATTTTTCGCATACGATACCGCGGTACTTCATGCGCTTGTACTTACCGCACAGACATTCGTAATCCTTGATCGGTCCGAAGATACGCGCGCAAAAGAGACCGTCGCGTTCCGGCTTGAACGTCCTATAGTTGATCGTTTCCGGCTTTTTGATTTCTCCGTACGACCAGGATCTTATCTTTTCCGGGCTCGCTATGGAGATTCTGATTTTGTCAAACTGTTGGGTCGCACTGACCGGACCGAATAGGTTGATCAACTCACTCATGAGTATCCTCCACTAACGCCCCCGCTCACGCGGAGGCGATGAATCGGCGAAAGCTCGTGCTTTCGCCGTGGCTATCGAATTAATTGTTTGAACGCAAATCGACGTCGAGACAAAGCGCCTGCATTTCCTTCACCAATACGTTGAATGATTCCGGGATGCCTGCTTCGAAATTCTCGTCGCCTCGCACGATTGATTCATAAACCTTGGTGCGGCCAGAAACATCGTCCGACTTAACTGTCAGCATTTCCTGCAAGGTGTAGGAGGCACCGTAAGCCTGCAGCGCCCATACCTCCATTTCGCCGAACCGTTGGCCGCCGAACTGCGCTTTTCCGCCGAGCGGCTGCTGCGTGACTAGACTATACGGGCCGATAGAGCGAGCGTGTATCTTGTCATCGACTAAATGGTGCAACTTGAGCATATAAACGTATCCCACCGTCACCTTGCGGACGAACTCCTCACCGGTCTGCCCATCATACAAAGTGACCTGTCCTGAACTATCGAGACCGGCCTTTTCCAAGAGCGTCACTATGTCCGCTTCATGGGCACCATCGAACACCGGTGTTGCCATAGGAATGCCGGGGCGCAGACTGTTAGCAAAATCCGTAAATTCAACTTCGGACATGGTGTTAATCATTTTCTTGCCGCGACCAGCGTCGTCATCATAAACATCACTCAGGAAATTCTTGAGCGGTTCTTTTGATTCTCCGTTACTAATTGCGCCAAGCATCTGTTCGATTTGTTTTCCGAGTCCACGCGATGCCCAACCGAGATGGGTTTCAAGAATCTGACCAACATTCATGCGTGACGGCACACCCAGCGGATTGAGCACGATATCGACAGGCGTACCGTCCTCCAGATGAGGCAAATCCTCGACCGGCAGAATTTTTGAGATAACGCCTTTGTTTCCATGACGGCCAGCCATCTTATCGCCTGGTTGCAATTTACGCTTTACCGCAACGAACACCTTGACCATTTTCAATACACCAGGTGGCAATTCATCGCCGCGTTGAATTTTCTCAACCTTGCTTTCAAAGCGCGATTGGATGCGCTCGCGCTCACTGTCGAGCTCCTGTTTTAAGGATTCCATCTCAGCCATGACGGCATGGTTCTTGAGCACAATTTGCCACCACAATCCGCGTGACATGGAATCCAGGACTTCTGTCGTGAGCTTAACGTTGGTGCCAAAATCTTTCGGACCTGAAGCGCCAATCTTGCCAAGAATCAGTTCATTCAAGCGCGCATAAATGTTGCGCTCAATAATTTCCAACTCGTCGCTTCTATCCTTGGCAAGATGTTCCACCTCTTCATGCTCAATCGCCAACGCCCGCTCGTCCTTGTCGATACCGCGGCGGTTGAACACTCGCACTTCGACGACCGTTCCCATGCCGCCGGGAGACACCCGGAGCGAGGTATCGCGAACGTCAGAAGCCTTTTCACCAAAGATCGCGCGCAGCAATTTTTCTTCTGGCGTCATTGGCGATTCACCTTTTGGCGTAATTTTGCCAACAAGAATGTCGCCGGGTTGCACTTCCGCGCCGATATAGACTATCCCCGCCTCATCCAGGTTCTTGAGGCCTTCTTCGCCAACATTGGGAATATCGCGGGTGATTTCCTCCTGGCCAAGCTTAGTATCGCGCGCCATGACCTCGAACTCGTCGATATGGATCGAGGTGAAGACGTCATCCTCGACGAGACGCTCGGAGACCAGGATTGAATCTTCAAAGTTATAGCCGTTCCACGGCATGAACGCGACTAGCACATTGCGGCCAAGCGCGAGTTCGCCGTGATCGGTACTCGGGCCATCGGCGATGATATCTCCTTTGACAACTCTCTCGCCGACATTCACCAGCGGCCTTTGGGTTACACAGGTGTTCTGGTTGGAACGTTGGAATTTGAGAAGGTTATAAATCTTCACACCGGTCGACGTGCTTTCGCCGCCAGCCTCGCCGCGGACCACAACCCTGGCGCCGTCGACCTGTTCGACCACACCAGTTTGTTGGGCGACGATCGACGCACCGGAATCGCGGGCGACAATTTCCTCCATACCGGTGCCGACCAACGGCGCCTCTGAGCGCACCAAAGGCACGGCCTGGCGCTGCATATTAGACCCCATCAAGGCACGATTGGCGTCATCATTCTCAAGAAATGGTATCAATGCCGTTGCTACCGAAACGAGCTGCTTAGGCGATACATCGACATATTCTACGTTTTCTGGCGCGGAGACGATGAAATCACCATTGCGACGGCAACTGACCAAGGATTCTGTAAATTTACCGTTTTTGTCAATCGTCGAATTGGCCTGGGCAATGGTGTATTTGCCCTCTTCCATGGCCGATAGATAAATCACCTCGTCTGTAAGTTTCCCGCTGGCAACCTTGCGATAAGGGCTTTCGATAAAGCCGTATTGATTAACCCGCGCATAAGTCGCAAGACTGTTGATCAAGCCGATATTCGGCCCTTCTGGCGTCTCAATCGGGCAAATTCGTCCATAGTGGGACGGATGCACGTCACGTACCTCAAAACCTGCGCGCTCGCGCGTGAGGCCGCCTGGACCAAGAGCCGAAAGGCGGCGCTTGTGTGTTATTTCCGAGAGCGGGTTTGTTTGGTCCATGAATTGTGAAAGTTGGGAGGATCCGAAAAACTCTCTTACCGCCGCAGCTGCCGGCTTGGCATTGATCAAATCATGCGGCATGACGTTGTCAATTTCCACGGAACTCATGCGTTCACGAATTGCACGTTCCATCCGCAACAGACCGATACGGTATTGGTTTTCCATCAATTCACCGACGGAGCGCACCCGGCGATTGCCGAGGTGATCAATATCGTCGATTTCGTCCAAGCCGTCTTTTAAGCCAACCAGGGTCTTTACTACGCCAAGAATATCTTGACGGCGCAGCACGCGCATCGCGTCTTCCCCGTCAAGATTGAGGCGCATGTTCATCTTCACACGGCCCACAGCTGATAGGTCGTAACGCTCCGAACCTTGGAAAATTAGATCGCTCTGCAAAATCCAAACCGGTTCTTGTATTTCTCCTGGGCGCACGGCGCTGGGCACTATGATCTGCGTCCACTCACCGGCTTGGTCCAGAATCCACACCAAGTCGAGATCCGCTCGCCTAAGTTCGGCTAGGGGATTGCTGCTCTTTTTCGGCTCCGCGTAGACACTTGCCACCTCCTGAGCCAGCTTTGCTTTGCCGAACACCAGGTCGTAGAAAAGTTTTTCTGCTGTTTCCAGGGTCGGCGGCTCGCCTGGTCGCATGACTTTATAGATCTCAATCAACGCCTCTTCGCGGTTGCTCGACTTATCAACCGCGGCAGTGTTGCGAATATAAGCGCCAACATTAATGTGATCGACTGCGAGCGTGGGGAGGTCGGTGATGCCCGCAGCATCAAAGATCTCTAACAACTCTTCCGTGATTGCATCGCCAGCCTCAGCAAAAATTTCGCCGGTATCTTCGTTAACAATGTCTTCGGCAATATATTGGCCAATCACTTCTTCTTGGGGCAGCAGCTGTTCCTTCATGCCGCTGTCTTCAATTTTATTGATCAAACGCGGCGTCATCCTGCGACCAGCTTCAGCAACGATCTTGCCTGTCTTGGCATTGATCAAATCGGTCAAAAGCTTTATTCCGCGTACCCGGTCGAGGTCGAAGGGGGCGTTCCAGCCTTTCTTCACTTTAGTAAAATGCACGGTTTGATAAAAGTTCGAAAGGATGTCTTCCGATGACATCGAGAGCGCACGCAACAAGACTGTAACCGGAAGTTTCCGCCGCCTATCGATGCGCACAAATACAAGATCCTTGGCATCGAATTCGAAATCGAGCCACGAACCGCGATAGGGAATAATCCGCGCAGCGTAGAGAAATTTACCGGAAGAGTGAGTTTTTCCCCGGTCATGATCAAAAAAGACACCGGGCGAGCGGTGCATCTGCGAAACGATGACACGTTCAGTACCGTTGATAACAAACGTACCGTGACCAGTCATCAAGGGCATGTCGCCCATATATACTTCCTGCTCCTTGATGTCTCTGACGCTGCGCATGCCCGTGAATTCGTCAACATCCCAAACAATCAGGCGCAAAGTCACCTTCAACGGCGCAGCATAGGTGATTCCCCGCTGTTGACATTCCTCCACATCATATTTTGGTTCGTCGAATTCGTAATGCACGAACTCAAGCGAGGAGGTGTCCGAAAAGTCCTTTATCGGAAATACGGTCTTAAAGACTTCTTGCAACCCGTAATCGCCACGTGTGCGTCGATCGGTATCGCGCTGAAGAAAATACTCGTAAGAATTCTTCTGCACTTCGATCAGGTTTGGCATTTCTGCGATCTCGGTGATCCGCCCAAAATCTTTGCGCAGTCTCCGATGACCCATATATGATTGTGGCATTCTCGCCTCTCGCAATACTCAAGATGTTCAACTCAAACCCTACTGGTGGGTGACGGAATCACCCGCCAGTAGGGAGACGTTATCAAGCGCGCTTAGTGCGTTTGGTTATCCTTTTTCAAGCTGCGCACGGAACGCAACAATGTCGACCGGCAAAATCGCCGACCGCGCAGGCGAAAAAGTGAACACTGAATCAAGTGACTTACTTGATCTCAACGGTCGCACCCGCGCCCTCGAGTTGTTCCTTGATCTTGTCGGCCTCGTCCTTGGAAACGCCTTCTTTGACTTCTTTGGGCGCTTCCTCAACGAGTGTTTTAGCCTCTTTCAGGCCAAGTCCGGTAATCGCCCGGACCTCCTTGATCACGTTAATTTTCTTTTCACCAAACGCTGTGAGCATGACCGTGAATTCAACCTGCTCTTCGGCCTCTTCAGCTGCCGCCGGTGCGGCGGCGCCCGCAACGGCGACAGGCGCAGCCGCGGAGACGCCCCATTTTTCTTCCAGCATTTTGCTCAGTTCCGCCGCTTCAAGAACCGTCAAATTAGATAAATCATTCGCAATTTGGGCTAAATCAGCCATTTTTTTCTCCTAGAACTTGCGCACTCCAAATGCGCTTTGTGATCATTAATTAAGGCAGCTATGCCGCCTCACTTTTTTCAGCATAGGCGTTCAGGACCCGCGCTAATTGGGACGCCGGAGCTTGCACTACACCGGCAATTCGGGTAGCCGGAGTTTGAATCAAGCTAACGAACTGAGCCCGCAATTCATCGAGCGATGGCAATGCCGCCAAAGCCCTGATACGGTCGACATCCAACATATTGCCCTCGAGCGCACCGCCAACAACAACCAGTTTGTCATTCTTCTTGGCGTATTCGACGGCAACTTTGGCGGCGGCAACGGCATCTTTCGAATAGGCGATGGCCGTTGCGCCAGTAAACAAACCGCTGATGTCTTTGAACGCCGTGCCTTCCAGGGCACGAAGCGCCAAACGGTTTTTGGTGACCCGAAACTTGGCGCCGGCGTCCCGCATCTTGTTTCTCAGATCCGTAGCTTCTGCCACGGTCAGTCCGCTGAACTGCGTGACGACGACGAGGTTCGCCGATTCAAACACCGCCCGGAGATCCGCGACGGTATATTCTTTTTGTGTTCGATCCACGATTCCCTCCGTCAGCCGTAGCCTGCACCACACGATGCGGCGCGGGAATATCGTTTCACAGGTCTATTCTCCATCTGCACAACTCCTGTCTTGGTGGGTGACCCGTTTGTCCTTAAGCGGCCCTCTATCGGGCGGCGCCCACGGTCTCGGACAGGATGGGCCAGAGTTGATTGGCCCGGTGGAAAAATGACGGCCCGAGACGTCCTCCGTCATTTCTGGTGATAAACTAAATTGCTTAGTCTTAGCCCGAGCTCAATGTCGAGATATCGAGTTTGATTCCGGGGCCCATGGTCGAACTCAAGGCGACCTTTTTCATGAAGCTGCCCTTGACACCACTAGGTTTAGCCTTGTTGATAGCATCGATAAAGGCGGTCACATTTTCGCTCAAAGCCTGTTCACTAAAGCTCGCCTTGCCGACACCGGCATGAATCACGCCAGCCTTTTCCACACGAAATTCAACCTGCCCGCCCTTGGCCGCGCGCACCGCTTCGGCCACGTCTCGAGTGACAGAGCCAAGCTTTGGATTGGGCATGAGCCCGCGTGGCCCCAATACTTTGCCAAGCTTGCCGACGATCGCCATCATGTCCGGTGTGGCAATGCAGCGGTCAAATTCAATTTCGCCGCCTTGTACTTTCTCAGCCAAATCTTCCGCCCCAACGATGTCGGCGCCGGCTTCCTTCGCCAATTCGACATTTTCGTCCTTGGCAAATACCGCCACCCGGACCTTACGCCCGGTACCGTTCGGCAACGTCACCATGCCGCGCACCATTTGGTCGGCATGCCGCGGATCGACGCCGAGATTAACGGCAATCTCTATCGTCTCGTCAAACTTCGCCGCCGCGTTGCTTTTAACCAACAAAACCGCCTCGTTCAGAGCATATTGCTTCATGCGATCAACAGTTTGCGCCGCATTCTCGATGCGCTTGCCTTGTTTAGCCATTGCTCAATCCACCACTAATATTCCCATGGACCGCGCCGAGCCTTCTATCATCCTACACGCCGCCTCCATGTCATTCGCATTGAGATCGGCGATTTTCTTTTCGGCGATCTCCATAACTTGGGCTTTCGTCACCGAGCCGATCGGGTCTTCGCGGCCGACCTCGCCTGAGCCCTTTTCGAGGCCTGCTGCCTTCTTGAGAAAGAAGCTCGCCGGTGGAGTTTTGGTAATAAAGGAAAAAGTGCGATCGCCATAGACAGAAATCACCGTCGGGATCGGCATGCCCTGTTCCAACCCTTGGGTTTGTGCATTGAACGTCTTGCAAAACTCCATGATATTCAGCCCAGCCTGACCCAACGCGGGGCCAATCGGGGGCGACGGGTTTGCCTGCCCGGCAGGAACTTGAAGCTTGATATAACCGGTAATCTTTTTTGCCATAGTCCGCGCTACACTCTACCTGTTTAGGCTTTTTCAACTTGGGAATATTCCAGTTCAACCGGTGTCGCACGGCCAAATATGGAAACAGAAACTTTGATTCTCGCTTTGTCTTCATCGACTTCTTCCACCATGCCGTTAAACGAGGTGAAAGGTCCGTCACTTACTCTAACCGTTTCGCCGACTTCGAAGGTTACCGAAGGTTTAGGCCGTTCAATACCTTCCTTGACCTGATGCAGCACCCGCTCGGCCTCGGCATCACTGATCGCCACCGGCTTACCGCCGGAACCTAAAAAGCCAGTAACCTTCGGCGTGTTCTTAACCAAATGCCAAGTCTCGTCGGTCATGTCCAGATGGGCGAGAATATAGCCCGGGAAAAACTTGCGCTCAGACTTGATTTTGGCCCCGCGCCGCATTTCCACAACTTCCTCGGCTGGCACCAAGACATCTTCGATCAGATCATCAAGACCCATTTGCATCGCCTGCTCCTTCACGGAAGCCGCAACTTTCTTCTCAAAGCCAGAGTAGACGTGAACGATGTACCACTGTTTCGTCATATTAATTAGGCACCCAATCCGAGGATGGCCCGCACGCCGATCGAAAGTACCTGGTCCACAAGAAAGAAGAACAAGGCCATAAAGGTCACCATAATGATGACCATAATGGTACTCGTTATCGTTTCCCTGCGCGAAGGCCAGGTTACCTTTGATACTTCCTGTCGCACTTGGCGCAGAAATTCAATTGGAGACGCTTTAACCATTCAATCCAGTCGCTCAGTCAAAATTTCGAACAGGCTCGGCTCAAATTCGCATGTCATAGTGGCAGGAGTGGAGGGGCTCGAACCCCCAACCTCCGGTGTTGGAGACCGGCGCTCTACCAATTGA
>CAYPSQ010000063.1:2253-15769 GCA_964413115.1 uncultured Rhizobiaceae bacterium | reverse complement strand
CTATCGATCAGGCCGTGAGGCTTCTTGAAAACAAGGGCTATGCTACGGGTGGTCGCCCAGAGTATGAGAACCCGAGCCGTTTGGTTGAACATGCTCAACCTGTAGCCATCAGTGTGACGCCTGGTACCATTAAGGACTTTGATACCAGCACGACGTTAGCGCCGAAGGGCTGGGTTCCGTCCTTTAGCGTCGACTGACGTTGCTAGCACTACTAACAAAAGAGCTGATGGAAGCCAGTTCCCATGGTTGAAACATCAGTAACTGAAGAAACTGCGTCCTCGGAGCTACGAAGCTCCGGGGACGTAATTCTTCGACTCGAAGGAATTTCCAAGCAGTTCCCCGGAACGCTCGCGCTCGACAAAGTCAATTTTGATGTTCGAAGCGGTGAAGTGCATGTGTTGTTCGGCGAAAATGGTGCCGGAAAATCGACGCTCATTCAAATCGTTGCGGGTGTTTATCGGCAGTCTTCGGGGTCAATCAATTTGAACGGCGACAATGTCACTTTGTCGTCTGTGAAACGTGCCCGTGAATTAGGCGTAAGCGCCGTATTTCAGGAATTTTCCCTGGTCCCTGAACTCAGTGTTGAAGACAATCTGTTTCTTGGTTCCGAACTGACGCGCGGCCCTCTATTGGATAAGGTATCGCTGCGTAGGCAAGCTAGGGAGACGCTTGATCGGCTCGGCTTTGCACTCAAGGCCAACTCTATTGTTCTTTATCTATCCCGCGCTGAGCAACAGATGGTCGAAATTGCAAAAGCGTTCCGAACCAAACCCTCAGTTATGATTTTCGACGAGCCGACGGCATCGCTTACCGAACGCGAAACGGAGCGGTTGTTTGAATTGATTGAACAATTGAAGTCCGAAGGCATTGGGATCATCTATATCACGCATAGAATGAACGAGATCAATAGGATCGGTGATCGTATCACGGTGTTACGAGACGGCCGGCTCATCGATACGATTCCGGTGGCAGAGGCAACCGATCAAAAACTTGTCGAGTTGATGACCGGGCGTGTCATTGACCAGATTTTTCCGGAGATCAAGAAACAGGTTGGCGAGGAATTGTTAACGATCGAAAATTTGGATGTATTCGGCGACGACGCGGTACACAATGCTTCGATCAATGTACGTCGCGGTGAAGTGGTCGGCATTGCAGGGCTAGTAGGCTCGGGAAAATCGTCTATTGGGCGCTCCTGCTTTGGGATTGAACGTATCCTGGGGGGAAAAATCACCTTCAAGGGCGAAGTGATATACGACCGCGCGTCGCGTGTGAACAAGCTCGGCCCCAGGCGCTGTCTTGATCGTGGGCTATATTATCTTCCCTCGAACCGCCGAGCCGAAGGCTTGGTGATGATGCAGAATGTTCGGGAAAACGTCACTATAGCCTCGCTCAACTTGTCAAAGTTTTCGAACAAGCTTTTTCTCAAAAAGCGAAACGAGCGCAGGGAAAGCGGGGATGTTGCACAACGCCTCGATTTATCGCCGCCCAATATCGAACGCGACCTGGAGCATTTCTCTGGGGGCAATCAGCAAAAGGTCATGATCGGAAAATGTCTCGTACGGGATGTCGATCTTTTCATTTTTGACGAACCGACGGTTGGTGTGGATGTTGGTGCGCGCGTTGCGATCTATGATTTTATTAGAGAACTCTGTGAAGCGGGTGCCGGCGTTTTGCTGATCTCATCCGATCTTCCCGAAATACTACATCTGACCCACCGCAGTTATGTTATGTATCGTGGCGAAGTGAAGGCTGAACTTGATAAATCGGAGATCAGCGAACAATCGATTTTGAATTACTTCTTTGAAAAATCGGCTTGAGACCGCGCATAAACCAATAATTCGCGAATCCGGGAGAAGCTTCCATGGCGAACATTTCGGCTCCTAGCGAGGAGTCATTACTTTCTAGAGTTGAGCAGAAAGCAGCGGTCATATTCGTTAAGGGCGGCGTGCTACCCTGGTTTTTGGTTATGGCGGTTCTAATATTCTGGCTCTCCACGGATAATTTTCTGTCGGGCAAGAATATGGTTAGCATGTTGCGGCAGGCGACCTATCTGACCATGGTCGCCATGGCACAAATGGTTGTGCTGCTCACTGCCGGCCTTGACCTGTCGGTTGGCGTCATGTTTGCGATTACCTCGGTTGTTACCGGTATGGCGATGGTCGCCGTTTGGTCGGGAGATATGGCCGATCCAGGGTGGTGGGCTATTGCCGTAGGCTGCGCGGCCGGCATGGGTGCTGGTACCATGGTTGGTGTCTTCAATGGCATCGGCGTTGCGATTTTCCGCGTACCACCATTCATGATGACGCTCGCTATGTCGTCAATTGTCTTCGGCCTCGCCCTCACTATTACCGGCGGCACTCCGATCTACGGCATGCCGACCGCTTTTGCTGAGACCTTCGGTTACGGAAAGTTCCTCTCCGTCCCTGTGCCGATCTGGCTGACCATCGGTTTCATCATCATGATGTATGTTTTCATCAACTGGACCCGTATGGGTCGCTACCTCTATGCCCTTGGTGGAAATCTGAAAGCCTCACAGCTCTCCGGCATTAACACTCGCCTTTACCTCTTCCTGGCTTATGTGGTGTGTGCGGCAATCACGACGTTCGCTGCCCTGATGCTGACTGCGCGCCTCGAAAGCGGCGAATCAAATATAGGTACTCACTATCCCCTGCTTTCGATATCCGCATGTGTGATCGGGGGTGTGAGCCTTTTCGGCGGCACTGGGCGCCTGCCCAACGTGGTGCTGGGTGCCATATTTATTATTTTGGTGCAAAACGGCATGAACCTCTTGCGTATTAACTCATACCTGCAAATGGTTGTGATCGGAATTTTGCTCATTCTCGCGGTGATTGGCGACAATTACCGGCAAAAGGTCATGCTGACCTTGCGTGACTGATTGAGAGAAAGCGTTTACGTCTAATTGAAGTAGAGCGACTATGCGCTGCTGACGCGCCGGTGGTAGATGACCGAACATACCATCAGGGGAGCCCATCTCCCGCGCTTAAGTCCGCTAGTGCTGAAACAGAATAGCCAGGGACCCATCAGGGTAATTAATTCTTGGTGAGTAATTAGGCGGATAAATTGCCGCGCATCAGCCAGCTTTGTGCCGACCGCACAAAGCTGGCTGATTTTCCTCGATGATAAGCCCTACGATTTTCTCCAAGCCGCGCCAACCGCGGCCGAACGGCTCAAGGCGGCAAATCCCGCTTCAGGTCAATCCGGCAGCTCCATGTTGTAGAACCTGGCGCAGTTCCGGTAGACGATATCGTCTTGCACCTCCGCATCCAGATGACCGAAGACCCGATCGATCACATCGCGCGTGTTCGGATAGGTACAGCGCGCATGAGGAAAATCCGAGCCCCACATGATGGTCTTGTGGTCGATCACGTCGAGTACCTTGTCGAGATAGGGATCGTCTATCAGGCCGTGATAAATTTGGCTCAAATACTCTTCGGCCGGCTTCTTAATTTCGGGAATACCCATCGCCGGGCCAAAATCATCCTGAATTTGTTTGGTGCGGAATAGCCAATAAGGCAGCCAGGAGACTTCATACTCCGAGCAGACGAGTTTGAGTTTAGGGAATCGGTCAAGAACGCCGCCGAAAATGAACTCGTTTGCTAGCACCGGTCCGGCTTCGGCAAACACCCCAATCGAGCTTCGAGGCACATTGATGCGGTCCTTGCCTTGTAGAACAAACAGGTCAATTTCGTTGCCGGTGATAATATGCAAGGTAACCGGTTGATCCAATTCCTGGGCGCATGCCCAAAAGCGATCGTAGACCTTGTCCTGATAAGGCGCCCAATCTCGCCTGGCATCGCAATTGATAATGCAGCTCTTGAGGCCCAATTTGGCGGTGCGCTCCAACTCACGTATCGCCCAATCAATATCCGCCATATGGATCATCGACGTGCCGTAAAGCCGCTTGGGCGCCTGGCTGCAATATTCCACCAGCCAATCGTTGAAAACCTGGCAACAGTCCTCGACTAGACGGTCGTTCAATGTCCGCATGCTGTAAAGCATCCAGGTCGAATTAACGATCTCGCCCCACACGCCGTCTTCATCCATGCAGGCCAGGCGCACAACGGGGTCGGTACCGGATGCGATCAGCTTCTTTTGCAATTCTTCGTCACCTTCCACGACTTCGTCGATACGGATATATTCAATTCCGGTGAAGAAGTGGTCTGTCTTATCGCCGTTGAATTCCTTCATTATGTGTGGCACGGCATCGCCATATTTCGCACCCAATGGCTTAGTCCAAAGTTCGGCCGGCTCGATTACGTGCGAATCTCCGGAAATGATCGTTCCTGATGTCATTCGTTAGTCTCCCTGGTGGCACATGGTATTATCACTCAGCGGCGCGTTGGACTTGGCCCACCATGCCGATCTCTTCTATTCGTGCCTGGGTGTAGACATCGCTCCACATGTCATAGGAAAACTCGGAGCGCAGGCGCCTTGCATTCTTGTTGATC
This sequence comes from uncultured Rhizobiaceae bacterium, assembly GCA_964413115.1. Lineage (GTDB taxonomy): Bacteria > Pseudomonadota > Alphaproteobacteria > UBA828 > UBA828 > PTKB01. The sequence goes on along the minus strand of CAYPSQ010000063.1, from coordinate 11,300 downwards.
TCGATATTCACTGTCTCGCCACCCTGAATGATCTCGCGGATGCGCGTGCGGTCCTGTAGCACCGTGATATCGGCTAGCGGGTCGCCCTCGATAACCAAAACATCGGCCAACCTGCCGACCTCTAACGCACCGACCTGGCCATCCTCACGGACGAACTCGCCATTGTTGACCGTCGCGCATTTGAGCGCTTCGGCCGGGCTGAAGCCGAGGTAATTAACATAATGCTGAAGCTCGCGCGCATGCCATTCGCCGTAAGGCGTCACCGCAAATCCGGCATCGGTACCGTACATGAATTTGACCCCCGCCTTGCGTGCTTTGGGTAGGCTTTCGCAGGCGCGATCGAGTTCGCGTTGATGCGCCTCGGGAAAGCTTGGATAGCAGCCATCGCCGGGTCTCGTGAAGTCAATATCGTTGATCACTAAGCTCATGCTCGGGCAGAGCGCGCAGCCATTCTCGATCACCGCTTCCAGACCCGCATCGTCCATCCAGGCGCCATGGAAAATGATATCCGCTTTGGCGCGCGCTGAATAGAGCACGCCCTCGGCGCCGCGCGCATGCACAACGACCTTTTTACCGAGACGGTGTGCTTCGCGCACCATCGCCGTCATTTCGTCCTGATCGTAACCCGCCACCAACACATTAGAGGACGGGTTCATCGAATCGCCGTCGATCGCGATCTTAATAAAATCGACACCGTCTTTGACTTCGAGGCGGATTTCCGCGATGCCTTCGGCTGCGTCCCGGCATAACACGCCGATCGAAGTTTCCGGCACACCGATCCAACTCGGATACCAGTCCGATAAGCCTTGGCGGTTAGTGATTTGCCGGCCTGAGGTCGAGATGCGCGGGCCGGGGAACAGGCCGGCGTCAATGGCGTCGCGGATCGCAAGGCTGACATGCCCGGTGGTGGTAGGATCGGCAATCGTCGTGAATCCAGCCGCTAATACCCGCTGTGCTGATTCTAGGCCCCTCAGTGCACGGAATTCAACCGGCGCGTAAAGATCGATATCCTCTTCCGATTTTGCGTTGCCGTAGGACAGATGAACATGCATGTCGATCAGGCCAGGCATGACGAAATGGTCCGAATGATCAATGATCTCATCGCTCGGCCCTGGCGTTGGCGCACCTGCGCTCGGACCGACATAGCAGATGGTCTCGCCGTCTAGAACCAAAGTCTGCCCCGCTTCAGCGCCATCACCGAGGCCGGTGAACAGTTTTCCACATTTAATATGCCTTGCCATGACTTGGTGCTCCTTTGACTTCCCATGCTGACGCAGGACCGCTTGCCGTCTCGCAGCTCGGCCCCGATTATGCGTTTCTTTTACTGGATTCCAACTATGATTTGGCAGGTGGCGGCATTTATCCGCAGGATGAGATCGCGCGTTCTGCTAAAACGGTTATCAAGTGAGCACGGTATTCAGCATGCGCGTGATGATCGTTGTTCAGGTCGTCGGTAGCGACACGAATTTTTGCAACGGCACCAGGAGAAAAATCCGCAGACAGAGCATGTTCCATATCCGTCACCCGGAAAACACATTCCTTGGCGCCGGTGACTGCCACCCGCACATCATTACCCGTTACCGAAACCATTACTGCAACGATGGCAAAGCGCGACGCCAGGTTGGCAAACTTCGACCAGCCGGCCTTGTCGGGCACGGGAAAGCTCACCGAGGTGACAATCTCGCCGCTCTTGAGCGCCGTCTCGTAAAGAGAGACGAAAAAGTCATCGGCCGGAATGGACCGTTCGCTGGTGTGTACCGTCGCGCCTAGGCCAACCAACCCGGCGGGATAATCGGCTGCCGGGTCGTTGAAGCAGATCGAGCCGCCGATAGTGCCGCGGTTCCGCACCTGCACGTCACCGATGCCGCCGGCGAGTTCTGACAGTGCCGGAATGGCACTCTGGACTTCAGCCGAAGCGGCGACTTCCGCATGGCGTGTCATCGCCCCAATGGTGAGCGTGCCGTTGGCCAACGCGATGCCTTGTAGTTCCGGCAATCCGTTCAAATCAATAATCTCGCTTGGCGATGAAAGGCGCAATTTCATCGTCGGGATGAGGCTCATACCACCAGCCAACGGGTTGGCCTCAGGCAATTTTTGCAGTTGCGCGGCGGCGTCTTTCACACTGGTCGCGGCGTGGTAGGTAAACGCGTACATGGGCTATGCCTTCCGGTAGCGACGCCGTCAGCCGGCCATGGCTTTGGCGCCTGCGGCGATCGACTTGACGATATTGTGGTATCCTGTGCACCGGCAAAGATTACCTTCGAGTTCCTGACGGATGACGGCTTCAGAGGGATTCTTGTGGCGCTTGGCGATATCGATCCCCATCATTACCATCCCGGGCGTGCAATAGCCGCATTGCAGGCCGTGTTCCTCCCGGAACGCCGCCTGCATGGGATGCAGTGCACCGTCCTTTCCAACACCCTCGATGGTTTTGACCTCAGCGCCGTTCAGTTGCACCGCGAAGATGGTGCAGGATTTGATCGGCGTGCCGTTGACATGCACTGTGCAAGCGCCGCATTGGCTGGTGTCACAGCCGACATGGGTGCCGGTCAGCTTTAAATTCTCGCGCAAGAAATGAACCAGCAGCGTTCGCGGATCGAGCTCCGCGGATACCGCCTCTCCATTCACCTTCATATTAACTTGATTGCTTGGCATTGCTGCTTTTCCATCGTTAAAATTCAGCCGGTTTGCTATTTGGGAGTACGCTTCTGAAAGACTACTGCGCCTGTGCTTCGTGGATCGCTCGCCAAATTTTCTTGGGCGTCATCGGCTGGGTGATTTGCCGTACCCCCAAATGCCATAGCGCATCGATGACGCCGTTGCTCACGCAAGCGGGTGCGCCGATAGTACCGCTCTCGCCCGCGCCCTTGATGCCGAGTGGATTGCTCGGCGCTGCCGTCACCACTGTCCCTACGCCGAACGCCGGAATGTCACTGGCGCGTGGCATGGCATAGTCCATAAATGTACCACTAATATACTGGCCGGAATCTGCATCGTAGAGGCATTCTTCCATCAGCGCCTGACCGATCCCCTGCACAAGCCCGCCATGAATTTGCCCTTTAACAACCATCGGGTTGACTATCGTGCCGACGTCGTCAACGGCCCAGTAATCTCTGAGCGTTACGCCGCCCGTATTGGCATCGATCAGAACTACGCAGATATGAATCGCCGAGGGATAATTGCAATCAGTTGGATCGTAAAAATGGGTCTCTTCCAATCCGATTTCGAGGCCCTCGGGACGGTCGCCTCGATGATATGCCGCATCGGCAACCTCAGCATAACTGAGCCCACGATCGGTACCTTTTACGCTGAACATGCTCTCGGAAATCTCTATATCGTCCGCCGCACATTCTAACATATGGGCTGCCAGCATCTTCGCCTTGACTGTGACCTTGTCGGACGCCACGGCCACCGCCATACCAGCGGTCGATAGTGAGCGCGAGCCCCAAGTCCCTATACCGAAAGGCACCCGGTCAGTGTCTCCTTCGACGAGTTCGAGGTCATCGATATGACAGCCCAGCCTGTCCGCAGCGATTTGTAACCAGGTCGTCTCGTGTGCTTGACCGTGCGAATGGCTGCCGGCGAAAACAGTGATCTTGCCGCTGGGATGCACGCGCACGCTGGCGACGTCGTAGCAGCCGATCTTTGCGCCCAAGGAATTCATCATCTTAACCGGCCCTGCGCCCGCCATATCAAAAAAACAGCAGCTGCCGATGCCCATCAGCGTGCCGGCTTCGCGTAAACGTGTCTGCTCCGCCCGCAATTCCGCATACCTGCTCATTTCCCGGATTGACGAATAAAGAGCAGGTAAATCAGCAACATCGTAGGTGATTCCGACCGCTGTCTGGTAAGGAAACTTGGTCCTTGGGATGAGGTTCTTCTCGCGCAAATCAAGCGCGTCGATCCCCAGTTCCTTGGCGCCGTTCTCAATCAATCGCTCAACCTGATAAACAGCCTCGGGCCGCCCTGCGCCGCGATAGGCATCAACCGGCGTCGTATGCGTATAGACACCTTTGACGTGGGTATGGATGGCGGCGACGTCGTAGCCGCAGGACAGCAGGGCAAAGTGATAGGCGTTGGAAATGCTTGCCTGAAATTGACTCTCGTAGGCGCCGAACGCGGCCAATGTCTCAAAACTCATGGCTAAAATTTTACCATCCGCGTCGAACGCAATACGCCCCATCGTATGGTGATCGCGCGCATGGGTGTCCGATACAAGAGATTCTGAGCGCGTGCCCGTCCAGCGCACCGGACGTCCAACGATCTTCGAGGCCCAGAGCACGGTCGGCTCTTCCGGATAGTGATAGAGCTTCATGCCAAAGCCGCCACCGACATCAGGCGCGATGACGCGGCATTTATGCTCGGGAATTTTCAAGGATGCCGCGAGATGACGGCGTTCAAGGTGCGGTGACTGGGTAGTCGACCATAGCGTATAATAATCGCGGTCGGCCTCATAATGGCCGAGATAGGAACGCGGTTCTATCGGCGCCGCTGTCACCCGATTGGTAGGCACAACGCATTCCGTGACATGTGCCGCAGCGGTAAACGCTGCCTCCATAGCATCCTTGTCGCCGTGGGTCGTTTCCAACACCATGTTTGTTCCCAGTGTCGGGTGTACGAGCGGGGTGTCGGCATCAAGGGCCTTCGCCGTGACGGTGTTGGCAGGGTGAGCTTCGTATTGGACGTTGACGGCTTCGGCGGCATCCATCGCTACATATCGATCCTCGGCGATGACCATGGCAACACATTCGCCGACATATCGCACAACCCTATCGATGGCGAGGAAGGGGCGGTTGACCGAGCGTGATGGTGCGCCGCTCATATCTTTGACGGGCCACACGCTTTCGGCTTCACCGTAGCCGGAGTCCGTCCAGTCTTTTCCTGTCAGCACGGCCAGGACACCCGGCATAGCCAGTGCGCGTTCCGTCGAAATACTTACAATTTTGGCGTGTGGATGCGGACTTCGCACATAAGCCGCATGGGCGATGTTTTCCGACAAGGCAACGTCGTCCACGAACTGGCCGGTGCCGGTCAAATACTTATTGTCTTCGCGTCGCTTGATCGATTGGCCAACATACATCGCTGAACGCCGCTCCCATGGTAAAGTAAGCTGTGCTGCGGCAGGCTAGTGAAATCTTTTCGTTTCACCCCTCACCCACGCTTGATTTGACACGGATGGATCTAAATCCTGAAGTTGTCGCGCCCATCCATCAACCTTGCCCAGACGATACAGTCACCTGGCACACGAGCCTAGCACAATCGCCCTTCACTGCAACGTGCACATCTACGTTAGCATGCAGTTATATTGCCTCTCCGTAAGGCGTTATTTCTCGGGGGGTGTCTTCGATCATCTCGACGAAGCGAATCGGTTCGTCGAAGCGAATCGGTGAGAAATAGTCCAAAGAAAACAGGAACTGCGCCCGCTTCCACTAAACGGAACCACCGGGTTGATCCAAGGCAGGTTGCGCGGCCTTCAAGCGTGCGGCGGCGGCCTGTGCAGCTTCGGGCGAATCGTAGAGCGTGTCTTCGAGCAACATTAATGGCTTTTCTCGGTCAGCGCAGAGCTGGCCAACGCACCATTCTTTATCCGCCTTTGTGGACACCACCACGTAAAACCCAGGAACTGGGCCGTGTTTATTATTATTTAGGGCGAATAGCACCTCGGCCAAGTCGCTAAGTTTTTCACGATCGAGCCCGCCGAGTAGCCCACGCTCCAAGGGGCTCGCCTCTTCCGCCCGGGTCGGCATCATATGCTTTCCGGGTGGCGGTGTAACGAGCGGCATGCGCGAGGAGCGCGCCTTATCAGACATATGCCGTCCTTCCGACGCTGCCTATGGTAGCGGGCCCTCCTTGAGGAAACCCGTAATGACATTTTTCATGAGGCGCGAGACATTATTTTCGTAATTGTCATGCGATAGGCTGCCGCACCAGGCGAGAGAGCCAGGTGCAAATACCGCACCGCCATTGGGTGTTTTATAATAGATCATGTCCGCTCGGATCATTGGGTTTTCATCTCCGCCACCATAGTAGCCGCGCACGGTGAAATGAATTTCCTCATTAACCTGCATCATAAGGTCGGTGTGGCCCTCGGAGCGTGCCAGTAAGTAGCCGTTGTGCGGGGTGCCAAACTCGAGATCGTAGCGGTCGAGTTCCAAACCGGCAGCACCGCCACCCACCAGCCCGAAATCGCCGATGATTTCGTCGTCGCCGATGCCCTCGAACATCCAAGAACATTCGGGTCGGAAGCTATCGGTGTCACGTCGGTAGTAGGATGAGACATCGAAGCCATAGGCCGTGAAGGTCAGGCCGCACACCTTGCTAGGAATGCGGCCACGGGCGCGCCACATGCCGCCATATTTGCCGTCGAATGCATTGTTATATTCGCCCGGATTGGCGGTCCAGGCACGTGTCCCGGCCTCACCCTTGCGAACTTCTATGATGTTGCTGTTGTCGGGATGGTACTCCGTGATCCAATAGAAACCGTCAGCACCAAGATAGAGCCAGCGCCCGCCCTGCTGCTGATAGGCTTCATAGGCGTCGATAATTTTTTCCGAGGAATATTCTGGATGGCTGCCGGTTAGCACCACTTGGTATCGCTGCAACAGGTCCAGTCCCTCGCGATCAAGATCCTCATCAGTGTGCACATCGAATTCGAAGCCTTGCTGCTCTAACCAATCGGTCAGATGCAGATCGCCATTGAGTTGCCACAGGGAAGGCGACAGCCAGTGGCGATATTTGGGCCGCATGTTAAGGATCGGCCGGAGACGGGAGGAATAACAAACGCCGCTGCCGTCTGAATGCAGCGAATAGGTCGAAAGGCCGTATTCGCGATGCTCATTGAGATAGAGGTCAGAGGCCTGCATGATTGGAATTTTGCCGGCGAGCAGTTCAGCGACCACAGAATTGGTCGATAGATTGTCATTGGAATAGGCCATATAGCTCGAGGTGGGGATGATCAGGCAGACCTTGGACGTCGCGGTACCCTGTGGCGGCCGCACAAAAAAGGTGATGAAATCCTCCGTCTCGGGTGAACTTTCTCCGCCGACGCGCAGCCGCGCCGCATAGGCGCCGCTTTTTGTGCCCTCGGGCACGGCGAAGGTGAAATCCACTTCCCAGCGTGCATCGTCGATATCGTCATCGTGAAAATGGATAGCGCCATATTCTTGGGGCGCATGATGATAAACGATCTCGTCGCCGGTCCAATTATAGCCGGTCATACCGCGCGCCGGCATATTGATGATAAAGCCATGCAGCACGTTCGGCGAGGTGTCTATAATCTGCGTCGAGGCAATATTTTTGGTGATGTTGGCGTGGAAGTCCCAAGCCCCTATGACGCTCTGGCGGAGCGACGCCGGGCAGGTTTTGAAGCCACGCGCCAGCGCATCGATCTCGCTTTTGTCGAGTACCCGGCCAGAGAGGCGCGGCCGGTCGATCTTACCGTTATAAACATCCGCCTGCTGGGGCAGTTCAACAGGTTCGCGCGCTTCTTTGAAGTGGCCACCAAATATCGTCCGTCCGGAATTTGAGACTTCGGTGCGCGCTGCCATCAGCAGCGGTGCGTCATTGTTACCCGGTGCGACGGCTGATTTGCCGTTCACAACTGAGGCGGTTTCCTCCATCGGGTGCAACAGTGACATGCCCAGGCCACCATTGGCCGAGGTCACGACGGGTTCCTGATAAAGGCAGACCTGGCCGCTCGTGGCATCGTAGGAGGCGGCGACGAGATACCACACCTTGCGAAGCAGGGGCTTACCACTGACAATCTTCTCGACTTTGCCCTTGCCGTCGCCGATCCACAGCGCCAGGTTGGCGTTTTCGTCGATAAAGAGGCCGTAGCCCGTCGTTCCATCGCTTTTGGTCAGAACGCCCTGAACGCCCTTGTCGGGCGTGGTCGGAAAGATAAATGCTTGCAGGGTGAAGCTCTCGACGTTCATCCGGTGATCGTGTGGCACCAAGCCGTAAGAACCGCCATGGATGATCTGATTGCGCCCGGGATAATCCTTGCTTACCGGCGTGTCCAGTTCCTCAACCTTGAACCCTGGACCCTCCGGATTGGTATCGCCATGAATCATCCGAACAATGTCGGCGCGATAGCTTTCTCCCTTCTCGGAGTTGACGTAGAACTTGACCTCTTCGCCGGGGCATAATGAGTAGCGATCGCTGTAACCGGTAATCCGCAACATGTTACTTCTTCCTCCCAATGTTCATTCTGCGCCGGGCCCTCTAATTGAGATCCCTTGGTGTATTTGAACCGTCTTGTTTGTTGCTTGGGCAGCGTTATGCCGCCACTCTGACGTCTAGGCGAGACCGTAGGAAGCCAGCAGGTCGCCGACCCGGCGCACGAATATTGCGTGCTCGCACGCTTCCTCGCTCGGATAGGTCTCGTCCTCTAATATTTTCACCGGTTGGCCGCGCACACCCGATACAATACCGATGTTATAACCTTCATGCGGCCTGATGCAGACGCGCACATATTTGCCAGTCATTGGCGCCCGTCGCAGTTTATCGAGTACCCTGGCCAAATCGTCGCTATGGCCGATCGCCTTGTTACCCGCCTTGCCTGGCACGCCGATCGGGTTTCCTTTGTGCTCCGCAATTAGCCGGGCCTTGCTTTCCGCATCTGTGAGTAGCGGCAAAACATAAGTTCGCGTGATGAAGTCGTCGGTAAGTGAGTGGCCCCGATTGTCTTGAATACCGGTTTTCTCGGGAATGTTGGGTATCATAAATGCCTCCGTCAATTGGTATGCGCTGGACTCTCGCGTCGGGGCTCTAGGCCATACTGTCTTTCATTATTGGACGAATTCCACTTAAACTCAATTACGCAGTGTCAGCAAGATCTTCTCAAGGTAATTGTCGCCAATCAACGACATTATTCGGGTGTGCGTTAATGCACAGAAGGTTCAAGCCGTTTTGCATCGGGATAACGAAGATTGTGCCGATCATCGTCTCGGGCAATGGCGCCGCTTCAAAATTTGAATGGCGTGAAAAGACCCCCTATGGGCGGACATAAGCTATTTATGGAACTCAGCGGCCAGCTAATAAGCCTT
>CAYPSQ010000063.1:0-2153 GCA_964413115.1 uncultured Rhizobiaceae bacterium | reverse complement strand
TGGTGCCATTCATCACCAAGTAGTTATTTAGCCATGGGCACATAAGGCCATTCTCAAGCAGAAGTAGCACCAGCGCACGCCACGGAAATTTACCATGTCCTACGCCAGCCCTTCTTTTTCGAGCAAAGCATCCGGCGACGGAAGTTTGCCACGAAATGCGATGTACGCATCTTCCGGGTCCATTGAACCGCCCGAGGAATAAATGTAGCGCAGGAGTTTATCTGCCGTCGCGATATCGAACGAACCGCCCGCTTCCTTGAATGCCCGAAACGCATCGGCATCGAGTACACCAGACCACATGTACGAATAGTATCCGGCCGAATAGCCGTCGCCCGCGAATACGTGACCAAAATGCGGTGTGGCATGCCGCATGACGATTGATTCAGGCATATTGAGCCCCGCCAACACATCGGCTTGAAATGCCATTGGGTCGATATTCGCTGCCTGTTCGGGATCGAGCGAATGAAAGGCCATATCGACCAGTGCCGACGACGTGAACTCCACGTTGGCGAATCCTTTGTTGAATTTTTCGGCAGCGCGCATCTTGTCCAGCAGGCGCTGCGGTATCGCGTCACCAGTTTGATGATGAACCGCGAAGCGTTGCAATACTTCCGGCTCTGTCAGCCAGTGCTCATAAAGTTGGGATGGCAATTCGACGAAATCCCGGTTGACGGACGTGCCTGAGATAGAGGGGTACGAGACGTCGGAGAGCATTCCGTGCAGGGCGTGCCCAAATTCATGAAAAAGTGTTCTCGCGTCGTCCATCGTAATGAGGACCTGTTTGCCGGCCGGAGCTTTGGCAAAATTCATAACGTTCAAGACGATAGGAATCTGTCCCTCGTTGGTGCGATCCGAGGAGAGCTTATGCTGCTTTTGCAGTTCACTCATCCACGCGCCGGATCGTTTGGAAGGGCGTGCGAAATAATCGCCTAGAAATACGGCGATGCGCTTTCCGCTCGTATCCAGCACCTCAAAGACACGGACATCGGGGTGATAGGCTCTTACATCATCATGCGTCCGGAAAGTGATGCCGAACAGCCTCTCAGCGGTATGAAAAGCCGCTTCGATCATTTTTTCTAGCTGCAGATAAGGCTTTATCTCCTCCTCATCGAAATCGTATCGTGCTGCCCGCACTTTCTCGGAATAGTGACGCCAGTCCCACGGCGCAACCTCGTGGTTTTCGCCTTCGTCCGCGATCAATCCCGATAGCTCTGCTGCTTCTTTCTCGGCCCGACCGCGCGCCTTTTCCCACACTGTATCGAGGAGCAAGCGGACGTTCTCAGGCGTCTTTGCCATGGTGTCGTCGAGCTTGAAATGAGCAAAACTACTATACCCAAGCAGCGTAGCTTTTTCGGCACGAAGACTCACCATTTCGGCAACAAGCGGGCGATTGTCTCGTTCGCCCGAGCCTTCGCCCCTGCCGACCCAGGCCCTGAACGCCGTCTCGCGTAAATCACGCCGCTCCGAGCAAGTCAGGAACGGTTCGACAATTGAACGTGATAGCGTTACCACATATCGGTCTTTTTGGCCGCGCTCTTCCGCCGCTGCGCTCATGCTGGAAATCAGAGAATCCGGCAACCCTGCCAGATCTTCGTTGGTTTCGAGTACCAGGGCATAGTCGCGTTCGTCGGCCAGAACATTCTGCGAAAATTCAGTGCCAAGCACCGCAAGGCGCTGGTTGATGGCTGCGAGTTGCGCCTGATCGGTTTTGTTGAGTTGCGCGCCTGACCGTACGAATGACCTCCACTTCAGCTCCAATACACGGCTGGCTTCAGCTTCGAGGCCAAGGCTATCACGATTTCGATACAGTGCATCGATGCGGCCAAACAAGGAGCGGTTCATCATGATCGCCGATTGGTGGCAAGACAGCTCAGGCGATAGCTTGCGTTCTAATTCTTGCAGCGTGTCGTTCGTATTCGATCCGACCAAGTTCCAGAATATGTCCGACGCCCTGGTCAGTAGCTCGCCCGCCCGCTCCAACGCTGAGACGGTGTTTTCGAATGTCGGCTCCTCAGGATTGTTGGCGATCGCTTCAATTTCTGCCAAGTGTGCGGGAAGCGCGGCCGAGAATGTTGCCTCGAAATCCCGATCTTTTATACTCGTGAAATCGGGAAGGCCTAGCTGCCCTGTCCAGGTGTGGATTGCCGGGTTGA
>CAYPSQ010000062.1:0-16036 GCA_964413115.1 uncultured Rhizobiaceae bacterium | reverse complement strand
AATTAAACGCAAGCCTCTCGGGCACAAATATTGCAGCCCAAAAGATGGCAGCCCTCCACACACATGAGCCTGACGCTAGCGAGCACTACGCGAACGTCCCTACAACGGATCCAGTAAGAAGCGACTGTGCGTTTCGCGCGAGACAATTTAACAAACTACTTGGAACGCATGCATAATCGGCCTCTGAATGGATATACTAACGGGCTCGTGATAGCTGGGTAGCGGCTGGCTATCTTTTTCTTAGTGCTCAACAGCGAGCCTAGAACATCCAGGAACACACAGAATATTGAAACAAGACGAAATTCATAGCCATTCATTTTATGGTTTTAAAATAGGATAATCCCGTCGGAACAAAACAATGAGTTAACCATTTGTAATTATCCTTTTGAATTGACGCACCGTATCCGGCACCATGACGGCACAAGAACAAAGGCATATAACAATGGGGAGATGGTTTCATGGCTTACTCACGCGCTAGGGTTTCCGTCAAGGTGGGCGCGCCCGCTGACCAAGTTTGGGAACATATTGGCAGCTTCGCCAATATTAAGGCAATCACGCAGGGAGCGCTCACAAGTTGCGAGATGGACAAGACTGGCACCATCCGCAAGCTCAAGGTAAAGGGCGCAAAAGGTATAATTAGAGAGAGGCTGGTCAAATATGACAGTCAAACCCGCACCCAGATTTACACCATCATAGACAAGCCCAACAATATCGTTCCGTTTATCAATTATACCGCGACCATCAGGGTCAAAGCGTCTACGGCGCGTAGCTCAACTATCGATTGGTCAAGCCGTTTCGAGCCAAAAAAAGGCCAGACGGCAGAGGGTTGCCGCGACTTCGCGCATGGCATCTACAACCTCGCTATCGACGGTGTAAAAAAACGGCTCAACTTAACAAAGTTGAAAAAGAAAGCGGCTGCAAAGAAAAAAGTTCCCGCAAAAGCCAAGGCCAAACCCAAGTCAAAGGCGCGTTCTAGGAAAAAATAACTCTCCTCTTATGGCTCTTTAATAGAGAACCGCCTGTAGATAGAGACCCCAGGGTGGCGCATTGGGGCCTGCGCTGCGGCGGTCGCGCGCCGCCAGCACGTCACCGATATACGCTTCCGACCAGCGCCCCTCACCGACCCACACCAGGCTGCCGACAAAAGCGCGCATTTGATGATGCAGAAAGGATTCGGAGCGCGCGGTAAGGCTTATGTTCTCACCCTCGCGCGTAACCTCAAACGCATCCAATGTCTTGACTGGCGAAAGCGCCTGACAGGCGCTTGCTCGAAACGACGAAAAATCATGCTGTCCCAGCAAACGCGCCGCGGCACGCGCCATGGCGTCGGCGTCGAGCTCGTGCGAAATTTGCCATGCGCGTTTGAGGTCCAGCGCCAGAGGTGACCGCCGGTTAACGATTTGGTAGCGGTAGATGCGCGCCCTGGCCGAACGCCGGGCATCAAAATCATCAGCGACAGTTTGAGCAGCTAAAACTGAAACCCGGCTTGGCCGCAGATGAGCATTCAACGCATCGCGTAATGTGCCGGGTGCGGGCGCACCAGCAAGATCAAGATGGCAGACTTGTGCCACAGCATGCACTCCCGCATCCGTTCGTCCTGCGCCATGCACACGGACGGTCTCGCCGCTAAATGTCACGACCGCCTCTTCCAGCGCCTGCTGAACGGAATAACCGTTGGTCTGCCATTGCCAACCGACAAATCCCGAGCCGTCATATTCAACGGTCAGCTTGTAGCGGGACATGGCAATGTCTCTCCCGCTGCCAAGGTGTGGCCACGCAAAAATTCAGCTGCCGTCAGAACGTTCTTTCCTGCACGTTGTAGGCGCTGAAGACGGAGCGCTGTGCCGCCACCGCAGGCGACGACGAGGCCGTCGCCATCGAGCACAGTGCCTGGCGCGTCGACCACGCCAGGTTTTAACGCCTGTGCAGCAAGTAGCTTTATGCGCGTCGTTCCGTGCTGAAACCCGGCGCCTGGCACAGGGGACAAGGCGCGTACTAAATTCGCTAATTCGGGCGCTGGGCGAGTCCAATCGAGCCACGTCTCCGCCTTGTTAATCTTGGCGGCATAACTGGCGCCATCGGCTTGTTGCTCAGGCGTCGGCGCCTCGCCCCGACAAAGTTCGCCGGCAACCTCGGTGATCAGACCGGCCGACAATACGGCAAGCCGGTCATGCAATTGACCGGCGTCAAAGTCTTCTTCGATCGCCAATTTAGCTTTACGTAATACCGGGCCGGTATCCAACCCTTCGTCCATTTGTATGATGCTGACGCCTGTCTCGCGGTCACCGGCCATGATGGCGCGCTGAATCGGCGCTGCGCCACGCCAACGCGGCAGCAAAGACGCATGGGCGTTGATGCACCCCAAGCGCGGAGCATGCAACACCACAGGCGGCAGGATCAGGCCGTAGGCCACGACGATGCAGAGTTCAGCCTTTATCTCCGTGAACACGCGCTGTTCGGTCTGTCCCTTCAATGTTACCGGCATGTGTACATCCAGCCCCACCGCTTCTGCGCGGCGCTGAACCGCCGTGGGGCGGAGCTGTTTGCCGCGGCCGGCCGGGCGCGGTGGCTGGCAGTACACCGCGGCAATGGGGAAACCCGCCATCAATAATGCGTCAAGCGAAGGCACCGCATAATCCGGCGTGCCCATGAAAATAAGGGAGGTAGCCGCCATGTGCCGCCTCTACCTCACCCGTCCTTAACTTGGGCGCGCGCTGCTTTGGCCATTTTACGCAGGATAATCCCGCGCTTTACCAGCGAAAGATGGTCGACGAACAATTTACCGTCGAGGTGATCCACCTCATGCTGCAAGCAAATCGCCAGCGTTTCCTTCGCCTCAATCTCCTGTGTCTTGCCGTTCTCATCGAGATAGCGCACGCGCACTGCGCTGGCGCGCTCGACATCGGCAAAATACTCTGGAAATGACAGGCAGCCCTCTTCATAGACAATTCGCTCGGGCGAGAACCATAGAATTTCCGGATTGACTAGCTTGAGCGGCGCTGGCGCATCGGCCGGCTCATGCACATCAACCACGATAACCCGCTTCGGCACACCGACCTGAATGGCCGCAAGGCCCAATCCATCGCCTGCATACATCGTGTCCATCAAGTCGTCTAATAGTGCGTGAATTTCCGCGTCCACCTTTTCCACTGGTTTGGAGTGGACTTTCAGACGCTTGTCGGGCGCGACTAATATTGAGCGTACGGCCATGGGCAGATTATCCTGACAAATTCATGGATTAGGTATTACTCGCCACCGCCATCGTCAAGCAGAGCTATGCTGCTTTGACAGGTGGCGGATAGCGGGCTCATAGTGACGCAGATGGATATCGTCATTCTGGCCCTTTTGATCGCGGTTGTCCTGATCGTGGCATTCGCGACGTTTTCAATCCTGCGGTTGCGTGGCCGGACCGGAGAAACCGAGAGGCTGCGCGGTGAACTGGCCCGTCTGACGGAAACTTTTGCAGCCGGTCAGCGTAATATGGAGGAGCGCCTGAAGGCGGAACAGCGCGCTCTCGCAGAGCGCATACATGGGCATGAAGCATCTCTCACCAAGACCCTCGCCGAAGGATTGCAGGCGACAACAGAAAAAACTTTGGAAAGCATAGGCAAGGTAGAAGCCCGCCTCGCCGTGATCGACAGAGCGCAAGCCAACATTTCTGATCTTTCCGGCCAGGTCGTCAACCTGCAGAATATTCTTTCTAACAAGCAGGCGCGGGGGGCATTTGGCGAAATCCAACTGAACGATTTGGTGCGTCAAGTGCTGCCACCCTCCGCCTATCGCTTTCAGGCCTCGCTCGAAAACAACAAGCGGGTGGACTGTCTCCTAGAACTGCCCAACCCGCCGGGCGCCATAGCGATCGACGCTAAATTTCCCTTGGAAAGCTATCACGCGCTGCAGGCAGCGACGGATGGGGTTGCCAGGAAGGCTGCCGAGCGCGCGTTTCGCGCCGCCATGCAAGGCCACATCAAGGATATTTCCGAGCGCTACATTGTCGCGGGTGAAACCGCAGACGCGGCGCTGATGTTCCTGCCCTCCGAGGCAGTATATGCCGAACTTCATGCCAATTTTCCGTCCGTCGTCGATGCGAGCTATCAGGCGCGAGTATTCATCGTCTCGCCCACCACATTATGGGCGACGCTCAACACTGTACGGGCGATTCTTAAGGATGTGCACATGAAGGAGCAGGCGGGGCTCATCCAGAAAGAAGTCCAGGCGCTGTTAGGCGATGTAGTCCGTCTAGATGACCGGGTCGGGAAGTTACAGCGCCATTTTGATCAAGCGGGTGACGACATGCGACAAATCCGCATTTCCACCGACAAGGTGGGCAAGCGCGCTGAACGCATCGAATCGGTGCAGCTGGAGAACGTCGTCGAAAGCAAAGAAAGCGAGAATCCAGTCGCCGTGCCACTTCACTCGACTGGCAAGGATTAATATTAACTATCAAGCGGGCGGCGCGCCTTGAGGGCGGCGCTCAGTGTGCCGTCGTCGAGATAGTCAAGCTCACCACCCACCGGGACGCCATGCGCGAGGCGGGTGATGCGAACACCCAAGCTGTGCAATCGATCGGTCACGTAATGCGCTGTGGTTTGCCCATCGACGGTAGCGCTCATGGCGAGAATGATTTCTGTCACGTCGTCCTCTTCGGCCCGAGCGAGAAGGGTAGCAATGTTTAAATCCTCTGGGCCAACACCGTCCAACGCCGAAAGCAGCCCGCCGAGAATATGGTATCGCCCCTTGAAGCTCAGCGTACGTTCCAGCGCCCAAAGATCGGCGACTTCCTCAACCACACAAATGATGGTGCCATCACGTTCAGGATTGGCACAGATAGCGCACGGGTCTTGGCTATCGAGATTGCCGCACCTCATGCACGGCTTGATAGACGCCGCAGCGCTTTCGAGCGCCTTCAGCAGCGGTACCAACAATGCCTCGCGGCGTTTCAACAGAGAAAGAGCGGCACGGCGTGCTGAGCGCGGCCCGAGGCCGGGCAGTTTGCTCAGATAATTGATGAGCCGTTCGATATCGTCTCCTGCCATGGCCTAAATCCGCCTTTGTGGCAGCGTCTAAAAGGGTAAGTTCATGCCCGGCGGCAGGTTCAGCCCACCAGTCGCTTTTGCCATCTCTTCTTGCATGTGGGCCTCAACTTTGGCTTTGGCGTCGTTGAACGCCGCCGTCACCAAGTCTTCCAACACTTCTACTTCTTCAGCAACAACTAGAGAAGGGTCAATTTTGATGGCACGCATGTCACCCTTGCCGGTAAGGGTGACGCTGACCAGACCGCCGCCGGCAGCACCGCTAACTTCCAGTGCGTCCAGACCCTCCTGCATTTCTGCCATTTTGGCCTGCATTTGCTGCGCCTGTTTCATCATTTGGCCCAGATTCTTCATAAGCTTTTTCTCCGTCCAAAAATTACCCGTTATCGTCCGATTCATCGCTTTCGCGCAAGCCAGAGATTCGCGCGTCGGGAAATATTTTCAATACTTGACGGACCAGCGGATCGTCCTCCGCAGCCCGCAACTTAGCGGCTATTTTAGCTTCCGCCTGTTCCTCCAACGTAGGCTCGCCGGCTTCCTCAGACAGTGACACCATCCAGCGTCGACCGGTCCAAGTCTTTAGTTTTTCGCCGAGTTCGCCGACCAATGGCTTGAGAACAACCTCATTTTGGCGCAGTTCGATATGACCCGGCGAAAACCGTACCAAATGAACGTCGGAAACCAGCCAATGGCGTAAATCCATTTCGCGGTGTCGCCCGGCGAGGGCAGCTACATCCTCAAAACATGTGACGCCATCGGCAGGCAACTCGCCGGCGTTAGGTTCGCCAGTCTCGGCTACCCGTTGTTGCTCGTCGGGCTGAGCCTGCTCGGGCGCCCGTTCCTCCGCCAGAGCCGTTTGACCGCTACCCGAATCCCCGGTCGATTCTGGTGCGCTACGAGGCACCGCGGGTAGCGCCTCCTCAGATACTGAAGCAGGCGCGGGCGATGTTGAAGACCCCGCAGCGAATTTCGCAGGCGCGGCTTTTGGCGAATCGCCGTCAAGCGCCCGTATGGCATCCGCCGGGCTTGGCAGATCAGCAGCATAGGCGAGACGCACCAGCGCCATTTCGACCGCCATTAAGCTATTCGGCGCACTACGAGCCTCGGACAGGCCTTTTAACAGCATCTGCCAGGCACGCGTCAGTTCCGGCATTGCCAACTGGGCCGTCATCTGCTGCCCTTGACGTCGTTCGATTTCGGGTATGCCCGGGTCGCTCGCCACCGACGGCACCAACTTCACCCGGGTTAACCAGTGGGTCAGCTCTAGCATGTCCTCCAGAACGGCGATGGGGTCCGCACCGGCGCGGTATTGCTCACCCAGAAGGTCGAGCGCGGTCGCTGTTTCACCCTTCATGACCGCGGCGAATAACTCGAATACGCGCTCACGGTCGGCGAGGCCGAGCATATCGCGTACCTCAACTTCGCTCACCGCGCCGCTGCCGTGGGCAATTGCTTGATCAAGCAGAGAAAGACCATCGCGTACTGAACCATCGGCTGCGCGCGCGATCAGGCGGACCGCGCCCTCGTCGATCTCGGCTTTTTCCTTCTCGGCGATAACCTGAAAATGCGCTACCAAACTGGTGGCATCGACGCGGCGTAAATCGAAGCGCTGGCAACGCGATAACACGGTGACCGGCAGGCGGCGCACTTCGGTGGTGGCAAAGATAAATTTGGCATGCGGCGGTGGTTCTTCGAGCGTTTTCAAAAGAGCGTTGAAGGCCTGCTTAGAAAGCATATGCACTTCATCCACGATATAGACCTTGTAACGTGCGCTGGTTGGACGGTAGCGCACGCCATCGATCAATTCGCGGATATCGTCCACACCAGTACGCGACGCGGCATCCATTTCCATAACATCCACGTGACGGTCCTCGGCGATAGCTTGGCAATGCTCACAAACGCCGCAGGGTTTGGCTGTCGGGCCCTCCTCACCGCCGGCGCCGGTACAATTGAAGGCACGGGCGAGGATGCGGGCTGTTGACGTCTTACCGACGCCACGCACACCGGTGAGAAGAAAGGCGTGCGCTAAACGGCCAGTACGAATCGCGTTGGTCACAGTGCGCACCAATGCGTCCTGCCCAATTAGGTCGGAAAAATTGGTTGGCCGGTATTTACGGGCCAGAACGCGGTAAGGGCCGTCGTCGCCCATCCGAAATCCACAGTTGTTGTTAAGTCAGGCACGAACCGGTTGGTAGAAACCAATCGTGCGGTAGAGGCGGGAGGCCGGACAGGCGACCCGTCCAGCGCTCGTTACGGCTGCTTCCTTCCGGACCTGACCGGGTTAGCGAGGCGGCCGTCCACCGCCGGTCTCCCTGGGGTTACTATACCAGCATTGCCCGCCCCCGGCGCAAGCACTTAACCGAGCTCTTTGACCCATACGAGCGGTCATGCGAGATTTAAACCATGCAAAAGTTATCGATGTTGCCGGGTAACGTGTTCTCAGGCGTGCGGCTCGACCGAGCGGATCACCGGAGAACTGATGCCGACTGGATAGAGGCGCAGCTGCACGATCCGGTGAGCCGCTTTATCCCAGTATGGAACCAGCAAAGTATTGTATTTAACGGCAACGAACCGCGCGCCGCACTAATCAACCGCGAGGCACTTGATGGACTACTTGACGCCGAAGCGTCCTTAGCCTTTCTCGGCATAGCGCTGGAAGAAGGCGGGATCGCGCATTTCGCTGTCGACCTCTCACATTTGCCAGTGGAAACCCTTATCGCGCGGTATTCCGGCGGTGCCCTCATGGATTTGCGCGATTCGGTGCAATTGGTGCCGGCGCACGAAGCGGCAATTTTGGCCTATGCGCGCGGACTTATGTATTGGCACCAAAAGAATGGCTACTGTGCTGCTTGTGGGCACAAGAGCGAGGCACGGCGGGCCGGACATGAACGCGCCTGCACTAATCCGGCCTGCGGTGCCGTACACTTTCCGCGCACCGATTCGGCAGTGATCGTTCTTGTACATGATGGAGACTACTGCCTGCTGTGCCGGCAATCTCACTGGCCTACCGGCATGCACTCGACCCTGGCCGGCTTCCTTGAACCCGGCGAAAGCTTGGAAGAAACAGTTGCGCGTGAAATATTCGAAGAATCTGGCGTCTACGTTTCCGATGTGCGCTACCATTCTTCTCAGCCTTGGCCTTTTCCCGCATCGATCATGGTGGGCTTCATGGCCAAAGCCGAAAGCCGTGAGATCACTGTCGACGACAAAGAGTTGGAATATGCCCATTGGTATGAGCGTGATTGGTTGCGCAACGTCGTGGATTCGGACGCGTTCCGTATGCCTGGAGAATATTCCATCGCGCGCCGCTTGATCGGTGATTGGATTGACGGACGCTTCCCAGTTTGAACGTGCGAGCGGTGTCAGTCAGGCAGAGCGCGCCGCCGACTCGACTCGGAAGGGGTGTGCTAGATAGACGCCCATAATCTTTACCTCACTGGTGAAGAAAGAGAGTTCCTCCAGCGCCAGCTTTAGACGCAGCTCAGAAGGGTGAGCCTCGACCTCAGCGAAAAATTGGGTAGCGGTAAATGTTCCACCAACCATGTAACTCTCCAATTTAGTCATGTTGACGCCGTTGGTGGCGAACCCGCCAAGCGCCTTGTAAAGCGCGGCGGGTACGTTGCGGACATGGAAGACAAAAGAGGTCACCACGGGGCCATCCAGCGGATCAGGATCTATGGCGGCGCCCGCCAAGACCACAAAGCGCGTCGTGTTGTGGGTTTCATCCTCAACCCCGGCCTCGATCACCTCCAGACCATAAATCTCGGCAGCCAAGCCGGAAGCGATGGCAGCGATGGTGGGGTCTTTGAGTCTGGCTATTTCAGCCGCCGCGCCCGCCGTATCGGCGTGAACTACCGCGTTCAACCCGAGCCGCCGGATGACGTTTCGGCATTGCGACAGCGCATGAACATGTGATCGCACAGTTTTCAGCCCCGCTACCGTGGCGCCCTTGCAAGCGAGCAAATTGTGCCACACTGGCTGATAATGTTCGGCCACAATATGGAGGCGCGATTCGGGCAACAATTGATGAATATCGGCAACCCGGCCAGCAACAGAATTTTCAATCGGGATCATGGCGAGGCGCGCATCGCCGTCGGCCACCGCCGCGAAGGCATCAGTGAAGGTACTACACGCCAGTGTGCGCATATTCGGAAACACAGCGCGACAAGCCATATCCGAATAGGCGCCTGGAGCCCCCTGAAAGGCGATAGTTTGCGCCGCCGTAGATTTGTTATCACTCATCTTCTGATTCTGTCCGCCTGCGCTCAACTGCCAGCGCGCACGCCAAGCAATTCGCGCGCTCGCGCTAAATCGCGCGGAGTATCAACACCGAGGGGAACAGTGTCAACGAGGGCCACATCAATGCGTATACCGGCCTCCAAGGCGCGCAACTGCTCGAGCCGCTCACGCTCCTCCAAAGGGCTCGGCGGCAAAGAGATGAATTTTTCAAGAGCGTCACGGCGAAAAGCGTAGAGCCCAATGTGGTGCCACAAAGCGCCGTCTCCCGACGGCGCGCGGGAGCGCGTAAAATATAAGGCGCGGCCGCCGCCAGCCGCCACACCGGCTGGTGTTGCTCTTCTGGAGATGACGACTTTGACCACGTTTGGGTCGTCGCGTTCGGCTGGATCGTTGATCTCGGCTACAAGGGTGCCTATATCGACCGCAGTATCCGCCAACAAATCGAGCGCGGCGCGCGGCAAATCTGGTGCTAGCGTTGGCAAATCGCCTTGCAGGTTGATCACCACGTCATGTTTCCGATCCGCGTCGAGATGAGTCAACGCCTCAAATATACGGTCAGAGCCGGAGGCGTGGTCGGCGCGTGTCAATACCGCCTCGCCGCCTGCATTCGTCACCGCTTCGGCTATTTCGTGTTGAGCGCAGGCCACCACCACACGGCCCAAATCCGCCTCCTGAGCGCGGCGCATTACATGGACGATCATCGGCACGCCGGCGATATCGGCGAGCGGCTTATTTGGCAAGCGCACCGATTGAAGACGCGCCGGAATCAGGATGATCGGATTGACCGGGCGACCCCGCGCCCTCACCTTCTCGGCAGTCAAGGATATTTCCATGCCGCTTAGCTCCTTTGATACCGCCTTATAGGAGTTGGACAGGCGATGGGGAAGCCGTTAAATTCTTGCACAGGAAAATCATCGAGGCATTGTCCGACCCATGTCGTCATTCGAACTGAATAAGATCGCCGGGGCCATCCTTTTCGCGGGGTTAGTCGCAATGGTTTCGTGGATCATTCCCGCCAATATCTATCACGTAGACAACGCCCATGTCAGCGTAGCCTACGCCCTGCCCGTCGAGGAGGAGGCAAAACAAGTAAATGGCATCGTAGATGCAGAGGAAATGGTAGCGTCGGTTTCGATTGACCAATTGCTGGCCGTCGCAGATGCAGCCAAGGGGAAAAAAATATTTAAAAAATGCGCCGCCTGCCATACTACTGATCAAGGCGGTAAAAATAAAGTTGGCCCCAACCTGTGGAATATTGTCGGGCGCAGTGTCGGAGCGATCAAGGGCTTCAACTATTCCAACGCCATGGCTTCACACGATGGCAGTTGGAGCATCGCTTCGCTGAATGAGTTCCTCGCCAACCCGAAGGAGAGCGTGCAGGGAACGAAAATGTCCTTCTCCGGCATCAAAAAAGACCGCGCCCGCGCCAACCTGCTGTTGTTCCTGCAAGGCTTGAGCGAGTAGAAGGCTTCCGCTTCACAAGTTGGGCAGGGGATTGAGCGAGCGCCCGGCGCCACGCCACAAGTCAGACGAAATAGACCCTCCGCCTTGGCCTGCGTTTAATGGGGCTCACAACGCATATTGGGCGCTTTCTATGTACTTAAATCGGCTTTCGGCTTGAATACCTTGCGCAGATTCTCGCTGAGCATATGGGACAGCTTTGGATTCAAAGTGGGGGGCATGTGACAGATTTATCTACGGTTCACCCGGTTATCCTGTGCGGTGGTTCGGGTACCCGGCTGTGGCCACTCTCCCGCGCCGCCCACCCTAAACAACTGCTGCAACTCATTGGCGACCAAACCATGGTGCAGGATACGGCGCGACGATTTTTGGCTTTGGACCTCGCACCACCGTTGCTGATTTGTAATGAGGCGCATCGTTTCATCCTTGCCGAACAGCTTCGACAAATAGACCTCACGCCGCAGCGTATTATGTTGGAGCCGGTTGGCCGCAATACCGCGCCGGCGGCGGCGGCGGCGGCTCTCATGCTGTCGAGAGATGCGGCCGATGCGCTAATGCTGATTGCGCCTGCCGACCATGTCGTTGCCGACGTTGGAGGTCTTCGCGCTGCTATAGAAGAGGCGCGACCGTTGGCCGAGACCGGCCACTTGGTCACCTTCGGCATCACCCCAAATGCGCCGGAAACGGGGTATGGCTATATACATCAGGGCGCGCCAGTCGGCGAGGGGCGGGGCTGCAAGGTCGAGCGCTTCGTCGAGAAGCCCAATTTGTCGCGCGCACGCGAGTTTATTGCAACGGACCACTATCTGTGGAATAGCGGCATGTATTTATTCTCTGCCGCACGCTATTTGATCGAGCTGGAGCTCCGCCGTCCGGACATGCTGGATGCGTGCCGTGCAGCGCTGGCCGGGGCAAATGCCGAAAAGGATTTTCTCCGCCTCGCCGAAGCGCCGTTCACCGCCATAACTGGAGAATCGATCGATTACGCTGTCATGGAGAGTTGCGAACAAGCGGCGGTAATTCCCATCGATGTAGGCTGGAGTGATGTCGGCTCGTGGCAAGCATTGTGGCAAGCAGGCACACGGGATAGCTCGGGCAATCTCATAGAAGGGGATGTCATGGCGCTCGACTGCAAAACTTCTTACATTCGAAGCGACGGGCCGCTCGTGGCAGCGCTCGGCCTGGATAATATCGCAGTGGTGGTGACCAAGGACGCGATTCTCGTTGTCCCCATGGATAAAACAGAAGCCGTGCGGGATTTGGTGCGTAGGCTATCTGAGCAGGGCCGCGCTGAAGTGACGGAACATCTCCGTGTGGTCCGCCCGTGGGGCGCATTCGAAGGCCTCCGCCAAGAGCCAGGCTTTCAGGTCAAGCTGCTGACGGTCAATCCCGGTGCTAGTATTTCACTGCAATATCATAACCGGCGTACCGAACATTGGGTGGTGGTGGCGGGGCGCGCCCGGGTAACCCGCGATTCGGAAACGCTGGAGCTTGGCGCAAATCAGTCCACCTATGTTGCCGTGGGTGTTCACCACCGGCTGGAAAATCCGGGCAGTGAGCCACTTCATGTCGTGGAGGTGCAGAGCGGCGACTATCTTGGCGAAGACGATATTGTGCGCCTGGAAGACCATTACGGGCGTTCGTAATATTGGGGCGCGGGCGCCAACAATGTTGCCTCATACGCACCGTTTTCCAACCGCCCGAAGGGCAAAGGCGATCATTTTCCTGTCAGCCCTGAGCGCCCCGGCAAACGCCAACTCCCGGCGCGTAAGCGCTGCTGGGTATACAGCAGGGCGCAGCCGCCAAGGGCCACAGCCTGCAGCGCTTCACGCGGAATATCCAATGGCTCGGCAACTATCGTCGGCCGAAACAATAGAATGCAGAGTCCAAGCAGGATAAGCCGTTCGATGATGCTGCAACGCTCGGCAAAGAACCCCTGGATCGCGGCGGCAAAGGCAAACATTGCCAGCAGCGTGACGACAAAAATCCAAATGAGACGAAGCGGATTGTCGATCCACACAATCGCGCCGCCCGCCGCGACACCGTCAATCATCAGCAAATCGGTATTGAACAGGAAGATGAAGGGTAAAATTGCGGTGCGCAGGTCATAGGTGAAGCCTTGCACACCAGTACGGATTGGATCGGATCGTGCAATCGCAGCCGCCGCATTGGCGGCGAGACCCACCGGCGGTGTATCATCAGCCAGGATGCCAAAATAAAATACAAACAGATGCGCCGCTATAATCGGAAAGATCAGCCCCGCATCGCTGCCAAGTGCCACGATCACCGGCGCGGTTAAGGTCGCCATGACGATATAATTAGCCGTCGTCGGCAGGCCCATGCCGAGGATCATGCTGGTGATCGCGGTGAGAATCAGCATGAGGTAGATATTGCCCATGGAGATGGTATCGATCAGCGTGACGAACCGTCCGACCAATCCAGTGCTGGTCACGACGCCCACAATGATGCCAGCGCTCGCCGTGGCCACGCCAACTGCGATCATGTTGCGCGCGCCGCCGATCAGGCCAAGGAATATATCCTTGATACCATCGACAAAGGCGATACGGAGCGCCAGCCCCAAAGTCTGACCAGGCGCCGGCTCATGGCCAGCCCGCCACCAGGCGAGCCAAACAATGATCGGACGCTGCACGACAATGATAACGGCGAGCGCCTCGATAGCGAAGAGGGCCGAGGTAATCGCCGAGCGCCGCAATACTACCAAATAGACGACCAGCACGATGATCGGCAGTAGATAGTGCAAGCCACCCAAGAAGGTTTTTAGAAGACGCGGCAACTCGGAGCGCGGGATAGGCTTGATGTCTAGCTTCCGTGCTTCTAGATGCACCACATACAAAAGAGCGATGTAGGAAACCAGCGCCGGAATGAGCGCCGCGCGCACCACATCAAGATAGGGTATGCCTATAATCTCAGCCATAATAAAAGCTGCAGCGCCCATGATCGGCGGCATGAGCTGGCCATTGGTCGAGGCCGCAACTTCGACGGCAGCGGCCTTGTAGGCGGGTAGCCCAACCTTTTTCATGAGCGGGATAGTGAAGGTTCCCGTGGTAACCGTGTTGGCGATGGAAGAGCCAGAGACCATGCCGGTGAGGCCGGAAGCGACGACCGCCGCCTTGGCTGGACCACCGCGCATCCAACCCAGCCCGGCGAAGGCAACATCTATGAAATATTTACCGGCGCCCGCACGGTCCAAAAGAGCGCCGAAGAGTACGAATAAAAATACGAAATCGGTAGAGACGCCGAGCGGCACGCCAAATATGCCGGTGGTCGAGAGATATTGATCGGCGATGATATAGTCGAGCGGTATGCCCCGGTGGCGCAGAAATTCTGGCATGTAGGGGCCGAGAAAGCTGTAGGCCAGAAAGATCATGCCAAGAATGGGAAGCGCGAGGCCGAGTGCACGACGTGCCGCTTCGAGTAGCAGCATGATCATCACCACGCCGACCCACACATCCGCAGTGCTCGGCATCCCCTGGCGCATGATGATACCTTCGTAATCCCACCAGATATAAAGCACGGTAGCCGCGGCGATAGCGCCCAATGCAAGGTCGAGCGGTGGGATGCGGCGGCGCAAAGAGCGTCGAGGGTGGGCACGCGGGATAATCCTCCGCGTCAGCTTCACCCAGAACGGCGGCCGCGCTTCGTTGTAGGCAGGATAGGCAAGATAAACCAGGAGGATGGCAAAGGCGAGATGCCAAGCGCGGGCGATGGTAGCGTTGACCGGCTGGTAGGCAATATAGAGCTGATAACCCGACCAGGCGATGCACAGCAGGAGGATAGCGATGCGGGCGACCGGGAGGTCCGGGCTACGAGGGCCACTCTCGACCTGTTCCAATATTTCTTGGGTTGCGGCTTCGCCGTTCTTAGCCTCGGGCCCCGGCGCCTCCCCGTTCTTGCGCCCGGGCTCCGCCATCTTTCGTCCAATCCAGTTTCAACTAACGCCAACGGAGGGGGGCGGCATTTGCCGCCCCCGATCGCGTTCGCGACGTGTCGCGATTATTACCAGCCGCGCTCTTTATAGTATTTTTCTGCGCCCACATGGAGTGGCGCGGTCAAGCCCTTGAGCATGGCTTTGGGTTCCAGCACGCGGAACGCCGCATGTGTCGCCTTTAGCTCATCGAGATTCTCAAACACCGTCTTGACGGTGTCATAGATCATCTCTTCCGATGCGTTGGCGCTGGTCACGACAGTCGCGGTGACGGCATAAGTTTCGATGTCCTCATCGACGCCCTTATAGGTGCCGGCGGGGATTGTCGTCATGACGTAATATGGGCGCTCGTCGACAAATCCGTAAATCGCCGCGTCGTTGATCGGGATGATCTTGATCTCGGTGGAGTTGGCCGGTTCCTCGATCGCGGCTGAGGGATTGCCGACAGTATAGAAGAACGCGTCGATCTTCCGATCCACCAGGGCGCGGCTCGCTTCCTGCTGTTGCAGGCCTTGAGCATCGATATCATTGTCCTTGTCAATACCGTAGAGGCGCAGCACGTCTTCAGCGTTACCGCGCTGACCGGAACCAGGATTGCCGATGTTGACGGTTTTGCCCTTCAGGTCCGAAACGCTATTGATGCCGGCATCGGCGCGGGTCACCAGCAGCACCGTCTCAGGATGCATACTAAAGACGCTGCGCAAATCCTCCATCGGCTTGCCTTCCCAATCGCCGCGGCCACGGAAGGCCTCAAAATTGCGATCGGACTGAGCGACCCCGAAATCGAGTAAGGTACGTTTCACGGCGCGAATGTTGAACACCGATCCCAGCGCCGGACGGCCGACACAGTTATAATTGTCGCCGTTATGCTTATTGATCAAATTGCATACATTAAGCGCCACCTGATAATAGACGCCGGTTACCGAACCGCCGCCGATCAAAATATCCTGTCCCGCCTTCGCCGGGGCCCCAGAGAACGTAAACGCCACAAGCGCCACTGCAGCTGCGAGAGCTAATACCGCTCTTCGACTAGTCATCAGTCTTCTCCTATGTTCATTTCTTATTTGCAGTCCTATTTCCCCGCTTCGGGCCAGAAAATTCTCGCTTGCGCGCCACGCGGCCCGTGCGTCCTTAATCCGAACCGTAGCGGCGCGGCGGTTGGAATGCAACCGCACCCTTACGGCCCGAAGGCTGCCAAATGTTGGAAAATCCGGCCTAATTTTCGGCGCCAGTCGTCTCGATGGGATACATTTTAAGTGTGATGATAACCGACATCGCTGGTTTTTATGGCGCAAAGGGCGGAGCGGAGTACAAGTGGACTAGGATCCGCAAATGACTAATCCAGAGCGACCGACCA
>CAYPSQ010000061.1:0-16675 GCA_964413115.1 uncultured Rhizobiaceae bacterium | reverse complement strand
CTGAGGTCGATTATTACCTCTGTTTCACCGCAACCCTGAGAACATCCAAACTCACGCTTCCTCCTATTTATTCCGATTACCAACAGTTCCCTCACTATACGATTGTGGAGTTTCGTGAGAAGGGTTGGACGTTCAATCAGATTGCATAATGGTCCAACGAGAATGGGTATAAGATTCCCTATGTGAAAGGGTCAGAAAAA
The DNA here is from genome assembly GCA_964413115.1 of uncultured Rhizobiaceae bacterium. GTDB lineage: Bacteria > Pseudomonadota > Alphaproteobacteria > UBA828 > UBA828 > PTKB01. The sequence continues at coordinate 16,475 of CAYPSQ010000061.1, read as the reverse complement.
GACGTGTACGTTGTTCATCGAGTGGGTCTACTTCTGCAAAGTAACGGGAAAATAAAATGATGTCTTAGAATATTAATGGGTATTATTATTCAGACTCTACAAACCTAAGAACTCTTGGGTATCGCTCAACGTGAGGTAAGGAGTTGTCAGCGAAAATTGTAGAGAGAATGTATAAGAAAAGCTTGGAGAAAGAGGGCAGGAAAGGCACCGTAGACGTCTCTATATGCGATGTGTGGGTGATTCGCAGTTAGTATCTCCTTATTCTCCCCAGTCTGAAATCGGGCTTTTAACTTTTTCTCTTCAACGAGATTAAAGTCTGTAATTAATTTGTAACAACCCAGAGCTTGCAACCAGCTTGCACCTGACTCAAACTCGGCTCTAGCGAGCCCCCCACCATGTCTTTAAAATCTTGCTCACTAAAAACCTCTTCATCAACAAAGCCGCTTTCTATTCCCATTGCCATTAATTTTCTATTTGATCGTCAATGTCACCTACCTGGTTAGTTAAAAATAAACTGATTTGCCCTTCGCTGATCTCATCGTTCCCACTCAACTGGGAATAAACCTTAAACCTCACAAAACATGAGACGACTTGTCCAAATATGACCGAATTCGTCTTTAGCAGAGAAAGGTTGGCATCATTTTTCTGAGCACTCACATTTGTGAATAGAAATACAGACCCTATTAATACCAAAGTAAAAAGAACCCTGATCATAACTTCTTCCCAAATTAAAACCTTATGACCAACGAACAACGCTTATAAAACCATAATTAACCTTCGTGACAAATATATCACCTTTCACAAAATAATATATTAGTTAAATGATAACCGACACAAATACTTAGAGAGAGGGTTTTACGGGTTCTCATGCGCATTCCATAAAACTCTGCTTTGAAGGGTGAGCATGAGAAGTCTGGTTTCCAGTCATAGCGACTAAGGAAATCTTCTTTTGCTTACATTCTGTAGGATGGTTTTCGCTGGGTTGATTGGTATGCAGACTATCTCCAAGACGCTGACAACAGGCAGGAGATTGAAAGTGATTGCCGGTGAGGGCAGAGGAACGGTAAATAATGCTGAAATTGAAGGTGACGTCAGCGCGAGAAAACGCAACATTACACCGCACAAATACTACCGTCGAATGAAAGCCACGAAGAAATGACTCAGACATCCAAAGCGGTTATCGATCTCACACATAATTATGAGGAACTGCGCGAGCCGGTGCGGGCGCTCTGCGCCAAATATCCTGGAGAATATTGGCGTGCCAAAGACAGAGCGCGTGAATACCCAGTTGAGTTCGTTCAAGAATTAACCGAATCCGGTTTTCTCGCTGCCATGATCCCGGAAGAATATGGCGGCAGCGGCCTCGGCGTCGGCGCTGGCGCGGCGATTTTGGAAGAGATTCACTCTACTGGCTGCAATGGCGGTGCCAGCCATGCGCAGATGTACACTATGGGCACGGTGCTCAGACACGGCTCGGCCGAGCAAAAACAAAAATATTTGCCTAAGGTGGCAAGCGGTGAACTGCGCCTTCAGGCCTTCGGCGTCACCGAGCCCGGTACCGGGTCCGATACCACCCAGCTTCGCACCACGGCTGAGAAGAAGGGCAATGACGCCTATGTCGTGAATGGCCAGAAGGTGTGGATATCGCGCGCACTGCAATCTGATCTGCTGCTGCTGCTGGCGCGCACCACGCCCAAGGAGGCATGCAAAAAACGCTCCGATGGTCTTTCGGTGTTTCTTGTCGAACTCGACAAGGCGGTTGGCAATGGCCTCGAAATCCGCCCGATCCGCACTATGGTTAATCATTCGACCAATGAGCTATTTTTCGACAATCTGGAGATCCCAGCAAGCAGCCTGATCGGCGAAGAAGGCAAGGGCTTCAAATATATACTCGACGGTATGAATGCGGAGCGTATTTTGATCTCCGGCGAGTGCTTGGGTGATGCGCGCTGGTTCATCGAGAAAGCTAGCGCCTATGCCTCTGAACGGGAAGTATTCGATCGCCCGATTGGCGCCAACCAGGGCATTCAATTCCCCATCGCCAAGGCTTACGCCAACGCCCAAGCCGCCGATTTAATGACGTGCAAGGCTGCCGCTTTATTTGATGCCGGTTTGCCGTGCGGTGCCGAAGCCAATATGTCCAAGCTGTTGGCCTCGGAAGCCTCTTGGGAAGCGGCGGATGTCTGTATGCAAACCTTTGGTGGCTTTGCCTATGCTGAGGAATATGACATTGAGCGCAAGTTCCGCGAGACGCGGCTCTACCGCACCGCGCCGATCTCGACTAATCTGATACTCGCCTTTCTCGGGCAGCATGTGCTCGGCATGCCGCGTTCCTATTGAGTTTTTGCAATGGCTGACCGTTTGAAGGACGTGCTTGTTGTCTCGGTCGAACAGGCCGTGGCGGCGCCGTTCGCCACGTCGCGCCTCGCTGATGCCGGCGCGCGAGTGATCAAGATAGAGCGCCCGGAAGGCGATTTCGCCCGCGCCTATGACCACCATGTCCACGGCGAATGCTCCTGGTTCGTGTGGCTAAACCGCGGCAAGCAATCGGTGGTACTGGATTTCAAGCAACCGGGTGATGCTGCTGTTTTGCGTGCATTGATCGCCCGTGCCGATATCTTCGTGCAGAATTTGGCGCCCGGCGCTGCAGCGCGCGCCGGCTTTGCCTCCACTGAATTGCGCGCTAAACACCCCGGCCTAATCACCTGCGACATCAGCGGTTATGGCGAGAGCGGCCCTTACCGCGACATGAAGGCGTATGATTTCTTGGTGCAGTGCGAGGCCGGTATCGCTGCGGTAACCGGCACTCTGGAATCGCCAGCACGTGTTGGCGTTTCGGCCTGCGATATTGGCGCTGGACTCAACGCCTATGGCGCCATACTTGAAGCGCTTTATGCGCGCAGCCAGAGTGGTGTCGGCGACGGCATCTCGATCTCGCTGTTCGACGGGATGGCGGATTGGATGAATGTGCCACTCTTGCACCATCTGCACGGTGCCGGGGCGCCGGCCCGGAGCGGCCTCAGCCACGCGATGATTGCGCCTTATGGCGCCTATCCCGTTGGAACCAACGGGCATATTATTATTGCTGTTCAAAACAACCGAGAATGGGCGCATTTCTGTGCTGCCGTCCTTGGAGATTCTGCGTTGACGGAGGATTCACGTTTTCGTGAGAACGCCCTCCGCGTTGCTAACCGGGTCGAGATGGATGGCTTGATTGCCAGTGCATTCGCTTTACATGATATGGAATCACTATCCGAATTGCTGCGCCAAGCTGGCATCGCCTTTGGCCGTTTTAACCAAGTGAACGACTTGGCGGTGCATCCGCAGCTGCGCCATGTTTCGGTAGCGACCGCAAGTGGCGCGGTGAAATTGGTCGCGCCGCCAGCGCAATTTACAAACGATAGCGCCGCGCTTGGCCCAGTACCGGCGTTGGGCGAGCATACGGAAGAAGTTCGTGCGGAATTTGCGGACGCCATTTAATTGATAAGGGAGCATAGGGTGAACGCGCAATCTGATCCTAATTTTGACGCCTGGATCGACACTACGCGGGAGCAGCACGAGCGCATTGATAGCGCCTTGCCGGCAGGCATGAGCGCCGCGCTCGATCGCGATGACCCGCCGCCCAAGGATGGCGACCCGCTGCCGCCCTGTTGGCACTGGATGTTCTTTCGCGATTCCACCGTGCAGTCTGAACTGGGAGCCGACGGGTTGCCGGAGCGCGGTACTCTGATGCCACCTGTGCCTTTGCCGCGCCGCATGTGGGCGGCCAGCCAAATTCGTTTTAACGCACCGCTCCGTCTCGGCGAAAGAGCGGTGAAGCGCTCCAAGATCACTAGCATCACCGAAAAAAATGGCAAGAGCGGCCAGCTTGTGTTCGTTAATCTGCGCCATACGGTCTTAAATGCAGCCGATGAGGTGGCTATCGAAGAAGAGCAGAACATCGTCTATACCGAGGCGCCGAAACGGAGCGCTATGCCACGGCCGCGTCCAGCGCCGGCCGGACCTGCTTGGCGGCGTAATCTTATCCCTGACCCGGTCCTTCTGTTCCGCTATTCGGCGCTCACCTCCAATCCGCATCGCATTCATTACGACCAGCCATATTGCACCGAGGTAGAGGGTTATCCTGGCCTCGTCGTGCATGGTCCGCTGATTGCGACGCTGATGGTTGATCTCTGCCGGCGTAGCCGCCCCGATGCTGAGATTAAGGAATTTTCGTTCCGCGCCATGTCGCCGTTGTTCGTCGACCATGCAATGGTGCTAGGCGGCACACCTGCAGATGATGGTTCAAGCGCGGCCGTCTGGGCAGCAAATCATGAGGGCGGCTTGGCCAGTCAGGGAGAAGTAAAATTCGCCTAGTCAGGCGTAAGCGGGATTGTTCTGCCTTCAGCGCTACTTGATGCCGAAGTCCCCAAACCGTTTGTTGAATCGCGATACCTGTCCAGCGGTATCAACCAGTCGCTGGTGGCCACCCGTCCACACTGGATGCGACAACGGATCGACGTCGAGGGTCATGGTGTCGCCTTCCTTGCCCCAGGTCGAACGGGTCTTAAAAGTGCTGCCGTCGGTGCGCACCACGTTGATTTCATGATAATCGGGATGGGTTTCTTTTTTCATCGGCTCTATCCGCTCGCTGAGGGGCATATATATATCCACACCGGGTTTCTGGCAAGCCCATACCATAGTTGGTTGTCATTGCTCCCGGGTATTGGTTGCGGGCAAGCATCTGTTTTTGTTGGCCGTTCTGGTGATGGCTGATATACCGTAACCGGCATCGTATGGCGGTATGAACACGTGATGGCGTATTGGAAATTGCAATATTTGAAGACGGCACGCCAACCGACTGGCGGCAATAGATTTCTCCGCCAAGGGTTCGTCGTATGACCATGTTTGGCCCTACCCGCGGCCGCCGCGCATCCCAGAGCGATAGGAAAAAGGGCAAAGACCTCAAGCAGATACGCCCGCTGTTGCAATTTATCCGGCCGTATCGCTCGGTCGTATTAGGCGCCCTTGTCGCGCTCACCGTCTCTGCTGCGGCGGTCCTGGCGATGGGTGTCGGGTTGCGGCTACTCATTGATCAGGGGCTGGGCGGCAACAATATCGACCTCCTAAAGAATATCGATCTCCTAAATAATGCGCTTATTTACCTGATCGGTATGGTTGTCCTACTGGCTGCCAGCACATTTTCGAGATTTTATCTTGTCTCCTGGTTGGGTGAGCGCGTGGTAGCCGATATCCGCCTAGCGATTTTCACCAGAATTCTCCGGCTCAGCCCGGCCTTTTTTGAGATTAACAAGACTGGCGAGCTGCTATCGCGTATCACCACCGATACCACTTTGTTGCAAACCGTGATCGGCAGCCAGGCGTCTTCGGCCCTGCGCAATCTTCTTCTGCTCACCGGCGGTATAGTGATGCTATTCATCACCAGCCCGCGATTGACAGGTCTGGTATTCATTCTTGTGCCTGTGGTGGTAGTGCCAATTATTATTCTCGGCCGACGGGTGCGCCAGCGCTCGCGTCTTAGCCAAGACCGCATCGCCGACCTTGGCGGCCAGGTGGAAGAGTCGCTCAATGCCATTCACACAGTCCAGGCATTCGGCCAGGAAGACAACACACAGACCAGCTTTGGAGTCAAAGTTGAGAGTGCTTTTCAGACGGCGCTCGGGCGCGTGCGGGCGCGCGCCTATCTCACAGCCTTCGTCATTTTGTTTGTCTTTACCGGCATCGCGGCGGTGCTTTGGCTGGGCGGCCATGATGTACTTGATGGGAGATTGAGTGGTGGTGAATTGGCATCCTTTTTGTTTTACGCCGTTGTCGTCGCTGGATCCGTCGGATCGCTGAGCGAAGTTTACGGCGATCTTCAACATGCCGCCGGCGCAGCCGAGCGGTTGGTGGAATTACTGCGCCAGGAAAGAAATATTGGTGCGCCGGAAACCCCCAAACGATTACCCCAACCGCCTGAGGGCGCTATCGCCCTGGAGAATGTGACCCTTAGTTATCCCTCGCGACCCGATGAGCCAGCGCTGATCAACTATACGTTGAACGTCAGACCCGGCGAGCGGGTTGCCCTGGTCGGGCCGTCTGGAGCCGGCAAGACCAGCGTTTTTAATTTGTTGCTGCGGTTTTATAATCCCAGCCAGGGGATGGTTTCTGTCGACGGGATGGATCTGCGCGAGGTCCAGCCCGAGGAAGCGCGTGCCCGGTTTGGTCTTGTGCCGCAGGATCCGGCGATATTTGCCACCAATGCGTGGGAAAATATTCGCTTTGGCCGCCCTGGCGCGAGCAATGAAGAAGTGCGCGCGGCAGCGCGGGCGGCTGGCGCAGAAGAGTTTCTGGACGCCCTGCCTGAAGGCTTCGCCACCTTCCTTGGCGAAAAGGGCTTGCGGCTCTCCGGCGGCCAAAAGCAGCGCCTCGCCATCGCCCGGGCGATCTTGCGCAACCCGGTAATTCTCCTGCTCGACGAGGCCACAAGCGCGCTCGATGCCGAGAGCGAACGCGCCGTGCAAAAAGCGTTGGACACATTGATGGAGGGGCGCACCACCATCGTCATCGCGCATCGCCTCGCCACCGTGCAAAAGGCTGACCGTATTGTGGTGATGCAAGAGGGCTGCGTCGTCGCTGAAGGAACCCATGACGCACTGGTCGCGGAAGACGGCCTCTATGCCCGCTTGGCGTCACTCCAATTCGACAGCACGGTAACAGATGTTACCGAAACGCCGCTCAGCGCTGAGTCAGCTTAAGTTCAATGCGCCGGTTGCGCCGGTGAGCAATCTCATCGTCATGTGTGTCAAGCGGTTGAAACTGGCCGTAGCCGGTGGCGCTCAGCCGCTCTGGCGGTATGCCCTGGGTCACCAGATAATTCACGACTTCAATAGCGCGTCCTGCCGATAGTTCCCAATTGGACGGGAAGCGCGGGGTTTGAATGGGAATACGGTCCGTATGCCCGTCGACCTGTAAAATCCAGGGCAGGTCTTCGGGAATGCGCATCATCACGTCTTTCAGCACGTTAGCGAAGGTATTCAGCCCCGCCTTTCCGCTACTGCCGAGCTCTGCCGAGCCCGAGCTGAACAGCACCTCTGACTGAAAAACAAAGCGATCGCCAATGATGGTGAAGCCCTTACGGCCGGCAAGAACCTGGCGCAAGCGGCCAAAGAATTCCGAACGGTATTCGGCCAGCTCTTCAATCTTTGCGGCGAGGGCAAGGTTAAGGCGCCGGCCGAGATCAGCGATCACCACATTCTGCTCCTCTGACTTGGCTTCCGACGTATCTAACGCTTTGTCAATGCGCGCCAGTTGCGCCCGTAACACCAAGATTTGCCGGTTGAGAACGCCAATTTTGTCGGATTGCCGCGCTGTTAAGTCGCGTGCCTGCACCAGTTGATTCTCGGACAGTAGATAAAGATCCTGCAATTCGCTTAACCTGACGTCGCGGTCGCTCAGCTCTTTCTGGGCGAGGGCAGTGCGTTCGCTCTCATCAGAGAGCTTCGTCATCAACTCGCTTGAGCGGTCGCGTGCGGCGCTGAACGCCTGATCGAGACGCGCTTTCTCGCGTTCGCTATCTTCCACGATCGTGGCAAGCCGGCTGGTTTCGTCCTCGCTGTCGCGCAGAAGGGCGGCAAGCCGGCTGGCTTCGATTTCACCGCGCTCCACTGTGGCGCCGAGCAGCTTGGCTTCATTTTCACTGCGCTCCAATGTGGCTTCAAGCTGGCTGGCTTCGTCTTCGCGGCTTTTTAGCGCGGCGGCAAGTTGGATGACTTCTTCTTCCAAATCGCCGCGAACAGTCTGTAGCGCAGCGATATCGCGACGCAATTGCTCGACATCGCTCAGCATTACGCGGATTCTTTCTTCTCCTGCTTCGGCGCGCAGTTGCGCTGCTGCGGCGTTGCGGTCGGCTTCGGTCGCATCGCTGAGCGCCGTCTGCGCCTCCGCCGTCATATCGCGCAAACGCAGACGCAAGGTATTAGTCTCGTCTTCGGATCGGGTTAGCGCCAGACTCAAGGCATCTCGTTCGGCGAGGGAGCTTTGTAGCTCGGTAGAAAGTTGTGAAATATTGGTGCGCAAATCGCTATTCGACTGGCGCTCGAGCGACAGCAAATCCGCCAACTCTGCGACCTGATGGTCAAGCTCGCTCAGCGCTTCGCTTTTTTCCGAAACCGAGCGCTGAAGGAAATATTGTGCCAACATATAAACGACGAGCAGAAAGATCATGACCAGTAGTAATGTCGAGAGAACATCGACGAAGCCAGGCCAGATGGCTGGGGAAACCCCTTGGCGGCGGCGAGAACGGGAGGCGTAGGACATCGCGGTTGAACCGCGTCAGCCGCGCCCGTCGCGCCGTTCGTTTTCGGCAACGGCGGCAATCGTGCGGGCCAGAAGTTTGAATTCGCTTCTGAGCTCATTCACGCTTTGCTCGCGCCCCGATACCATTTCTTCAAGCAACCGCCCGACATAGACATCGAGATTGCGCAAATGCGAGCGGCTAGCATCGTCGAGAGCGATCGGTTGGCGGCCTGTCTCAGCCAAGCGCTCCAACACTGGGCGCATTTCCATCTGGTTTTCTACCAGCTTGACCATAAGGTCCTGTTCGGCCCGCATTTGATCGGTGAGGGTCGCCAGGCGCTCGGTAAGCGCCAGAATATTGGCGCTCGAGGAGGAACGATTGTCCTCGCCGCGAGCCAAAGTGCGCTGTAGGTCGTCGAGGCTGTCCGCTGTACGCTCCAGAAGCGCACTCACATAGGCTGGTACCGATTGTTCTCCACCTTCGACCGACAACGTGCCGCCGGTGAGGCGAGTGTACGATGACAGCCAGTCTTCCAAATCATTGTAGAACCGGTTTTGTGCTTGCGATGCTTGCAATTCTAGGAAGCCAAGCACCAACGAGCCGGCGAGGCCGAAGAGTGAGGAACTGAAGGCTGTCCCCATGCCAGCAAGCGGCGCTTCGAGCCCGCCCTTGAGATCATCGAAGGCAGAACCCAAATCGTCGCCGCCAACCGAAAGCCCGCCGATTACATCGCCCACCGAAGTTACGGTTTGCAAGAGGCCCCAAAACGTGCCGAGTAAGCCGAGAAAGATTAAGAGGCCGATTAAGTAGCGTGCCAATTCATGGCTCTCATCGAGGCGCGAGCCGATGCCATCCAGCACACTGCGCATGGAAACAGCGGAGAGCGATACCCGCCCGTGGCGTTCTGCGATCATGGTAGCGAGCGGTGCCAACATGCGCGGTGCGCGCTGCACCGAAAGGCCAGGCTGATTGGTGCGGGCGGTGTTGAGCCAAGCGGTCTCAGGCGCCAGCCGTAAGACCTGCCGGAAGGCGAACACGATGCCGATCACCAGCCCACCGAGAATTACACCGTTCAAGGCCGGGTTGGCGAGAAAGGCGTCAAGTAGCGTTGAGAACAGTGCTGCGCAAATGGCGATGACGATCGCTAAAAAGGCGCTCATACGAATCAAAAACGGACGCAAGGCGTTCATCACAGCCACCGAGGAGTTGTCTGAGCGTTCATCGGGCTAATGCTGGACCAGAATGACATCCACCCGGTCGCTTGTCCCGTTTTCGGATTTGTTGCCGAGCGCCCGGACATCAATGCGGGTACTGCGCACGCCTTGCTCTATCAATTCCGAACGCACGGCAAGGGCGCGGGACAACGACAATCGGCGTGCCTGCGAGGCCGAATCGCCGCTGCCGCTGGCATAGGCCTTGAGTTGCAGACGCAGCGTTTCATCCTGACCCAGCAACGCGGCAAGGCCGGAGAGTGGTGCTTGTGCGGTTTTGGGCAGCGCCGATTCACCTTCCCCAAATTCAATTTGCATGGTTTCGCCCGACAGTGATGGTGCCAAAGAACTCATCACCTCCTTTGCCGGATCGAGGTCAAGCAGTGCAGTCTCGTCGGGGAAACTGGCGCTGGGTTCAGAACCCTTTTTGTGTTTGTTCGCCGCGGCACGCTCTTTGTTTACCATGTTTTCTGGCGTCATTTCCTGTGCCGCTTTTGCGGGCACTGGCTCCGGCGTCGGGTCTGGCGCTACTAGTTTCTGGGTCACCACAGCCTTCCTGGCAGGGGCGTCTGTGGTGAGGGTTTCCATATTGGTTGTTATCTTATCCGGTTTAGACTCTGGCGCCTGCGGCGTAGCGCGCGCGCTGATGGTGCTGGGCGAATTGCCCGGCGGGCGCAGCGTGATGGGCGCAAAGCCGCCACCGTCTAAGCCCGGATGACGTAGGTTCTTGCTTGCGCTCAGTGGTTCCGAAATTTGGTCAAGTGCGCCGAGGTCAATTTCCATGCCAGTTTGGCCACTACCGCCGATATAAAGGGTGTCCTGTGCAGATGCAGAATTTACGGCAGGCAGCCAGAGTAAGGGCAGCGCCAATGCGGGCAAAATGAGATAAGAGCAATTTGCCACAGATGCGGCGGAGGCTTTCCCGAAAAATATGGGGGGGATATAGATAACTACTCTCCCAATTTTTTGCACGCTTACACTAATATAGGGGTTCGGTGCCGACAACAGGGTCGTCGTTGTTAAGATTCGAACTCTATTTTTCCGCGCGGGTTCCCGCACTTGCCAATAGGGTCCGCAAATCCTCGTGTAGATGTCCATTGCTGGCAAGGATATCGCCTGATCTCATCATCGCATCGCCGCCGTTCACTTCGCTGACGATACCGCCCGCTTCGCGCAGTATCGCCAATCCGGCGGCGATGTCCCAGGGCGACAGCGCGAACTCCCAGAATCCGTCAAAACGCCCGGCTGCAACATAGGCTAAATCAAGGGCTGCCGAGCCGAAGCGCCGCACACCGACGGTCTCCGCCGACATGCGGTCGAGCATCTCCGAATATTCGGGGTGGCTGGCGCGGCCCTTGAAGGGCATTCCCGTGGCGATGAGCGCTTCATCTAGGCGCGGGCGCGCTGAGACACGGAGCCGGGTCGAGTTCACAAATGCGCCACTGCCGGATTCGGCCCAGAACAATTCATCGCGCAACGGGTCGTAGATCACGCCAGCAAACATCTTGCTGTCGCGCTCTAGGCCAATGGAAATGGCGAAATGTGGTATGCCGTGGAGAAAATTCGTGGTGCCGTCAAGTGGGTCGATTATCCAGCGGTTAGAGCTATCGTCACCTGCTATTTCACCGCCTTCTTCGAGGAGAAACCCAAATTTGGGGCGCGCCCGGCGAAGATCCTCGACCAGCACTTCTTCCGCCTTATGGTCTGCTGACGACACAAAATCAGCCGGCCCCTTACGTGAAACTTGGAGGTGTTCGACTTCACCAAAATCCCGGCACAATCCACGTGCCGCCTTATAGGCGGCGTTGGCCATGACGGTAATCAGCGGGGAGCGGCGGGACAAGGGAGCTTTATCTTCGGGCGTCAGTCGCGTGCACGTTCGACATAGCTGCCGTCGCCCGTGTTTAGCACTACCCGGTCGCCTTCGTGGATATGGGCCGGCACCATGGTCCGCACGCCGTTGTCGAGGAGCGCCGGCTTATAGGACGCCGCCGCCGTCTGTCCCTTGACCACCGGCTCCGTCTCCGTGACCACTTGCACCGCCGTTTCAGGTAGTTCGATACCGATTACCGTGCCCTCGTGCGATTCGACCGTCACCTCCATGCCGTCCTGGAGGAAGATCACTGGCTCGCCGACAATGTCGCTCGGCAGGGAAATCTGCTCGAAGCTTTCCATGTCCATGAATGTCAGCATATCGCCCTCGGCAAAGAGGAACTGGTGCACTTTCTGATCCAAGCGCACGCGCTCGACATTCTCGGAAGCGCGGAAGCGTTCATTGAGTTTGCTGCCGGACAGTAAATCCTTGAGTTCGACCTGAAGATATGCGCCGCCCTTACCCGGCTGGGTATGCTGGATTTTGGTCGCGATCCATAGCCGCTTCTGGTGTTCGATCACCATGCCGGGACGGATTGCATTGCCGTTGATTCTCATAACAACGTCTCAAATTACATTATTCAGGGAGCCTCGTGGCGGGCTGCTATATCAAGCGGTGGCCACTTCCGCAATGGCGTCGTTGATTGCCTTCACCCCGGCGCCCGGCCCATCCGGATGATCCCACACGGCGGCGATGACGGCCAGAAAATCCGCGCCCGCCCGTACCAACGGCGCACAATTTTCAGCTGTGATGCCGCCGATGGCAACACTTTGCACGATACTTAGCTGATGCCACCACTCCAAAATTTCCGGGGTCGCACGCGATCGCGGCATTTTGCTTTGGGTCTGGTAAAACGCGCCGAAGGCCACGTAGTCAGCGCCTGCTTCACCGGCCTCGATGGCGGCATGGCGCGAATTGTAACAACTGACACCGAGGATGGCAGCATCGCCCAGCAGGCGCCGGGCGTTACCAAATTTGCCGTCATCGGCGCCGATATGTGCCCCGTCAGCGCCACACTCGGCTGCGAGGTCTGGCCGGTCATTGACGACAAACGCTACGTCGCTGGCGTGGCACACTGGCATCAATTTTTCTATAGCTTCGCGTATGGTATCATTATCTGTATCTTTTAAGCGGAGTTGCACGCAGGCCACATCGCCACCATCCAGTGCCGCTGCCAAACTATCGGCAAACACAGCCAATTCGAATTGCGGCGGGGTGATGAGATAAAGGCGGCATATGCTCGGCATCGGCAGGGCGCAATCAATTACGGCGCACGGCTTATCAGGCTTTGTTTTGATAAATCTTGATAATGGTATCCAGCATCGCCAGAGCTTCGGCGCGGGGGCGCTGAAACGTGTTGCGGCCGATAATCGAGCCAAATCCACCGCCGTCACGGATGGCGCGGATTTCCTTATACAGCCCGTCAAGGTTCTTGGTCGCGCCACCTGAAAAGACGACGATGCGCCGGCCAGCGAACGACGAATGGATAATATGGGCGACTCGTGCCGACAAGCTGGTGCTGTCGATACCCTCGGCCTGATAAACCTTGGCCGCCTCAGTTTGTTCAACATGCGCCGCCGGAGGTTTGACTTTGATGATATGTGCGCCAAGGAGCGCCGCCATATGCGCCGCATAGGCGGTGACATCGAACGCCGTCTCGCCTTCCTTGGAGAGTTTACCGCCGCGCGGATAGGACCATACCACCACGGCCAGACCGTGCGCCTTAGCTTTCAACGCCAATTCGCGCAGTTCCTCGATCATCTCAAATTGTTCTTCGGAGCCTGGATAGATAGTGAAGCCGATCGCGGCGCAGCCCAAACGCAGCGCATCCTCCACCGAGGCCGTTACCGCCTGATCCTTGCTGATAGCATGAGAATTTGCGCTATTTACCTTGAGGATAGTCGGTATGGCGCCGGCGAAGCTGTCGGCGCCAGCCTCGATCATACCGAGCGGGCTGGCAAAAGCGTTCAGCCCTGCATCGATGGCGAGGCGCCAATGGTAATGCGGGTCATAAGCTTCGGGGTTGGGTGCGAAGCTTCGCGCCGGGCCATGTTCAAAGCCCTGGTCCACCGGCAGGATCACCAATTTCCCGGTGCCGCCAAGGCGGCCTTGCATCAGGATGCGTGCCAAATTTGCCTTGGTGCCGGGATTGTCGCTCTCGTAATTGTTGAGGATCTTGCGAACGCGTTGTGTAACTTTCATTTCCGCCGATCCCGCTTTGTTGCTCCTATAAGAATTGATTAACGCAAGCGAGAAACCATTTCAATTGCCCTGCTGCAAAGTGCTGTTTTTGCCCGTTTTCCGCGTTTTACGCAATTCCAGATATGCTCCACAACTGCCCGCCGGGTCATGCGAATCGAGCAGATCAAGGGTATCTGCCGGAGCGTGCGTCGGCGCCAGCTTGGCGCCGCATTTGGCGGCGATTTGTGCCAATTTATCGCGCATCGCACCCGGTCCGGTAAAAGCGATACGGCGGAACCCCATGACCATCGCCCGGTGCGCCAGGGCAGCGTCGCTACCGCAATCGAGAATAACTGAATGATGCGCCTCGGGGCAGGCTTGGGCGGCGCCGTCAAACAGCGCCTTCAGGAACGTAAGGCCGGCATAGCGCGCTGCGCCTGGCGCTGAGCGCAACGTTACCGCCAAGCCATGTGCTTCGGCCGTGCTAAGCGCTGCTTCGGCATGACTGAGCGTGTGAACGAGAATGACGAGCCTATCGGCGGATTTAATACTAATCTTTTAACGCCTCGACCCCGGGCAGAGTTTTACCCTCTAGCCACTCGAAAAAGGCGCCGCCGGCCATCGAGACATAGCTAAAGTCCGCTGTTACGCCGGCATTGTGGAGCGCTGCGACCGTATCGCCGCCACCGGCAACCGACAATAGCCCGCCTGCCTTTGTTGCCTCTGCGGCGGTGCGCGCGGTGGTGCTCGTGGCGGCGTCGAACGGCGGTATCTCGAAGGCGCCGAGCGGGCCGTTCCACACCAGAGTTTGCGCCCCTTGAATCGCTTTCTTGATCTCCGCGACCGTGCCTGGCCCAAGGTCGAGAATCATGCCGTCTTCGGGAATCGCGTCGATGGTATAAATTTTACTGTCCGCGCCGCTGACGAATTCACGCGCTACTACGCCATCACTCGGTAGCAACAGACGGCAGCCGGTTTCCTTGGCCTTAGCGCTGATGGTATCCACGGTGGCGCGCAAATCCTTCTCCGCCAGTGATGCACCGATATTGATGCCATCAGCGTGGAGGAATGTGTTGGCCATAGCGCCGCCGATGGCCAGCACATCGACGCGCTCTACCAGATTGGTCAAAAGGTCTATTTTGGTTGAAACCTTGGCGCCACCGACAACGGCCATGACCGGGCGCTCAGGCGTCAACAAAACGCTTTCCAGTGCCGCCAGTTCGCCCGCCATCAGCCGCCCTGCGGCTGCCGGCAGGAGCAGGGCCAGGCCGGTAGTCGAGGCGTGGGCTCGGTGCGACGCCGAAAACGCATCATTGACGTATAGCTCGCCAAGTTCTGCCAGGGCGGCAGCAAAGGCGCCATCGTTTCTCTCTTCTCCGACGTGGAAGCGGGTGTTCTCAAGGAGCGCTAAATCGCCTGCATTCAAGCTATCTACTACACGTCGAGCCTCGGCGCCTATGCAATCGGCGCCAAAGGCGATTTCACACCCGCCCAAGGCGGTGCTTAAATGGGGCACCACCGGTTTGAGTGACATGGCGGGTGTCACGCGGCCTTTAGGGCGGCCAAAATGGCTAAGGGCGATTACTCGGGCGCCCTTGTTAGCGAGCTCAAGCAGGGTCGGGGCGATGCTCTCGATGCGGCTGGTATCACTGACCTTGCCTTCTGAGAACGGCACGTTGAGATCGACGCGGACGAGAACTCGCTTTCCGCTAACCGAGATATCATCAAGCGTGCGAAAGCTGCGCATGGCCACCAGGCGCGGTCAGAGCCCACCCAGCACGGCCGCGACATCGCCCATACGGTTGGAAAAGCCCCATTCATTGTCGTACCAGGAAAGGACGCGGCAGAATGTGCCGTCGATCACCGTGGTGCCGCTTGAATCGAAGGTTGATGAGGCCGGATTATGGTTGAAATCGACTGACACCAGTGGCTCCTCGGTGTAGCCGAGAACGCCCGCCAGCGCGCCGTTGGCGTTAGCTTTCATGGCAGCATTGATGTCCGCCGCCGATGCCACCCGCTTGGTGACCACGGTCAGGTCGATCATCGAGACATTGGCCGTTGGCACGCGGATCGCCGTGCCGTCGAGCTTGCCCTGTAACTCTGGCAGAACGAGTCCAACAGCTCGCGCAGCGCCCGTAGAGGTCGGGATCATTGAGGTTCCGGCTCCGCGCGCGCGCCTGAGATCTTTGTGCAGTGTGTCGAGGATTGACTGATCTAGCGTATAGGCATGTACGGTGGTCATAAAACCATGCTCAATACCGAAGGTCTCGTTTAGTACGCTAGCGACCGGTGCCAAGCAATTTGTCGTGCAGGAGGCGTTCGAAACCACCTCATGCGCTGCCGTTAGTTTTTTGTGGTTGACCCCGTATACCACCGTCAGGTCCGCATCGTGTCCCGGCGCTGAGATGAGCACCTTTCGGGCACCGGCTTCTAGATGCTTGGCTGCATGCTCGCGTTTTGAGAAAATTCCAGTGCATTCGAGCGCCACATCGATGCCAAGGTCGCCCCATGGCAGCTTGGCCGGATCGCGCTCGGACAGCACTTGGATTGGTCCTGAGCCGATATCAAGCATATTGCCCTGCACCGAAATATCACCCGGAAAGCGGCCATGCACCGAATCATATTTGAGCAAATGGGCATTGGTTTCGACCGGCCCCAAATCATTCAGCGCAACGACGGTGATGTCGTTTCGCCCCGATTCGTGAATGGCACGCAAGATATTGCGGCCAATGCGGCCAAATCCATTAATGCCGACCCGAATACTCATGCTGTCCTCCATCGAAAGCTTGATAATTCTATTCGGAATGGGTTAGCCCGAGAGTGCCGTATTGGCAATGGAGAAGTGGTAATTCTTCGTTCTCAACCTAGGGGAGGGCCGAAAAACCGTTCGTCGGGTTCGGGCAGGTCGCGGCCCCTTAGGCTATATCAATTG
>CAYPSQ010000060.1:0-16884 GCA_964413115.1 uncultured Rhizobiaceae bacterium | reverse complement strand
GTACCGCTTGCTTCAAGAGTGTCGTAATAGCAAAAGCGGACACGCGTCCAGCGACCTTCCATGATTGGCTCGAATCCGCGGGCTCTGAAAGTTGCGTTGCATTCATCCCAAGTCATGTTGAGATCTTTGAGCATCACGCCGACATGCTGCACTCCTTCTTGGTTGCGTTCCAAATAGTCGCTATAGATGCTCGGTCCCTCAAGCGGCTGAATTATTTCCCAGTTGAGTGCGCCGGTCCAAGCGAGAGCAAGGCGCATACTAAATTTTGCTGGTTTGCCGCGATAGCTGGTGTCGGTGAGTTCTGGTGGACGATATTCGTTTACCCACCACGGGCCGATGCCGAGTTGATCGGCATAGCGCCGCACCATGGCGTCCAAATCGTGTGTTACGATGCAAATTTGTCTCGTCTCGGGGATGATACTATTGGCCAAATTCAGTTTAGTCGGATCGGGGCTGGTCATGTCGAATTCTCCTTCAACCGGCCTGGGCCGCGCGCCAAACACGCTCTGGTGTGAGTGGCATATCAATATGCTGGACGCCGCGTACCGCCAGGGCATCCAACACCGCATTAACCACAGCCGGCACAGACGGAATGCAGCCCGCTTCCCCACACCCTTTGACGCCGAACACATTTTGGTTAGTTAGCACCTCATTGGTGGCGAGGAAAAATTCTGGCATGTCGTCGGCGCGCGGCATGCAATAATCCATGAATGAGCCACTAACTAATTGGCCGCTCTCGGCGTCATAATTACAGTTTTCGAACACCGCCTGGCCTAGGCCCTGGGCGAGGCCGCCGTGAATCTGGCCTTCCAGCAATTGCGGGTTGACAACCCGACCGAAATCATTGACCGCAGTGTATGTATCGAGCGTCAGCATGCCGGTATCGGGGTCCACTTCTACTTCGCAAATATGACAGCCATTAGGCAAGGTTGGATCGGCGATTTCTGATTGTGCGCTTTCGTTCAGCCCGGGCGCCATTCCCGCGGGGAGGTTAGTGGTATCACGTGCCTTCGCGGCAAGCGCCATCACGTCGATGGAGCGGTCGGTCCCGGCGACGGTAAATTCACCGTCATCGAAGCGGATATCCGCAACCGATGTTTCTAGTATATGTGCGGCCAACTCTTTGCCTTTCTTGATGATCTTGTCAGCGCCAAGCTTGACCGCAACGCCGACCATATAGGTCGAGCGCGATCCACCTGTTCCGCCGCCTTGCGGCAAGCTATCGCTGTCGCCTTCCTCGTAGGTAATCTTGTCAAATGGCACGCCGAGAGTTTCGTTCAGGAACTGCGCAAAGATGGTGCCGTGGCCCTGGCCCGAGGATTTGGTGCCCGCGGTTAGGGTGACACTATCGTCTTCATTAAAGCAGATTGAAATATTCTCGTTTGGGTCACCGACGGTGGATTCGACATAGAGCGCCATACCAATGCCGCGCAATTTGCCGCGTTCGTTCGCTACTGCGCGGCGCTGATTAAAGCCAAACCAGTCGGCAAATTTCATACAGCTGTCCATGTTCTCTTCGAAGTGGCCACAATCGTAGGCAATCCCCATCGGGCTGGTATAAGGCATCTGCTCGGGTGGAATGATATTACGCCGGCGAATTTCAATGGCGCCGAGGCCGGTCTCGCGCGCGGCCTTATCGACCAGGCGCTCCACCACATAAACGCTTTCCGGAATGCCCGCACCGCGGTAGGCGTCGGTAAATACAGTGTTAGTCAGCACGCCGCGCACTTCGGCATGGATTGCCGGCGTGCGGTAGGCATTGGCGAGCATCCGGGTATAGAGGAGAGTTGGGCTAACCGGCCCCAAATTCGACACATAGGCGCCAAGATTGGCTGTGGTGCTGACGCGAATACCGAGGAAATTGGCTTCCTCGTCGAGTGCCAATTCGGCATGGGTGACGTGATCGCGCGCCTGCGTATCGCTGACCATGCCCTCACTGCGCTCGCTCATCCAGCGCACCGGCCGCTTGGTCTTGCGCGCCGCCCAGACAATCAACGGTTGTTCGGGGTGGACCATGTGTTTCATACCGAAGCCACCACCGAGGGCCGGCGAGAGAATGCGCACAGTCTCTTGCTCGGTGCCGAGAATATTGGCGATGATGGCGCGGGTATCGAACGGATGTTGGGTGTTGGTTTGCAGCGTGTAGCGCCCACTGGTTTCATCAAAAGTTCCAAGCGCGCCGCGGGTTTCAATCGAGTTGACGATCACGCGGCTATTTACCAGATCTACCGCGACAACACTTGCCGCATTTTTGAACGCCGTGTCTACGGCTTCGCGGTCTCCATGCTCCCAGAGAAAAGATAAATTTCCGGGCGCCTCCGGCCAAATGGTCGGCGCGTCCGGCGCTTCGGCGCCGTCAGTTTCCACGACGCAGGGGAGCGCACGGTAGTTCACTTCAATTTGTTCCGCCGCGTCGCGCGCTTGGCTAGGCGTCTCAGCAACCACCATCGCCACCGCTTCACCGACGTGACGCACGCGTTCTGTGGGCAAGAGATAATTGGGCGGATAATAGGCGCGGCTGCCGTCAGGACGATTAAGCGGCACGAAGGCATCCATATTACAGGGCACAGTACCGAGCCCGTCTGCTTCGACATCGGCGCCGGTGTAGATAGCCACAACCCCTGGCATCGCCAAGGCCGCGGCATAATCGATGCCTTCTATGTCGGCGTGGGCATGCTGTGAGCGCAGGAAATGCGCGTGTGCTTGGCCGGGCAGATTAAGATCATCTTGAAATTCTCCCGCGCCGCGCAGCAAATCGTTGTCCTCTTTGCGTTTGACCGATTGTCCAACACCAAATTTGGCCATTTCCTGCATCTCCTCGTTACCTATCACGCCGACCCGTGCCTTCAATAATATGCCAATGCGCAAGCCAACAACACGCCGTTATTCAAGTTGAGGCAAAGAATCTTTTTGATTGCTTGACCGCGCGGATGCGCTGCCACACTCTTTTGCTCCAAATTTTAACCCACGAAATGAGGATGACCATGGCCGAGCTCACAATGGAACAACAGGTAGCACGCCTAACCGCGATCGAGGACATCAAACAGATGAAGGCACTGTACTGCGCCTATTGCGATGACGGCTACGACCCTGAAGCTATTGGCGACCTATTTGTTGAAGACGCCATCTGGGACGGTGCTGATTTCGGGCGCCATGTAGGCAGGGCAGCAATTATGGAATTTTTTGGTGGTATTTCAGGCGATATCACATTCGCCGGCCATCTGGTGCTGAACCCGATCATTACCGTGGATGGCGATACCGCTAATGGCAAATGGTGGCTGATCATGCCGTGCACGACAAATATCGAAGGCAAAAAAGAAGCACGCTGGTTGGCAGCAGAATATGACGACGATTACGTCAGGCAAGACGGCCGCTGGCTGTTCAAGCATCTCCGTCTCGACATCAAATTTTTTGCGCCCCATCTCGACGGCTGGGCGGCGATGACCTGATGCGGTAGATCTTAGGACTGGCGCTTCATCGCGGCGGAAGCGCTGATATCGGCCTTGAACGGCCAATAAATCTCTTGGTTGCCAGTGATACCGGTGCGCCGGAAAATAAGAATAATCAAAAGGATCAGGCCAACGCCTACTTCGGCGGAGCTGGTCGGGATGGTAACGCTGCCGATGCCGGACTCAAGACGCCTCAGAACGTCGATCACGATTGACAGGATAACCACTCCGACCACGGCGCCGGACAGGCTTTGCATGCCGCCGACGACGAGCATGGAAAGAGTAATAAAAGTCATGCCGAGATAGAAGCTGTCGACCGTCAGCATGCCGAGGAAGTGGCCGAACAGGCCACCGGCCATGCCGCAGAAGAAGGCGCTGACGACAAAAGCAAGAAGCCTCTGCCCAAAGACATTCACGCCGGCTGCCTTGGCGGCGACCTCATCGTCGCGCGAAGATCGCAATGCTAGGCCAAATTTGGAGCGCGAGTAAAGAAACGCACCGGCGAGTGCAATAACGGCATAGACGTATCCCACCCATGGCGTCGTAGTTGTAGGCAGGCCGATGACGGAGCTGGCGCCGGACGTCCAAGTGCTCCAGCGGAGATAGGCAGAATAAAGCACCATCATGAATGCAAAGGTGCCGATCGAGGCAGCGATGCCCGACATACGCATGATGGCGATCCCGGAGATCAGGGCTACCAGCGCGGCGAGTAGCCCGCCTAGAAGAATTGCGAGTATGAAGTGGTGACTATTGTTTAGTAGGTAAGTAGGCAGGCCGGGCATGAACATTTCACGCGTGTAGGGGCAACAGGTTTGCCATGCCGTGGCGTAGGCGCCAACCATGACGAAACCGATATGTCCGAACGAGATGATGCCCGAATTGCCGATAAACAAATACAGCGCAGCGACGATAACGATTCGTACCAAGCCTTCGACGAGTGTTTGGGCGAGAATGATATCGCCGGAGGCGTCGACGATCACCACTACTATCAAGAGGCCCACACAAAGTACGACCAACGGCCAAAAATAGCGTATCAAACGGAGGAGGGGGGTGTTGGCCTCGATCATCAGACGCGTTCCTTCGCCGCTTTAGTGAGCACGATACCCTGTGGTCGCGCCAGCAGGATGATAATCACAAATAAGAAGACGCAAGCGTCGCGGAAGCCACGCAATTCCTCCGGCAATGTGGCGGATAACACGACGCTGACGATGCCGACTGCATAGCCCCCGACTACAGCGCCAACCAGACTGCCCATTCCGCCGATAACGGTAGCAATAAAGAAAAATAGCATGATCGGCACGCCCATGCGGAAGGTCAACACGCCGGTTTGAGTGACAAACAGTAACGACATAATGCCCGCCAGCCCACCGCTCAGGATAAACGCCAGCGCGATTACACGTTTGCCGTTGACGCCCAACATCCGCGCCATGCGGAAATCTTCCGCCGCCGCGCGCATCTGCACGCCAACCTTGGTGCGCTTCAAAAATAGCACAAGTGATATTAGTAAAATCCACGTCACCGCGATGATGACAAGTTGCAACAATTGCACGCTGATCCCGTCCGACAATTGCACCTGACCGGTCAGGGCTGGAAACACATTTACAGCTTTCGGCCTGCCGCCATAAATCATGACGATAGCGTTCTGCAAAGTGTAGCCGAGCGCGAACGATACGATCATCATCGTCGCCGGCGAAGAGGTCTGCGAATGCTGGAAAACGAAAAAATACGAAAAGAGCGCGAGCGCCACGACAATTGCGACGATGCAGAGGATCGTGAACACTGGGTGAAAGCCGCCGATGGCCACAGTCGCCACCACGGCTGAGCTCGGGACAATCAGCGCAAAGCCGCCAACGGTTATGAAATCTCCATGCGCGAAATTGATTAGCCTGAGGACACTAAACAAGAGGCCGATGCCGAGCGCGCCGAGTGCGTAGAAACTACCGAAGCTAAGGGCACTGATGACCGTCTGGATAATATAATCCATTAGAAGACCGCCTCGTTCTCGGCGGTGGCGTCATCCTCGAAGCCGAAATAGGCCTGGCGGACTTTTACGCCGTCTTGCAGGTCGGCGGCATTGCCTTCGAGTTGCATTTGGCCGCTGCGTAATACATAGAGCCGATCGGCGACTTTAAGCGCTCGTTCTGAACTTTGTTCCACGATCAGTAGCGTCAAACCTCGATCATTGCGTAAATCAATCAGGGTTTCGTAGACTCGGTCGACAAGATTAGGTGCCAAGCCAAGCGAGGGTTCGTCGATCGTCATGATACGCGGGTTGGTAAGGAGCGCTCGGCCGATCACCAGCATTTGCTGCTCACCACCCGATAGTTTGCCCGCCGCTTGCCTGCGGCGTTCAGCCAGAACGGGGAAGATTTCCAGGACGTGTTTGAAATCTTTTTCAATTTCGCTGCGGTCGCTGCGAATGCTGGTACCAATACGCAAATTTTCTTCCACATTCAGAGTGGTGAATACATGGCGGCCTTCCGGAACTTGCGAAATCCCGGCGCGCGCGACCATTTCCGGAGCCATGCCGTTTATCTTCTTGCCGTCAAACGTAATGTCGCCGCTGGTCGGGTTGAGCACGCCGGATATCGCCAATAGAGTTGTCGACTTACCGGCGCCGTTGGGCCCGACGACGCAGACGATCTCGCCTTCATCTACGGATACCGAAACATCGCGGAGAGCCGGTAAGCGGCTGTAATGGACGGTAATATTCTCGACGTTGAGCAGCATGGCTTCAGGAATGCCCAAGATAAGCGTTGATGACGGCAGGGTTATTCTGCACTTCCGCTGGTGAGCCACGCGCAAGGGTCTTGCCGCTATCGAGCACATGGATACGGGCGCAAACGCCCATGATGACGCGCATATTATGCTCGATCAGCAACACGCCGCAGCCGTAACGCTCGGGAATTTCGCGTACCACCTTCATTATATCGTCGCATTCCAAATCCGACATCCCGGCCGCCGGTTCGTCAAGCAACACGAATTGCGGACTGAGCGCCAGCGCTCTAGCGATGCCGACGCGCCGTTCATCCGTATAAGGCAGGATACCAGCGGGCATTTTTGCTTGGTCGGCAAGACCCAGCCATTCCAGCAGTTCCATCGCGTGGGCGTGCGCTTTCTTGCGATTGAGGCCCATGCTGACGGCGGCCACCTCAACATTCTCGCTGACCGGCATTTCGCGAAACAAGCGGCCGGCCTGAAACGTGCGGGCGATGCCATGGCGGCGGATCCAGTGCGGCGTCAACGTTGCAATATTTTTGTCGCCGAGCAGAACCTCGCCGGACGCCGGCACTTGAAAACCGGTCATGGCGTTGACCAGGGTCGTTTTTCCGGCACCGTTGGGTCCGATCAGGCCCAATATCTCACCTTGGTGCAGAATTTCGTCGACGCTGTCGACAGCAGTCAAACCCTCGAAACGCACCGATACTTGGCGCGCTTCGAGGGTTTGTCCTTTGCCGTCGCTCAAGTCCGCCACTCTTGCCTCTCCCCACTAGGCTAGATGAGTCCGCAAATTGCCGCCCGGCACGATCCCATGCCAGCAAGTGCGTTGCGGTGACAGGTAACTAATGGATTGTTGCAGGGGGAATCAACTGGAAAATGGTTAAAGACCCCGGAACCCCTTCTAATCACCTTGCAATAGTGGCATATTCGGCCACAATGCCCGCCGTGTCCAAATAAGGCGCAGCAGAATTTCAAGAATTTTAACGGGGAGATGCAAAGATGAGAAAACTAATGTCGTTAGTCGCGGCGGGGGCTTTGGCTCTCGGCTTCGCTGCCGCAGCGCCCGCCCAGGCGGACGATCACGAAGTTAAATTTGGTTTTGCCGGCTCTTCCTCCGGTTGGATGAAGGCCTATAGCGGACCGTCGACCGAAGCTGCACTGATCGCTATCGACGATTGGAACGCCAAGGGTGGTTTGTTGGGCAAGACTATCGTACCGGTGTTCGCTGACGCCAAAACCGACCGCGTCGAAAGCAAAAAGGCGGGTATTTCGGTTCTCAATCAGGGCGCCCAGGCGATCGCAGTGGACTGTGACTACGACTTTGGCGCTCCGGCGGCATTGGCGGCACAGAACCAAAAGAAAATTTCAGTTTTCCTGTGCGCCGAGAGCGTGCTTGCTGGCGTTCAGGGCATCGGCAAATACTCCTTCTCCAGTTCAGTACTGGCAGCGGTGCAGGGAGCGGCTCTGGCCGAATGGGGCTGGAAAGTAAAAGGCTGGCGCACCGGCTACATCTTACTTGACGATGTGATCGAATATAACAAGGGCATCTGTTACGGTTTTGATTGGATGTGGCGCGAAATGCTAGGTGGCGAGGTTGTAGGCCACGATGTATTCCAGAATGAAGATCCCACTATTCAGCCTCAGATTGATCGGATCAAAGCATTGGATGCCGAACCCGATTTCATTCAGATTTGTAGCTATAACCCAGGCGGCGCAAGTGCAATTCGTCAGATTAGAGCAGCTGGAATTAACAGTGCGCTGGGTGGCGGAAGCTCCATGACGGGAGACTATTGGCTTGACGCAGTACCTGACTTGAGCGGCCACTTTGTTCCGGAGCAAGCCTCGATCTATGGAGATGATCCGCGGCAGGCCGTACTAGACTTCAATGAAAGTTACAAAGCCCGTACTGGCGCATATCCAATTAGCCAGTACACCTACCCTGGCTATGTGGTTTTCGAGATGTGGGCCAAGGCGGTAGAGAAGGCGGGTACGTTTGATTCCGATGCCGTCGTCGAGGCACTAGAGTCTTTCCAAGATGAGCCTGTGCTTGTTGGAACACGGACCTTCACCAAAACACTGCACCATCAGGCTCGCGCACCGTATCTGATTGTCGAGACGACCAACGGCAAACCAGCTGTGGTTGACGACTGGACGATTTCCGAGGCGGTGCCGATGGATGTGCTGTTCGGTAAGCGCTATGAGTACATTGCGCGTTAAATAAACGAAACTGACAAAGTTTCATCGCCCCGCTGGAGACGGCGGGGCGATTTCTTTTGTGTGGTGGGCTACTACTTTAAGAACCCGGAGGCGGCAAGGCGGGTTCGGTTCCCTCGGGGAGCGGCACACCATGCTCGTTCAGGGTCATCGCAATCATGCAGTAATAGCCGATGAGGCAGGTCAGCTCGACCATGCCGGCTTTGCCAAAAAATTTGAGTGCGGTTTCATAGGTTTCATCACTGGCATGCCGGTTGCTCAGTAGTTCGCGCGTATAGGCGTGGACCGCAGCTTCATCTGCGTTGATAAATTTTGGTGCATCGCCGGAGCGGATCGCCTCAATGATGTTTTCCGCCAGACCGCCGGCCCGCGCTTCATTTTCATGAAAATGCCACTCGTAAGAGGCGTTCCAGTGCTTGGCAGTGATAAGCACGGCAAGCTCGCTAAGGCGCGCCGGAAGACTCGTTTCATAGCGTAAAAACACGCCTAGACGCTGCGCGCGATCGGCTAGTTTGGGACTGTGCATCAGCATCATGAAGAGATCTAGCACGGCGCCACGCCGGCCCGCTTTGATTTCGTCGTAAACCTGGCGCTGAGAGGCGTCTAGTTCATCTTGCCTAGGCAGCGGGATGCGGCTCACTTTCGGCCTCCTTCAGCTGTCGTTGCGTTTATTCGCCGAGCCTTCATCGCCGGCGATCGGCGGGACAAATTGCAAATCGGTGTCCCACGGAAAAAAGATCCAAGTGTCTTGGCTGACCTCGGTGATATAGCTATCTACTAGTGGCTTGCCCAACGGTTTGGCGTATATGCAGGCGAGATGGGCTTTGGGCAGCATTTGACGCACCACACGGGCAGTTTTTCCAGTGTCGACCAGATCATCGATGATGAGCCACCCCTCTCCGTCACCCACGAGCCCCTTGATGACGGTGATTTCCGACTGGTCCTGATGATCGTAGGAGGCGACACAGATGGTGTCGACCAGGCGAATCTCTAATTCCCGCGCCACGATCGCGGCCGGTACGAGGCCGCCGCGGGTGATCGAGGCGATGCCCTTAAATGGTCCGATTTCAGCCAATCGCCAAGCGAGAGCTCGTCCGTCGCGGTGCAATTGATCCCAAGATACCGGGAAGCCTTTGTTGAAACCTTCCGCCATGTCGTAATTATCCTAACTGTCTAGGCGAAATAATCCGGGAGCGAAGTCGCGAGGTTGGCGCGGATGCGGTCGTAGATGGGGGGGTCGTCTATGCCGTATTCGAAGGTCTGGCCGGTGACGGCCTCATAGAGTGCGACGTATCTTTGTGAGAAGTCGTTAAGTGTGTCTAGCGGGATATCTGGCACCGGCTCGCTGTACGGGTCGCACTGGGCGCGTATCCAGAGGCGGAGAAACTCCTTGTCGAGGCCTTCCGGCTCTTTGCCGTTGGCAAGGCGCTCGGCGTAACTCGCTTGTTTCCAGTAGCGGCTAGAATCTGGTGTATGCAGCTCATCGGCAACGGTGATGCGGCCGGCTTCGTCAGTACCGAACTCATATTTGGTGTCGACCAGAATGAGCCCGTGCTTTGCAGCGATTTCGCGTCCGCGCGCGAACAGCTTGAAGCTGATTTCCGCCACTTCATCCCATTGTGTTTGACTTAGCAACCCTTCGGCGACGATTTCTTGCGCCGTGATTGGCGCATCGCGCTCGCCCTTGGTCGTCGGGGTGAGGATGGTTTCCCGCAATTTCTGATTCTTAACCAGACCGTCGGCGAATTGGTGGCCGTAGAGCAAGCGTTCGCCACGTTGATACATGGTCCAGATCGAGGTTTCAGTGGAGCCGGTCATGTAGTCACGGACAATCATCTCGATCGGCATCATCTCCAAATGCCGGGCTATGACGACGTTTGGGTCGGGGTAGGAGAGTACATGGTTGGGGCAGATATCCTGGGTCGCTTCAAACCAAAATTTCGCCGTTTGATTAAGTACCTGACCTTTGTAGGGTACCGCTGCCAGTACCTTGTCGAAGGCCGATTGGCGGTCGGTTGCGATCATCACTTGGCGGCCATCCGGGAGGTGATATGTGTCGCGGACCTTACCGCGATAAAAGCCGGGCAGTTCAGGAAAGTGCGCGTCGGTGAGGCAGAGGTCGGGAGGCAGCACGCTGCTTGTGTCGTTCATAGCTATTCTCTCGTCTAGTGGGATGCTGTCGGGCCGTGTAATTCTACGCGTTCGACCTCGACGAAGGTATCGTTATAGGCTGGCTGGCCCGACGCAGACCAAGTGGCGGGCGTCAGTACGTTGCCCACCGCAGCAGTCTCGTTCGGGTGTGACCACCATTTGCCGGCAAGCGAAACGGTGCCGGAGCGGATTTGTTGCGTGACTTTGAGTCCGGCCTGAAGCGATCCCTGGTTATTTCGGATAACAACGCGCTGGCCGTCCGACAAGCCGCGCCGGGCGGCATCTTCATCGTTCATCTCCAGCGCTGGTGCGCCCTCAGCCCGCCGTTGCCGTTCCATGTTAGCGAAACTGGAATTGAGAAAGTAATGGGCCTTCGGTGTCAGCATTTGCAATGTGCCTTCAGGTGCCGACGGCACCGCACGGACGGGATAGCTGGTAAGCGAGACACGCTTGTCTAGTTGCGGGGTGGCGCGCGGTGGCGGTGAGTGCTTCTGCCACCCAGTGGCCTCAAAATCCGCCAACGTCAGCCCTGGTGGTAGGACCGATGCAGCGATTTCCTCATCACTTTCTTGCAATGCCGGATGATTCAATCCCATGCGCCGCGCAATTACCCGGACAATCTCACCATGCGATTTGGCCTCGCCGAGCGGTTTGATGGCCGGCTTGTTTAACATCAGATAATAATGCCCCCAGGCGCCGTGCATATCGAAATGCTCCAACTGCGTGGTGGCCGGAAGTATGATATCGGCGTAGCGCGCCGTATCGGTCATGAAATGCTCAAGCACCACGGTGAATAGATCCTCGCGCTCGAGGCCGCGACGGACCTGCCCAGTATCGTTGAGCACGACAGCGGGATTGATGCCCCATACCATGATCCCATGCACGGGCGGTCCGGCGTCCTCTCCGGTAAGAATGGGGCCGAGCCGGGCGATATCGAGACTGCGGGTTTTCTCCTGCTTAAGGTCGGAGCGCCCGGCGAGTGCGAGATTGAAGTCCGATAGATTAAGAAGTGAGAGGCCGCCGCCTGGCGAACCATCATGACCCGCCAAAATACAGAGCGCCGAGAGTGACCAAACGAACGCCTCGCCATGGACGGTCTGTTGCGGGCCGATGCCGCAGCGGATCATCGCTGGCTTGGAGGAGGCGAATTCACGCGCAAGGGTAACCACCGTGTCGGCATCGATGCCGCACTCCTCGGCCACGCGCTCTGGTGTCCAGTATTGGACTTGCTTGCGGTAGGCATCGACGTCTTGCGCCATTTTGCGGGCAAATTCGAGATCGGCTAAGCCTTCTTCGAACATCACGCGCGCCATGCCGGCTGCAAGGGCTGCGTCTGTGCCGGGGCGGAGTGCAATATGTTCATCGCTTTTTGCCGCCGTCCGGGTGCGCCGTGGATCGATGGAAACGATACGCGCGCCGTTCTTTTTGCGCGCCTCGTTCAAGAAATGCCAGTGGTGATGGCCGGTGGATAGGACGTTCACTCCCCAAAGGATAATAAACTTCGCGTGGCCATAGTCATCTGGATCTAAACCGATCGAATGGCCTTCGCTCATCAAGTGGAGGCCGGGTTGGCCGCAAATTACACCGTGCATGTCGGAGGTTCCGAGTGCATTCAAAAGGCGTAACGGCGCAAATTTTTGTACCGCGCCCATGGAACCGTAATAGGTCACGGGCATGATCGATTCAGCACCATGGCGGGTTATTATCTCATCAAAGTGCCCGGCGATGGTGTCCACGGCTTCGTCCCAGGTGATGCGTTCGAACTGGCCGTCACCCTTGGCACCAGTTCGGCGCAACGGGTGCATTAGGCGGTTGGGCGAATAGGTGCGTGCGGGATAATCATTAACCTTGGCGCACAGCACGCCGCGCGTGAAAGGATGGGCTTGGTCGCCCTGGACGCTCACCACCTTTCCGTCCTCGACATGGGCTTGCCAAGCGCAAGTGTCCGGGCAATCCAATGGGCAACAGCCCTGTACAGTTTGCTTCTCCACCATGTCCTGTCTCTCTAACGAATAAATGCGCGGGGCAGTATAAAGGAATAACTGGACTTGTTTCGAGTTCTACCTTTATTTGCTTAATCATGGCACGGTAGTGATGCCTCGGCTAACATCGCGACCATGATTGAAAAATTGTGACTGACCCGGCGCAGTTTCTTTGCGCAACTTCGCCGCCACTCCTAAGCCAAGGCCAGCCGATGAATAGTCTACAAAAACCTGTAATCGTTCCAGATAATCCTCGGTTTTCTTCCGGCCCCTGCGCTAAACGGCCGGGCTGGTCTTTGGCAGCACTGGAGAAAGCGTTAACGGGGCGTTCCCACCGTGCCAGGGAGCCATTGAACCGCATCCAGGAAGTGATCGCGCGCACCCGGGAGGTGCTCGGCTTGCCGGAAGATTTCCGGGTTGGCATTGTGCCAGCGTCCGATACGGGTGCTGTCGAAATGGCACTGTGGTCGCTGCTGGGCGCCCGCGGTGTGGATTTCTTGACATGGGAGAATTTCGGCGAGCAATGGGTGATCGACGGCGAAAGCCAATTGCGTCCGCTCGACTACCGCATCATCCGCGCACCTTACGGCGAACTGCCTGATCTGAGGCAGGCGGACCCGTCGCGGGATTGTGTCTTCGTATGGAACGGCACCACGTCGGGAGTTCGGCTACCGGACGGTGATTGGATATCGAGTGCGCGCGAGGGCCTGACAATTTGCGACGCTACCTCTGGCGTGCTGGCGCATGAAATGCCATGGGACAAGCTCGATGTGGTGACCTATTCTTGGCAAAAGGTGATGGGCGGCGAGGCCGGGTTCGGCATGTTGTTGCTCGGCCCTCGTGCCGCCGAGCGACTTGAGAGTTTTACCCCACCCTGGCCGATTCCCAAGCTATTCCGCATGGCCAAGGAGCAAAAGATTCTAGAAGACATCTTTCGTGGTAAGACCATCAACACCATCTCGATGCTCGCCGTCGAGGATGCGTTAGATGCTCTGCGCTGGATCGAGAACATCGGTGGTGGCAAGGCTATGATCGCGCGCGCGGAAGCCAATTTTTCAGTGGTCGATGCCTGGGTGGCGAAGACGCCGTGGGTCGAATTCTTGGCACGCGATCCGGCAACACGCTCGCGCACCTCTCTCTGCCTCAGCCTTACCGAGGATTGGTTTACCTCGATCGACGAAAAAGCGAGGTGGGCGATTGTTGACAGCCTGACGCAATTGCTGGAGCAAGAAGGCGCCGCCTTGGATATCGCCACTCACCGCGCGGCCTTGCCCGGCCTCAGAATCTGGTGTGGCGGCACGGTAGAACAGCGCGATCTCGCTATGCTGCTACCCTGGCTCGATTGGGCTTGGGCGGAAATGCGCGACAAGCATGGGGTGTGATGGTCATGCCCAAAGTATTGATATCTGACAAGATGAGCCCGTTGGCGGCGGAGATATTTACCGCTCGTGGTGTGGACTGTGACGTGAAAACCGGCCTCGCGCCGAAAGAACTGCAAGCCATTATTGGCGATTATGACGGACTTGCGGTGCGTTCAGCGACCAAGGCGACGGCGGAGATTATTGCCGGGGCTAATAATCTCAAGGTCATAGGCCGGGCCGGTATCGGCGTTGACAATATCGATCTCGACGCCGCGACGGCGCGCGGCATCGTCGTGATGAACACGCCATTAGGAAATTCGGTCACTACTGCAGAACATGCGATCGCCATGATGGCGGCGATGGCACGGCAAATTCCGCTTGCCGACCACTCGACCCGCGCCGGCAAATGGGAAAAGAGCCGCTTCATGGGGATTGAGCTCTGCAAAAAAGAGCTCGGCATCATCGGATGCGGCAATATAGGCACCATCGTCGCGACACTGGCGCTTGGCCTGAAGATGCGCGTGATTGTCTATGATCCCTACCTTTCGCCAGAGCGGGCCGAAGCGCTTCGCGTGGAGCGGGTCGAACTGAATGAATTGCTGGCTCGCGCCGACGTCATCACCTTGCACGTACCTCTTACGCGTGAAACCAAGGGCATCATCGATGGCGCAGCGTTGGCCAAAACTAAACCAGGCGTCTTCATCGTCAATTGTGCGCGCGGCGGTTTGGTGGTCGAGGCAGACCTCAAGTTCGCTATTGAGAGCGGCCATGTCGCCGGCGCGGCGCTCGATGTGTTCGAGATCGAGCCGGCGCTCGACAATCCGCTGTTCGAACTGGATCAGGTGATCGCCACGCCACATCTCGGCGCTTCGACAGAAGAAGCGCAAGAGAATGTCGCCCGCCAAGTCGCTGAGCAGATTAGCGATTTTCTACTCGACGGCGGGGTCACCAACGCGGTCAACACAGCGACCATCGCCGCCGAAGACATGCCCAAGCTTGCACCCTATATGCGCCTTGCCGAACAGCTCGGTTCGTTCGCCGGGCAGTTGACGGAGACTGGCCTAGTAGGAGCAACCATTGAATATGAAGGTGCTGCGGCGGCGCTCAATTGCCAGCCACTTACCGCCATTATGCTCCAGGGGCTGCTACACCCGCTATTGGATTCAGTGAATGCAGTGAACGCGCCGCTTATCGCCAAGGAACGCGGTATAGACGTGCGCGAAGTGAAGCGCGATCAGGCTGAGGATTATCAAATCTTGATTCGCCTCACCATCGTTACCGAGCGCCAACAGCGCTCGATCGCCGGGACGCTGATCGCCGGCGATAAGCCGCGTATCGTCGAGATTAAAGGCATCAAGATCGAAGCCGAGTTAAGCCCGCATATGCTCTACTTCACCAATGACGACAAGCCGGGTCTAATTGGTGGCATTGGCCTAGTACTCGGCGCGGCAGAAGTAAACATCGCCACGTTCAATCTCGGCCGCGCCGCGGCCGGCGGCGATGCCATCGGCCTGATTTCAGTCGATAGCGATGTTAGCGAGCAAGTTCTCAACCAATTGCGGGGAATTCCCAATATTGTTCAGGTCAAGGCGCTCCGCTTCTGATAGGGCAGCGCGACGTGTACCTGCAGCAAATGCCACAATCGCGCGAAGATAATCGGACTAACGTTAAAAAACTTCAGTAGCCGTAAAGACCGATCATCTACAGGGCTAAATGGACGAAATCTATCGGCCTGCCGCCTGACCGGAACAATCCATATTTTTGGTTCCAAATGGCGGTCAGTTCTGCGCAGCCGTGGTGGCAGCTATCGATCCGGTCCCCAGGCCCTGGCTGAACCCTTGGCGCTTCAGCTGCCGAAGCACATTAGGCTTGTGCCGGGGAAGGGAACGCAGCGCAGCCAACCCTCCCGTCCTAGCCGCTGAGTTTCTTCACTTCAGGCAGGACTTCGGCGATCAGGCGTTCGGTCTGAGAGAAGATCTCCGAGTCGCCGTCGCCGATTGGGCTAAGGATAAATTTGGATGCACCGGCGGCGATGTAATCCTGCAGGCGGGCCATGATTTGTTCCACGCCGCCGGCGACGATGCGCGGCTCGGGCTCGCGTGACAAGCGGTCGCGGAAGAAGGCCGCAGTCGCCTGCACCGGGGCGTCGCCCCAGGCGCCGAAGCGATAGGAGAAGGCGGCACCATAATGATCGTGATCGATCGTCCGACCTTCTTCTTCAAGAGCAAGCTTGATGGCGGGGATGATGGCGGCGACCTCGTCGGCTGTTTCCAGGCCCGCCTGCCAGCCAGTGCCGAAGCGGGCGGTCCGGCGGATCGCTGGTTTGCTTGCGCCGCCGAGCCACATCGGTAATTGATTCTGCACCGGCTTGGGCGAGATCATGGCGTTCTTGTAGGAGTAAAATTCACCCTCGAAATCAACCGACTCCTCGACCCAGAGACGTGCGATGATCTCCAGCGCCTCATTGCTACGCCGACCGCGGCCTTCCGTATCGGCGCCGGTAGCAAGCCAATCGGCGGCGCGGATATTACCGATGCCGAAGCCGGGCAGGAGGCGCCCGCTGCTGAGCATGTCGATGGTAGCGCATTGCTTAGCAAGGAGAAGCGGGTCTCGTAGACCAACTGAAACCACATTCATGCCGAATTTTAGCCGTTTGGTGGCACCGGCAAGCGCTGCCATGGCGCTCATACACTCGAGAAACGGTTTTTCGGACACCAACCGGTCAGTCTGCCACACCGAATCCACGCCGCCGTCCTCACACATCTCTACCCAGCGCCAATAGGCGTTCGCCGAGGAAAACGGAAAATCCATAAAGCCCAATCCGACTGCGATCGTCACCCGGCTATCTCCTTGCTACACTACAGTCTAGCCAGAATGACCGAGACTTGCCCGCCGCTCAACGTGACTCTGTCTAATTACATTTAGGCGGGCCGCAGGAGGGCGTCCCGGTGGTCGACGAAAATGGCGTGGGCGTGGCGTTCTGCGCTTCCCACCAACTGGCGTAAG
>CAYPSQ010000059.1:0-17086 GCA_964413115.1 uncultured Rhizobiaceae bacterium | reverse complement strand
GCACAAATATGTATATGAAAGTGCGGCACTTCCTGGCCGCCATTCTGGCCAATGTTGGCGACTGCCCGATAGCCATCGCCATCGACGCCCAATTGACGCGCGATCTCTCCAACTTTTTGAAAAAACCGTCCGACAGTTTCCACCGGAGCATCACGCGTAAAATCGCTGAGCGAAACATATTTTCCCTTGGGAATTACCAGCACATGCACCGGCGCCTGCGGGCCAATATCGTGGAAGGCCAGTACTTCTTCATCTTCATAGACGGTGTCGTTGGGAATCTCGCCACGTAAGATCTTGGCGAATATGTTGTCGGGCTGGTAGCTCATCTCATGCCTCCCCAATTCTTGGCCTTCAATCAGGTGCGGGATTTTTTCTCATCCAAGCCAGAGACGCCGCGTCGCGCGCGCAGCGCATCGAGCGCTTCGTCAGGTCGGATGCCCTGATCGGCCCACAAAATCAGCAGGTGAAACAACAGATCAGCGCTTTCCGAAACAATTTCGCCACGCTGGCGCCGCGCTGCCGCGATAGCAACTTCGGTCGCTTCCTCACCAATTTTTTTTGCGATATGGTCCGTGCCCTTAGCAAACTTTTTCGCCGTGTAGGATTGCTCGGGGTCGCCGCTCTTGCGACTCTCGATCACGCGGTAAAGCTCGTCAAGAACCGAATCACTATCGGCCATAGCTGTCTCCTGCATCTGACTCGCCCCTATGGATAAGTTGTTACACGGCCCGTATCAACGCATAGCTATGCCGGCGGCACGCATATGGGCCTTGGCTTCAGCAATGGTGTATTCGCCGAAATGGAAGATAGAGGCGGCGAGCACGGCGGTGGCATGACCTTCATTAATGCCGGTGATCAGATGATCAAGCGTGCCGACGCCGCCCGAGGCGATAACCGGCACGCCGACCGCATCGGCCACGGCGCGCGTAAGTTCGATATCGAAGCCCTGCTTAGTGCCATCGCGGTCCATCGAGGTGAGCAAGATCTCGCCTGCACCTAATTCGGTCATGCGCCTCGCCCAGGAGATCGCATCGATCCCAGTTGGCTCGCGCCCGCCATGGGTAAATATTTCGAAGCGCCCAGACCCAGTCCGTTTCGCATCGATCGCTACGACAATGCATTGCCGGCCAAACTTCTCCGCCGCAGCGGTGACAAATTCTGGATGGCTAACTGCCGCCGTGTTGATAGACACTTTGTCGGCACCGGCCAGAAGCAATTTCCGTACATCCTCGGTTGTACGCACGCCACCACCGACGGTGAGCGGCATGAAGCAGACCTCAGCGGTGCGCCGGATCACGTCATACATGCTCTCACGCCCCTCATGAGTAGCGGTGATATCGAGGAAGCATAACTCGTCGGCGCCTTGCGCGTCATAGACGGTAGCCTGCTCCACGGGATCGCCGGCATCAACTAAATCGACAAAGTTGATGCCTTT
The DNA here is from genome assembly GCA_964413115.1 of uncultured Rhizobiaceae bacterium. Taxonomy (GTDB): domain Bacteria; phylum Pseudomonadota; class Alphaproteobacteria; order UBA828; family UBA828; genus PTKB01. The sequence continues at coordinate 15,651 of CAYPSQ010000059.1, read as the reverse complement.
GACGACGCGCCCGTCATGCACGTCGAGGCAAGGGATGATGCGCATTTTCAGCATTGATCAGGCCAGGTTCAAGCTCCGAGCATGGCTAATGCAACGGCCGGGTCGATGCGCCCATCATAAATCGCGCGGCCGCAAATCACACCACCGATACCGGCCGCTTCTTCCGCCTTTAGCGCTTCCAGGTCAGCGTGAGACGAGACCCCGCCCGACGCAATGACCGGCGTGGTGATTTGTCGGGCAAGGGCAGCAGTGGCTGCGACATTCGGCCCCTGCATGGCGCCGTCGCGCCCGATATCCGTATGGATAATTGCCGCGACGCCAGCATCCTCAAAGGATCGCGCCAGATCGGGCGCCTCTGTTTTAGAGGTTTTCGCCCAACCTTCGACCGCAACGCGCCCGTTACGGGCATCGATCCCGACTGCTATGCGGCCCGGATGCGTCCGGCAGGCGGTGCGCACCAGGTCAGGGTTGCGCAAGGCGATGGTGCCGAGGATTACCCGCGCGACACCGCGCGCGAACCAATAGTCGATAGTAGCCATGTCGCGAATTCCACCGCCCAGCTGCAGCGGGATGGTCACCGCGCCGAGTATGGCATCAACAGCAGCGCCGTTTACCGGCCGGCCGGCAAAGGCACCGTTGAGATCAACCACATGAATCCAGGCGAAGCCAGCAGCGGCGAAGCTGCGCGCCTGAGCGGCCGGATCGTCGGAAAACACAGTGGCTTGGGCCATCTCACCCTGCATCAAACGGACGCACTCGCCGTCCTTTAGATCAATCGCCGGATAAAGAATCATAATTCTTTGTAGTAATAGTGGCCAGCGATGGTCTTGCCATCGACCAGGGCATATTTTGGGTGCGTTCCCCAGCGCTTAAAGCCCAGCGCTTCGTAAAGATGCACCGCTGCGGTTTGGGTTTCCCGCACCGACAAATTCATCACATCGAAATTCTGCGCACGCGCCTCTACCTCAATTTGCTCAAGAAGTGCGCGGGCCATGCCATGGCCACGCGCCCAGGGGGCGACGAAATGAGTATCGATCAGGCAGGCGAAGGCCCAAGCTTCTTTTTGCGGTGGCGGCGAAACCAGTTGAACCGAGCCACCGATGACGCCGTCGAGCCGACCGACGAAAAGGGTGCGCTCCGGCACCAATACGACACCGCGCCAATAGCGCTCGAAATCCTGCGCCGGCGGCGGGCGCAGCCAGCCAAACCCGGCGCCATCGCGGATTGCTTCCGAGGCCGCATCGCAAAGCTCGCTGAGCGCGCGCTTGCTCAGCTTGGTAATTTTTCTGACTGCCACTTCCGCCGTCACACCGCGTTCCAGATCATGGCCGCCAGGTGAGAAAATTTGCTATCAATCGAAGTCCCGCCTGCTGGCTTTTCTCCGGATGAAACTGCGTGCCGATCATGTTGTCGCGCCCGACCACTGCGGTGAGCGCCTCGCCATACGCCACCGTGGCGATGACCTCAGCAGGCTTAGCGCAGCGCAAGTGATAGCCGTGTACGAAATATACATGAGTTCTGCTGTCTAGGCCGTCCAGCACTGCATGGCCAGGCGCGGCAAGGAAAAGATCGTTCCAGCCCATATGCGGCACTTTGAGGCCATTGTCCGGCGCCAAGGCGACGACCTCGCCGTCAATCCAGCCGAAACCTTCATGTTTGCCGTTCTCAAAGCCAAATCGCGCCATCAATTGCATGCCGACGCAGATGCCGAGAAACGGAACGCCGCGTCTAATTACCGCTTCTTCGAGAGCACTCCGCATGCCAGGCAGCGCCTCAACACCACGTTTGCAATCGGCGAAGGCGCCGACGCCGGGCAACACGATGCGCGTCGCGCGCGAAACATCCGCGGCGCTGCTGGTCACTTGGATTTTAGGGCCTGCAGCGCTGGCAGCACGTTCAAAGGCCTTGGCGGCGGAACGTAGATTGCCTGAGCCATAATCAATAATGACGACCGTCATCGCCGCGGGCCCCCGGTCAAGACCAGAAGCCAGGGCTTGGGCCAAAATCAAGCCGGGGGCCTATTGAGGACAAGCCCGGTACCTTCGCTGCCGACACATCGGATTCATCTTCAACGTCGTTGCTCAATTGGTGGGCAAAGCGGATCAAGGCATGTCCGCGGTCGCGCGCAACAATAACGCCGAGCAGATCCCAATCACTCTGATCCAGGCCAAGGCGGCGCCAATCATTGCCGTTGAAACCGCAAAACAACGCATAGCCGATCAGCAGAACCGTACAGCTTACCCAATCCAGGGAAAAAATCTCGGGGAGGCCGATAATCACAGATAGGGCTGCCGCCATAGCCAATGCCGAGAACCATAAGCCGTTGGAGATAGCCCATGGAATGGAAAAGAAAAATGCCGGCCAGCTGAACCCCTCGCGCACAAACAGCGCAGCACCCAACACCTGCCTGGCGTGTGATGGAGTACCCTCCGCCGGCAGGCCTTGGTTCAGCCCAGACGGAATGTGGACCGTGAAATACCGCATCGCGCCCTCAAGCCTCGACCTTTCCGCCGAGCGTACCCTTGGTGGACGGAATATGTAGAGCCGCTCTCGAGTCTAGCGAAATTGCCTCGCGCAGGGCGCGCGCCAGCCCTTTAAAACAGGCCTCTACGATGTGGTGACTATTATCCCCATAGAGGCATTCGACATGCAGGGTAATGCCAGCTGCCTGGGCGAAGGCTTGGAACCACTCCTTGAAGTGCTCGGTGTCCATATCGTCAAGCCGTGGGCGGGCGAATTCTACCCGCCATATCAGATAGGGCCGGTTGCTGATGTCGAGGCTGACGCGCACGCAAGCTTCGTCCATCGGGATGAAGGCACTACCATAGCGCTGAATGCCGCGCCGATCGGTCAGAGCTCTGCTGACCGCTTCACCGACCGCGATGCCGACGTCCTCGGTGGTGTGGTGAAAGGTCACGTCGAGGTCGCCTTTAGCCTTGACACTCAGGTCAATCAGGCTGTGACGCGACAATTGCTCCAGCATATGGTCGAGAAAACCGATTCCCGTGGCCACATCATAGGTTCCTTCACCATCGAGATTGATATCGACGGTGATGCTGGTTTCCTTTGTGACCCGTTCCACACGGGCGATGCGCGAAGGCTGCTTCATGGCGCGGTTGCTCTATTTGAGGGCCTGGGGGCCAAGAATTTTGGCATAGCTGGCCGCTCTTGTAGCAAGAACCGGTGAAATTCGCCAGACTCTTGACCTCTTGACCCCACACAAGCTTTTCTATTGATCTAGCGCCCTTTTCGCGGAATGGTCTCGCGCCCTTGACCCGACGCGGCCTATCACCACATGGTTGGAACAGGGGCGCTGGCCACAGTAGGCCACAGCGAGAAAACAAGCCGAGAAGTAGCGCCACAAGGGAGAGAGCCATCAGCAAAAATCAATCCGATCTCGCCGTTTGGCACGGCACAACCATTTTGTCGGTACGCAAGGGTAACAGCGTCGTCGTCGCCGGCGACGGTCAGGTGACTCTCGGCCAAACGGTAATCAAATCCAACGCGCGTAAAGTAAGGCGGCTCGGCGGCGGCAGCATCATTGCCGGCTTCGCCGGTGCAACGGCAGATGCCTTCACCTTGTTCGAGCGCCTTGAAACAAAGCTTGAGCAGCATCCCGGCCAGCTTATGCGCGCCAGCGTTGAACTCGCCAAGGATTGGCGCACCGACCGGTACTTGCGCCGCCTCGAAGCAATGATGGCGGTTGCCGATACCGAAATATCTTTGGTGCTGACCGGCACCGGCGATGTGCTCGAACCCGAGGACGGCATGATCGCCATCGGCTCAGGTGGTAATTTCGCCCTCGCCGCAGCGCGCGCCCTGATCGATATGGAAGGCCTCGACGCCGAGGCGGTGGCGCGTAAGGCGATGGCGATTGCCGCGGATATCTGCGTTTACACCAACGAGGCCCTGGTGGTGGAGAAATTACCCGAATGACTAGTTTTAGCCCGCGCGAAATCGTTTCCGAACTCGACCGTTTCATCATTGGACAGAATGATGCCAAGCGTTCCGTCGCCATTGCAATGCGAAACCGCTGGCGGCGCCACCAACTGCCGGAAGATTTACGCGAGGAAGTCCTGCCCAAGAACATCCTGATGATCGGCCCAACCGGTGTAGGCAAGACCGAGATCGCGCGCCGCCTGGCGCGCCTTGCACAAGCTCCGTTCCTCAAGGTCGAGGCAACTAAATTTACTGAGGTCGGCTATGTCGGGCGCGATGTAGAACAGATAGTGCGTGATTTGGTGGAAATCTCCATCCACATGACGCGCGAACAAATGCGCAAGGAAGTCACGGCCAAAGCCGAGCTACATGCTGAGGAACGAGTGTTGGATGCGCTGGTCGGCAAGAACGCGGGCAAAGAGACGCGGCAAAAATTCCGCGCCAAACTACGCGACGGTGAGTTGGCAGACAAAGAGGTCGATATCGAGGTCTCCGAGAACGCCGGTGGATCGCTTCCCACTTTCGATATTCCCGGTATGCCGGGTGCTCAAATGGGCATGGTCAATATCGGCGAAATCCTTGGCAAAGCAATGGGAGATCAAAAGAAGTCCAAGCGCATGACGGTGTCAGAATCCTACGATGTGCTGATCGATGAAGAGAGCGACCGCCTTTTAGATCAAGACAAAGTGGTGCGCATCGCACTCGAAAACGCGGCTAACAATGGAATCGTCTTTATCGACGAGATCGATAAAATTTGCGCCCGCTCCGACCGTATGGGCGCTGATGTCAGCCGGGAAGGTGTCCAGCGGGATCTTCTGCCCTTAATTGAGGGGACCGCCGTGGCGACCAAACACGGCACTATCACCACTGATCATATATTGTTCATCGCATCAGGCGCGTTTCACCTCGCAAAGCCGGCTGATTTGCTGCCTGAACTCCAGGGCCGCCTGCCTATCAGGGTAGAATTGCAGGCGCTCACCCGGGATGATCTGAAAAGCATTCTGACCGAGCCTGACAATAGTCTTATCCGGCAATATGTGGCGCTTCTCGGTACCGAGAAAGTCACTCTTAAGTTTAGCGACGACGCCATCAACACCATTTCTGACCTCGCCGCCGAGGTGAATCGGGCGGTCGAGAATATCGGCGCGCGGCGCCTCCATACGGTGATGGAAAAGTTGTTGGAAGAGATTAGTTTTGAGGCCACCGACCGCAGCGGCGACACCATCTCCATCGACAAGGAATATGTCGAAAGCCGCGTCGCCGACCTCGCCAAGGACACCGACCTCAGCAAGTTTATTTTGTAGCGCGGCAGCTACTCATCACGAAAAAAACTTCGGATCAGGCCACCTTCACGGTCTACAGTGCGCGCCTTTTCGCGACACTCCGCCATCACCGCTGCGGGTATCAGACGGCGCACTAGCCACAGCCCGGCGATGATGATCACGATGTCATCAAGCATACCGAATAACGGTATGAAATCAGGGATGATGTCGATCGGGCTTGCGGCGTAAAGCAGCACAACGATCAGGATGGTTTTAGCCGTCCACGGTGTAGCGGGATGGCGAAAGACAAACCACAAGGCGTGCACCTCGACCTTGAGCGCCCGGGCCTTCTCCTTAACACGCTCCACCCAACTCATGTTTGCCCGCACGCCCCCTAGCGTCGGCGGCGCAGCAACAAGTAATAGGCGCCGGTACCACCATCGCGGGGCGTTGCCTGTTCGATGGCAATCACCATCTCTCGGAGCGGCAGCTGATTGAGCCAATGCGGCACCATGCGGCGTAACACCCCGCCTTCTCGCACCGAGCCTTTGCCAGTGATTACTAGTACTGTGCGACAATCGGCCATCCGGCATTTGGCGATAAAGGTATTCAATTCCGCGTGCGCTTGCGATTGGGTCATACCGTGAAGGTCGACCCGTGCTTCGGGGCGTAGCTGGCCCCGCTTCAAGCGCTGGGCATTGCGCTTATCAAGACCGGTGGGTTTACCGGGCACCAATTCGGTGTGCTGTTTGGCCCTGATCGTCGCGACCGGTGGAGTTGGTGGGGCGGACGGCGGCGCGGTGGTTGCTACTTTAGTGGGCAGCCGGTTTGGTTTCTTGACCTTATCCGAAGCTGGCTGCGTATTAGATATTTTGGGCGGGGGCGAATCCATAGGTTCGACGTCACCGGTCACCTGACGCCATAGTGATTCCTCTTCGCGACTGATGGAGCGTTTATACGCCATAGCCCTGGCTCTCACTGGTCAACAATGATGATATGTAAACGCCGGGGGCCATGCGCGCCAAGCTGGAGACACTGTTCAATATCACCGGTTCGCGACGGCCCGGTAATCAGATTGACCGTGCGCGGCATAAAGGCGCCGTCCTCGCCGTCAGCGCGCAGGCGGCGCCAGCCTTCTTCATAAGCGCCTGTGATCTGTTCCGCGCGCAGCACAACAATGTGATTTTCAGGCAGGAAATTCAGCGTCGAGGGCCGCGTCGCATCTGACGTTAGCATCAGCGTGCCGGTCTCAGCGAACGCCATGTCAGCGCCAGTTACACTCACCTGATCCGTGTCTATTGCATGGCCGCGGCGCATGTTGAGCATCGGCCGTGTCGCCCAAGGGTAACGATCCAGCGCGGCATCCGGCGCCATCACCATATCGCTTGGAAGGTTGTTCTGAGCCAAATATACCGTCACCGCGTTCGGCACATCGGCATCATCCGGCACACGCACTACGCTCGCCTGCACGGCTTCTGCCATATCGGTGAAAAGTGCCACTTGGTCAACGGTAGAGCCATCACTGCGGGCCGGAATTAAGTTACTCTTGGGCGATCTAAGACGTGCCGTTAATTCGGCGCGTACTGCCGCTGGCAGTTCGTCCCGCCCGAGGCTGCTCCGGAGCGCGCCAAGAACGCGCTCGCGCCCTTTGGCAGTTTCGTTCGCTTCGTTCTCTGTCGTCTTAACACTCATACGCGGCCCCGGCGACGCCATTTAGAGTGAAATGATCCGCCCTCTGGTGCTGGCATATCGCGACCCATCGTCCAACCACGAGCGAACGGCAAACGGGCGATGCGGCCACGCCGGGCACCGAGCAGGCGCAGCGCAGAGCTCAACGCAGCACTGCTTAGCCGGTAGCTGGTGGGATGGCGCACCAACCAGGCCCACAATGCCAATCCCAGACGATAGCGCGGCGCTTGTAAACCGGCGTCAAATTCCTTTTCACGCCAGCGACGCATCAGGCCGGGGAGCGGTATACGCATTGGACATACGTCTTCGCAGCGGCCACAAAAAGTTGAAGCATTTGGCAGATGATGGGCTTCTTTCAGGCCCACTAGATTCGGCGTCAGTACAGCACCCACCGGGCCGGGGTAAACCCAGCCATAGGCATGGCCGCCGATCGAGCCGTAAACTGGGCAATGGTTCATGCAAGCGCCACATTTGATACAGCGCAGCACCTCACGGAACTCGGAGCCAAGCATGCGGCTGCGGCCATTGTCGAGCAGAATGACATGGAACGCCTCTGGCCCGTCGAGGTCCCCTGGCCGTTTCGGTCCGGTCGAGAGAGTAGTATAGGTCGAGAATTCCTGTCCGGTGGCAGAGCGCGCCAGTACGCGCAAGAGCGTGCTCATGTCATCGAGCGTGGGCACCGCTTTCTCCAGGGTGGCGAGCACTATATGCACGCGCGGCAATATTTGCGTTAGATCTCCATTGCCTTCGTTGGTGACGATGGCGGTCGTGCCAGTCTCGGCAACGAGAAAATTGGCGCCAGTAATGCCCACATCGGCATCAATGAAACGATGGCGCAACATAGCGCGGGCCTCGTCCACCAACTCGTCGACTTCTTCCAGCCGTTTGGTAGCGCCTTGGTCCTTATGCTGTTCGTAGAAAAGATCGGCAACCTGGTCCTTGGTTTTATGAACAGCGGGGGCGATGATATGGCTCGGATATTCGCCCGCAAGCTGAACAATATATTCGCCGAGATCGGTTTCGATCGGCTCGATATCGTTGGATTCAAGAAACGAATTAAGAGCGATCTCCTCGCCAATCATCGATTTGGATTTGGTGACGGTTTTCGCATCATTGGCCCGGCAGATATTTAAAATCGTTTGGCGCGCGTCTTCAGGTGTCACGCACCAATGGACTAAACCGCCACTTTCTTCGACCTTGTCGGCGAATCGCTCAAGATAAAAATCAAGATGCTCAAGCGTATGATTTTTTATCTCCACTGCCTTGTCGCGCAGTGCCTCGAACTCCGGCAGGCGCGCGGCGGCCTCAGACCGCTTGACCGAAAAGCCAGTTCGAAAGCGTGCTAGGGCGTCCTGTAGATCGTTGTCTACGAGGCCTTTTTGAGCGCGGGCAATAAAATCGTGGCTGGTCGATTGCATCTTGGATTCAACCCGCTTACCGGGCTCGTCGGATTGGCGCGGCAGTTTCGCCGATCGCCGGGCCGTCCGCCATGCCAGCGAGTACTTCGGCAACATGGCGTGTTTTTACTCCCCGGCCTTCGCGGGTCAACCGGCCGGCCATGTTCAAGAGGCAGCCCAGATCTCCAGCCAACAATGTGGTGGCACCAGTATCAGCTATATCGGCCACTTTGTCGCTAACCATGCGGGTCGATATTTCCGGATATTTGATGCAAAAGGTTCCGCCAAATCCGCAGCACACATTGGCACCCGGTAGCTCCTTCAGCTGCAATCCTTGGATGGTCGCTAACAGCCGACGCGGCTGTTCCTGCACGCCGAGCTCACGCAGGCCAGCGCAGGAATCATGATAGGTGACACTGCCGTCGAACTCTGCCGCCACAGCCTTTACGTCTAGCTCATCGGTAAGAAACGATATTAGCTCGAATGTTTTGATTGCGAGCGCCTCAGCCCGCGGACGCCAAGCGGGGTCGCCTGTGAACAGCAAGGGATAATGTTGCTTGATCATCCCGGCGCACGAGCCGGACGGCGCCACCACAGCGTCAAACTTTTCGAAAGCTTCGATCACTTGGCGAGCTATGGCCCTGGTATTCCGGCTATCGCCCGAGTTATGCGCTGGCTGGCCACAACAGGTTTGCGCACGCGGCGCTTCAACGATACAGCCCGCATCTTCAAGCAGCTTGGCCGCTGCGAAACCGACGCTGGGGCGGAATAGATCGACAAGGCAGGTAACGAACAAGCCTACTCTAAGGGTGCCGCGCTCAGGTTTTTCACTCATAATCTCGCTTTCCTCCGGGCGAACGGCGCGAGATTAGTTGACCAAAGCCTGAACGTCGAGGTCTCGTGGCAGGAGCAGCCAATACCGGCCCCGATGTTTCATGCGCCCGGCAATTTCGCCGGCGTCGCGTCCGGTTCCCCAAAATACGTCACCCCGCACGGGGCCGCGGATCGCGCTACCGGTATCTTGGGCAACCATGAGACGGCGTAACATTTGATCAGGCAGCGACGGGTTGCCATCAGGTGCGGCTGCTTCCAACCACAGCGGCGCGCCTAGCGGAAGAAACTTGCGATCCACCGCGAGTGAGCGCCCAGCAAGGAGCGGCACGCCTTGCGCTCCTATTGGCCCGAGCTCAGTCGCTTTGCCGTCTAACCAGCGAAAAAATACAAAGGAATTGTTTTCCTGCATGACAGCGGGCGCCTCAGCTGGGTTGGCTTCCAGCCAGGCACGGATCGACTGCATGGTTACCTCTTCCCACGCCAGGGTACCGCGTTCAACCAGGCTACGGCCAATGGCAAGATAGGGTTGGCCGTTGCTGGCGGCATAGGCAACGCGCCGCGCTCCACCGCCTTTCAAGCGAACCCGGCCCGAGCCCTGAATATGTAGAAAAAACGCATCCACCGCGCTGTCCACCCAAACCAGCTCGAGGAGTTGCCCGACAAGCGCGCCGGCCTCTATCTCCGCCCGGGTGGGATAGGGCAGGAGCGCGCCATTAACCACACGCCCAGCAATGCGCTCGCCCGCCATAGCCTCGCGGAAGCGCCCAAGAGATACCGTAACCAGATCGTCAGGTCGTCGGTAAAGCGCGATGTCATAGCCGTCCCCAGGCGTCAGCGAGCCCCGCAATTCGGGTTCGAAATAGCCGGTAAACAGGCCCATTTCGCGACCATTATTAAGCACTGCGTAGGGCTGGAACCAATCCTCAAAAAACAGCCGCGCCGCCTGGTGATCCCGCGTATCGCCCGCACTGGCTGCTTTGCATACACCATACCAAGCGCCGGCGTTGCCGGGAATAATTCCACCGAGGCCGCCGGCGGCGGCGCGCCGCAACATCTTATCGCAGGAACGGTGGAACGCCTTTAAGGCATCGCCCTGCTGGTCAACGCCCCAGCCAGGTAATTCAGTGAACGATGCGGCGCGCAGGTGGAACCGGGCGGCGAGCGGCGGCTCAGGTTCTGTTTCGGGTATCACAAGCGGCGCACAAGCGGCGAAGAATACAAGCGTTGAAACGAGAGCGGCCCAAGTTGCCCATGTAGAGTAATTAGCCAAGACAGCGCGCGGCACTGTCGAGCTCAGTCAGGCGTACGGGTCTCGATCAACGCCCAGGTCGGATCGCTAGAGCGCGTGTTGTGTGCAAACGTCCACAAATCGACCACCCTCACTACGGATTCGGGCTCGCCCTCCACTGTCTCGCCATTCTCATCCCGGGTGACGGTCATCTGCTGGCTGCGAAAGCGAACTGTCAGCCGGGCCGTGCTACCTCTTAGATCAGCGGCATCGATGTCAGCGGAATCAAGTGAGACGATCGTCGTCTCGACACTTTCCTTGGCGGCGATACGCGCCCGGATGACATCGGCAAACTCGTCATAAACATCATCACCAAGTAGCGGTCGCAAGGTTGCAGTATCGCCTGCGGCAAAGGCTTCAACAACCATTTCGAAGGCCGCTTTGGCGCCGATCACGAACTGGCGCGGGCTAAACTCTGGATCAGCCATTCGAATGCGCATCAGGCCCGCGCGAATATCTTCGGTTTCATCCTGTTTCAAGTCGGGTCGGGATGCTTCACGTTCGCCAATATCCGATAATTCCTTCTCAAACAAATCGTCTTCGGATTCATCTCCATGACCCGGCAGATGAATAACCTTGCCGGTTTTCTGCTCTTCGGGTCCGGTCGAGCGCGAGAAGACATCGCTTGGGCGCTGACGTTCCTGCCCCGTGCGCCGGCCGAGCGCGCTGCGCAGCCGCAAAATAACGAATACCGCGATCAGCGCGAAAAATATTATGTCGAAATATTGGAACCCGTCAGACATATTCCCTTACTCTTGCCTGAGCGCCCAGCTCACAAATTCAGCCAATGAACGGGCATCGCGTTTGTCACGCCCCTATTTGGTTAGGGCGCCTTATATAACCAAAGCTTAACGCAGTACATAATGCGGCGTGCCTTGACTATGCAACAAATAGACCTTCGCTAAGGAAATCGCAAGCTCTGCCATGGCCCCTCTTCTCGCCTTCCTCGCTATTCCGGTCGCCGAAATATATCTGTTTATCAAAGTGGGCCGGGAAATTGGAACCTGGCCGACCATCGCGATGATCTTCGGAACCGCTATAGTCGGCGGCGGTATCCTGAGATATCAAGGCCAGCAAATGATAGAACGTGCGCGTGAACAAGTGGCGCGCCAAGAGATGCCGGTGGCGGAAATGGCACAGGGCGCGGTGCTTGTGGTGGCGGCGCTGTTATTGCTTATTCCCGGCTTCATTACCGACGTCTTCGGTGCGCTGTTACTCATCCCGTTCCTGCGCCGCCTGGTTCTAGGCCTGCTTTTACTCGCCATTCGCTCGCGATTACGCAGCAAATACCGGCCTGCGGGTCACGGAGGCGACGACGCCAGTAAGGTTATCGATGGGAAATTCGAGGATATCAGCGGCTCACAGAGCCCGGGCGATTCGACTGGCCAGCCCGGGGACCAACCGACGCGTATCGATAAAGAATAAGACGCCGAGTATGTTAGTCTCTCTTGCCCAAGCATTTCCGTGGCGCGCCGGGAAAACCCTGCCGACTTGACATAATTTGACGAAAGGTATTCAGCGATGAGCGATAAAGAAAAAACCCCCGCGGCTGAGGACAACGGCGCGGACACAAAAAAACCAACATTAGGTGGACTAACAGAAGACGCGCTGGCAGTGGATTCAAATGCCGAAAGCACGGCTGCATCAGCCGCACAAGCCAGCGCGGCGCCCCAAATTGGCATTCAGTCCCAATATGTTAAGGACCTATCGTTTGAAAATCCCGGCGCTCCAGGTAGTCTGGTCGCGGGAGCAAACGCGCCCGATATCCAGGTCAATGTCGAAGTTCAGGCGCGACTGCTACAGAATGATTCCTACGAAGTAGCTCTGCATATCACGGCGAGCGGAAAGAATGGGCAAACCACCCTATTCATGCTGGATCTTACATACGCCGCGGTCTGTCGGGTCCTCGGTGTGCCTAAAGAGTCCTTACAGCCAGTGCTTCTAGTCGAATGTCCGCGTATGCTGTTTCCGTTCGCGCGGCGGGTCCTGTCCGACGCCACACGGGATGGAGGATTTCCGCCGCTCATGCTTAATCCCATCGATTTCACGGCGCTCTACCGTCAGCAACAACAATCTCTATCGTCGAATAGCGGCGCCTAGACCGCCGGTGTTTAAGACCAGCAGCACCTCAACTATTCCAGATCGGATCATCGAGAGTCGCAATAAAGGACGCGTGCGCTGCTTTTTCTTCGTTGCTCGGTTCATGTGGGCGCGGTGATTTAGCATCATTGTTATGAGCTTCACCTTCGTTACTGGGCTGCCTAGCCTGATCGGTGGACAAAGCAAGCGCCGCCTGCCGACCGCCGATCAACTCCAAATAAACCTCGGCAAGCAATTCTGCATCAAGCAGGGCCCCATGTTTGGTACGCTCTGAATTGTCAATATCGAAGCGTCGGCAGAGAGCATCAAGACTAGCGGGTGCGCCTGGGTTTTTGCGACGCGCCAGCGACACCGTGTCAATCGCCCGCACTGCCGGAAAAGGCTGTTTTCCCAATTTTTCCAATTCGGCGTTCAGAAAGCCAAGGTCAAAGCCAGCATTGTGGATAACCAGCCTATCGTCCGCCACAAAGGCAAGAAAGTCATCCGCGACGGCGGCGAATACTGGCTTGTCGGCAAGAAACTGTGTGCTCAAACCATGTATGCGGTAGGCACCTTCGGGCATGTCGCACTCGGGATTGATGTAGCTCTGGAAGATGTTCCCGCTAGCTACATGATTAACTAGTTCGACGCATCCGATCTCAACGATGCGATCACCGCGAAGCGGGTCAAGACCGGTGGTTTCGGTGTCCAGAACAATTTCCCGCATAATTCACTGAGTTTATCTCAGCTCGCCTTGACAGGCCAACTCAACGGCCAATGGGCGCCGCGGCGCGTTGATAAAATTTCAGAGATGCGCCGGACTGCTTCCTCAGACACCCTTTCGCTCAAGCCTGTCCGTATTACAAAATCGGCACGGCGGCGCTTTTCCTCATCAGGCAATTGCCGCGCTAATATCGCCTCATATTTGCTCACGGTCATATTCGGACGCGCCAGAACGCGAGCGCGTTGGACGAACGCCGGTGCGGATACTGCGGCGGTGGCATCACAGCGCCTCTCGCCGCCGGTTTCAAATAGTAGGGGTATGTCGAGAACCACAAGCCGGCAGCGGCGGCTCTCAACGGAAGTGAGAAATCGGCGCTCCGCGCTTCGCACCAAGGGATGCAGGATAGATTCCAGCCGACACAGCGCGGCTTTCTCCTGAAACACTAATTTTCCGAGTATCGTCCGATCCACGGCAGCACTACCGTTCTCTTCGACGCGCGATTCGGGAAATTCCGCCGTCACTGGAGTCACTGCCGCGCCACCACACGCCATCAGGCGATGCACCGCAGCATCGGCATCCCAGATCATGGCGCCTTGGCGGGCAAAGGCCCGAGCCGCCCGGCTTTTGCCCATGCCGATCGAGCCAGTGAGACCAAGAATCATCATCTTTTTAGCCTGCCAAATCAGCTTCCACGAAGGTGCGTAGCTCCGCCGTGACTTGCGGCTCAACACCGAACCAAGTGGCAAATCCCGGCCGTGCCTGATGCAGCAACATACCGAGTCCATCGATTACGACATTGCCACACTCCCGCGCCGCGGCGAGAAGCGCAGTAGTCAACGGCGAATATACAAGATCATTCACCACCGCAGACTCCGGCAACAAGGCAAGATCCAGTTCTAGCCCCGGCTGGCCAGTCATACCGAGGCTAGTCGTGTTGACCAAAAGAACGGCGTCTTGCAGCGCCGTATGGCGCTCCTCCCACGGTAAAGGATGAATCGCGGCGCCCAAACTTGTGGCCAGTGCTTCGGCACGCGCCATGGTGCGGTTCGAAAGTCTAATTTCAGGTACACCCGACTGTAACAGTCCAGCGCACACCGCGCGCGCGGCACCACCCGAGCCCAACACGATTGTTGGGCCCGAAGCGAGGTCGAGCTTTGGCGCACCCGCTTGAAGATTTTCGAGAAAACCAAACGCATCGCTGTTATCGCCGTGTAGCGTGCCGTCATTCTTTACGGTCACGGTATTCACAGCACCAATCCGCGCCGCTAGCGGGCTGATTTCGCCGACCATATCCAGCGCCGCCACTTTGTGAGGTATCGTGAGGTTGCAACCGCTGAAGCCCAAAGCCGCCAGCCCGTTAAGAGCAGCCTGCAGCCTTTCTGGCTGAACCGCGAGTGGTAGATAAGCACCGCCTATACCATGGTGGTCCAACCAAAACCCGTGCACAAGGGGCGAACGCGAATGTGCCACGGGCCATCCCATTACACCGGCAAGATAGGTTTTTTCTCTGCTGATCATGCCGAGACAATTCTTCGGCTGCGTAGAAATTTAAGAAGCGGCAACAGAGGGAGGCCCAGAATCGTGAAATAATCGCCTTCAATTTTGTCAAATAGCTGCGCACCCAGACCCTCCAGGCGATAGGCGCCGACACAGCCGAATGCCTCGTCTCCGGCGCTCTCCAAATAGCTTGCGATGAAACCATCAGAAAAGTCGCGCATCTTTAACCGAGGAGCACCGATGTAGCGCCACAGGCAGGTGTCATCCTGGACCACGCAAACCGAAGTGAACAGGCGGTGAACTTGGCCGCGCAACAACCGCAATTGTTTGGTAGCGTCGTCAGAGTCGCGGGCTTTGTCGAGCCAATGGTCGTTACAATCGAGCAATTGATCTGCGCCGATTACAAGAGAGCTTGGTGCTTCCTTTGCCACATGACGCGCCTTCAGCTCAGCTAGCGCGCTTGCCGTTGCCTCTGCGCCCTCGGCTTTCATCGCCGTTTTTAACTCATCTTCATCAACATCGGAGGGCCGGATTTCGAAAGCCAGACCAGCGCCGCGGAGAAGTTGGGCCCGGGCCGCACTGGCGGAAGCTAAAATCAATAATGTTTTATTATCATCCACGATAATTTTCGATCTCCGGCGATTCCTCTTGACCACCTGATTCAAGAGCTTTTACCTTTGCTAGCAAATACATCGGCACAAAATGGAATTTTGCGTAAATGGCGGCCGCTTCAGCATCCTCCGATACCACGATAGAGGACAGCGCGTCTTCCTTCGCCACAATCCGCGATAATCTCTGCGAATTTCTGATACAAGCAACATTGATAGAGAGTTACCACAGCTTTCTATTACACGCCAAACCCTACCCGTTTAACACGCGCGAAAGTTTGCTGTCCGGTGCCAGCATGGCGTCTTTTGAGCATCCGTTTCAACGATCAGCGCT
>CAYPSQ010000058.1:0-17355 GCA_964413115.1 uncultured Rhizobiaceae bacterium | reverse complement strand
TGCAAGAGCTTTATGTGGACACCTGCGATAAAGAAGCAGAACACGTCATCTGGCAGCAGAAATTCGTTTTTGAGCCTCAGTGAGATTTAGGTGTTAAGTAACCCGATGCGGTAGATTTTCAGGCTCGCCGCCGCCATGCAGGCTGATGAGCGAATACCGGGTCAGAAGCGCCGGTGCGCCCAGCAGTTGTGCTAGGCGCCGGGTAACCGCGGCGGCGCCGATGTCCCAGGCGATATGTTGCTCCAGCCGTTCCGGAGAAAGGCCAAGCCCATCCCAGCCATCTGGCAAACTGTTGCTCGCATGATCGTACAGCAGCAAAAGATTAGATTTGTGCGTACCCTCGATGGCCTCGAACGCAATGTCTTGCGGTTTTGGCGCCGTTGCAACAGGCATTTTCGACCCTCGTTGTGTTCGCATAAGAAAGATTGTCCAAGCCGCCGCGACTGGCAAGCATAAGAGATGTTTGGTTTGAGGAATTTCGTCGCTTGAAGCAAAGCCCTGCCCCCTTTAACCTCTCCGCTAGAATATTCCAAATGTGCCACAGTTGGCATTTTCACATGGGTTAGGGAGAATAATTATGCCTCAAGGTTCAATTTCCTCGAGCGATGACGCGGTTGGCGTTGCAGTCGTTAATTATCAAGTTCCGGTGGTAGAGACCAAAGCTGAGGTGCTTGATAACTGTAAGCGTATCACCGGCTTTATCGAAGGCATGAAACGGGGCTATCCAGGCTTAGACTTGATTGTCTTTCCGGAATATACGACGCAAGGCTTCCATCCCATCAAATGGTCCGACCTGACCACCACGATCGGCGGAGACGAGGTGCAGATATTCTCCGAAGCTTGCAAGAAGGCCGGGGTCTTCGGCATTTTTTCACTCACGGGCGAAGAACATCCGGACGGCCTCAACCCCTACAACACACTGATCATGATTAATGACCAGGGCGAAGTCTGCATGACCTACCGCAAGATTTTTCCGTGGTGTCCGCAAGAGCCGTGGACTGCCGGTCATGAGACTGCCGTGGCCGAGGGCCCCAAAGGCCTGATGATTGGTGGCACGATTTGTTATGACTGCAACATGCCTGAAATTGTGCGCGACACGGTGATGAAAGGCGCTGAATTGGTAGTGCGCATCCAGGGGTATATGTACCCGTCCAAGGAACAGCAGCGTATGATCGCACAGGTCCGGGCGTGGGAAAACTTAGCCTATGTCGCGGTCGCCAACATGGCCGGACGCGATCTGGTCTATTCCTATTTCGGCCACTCCAACATTGTCGATTTCGACGGCAGCGTGCTGGCTGAATGCGGTACTGGCCCGGACGAAGCGACCTACGCAACGCTTTCGCTGACAACAATCCGCGATGCCCGGCGTAACTGGACCGCGGAAAATCACCTGTACAATCTCGTCCACCGGGGTTTCACGTCAGAACCCGGCGGCCATGCCACCAACCCCTTCGGATTTTACGACAAATGGGTGAACGACCCGGAAGGGCTGCGTGACGACGTCGAATATTTGACGCGCGACCACGATAGCCCGGACAAAGCGACAACGCCGAAGCTGAAGGCGCCGCCCTCGCGCGCAAAGTTGGCTCATTAAGAAGTAGATAGGGAAGATTGGGCCGTCCGGATCAAACCGCAGACGGCCCCTCTCCCATCTTGGGTAGAGAGATGCAGGCGAGAGCGGCGGCGAATAAGGAAATCATCGGCATCAACGCTACTTGTAGTCTAGTAAATGCCTACGATCTTGCCGTAATCAATATAATGGTGGCGCTGCGCAAAGCCGTCGAGGCAGAACAGATTTTGAAGATTCTTGAATACAACAAAGTCGCCACGGAGGTAACATCATCCGACGCGGAACCCGTTGTGAGAGTCGATTATCAATTCGGTGACGAATTTCAGGTCAGCGAACAGCTCATCGACGCTCGCTCTATCTGATCGATTACCCGAAATGTATCGCCAAGGTCCAGACGCCCTGCAACGCTCCATCGACCGCATGTTGACGGAGGCGAATACACGCATGGCCGTGGGCAAGAGTGAAGAGGCCTCGCGCTCTTACCACAAGGCAGCACAGTTCGCTGAACAAATGATCGAGATGCTGGAAGACGCCGGCGCCCGACAATCCATGACCGTGCGCGCGGCCGAATACAAACAACGCGCCCGCGCCCTCACGTCCAATCGCGGCATGGATGCGGGGCGAGTCAGGCCGGTTGAAAACCACGAAGCGGACGAGGTCGCCTATTCCGACGAAGAGGCCGATGCGTTGGAGCAGCAAATATTACTGCTCATCGACGACAGTCCAAATCGAGTCGACTGGGAAACCATCGGCGGCCTGGATACATTAAAGAAAGAACTGAAGTTTCATTATGGCCTGGCCATGGCAAAAATACCTGAAGGAGTTAAGGTCGAAGGCTGGAATAACATCATGTTCTACGGCCCACCCGGCACCGGTAAGACGCTACTTGCATGCGCGGTTGCCAATAAGCTGAGTGCCACTTTTTTCAACGTCAAGGCGAGTCAGATCGTCAGCAAATGGGTGGGTGAATCAGGACGGCTGATCAGTACCCTTTATCGCGTCGCACGTAAATTTACGCGAGACGGGCGACCTTCAATTATCTTCATCGACGAGTTTGACGCGCTGTGCAGGAGCCGCGGAGGTGAAGGCCAGCTTTATCACCAGCAAATGCTGGCTGCCATTCTCTCGGAAATTGACGGCTTTGCGCAAAAGGGAAAGCGTGATTTGGTGATGACAATTGGTGCGACCAACCGCCCCTGGGATTTAGACGCTGCTGTGCTCTCACGTTTCGAACGCCGTATTTTAATAGACCTCCCGAACGCCGAAGCACGCGCCGACATATTCCGAATTCATCTTGAAGGCAAGGGCATACCGGTCGATCACCGGTCGCTATCTTATGCGCGCCTCGCTGCGGACACCGGGCGCCTGACCGGACGCGAGATCGCGCGTCTTTGCAAGGAAGTGACGGCAAGCATGCTCGGAGAAATGAACCCGGACATACCAAGCCTGGTAGACGCCGGGCTGAAGCGCATTCAGGACTATAAAATCAAACTGCGCGCCCTCAAGCAGGGTGATTTCACCGCGCCGTTGGACCGCCTGGTGGCCGACACGAGTGAGGCCGACGAGCATCATTATGCTGATTGGGGCAAGAGCTTAGGCCGGGATGGGCACGCCTAAACGCTCCGGTTTTTCTTATGCGAGCCGAGAAACTAGCTCACACAGGGCGCCCGCCAAGGGCATGGGTAAAGCGATAGGTAACTCCGCCGAGCGCCATTCCGACAAACGGCCCGACCACATAAATCCAGTAATGGCTAAAATCACCCATGGCGAAATAAGGGCCGAAGGCGCGGGCCGGGTTCATCGCGGCACCCGCTATAGCACCAAACAGCATAACTTCGATACCGACCACCGCACCCACGGCGACCCCGGCAAATGGCCCGTGCGCCCGCTTGTCCAATCCAACGCCAGCGACCACCCACATCAGCAGAAACGACAGAAACAACTCGATCAGGAGTGCCGTAACCGGAGATATCCCGAGTTCGATATTCGGCAAATTGGCGCCCATGCTATTATAGTTGCCAATAGCCCACAGCAAGCACATGCCAGCAAACACCGAGCCAGCCATCTGCGCAATGACGTATCCAGGCAACAAGCGGCGATCCAAATGGCCGATCAAAACTGCTGCGAGCGAGAGAGCCGGATTCACGTGGGCGCCCGAAATGTGGCCAAAAGCGTAAATCACAACGGTGATTATCAAGCCTGAGATGACCCCGGCACCAATCATGCCAAGGCCCCCACCTACCAAACCGTCGACCACAACCGCGCCGGCTGCGAAGAACACCAGGCTAAATGTGCCGATGAACTCGCAGCAATATTTTCGCCAATCATCCCTCGTCATAGTGAAAGTATTTGCCGTGATTTATCTGTTGGGCGGGCTACGGCGCAAGTGAGAATGATCTTACGCAACGCCATTATTATTTCTCATTTGTTTGCTGGTGGAAGATCTCAGACGCGCCGAATCATAGCGTCAGTTCACCTTCAAGGAAACGTACACATTGCCCCGAAATCGTAACCCGCGCACCATTGTCTTCGCACACCATCACCCCGCCGCGCGCTGATAATTGACGCACATTGCGGCGCTTTTTGCCCAACCGCGCCGCCCAAAAGGGAACTAGCTCCGTTTGCACATTTCCAGTAACCGGGTCCTCAGGTACTGCATTTTTAGGC
Source organism: uncultured Rhizobiaceae bacterium (assembly GCA_964413115.1). Classification (GTDB taxonomy): domain Bacteria; phylum Pseudomonadota; class Alphaproteobacteria; order UBA828; family UBA828; genus PTKB01. The sequence goes on along the minus strand of CAYPSQ010000058.1, from coordinate 13,118 downwards.
GCGAAAAACCGAAGCACGTAATCGGTTCCGGCATCACCGCCAGGCGCCGTCGCCACCACGCCGCGACGATCGAGTTGGCAAAAATAATTAAGGTTGGGTGCAAGCGCGGCAACTTCAGCAGCGCTTTCATAGACAGCGATATAATCATCCCCGGCCAGCACTTGCGCCGGCGCGGCGCCAAGACCCGCCAGCAGATTATCAGGTGCTGTATGCGCCGCCGCCGGACGCGAGGGAAAGTCCATCATCAAGCTATCCCCATCACGCGATACGATGAGGGTGCCACTTTTAGTCTCGAATGAGGCTGCCACCGCGCGGGGCTCCATGTCGCTCAGCACCACTTCGCCAGCCGCCAATGTGGCATGCCCGCAAAGACCAACCTCCACATTGGGTGTAAACCAGCGCAGCTCATATACACCTTTATCCGAAGGGACAAAAAATGCCGTTTCCGACAAATTGTTCTCCGCCGCGATGGCTTGCATCAGGCTGACGTCTAGCCACTCCTCCAGCGGACAAACGGCTGCCGGGTTTCCGCCCAACACCTTATCGGTGAACGTATCGATCTGAATGATCCGCAGTTTCAAAATATGGCTCCTCTGGCTAGGCTGTTTCGCCGATCATAGCGGCCGCCCACTATTCCCGATAGGCGCATGCGCTAAAATAACATTTCCCACTGATCTACGAGCGATTACGCTGACGCCATGCGAGACTCAGTAAAGACAACCGGTTCCATGGCGTCCCAACTCAAGCAGTTGCCTTATATTTCGCAAGAGTCGTTTTGCAGCCGCTACAAGGATCGGTGATATGATGACAGGTAAGGCGCAAGTCAGAGTATTATCCGACGAAGGGACATGGAATAAATATAGTTTTTATTATATATAACATGTATTTATATTTAAATATTAAACTATCATAAGAAGTAGTTATGCAATGGATTAAAAGCTATAAAATCGAACAACCAACCCTCTGCGAGCGGTTGATCAACGGTTTCGATATCGCCAAGGAACTAGGCTTCGCCCATGCCGGTGTAAGCGCCAAGGGGGTCGACAAGGCGTGGAAGGATTCGGAGGACGTCAGCCTCAATTGCCTGCCGATCGAAATTTACACGGAGACCGTGCGCGCCTACCGCGAACATGTAATGGCGAGCATGAAACTCTACATGAAAGAGTTTCCGGTGCTGGCCGCAAGCGGCGCCAAAGTCGGCTTTCTGGAACCGCCACAAATTCAACATTATGAACCAGGCGGAGCTTTTTTCGGCGAGCATTATGAATCGAGCGGGCTAGATATCGCCCATCGGGTGCTTGCCTTCATGACCAACCTCAACACGGTCAAACAGGGCGGCGGTACAGAATTCGTTTATCAGGATTACATCAGCCCGGCCAAGAAGGGCGTCACAAACATCTGGCCCGCCGGCTTCACCCACACGCATCGTGGCATTCCCGCGCCGAAAGAGCATAAATATATCATCACCGGTTGGCTTAGCTATATGGGGATATGAGGCAGACGCCGAGGGATTCCAAAAGAGCGAGATTAAGCTGCTTGTTGGCCTGAGCCACTGGCTTTTGAATCTGACAGGCGCGGCTTATTTCAGTAAATTTTAACGCGGAGCCTGGCGGCATTTTTAATGATTCGCAGCAACCAATCCGCAGCACTCATCCACCACCAATTCGCGGCAGAAAATAAACTTCACTGTCGGGAGAGATAGGTTCCAGAAAGGGATCCTGGTATATTTGGCCGTCGATTGCGACCGCCATTTCGCGTTCTAACTCTGGGCCAATTCCAGGAAAAAGTTTTTCCAACGCGGCCACAAGGCGGCGCACATTCGCCGCCTCAATCTCGAACTCGGTCTGGCCACCAGCGTATTGGTTGCCAAGACCGGACGTGAGGATGATATGGGCCATCCCCACTCACCCCCTACATGCTTCAGGAACCGTTGTCGAGCGCCGCTAAGACCTTGGGCGGCGACATCGGTAGGACAGTCATACGAACGTCGATGGCGCTGTCGATGGCATTGGCCACCGCCGCCATAGGCGGAATGATTGGCACCTCGCCTACACCGCGCACGCCATAAGGATGGTTCGGATTGGCCACCTCAACAACCACCGTATCGATCATTGGCAAGTCCGAGGCGACGGGAATGCGGTAGTCGAGGAAACCCGCATTATCGAGCTGGCCTTTCTCATTATAAATATATTCCTCATTCAACGCCCAGCCAATGCCCTGCGCCGCTCCACCTTGAATCTGGCCTTCCACATAGGCTTTGTGGATTGCCTTGCCGCAATCCTGCACGGCCGTATAGCGCAGCACCTTAACGGCGCCGGTCTCGCGGTCCACCTCAACATCGCAAATATGTGTGCCAAAACCGGGCCCCGCGCCCTCGGCATTAAGTGCCACATTGGCGGAAATTGGCCCGCCTGTCTTGCCAGCCTGAGCCGCTATCTCGCCCAGCGACAGCGGTTCGAATTCACCCGCATTGGCCCCGGCAGGTTTGGCGCAACCATCTTCCCAGACAACTGCGTCAACGCTGATATCCCAGATCTTAGCGGCGCGTTCGCGCAGCGCCTCAGTGACCTGTTTGGAAGCCTCAACTACTGCCATGCCGGTCGCGAAAGTGACCCGGCTACCGCCAGTAAGGAACGTATAACCAATGGAAGCTGTATCGGCGACGATAGTTCGAACATCGGCCACGTCCATACCGATAGTTTCCGCTGCCATGATGGCCATGGAGGCACGCGAACCACCGATATCGGGGCTGCCGGTGGCGAGCACCAGTGTTCCGTCCTCGGCGACGTTTATGGTAGCGCAACTCTCACCACCAATATTGAACCAGAAGCCTGACGCGACACCCCTGCCCTGGTTCGGGCCGAGTGGCGCCGAATAATGCGGGTGAGCCTTGGCCGCCGCCAAAGTATCGGCAAAGCCAATAACGCCAAACTTGGGGCCGTAGGCAGCGTTGGTACCCTCCCTAGCGGCGTTTTTCTCACGTAATTCCAGCGGATCGATACCGAGTTTCTTAGAAATCTCGTCCAGCACAGACTCCACCGCGTGTTCAGAAATTGGCGCACCGGGAGCACGGTAGGCAGCCACTTTTGGTCGGTTTGTCACCACGTCGTAGCCCTTAACTTTGACATTCTCGATGTCATACGGCGCAAACGCGCACATGCACCCAGGCTGAATAGGTGAGCCGGCAAAGGCACCGGCCTGATATTTGAGGATCGCCTGACCAGCGACAATCTTGCCGTCGTTGGTCACACCGACCTTGACCCAGGTCGCCGCGCCCGAAGTGGGGCCAGAGGCGCGGAACACGTCCTCGCGTGTCATCACGGCTCGGACTGGACGGCCCGCCTTGCGGGACAGCAGCAGCGCCACGGGTTCCAGATAGACCGTCGTCTTGCCGCCAAACCCACCGCCGATTTCGGATGGGGTAACGCGCAGGTCTGAAATATCCATGCCCAACAATTTGGCGCAATAAGCGCGCACTGAAAAATGGCCCTGGGTACAGCACCAAAGTTCGGCCTGGCCGTCTTCGGCGAAACTGGCAACGGCTGCATGCGGTTCAAGGTACCCCTGGTGCACCGGCGCCGTCTTGAAACTACGCTCGATGATAAGATCCGCTTTGGCAAAACCCGCGTCGACGTCGCCAACCGCGATATCTACCTCTTTGAAAACATTGGATGGCTTGTCCGGCGTTGGTGTCACGCCCTGAGTGAACATATCATTGTGTAAGATTGGTGCATCCGGCGCCATCGCCGCTTCTACATCAATAACATGAGGCAGCACCTCATAATCGACTACAATCAGTTCTAGCGCGGCGTCGGCAATGGCGGCGCTTGTTGCGGCCACCGCCGCTACAGCATGACCGTCATAAAGCGTTTTATCTTTAGCCATGATGTTGTTCGATAGATCGCGATAATTCAGCTGCACTTCTCCTGCCGGCACCCACTCTGGGGACATGGGCTCCATATCGGCGGCGGTCATTACCGCTTTTACGCCGGGCAGTGCTTCGGCTTTGGATGTATCAATCGACTTGATGATCGCGTGCGCGTGCGGGCTGCGCAAAACTTTGCCAACCAGCATGCTCGGGAGAATGAGATCAGCGCCAAACTTGGCACGACCGGTTACTTTGTCGGCGCCGTCAGGACGAATAGGGCTTTTGCCGACCCATTTCAGTTCGGTGGTTACGCTTGTCATGCTTTGTTTCCCCTCATATCGGCGGCGCATTCGAGCACAGCGCGAATAATTTTATCATACCCCGTGCAACGGCAAAGATTTCCGGCCAGCCAGTAACGCACCTCGGTTTCGCTGGGGTCGGGGTTTTTTTCTAATAGCGATTTGGCGGCGATTAAAAAGCCCGGCGTACAAATGCCGCATTGCAGCGCCGCACTTTCAAGAAACTTCTGCTGCAACGGGTGGAAGTTGTCATCATCAGCCATGCCTTCGATGGTCTCGATTTCATGGCCCTCCGCCTCAGCGCCGAGCGCCAAACAGGAACAAACCAATCTGCCGTTCAAGATAACACTGCAGGCGCCGCAATCACCCGTGCCACAGCCTTCCTTGCTACCGGTGAGCCGCAATTCGTCGCGCAGCACATCGAGAAGTGTTTGCTGGGGCTCGCACAAGAATTCCGAGGGCTCGCCGTTAATCGTAGTGGTGACGTGAATTTTAGCCATTGCTCAGCCCCCTGCGCGCTGTTGCGCGATTCCAGCGGCGCGGCGCGCTAAGACCCCGGCCACCTTGGTGCGATATTCGATGGTGCCACGCTTATCATCGATAGGCCGGCATACGGCCCTTGCTGCGGCATCTAGGTTTGCCATCGCCGCGTCGTCGAGGGTGCTGCCGATTAGAGCCGCGGCGCCATCTTCAACCACGAGTTGGGTCGCCGCTACAGCGCCGAGCGCGACTCGCGCCGCTGTGCAGACGCCAGCCTCATCGAGCGTCAAGCTTACGCCAGCGCCGACTACCGCGATATCCATTTCCGTGCGGGGGATGAAGCGCAAATAGGCATCTCCCGAACGCGCCGGGCGCGCTGGAAAGAGGAAATCGACGACCATTTCGCCAGTTTCAAGAGACGTCACACCGGGCCCAGTGACAATGTCTTCGACCCGCGCCGTACGCCGCCCATTGGGTCCGGCGATGGTGCACACTGCGTCAGCCGCGATCATGGCGGGAACAGCATCGGCAGCAGGTGATCCGTTGCACAGATTTCCGCCCATCGAAGCGCGTCCTTGAATCTGAGTGGAACCAATCAATTCAAGCGCCTCTACCACGCCGGGCCAGGCGCTTTTCATGCCTTCATGCTCGCCCAACACTGCGCCCGAAACTGCTGATCCAACACGATATCCGCCATTTTCTTCATTTATGGCAGTAGTTTCTGAGATTTTTTTTACATCAATTATGAGCGTCGGCTTAATCATTCCCATGCGCAATTGCACGAGCAGGTCGGTACCGCCCGCCAGCAATTTAGCATCGCCGCCAACCTTGGCCAGAAGTTTGACAGCCTCATCCACCGTGTCGGGTGATTCATATGTAAGGGCGTCCATTTCGATCCTTTAATTTTTGCTAATCTCTGGTCGCCGGGCTGAACGGATCTGCCCAGCTGAAATCGCTTAAAAGCGCGTGAACATAGTCTCTATGGCAATGCACGTGGCGGTCAACATACGCTGAATAACCCCTCCTCCTCAAGCGCCGAACACGCATATTTAAACTAGGTCGCTGAAGCTTCCAAAACAGCGTCGGAAACGAACGGATTGCTTTGCCGTTCGGCGGCGAAATTTGACATCTGGCCATGGCCGGGCACAAACGCAGTATCGCCGCCGAGCGGCCAGAGGCGGGTCGTGATCGAGTGGATTAGCGCCGCATGATTGCCGCGCGGAAAGTCCGTTCGTCCGATTGAGCCCTGGAAAAGTACGTCGCCAACAATAGCGAGTTTGTCGTCCGCATGGTGAAAGACCACATGGCCCGGCGTGTGGCCCGGACAATGCAGAACAGCGAGCGTAACATTACCGAAGGAGACGCTATCGCCTTGATCCAACCAGCGTGCCGGCTGAAACGGCCTCGCGCCCGTGACACCCCATTGCTCGCCTTGCTCGGCCATCATCTCTATCCAAAAAGAATCGTCTGGGTGCGGCCCTTCTATTGGAACATCCAGCTGCACGGCCAATTCTGCAGCGTTGCCGGAATGATCTATATGCCCATGCGTAACAAGGATTTTTTCAATGTCGACATGATGTTCGCTAGCGGCGGCCAGGATGCGGTCAAGGTCGCCACCGGGATCAACCACAGCGCCCTTCATCGTCTCGGTACACCAAAGGACGGAACAATTCTGCTGGAACGCCGTTACGGGAACGATGACAGCCTGGATAGCGGGCGTTTTGCTCACCTGTTTACAGCCGCTGTTACCGCCTGGCCCGCCTTTGTAGCCATCATAGGAACTTCACCATCATAGACTTCGTCGGGAAGTGGTAAGCTACCAAGTTCAGCTTCACCTAACGGACCATCAGGCTCCAACCCGGCGTCCGCAACGACGGCCATGAGTTGGCGGCAGTGATGGGCGGCGTGCCAAGCCGTGCGCTCCATGACGCCTTGGGATGGCTGCACACCGTAATAGGTGTTGACCGTGCCGGGCATGACCCCTTCGCGCCACCAGGCAGCAAAATCTTTCCGCACCTCTTGGCCGAAGGTAACAACTTTTTCCACCGTGCCCAACTCGGGCGGCGGCATCCGCTCAAAATGCTCAAATGTAACAGCCCCACCGCGTACCGCATCAAGGAATGCCGTTGGGATAACGAAAATATGATATGTGAGGTCGAGGCAGTTACGATCGCGCCCTGGAAAGTTGACTCGCAAGGTGTCGGCTGGAATTTGTTTAACGAAACGCTGCGCCGCTGCCAGGGTAAGATCGATTTTCTTGGTCAGCTTGGCTGGCGGCAGGTATGCGCGAGTGAGTTTGACCCCGACGAAATCGGCCAAGTCGCGCATTTCCTGGGCGAAAGCGAAGTCATCGCCGCGGGTGATGACCGGAATCGACGTCGCCCCGAGGCGGGCTAAATCCGCTAGTGCGTTCTTATCCTCGCGCACATTTATGGATTCAAACATAACCCCATGCTTCTTTAAAAATTCCTTCACCTGGACGCAGGATGAGCAGCCGGGCTGCCAATAAACTCTGTAGGCGTCCGCCATGAAGAAGCTCCGTTGTTTGATCCGCGCACGCAAGTTAGGTCACGGACCTAAACCGGTCAAATTACCAACAGCGGCTAATCCACCAGTTTCCACTCTCCCGCTGGTTTGATACCTTTCGCCTGGGGGATGATCTCTTCACCGAAGCGTTGAATTTGCTCTTCCTGCTCGGCGAGGCTGCCAGATGGGCACATCATCATGCAGACGATCATCGAGAAGCCAGCGTCCGCGAGAGCTTGTAGATGTTCGAGAATTTGTTCGCTGGTGCCAGTGCAGGTAGCTCGCGGTACTTCTTGAGACTGCGGATCATCCGGATTGGTGATACGCGCCGAGGCGGCAGCTAACATGCGGAACTGAGTAAGGTCGCGACCCATAGTATCAGCTTCGCGGCGGATCAACTCCTGGAGCGGCTGAAAGCGGTTCGGCTCGCAGTGGGTGTCCAAAAAGAGTGGGTATAGGCCATCACAATGGCGGATGGCGCGCCTTGCACCGGCTGGCGTATTGCCACCGAAAACGATCGGTGGGTGAGGTTTTTGCACCGGCTTGGGGTCCATCGAGATATCTTCAAATTTGTAAAATTCGCCGTCGAACTCGACTTTTTCATCCGTCCAGGAGCGCTTGTAGATTTGCAGGCATTCGTCAGTCTGTGCGTTGCGCACGGCGTGATCCTGGCCGACTGCGGCAAATTCTTCCTGCATCCAGCCTGAGCCAACGCCGAGCATTAGGCGGCCTTGCGAGAGAAGATCGACGGTAGCGAACTGGCGAGCGTCGGAGAGTGGGTGGCGGTAGGGAGCAATCAACACCGAGGTCCCGAGCTTGATGCGGTTGGTGGAAGCCGCCACGGCGCCCATTACTACCGCCATATCGAGCATATTGTGGTGCGGCTGATAGGCGCGCTTGCCAGAAACGTTGGCGGTATGTGCACTGCCAGATTGAATCGGCATGCAGACATGGTCGGGATACCAGACCGAATGGAAGCCGTTATTTTCTGCCAATTGTGCGGTGCGGACAGGACGCATTTCCTCGAAAGGCGTGTGTCCCAGATACATGTCCCTGTCGTCACGGTAGCCCTGGCCGTGGGTATTAGCGTAAATGCCGATTTCCATTTTTGAATCCCCTCAAATTTCAAATCGAACCTTGTTTTAGCAAGACATCTGCCAAAGACAAATCGCAAAGCTCGGATTTGTGACGGGCTCTAAATGGAGGAAGGCTGGTCTCGTCCTAGAAGTCGAACACGGCGCGTACCGTCCCGACGGGAGTACCACGCCAATTCGCTAAGGGGGTCTCTAAATAGGCGGCCAGTTTCTCTTCTGCTGTGGTGTTTAACAATCTGAGATGGCGGAGCAGCGACACGATGGCGGTATCGGCGGCACGGGTAGCTCCGTCACGGACCTTCAGCGCGAGACCAAAACCGAGCGAGAACAGTGGCGCGAAGAACACGCCTTCTGCGCCAAATTTGACGAAGGCGTTGGCGCCGATAGCGGAGATGATGTCCGAACATGCACGCACGTCGCCAGCGATCATGAAGGGCTCGGCAGCGATGGCGGCTCGGATACGAGAAATTACCACCTGGCGTGTCGGCGGTTGCTTACTGGCATCGGCGATATTGGCAGCGCCCCGTGCGAGCGCATGAAGTGGTAGGCCAATGGTCGGAATAGAGCAGCCGTCGATAGCCCAGGGCGAACGCGCGACATCCCATCCGGTCATCTCCTGGATTGCGGCGGTCACCCTCTTTTGGACTGGGTGATCGCGCGCAATATAATTTCTTGTTTCTTCGCCCAGCGTCTTTGCGGTCACCAGGAAGGCCGAATGTTTACCTGAACACATGTTGAAAACCGGAAGGCCAGGTTCACCGCGCCGGATGCAATCCTCGGCGCTCTCGGTGTGATGCGGCAAATGCCCGCCGCATTCGAGAGACGCCTCGCCAAGCCCGGTCCGCGCCAGCCACCGGCGAACGGCCATTACTTGAGCTGTTTGGCCATTATGCGAAGCGCAAGCCAAGGCGATCTCGGCATCCGTAGCACCCGTTTCATCAGCAGCGCCGCTTTCCAGAAAGGGTAGTGCCTGGATCGATTTAATGGCGGACCGTGGATAGACGAAACGCTCGATATCGCCCCATGCCTCAACCAACTTACCCGAGGCATCGACAATCGCAGCATCAACCAAATGAACGCTTTCGACGGCCGCGCCGCGGCTGCATTCGACCACCAAGCAATCATGATGTTTGGCACTCATGCTGCACCCCGCTAACTATTGTTATGCCATTCAGATTAAAGCAAACGCGGCGATAGCGGGCGCATTATTGCGTTGGCACACCCCGGCTAACGACGTATTCCATCTTCACTCCCTGAGTCAGACTTGCAGAAGCTAGTAAGAAGTGGATGTTCCCGTAAATTTGTTTGGTTAATAAGCGTCTCTGAGTGACCCAGTTTGATTGTTGGTTCACGCCCAGTTTAGGTCTTTCGGTTCAATGGCTTCCGGTATCTATGGAGACTGGGTTGAATCCCCTCTCCCCTTGCGCCACCTTGAGCCGGGAATCGGATCGGAATTCGAGGAGCCCAACAGTGATATTCGGCGAGTTCATCAATGCAGTTAGCGGTGAACGGTTCAGGTTGTTTGTAGCCCACCGTCCCGCTTATCAACCGCCCACTCGACGGCCCCAACCGACATTATGACGGCACAGGGCGAACCTGAGCCTCTGCTGATCGGCGGCGTGGCAACGCCGGGTCGGGGCCCCGTTCTTGAAGCAATCAATCCGGCTGATGGACGTGTGACCGGGCGCTACACCACCGCCACACTAGACGATGTGGCCGACGCTGTTCGCGCCGCAAACGCTGCAGCCAGTGCGCCCGATTGGCATGATCTCCTGCCCCATTTACGCGCCCGTATTCTTCACGCGATTGCGGCACAAATCGACGACAATCGCGAAATGCTCGCGACGCTTCAAATGCGCCAGAACGGCAAAACCATTTCCGAATGCCGCGGGCAGGCCACAGTCTGCGCGGCCATCTTCCGCTACTATGCCGCCGTGTGTGAAACACAGGAGAGCGACGTCACCACACCGCGGGGCCCCCACCTCTCGCTTACCGTTCAAGAACCGTATGGTACCGTCGGCTTGATCACCCCGTGGAATTCCCCCCTGACGATGGATGCTCAAAAACTGGCGCCAGCGATTGCTGCTGGAAATGCAGTGCTGCTGAAGCCCTCAGAAATCACACCTGGCATCGGCCTCGCACTGGGCCAGATTTGTCAGGAAGCAGGCATACCGCCCGGTGTCATCAACGTGCTCTCCGGCAGCGGTCATATTGTCGGCAATGCCATCGTCCGGCACCCGAATGTGCGCATGGTGTCATTCACCGGCGGCTCCCAAACGGGACGCGCCATCGCGGCAGCGGCAGCCGAGAAATTGATGCCCGTGGCGCTCGAACTTGGTGGCAAATCACCCCACATCGTGTTCGCGGATGCCGACGTCGAGGCGGCGGCGCAGGCCGTTGCCGACGGGATCTTTGGCTCAATGGGCCAGTCATGCGTCGCGGGTGCACGCCTTTTTGTTGAACGGCGCATCTATGGGGTGTTTGTCGAGCAGGTTGTCGCACGGGCAAATGCTTATCGTATCGGCGCACCGGAAAACGAGACGAGCGAACTCGGCCCCCTCGCCTCCTTCGCACATCGAGACCGGGTCGAGACGTTGGTGCAATCCGCGCGAGACGATGGCGGACGGATCCTCTGCGGCGGTGAGCGGCCTGTGGGTTTCTCCGAGGGCGCATATTACCGGCCGACCGTGATTGATGGGCTCGGCAACCAGGCGCACATTTGCCAGGAGGAAGTATTCGGCCCGGTGCTTATGGTACTGCCTTTCAGCGACGAAGACGACTTGATCGCACAGGCAAACGACACAGCCTACGGCCTCGCTTGCGGTATCTGGAGCGCGGATTTCAAACGCTCCTGGCGTGTGGCTCGACGGATCGAATGCGGCACCGTCTGGATCAACAGCTATAAGTCGCTATCGGTCGCAACGCCATTCGGCGGAGTAAAAGAAAGCGGTATCGGCCGCGAGAAAGGCCGCGAGGGCCTCCGCCTCTATCAGCAGTTGAAGTCAATTTACACGGCCCTTTAAGCGCGAAACGCAAAACCAAGCAAATAATCACCGGAAATAACAAAAACTTTTAACGGCAGCGGCGGCTCCCAAACTACGAGAATCATTGACTGTAGCGACCGATACCGGGCGAGAGATTGGATTTATGGGATTCCTGAGGCCTGAATGCTGGGGGCAATTTTATCAAACATTTGGATTGCCGGCTGCTAGACTGAGCCTTCTCAGGTTCGGCGAAGGTACTTCTCTAGACCACCAGTATCTATGCAAAAATGATAAACACCAAATATAAATAGCTAGCTAATTTATTTTAGAAAAAGGGCGAACGCATGGCCGAGACGCGCCACCTGCCGGAGCTTACCGAGATCCGTGCCGCCCATCACGTTGATTTATCAAAGCTTTCGGAATATTTCGCTTCCCATCTGCCACAACTTAACGGCGTCCTCACGGCGCGCCAATTCAAAGACGGTCAATCCAATCCGACCTTTCTGCTGCAATCCGGTGCGCAACAATTGGTGCTGCGCAAAAAGCCACCCGGCGAGCTGCTGCCCGGCGCACACCGTATCGAGCGTGAATTCCGCATCATTTCGGCACTCGCCTCTCATGGCGTGCCGGTGCCGAAAGCGCTCCAACTGTGTGAAGACGAAACTATTATCGGCACGCCGTTTTACGTGATGGAGCATATCGCGGGCGGGGTTTGCCAAAACCCGACGTTGCCCGGCATGACGGCGGTGGAGCGCGGAGCCATTTATGCTTCAATGGCTGAAGTACTGGCAGCCCTGCATGGCATCGACTGGCAAGCGGTAGGGCTCGGCGATTACGGGAAGCATGAAGATTATGTTGCTCGCCAAATAGCACTTTGGAGCCGTCAGTACGAAGCTTCAAAAACCGGCAAAATCGCCGAGATGGACCAGCTAATGGCATGGCTGCCGCACAACATTCCCGCGGATGCCGAGACCAGCCTGGTGCATGGCGACTTCCGCCTCGGTAATGTCATTCTCGACGCACATGAACCACGCATCGCCGCGGTACTGGATTGGGAGCTCTCGACCCTCGGCCATCCGTTGACCGACCTCGCCTATAATTGCCTGCCCTATCATCTCCCAACCGGCGATGACAGCCTGCCCGGCTTGGTTGGCGCCGACTTGGCGACGCTCGGTATTCCCGATGAAGCGAAACATGTCGCCGCCTATTGTCGCGCCATCGGACGCGGAGAAGGCATTCAAGATTGGCCGTTCTACATCACCTTCGCCATGTTCCGATTGGCGTCGATCTCGCAAGGCGTCTATGCCCGCGCGCTCAAAGGAAATGCCAGTTCGGCCAACGCCAGGGGGTTTGGCGAGCGTGCAATGCGGCTGGCAGAGTTCGCCTGGCGGAATGTCGTTGGAGGCTAGCTCTTGCCCTACTGCCGGGCACGGCCGCGTTAGAGCGAACTATAGTCGTGGAAAAACATTATGCTGGATTTCCTATGTGGGCGCGTGGTGATCCATAGCACTCGCGAGATGATAATAAAAATGCTCGGTTCATGGATATTGATAACCGTCTCTTCGGGGGCCCGCCGCAGCACCAAATCGACGTAGCCCTATTACACCACGGCAATTTCATCTCCCATATCCCCCAGGTTTCGCTGAAGCCGCGCAACATGACCAGTATATGGCTGGAAAATTTATTTAACTGGTCATCGAGTTCTATATGGGAGTTCTGCGTGACCGCCTATGTTGTCGACACGCCATCAGGCACCAAGATAATACCAACGCTTTCCAAACGGCGCAGGCCGGCTTCTCCAGCCATAAAAACATTTCCCTCGGTTAACTAATTTACATCCAAAGCATGCTTAGGAGCGTATTTTTCT
>CAYPSQ010000057.1:8496-17625 GCA_964413115.1 uncultured Rhizobiaceae bacterium | reverse complement strand
CACATAGGCGCCGAGCACCGTGTCCACAAGATGGCGCCATACATCCCCGGCAGGTACAAAAACATAGGCAAAGACTACAAATATCGGAACCGAGACCAGTAATGCTACGCCTATGGCGAGCGCGCTCCAGCCGCCTATGTTTTTCGAGCCGCTCCCCTCCCGGCCACGGCGCTGGGAGAGCCAAGCGATCGCACGCGCGGATAAAACGCCGCCGCCCTGATTCAGAGCCGGCACGACGGTCTCATGCTCCGCGCCCAAAGACGCTCCGCCCCACAGGCGGATGGATAACGCCCTAGTTTTTGCGTCATCGTTGTATGAATGGATCCGTTAATCAAAATTTGCAAATGCAAATCATTATCAATTGACTTAACATATCCTCAGCTTAACGCCCTGTCTACTCCATAAAACATCGCAATTTCAGAGCCTTGGAGTACAGAAAATTGGCTGGGAGGTAACGCCTGCCAATGCAAATTTAGTGAATAGTCAAAGAAATTTTCCGGTGCACTGGTTTTCCGAGCACAACAAAATTGTACTCACGACGCAATTGCCGGGCGAAATCAGAAAATATTTTTCAGCTAAGTCTAGATCGTATTTGATGCGGTCCTTGGAGCTGCCGCTGCAATGCTATGGCGCATTGTTGCACCCCGTCAGTCAGCAAAGTGATCGTCGCGTTCACCGGTATCTTTGACGCCCTCTTTAGTGGGCAAAGGGGCGGTTTCGACGATGCCGAGCAAACTGTCGGGTACGTCATTGTTATCCGCCGACTCTTCTTGGTCGTTTGAATCTGTGGCGACCTCGTCATCGTCCGGCGCCGGTTCAAAGGGCAACTCGTCGCCCCCCCCTATCACAAGGCTATGTGCTTGCAGAAGACCGGCGGATTTTAATTCTTCGACGCCGGGCAAATCGGCGAGATTATCGAGGCCAAAATGAGTCAGAAATTCATCCGTGGTGACCCATGTGAGCGGACGACCAGGCGTTCGCCTGCGGCCTTTGGGCTTGACCCAGCCCGCTTCAAGTAATTGGTCGAGCGTCCCTCGGCTCAAAGACACGCCTCTAATTTCCTCAACTTCGGTTCGGGTCACCGGTTGGTGGTAGGAGATGATGGCGAGGGTTTCGAGCGCGGCACGCGAGAGACGCCGTTTGACCGTCCGATGGACCGTCAGATGCGACGCCAGATCCGGGGCAGTGCGAAACGCCCAGCCATTTGCGACTGCGATTACATTGACGCCCCTGCTACCGTAACGCTCGGCGAGGCGGGCCATCAAAACATCAATATCGGCGCCGTCGGGTAGTTTCTCCAACAAGGATTTACGGTCCATGGGTTCGTCAGCGGCAAATAGCATCGCCTCGAGGATCCTGAGATGGTGCCCTGATTCATCGGCGAAACCATGGCCTAAAGCGTCCGCAGTGTTGCCGCTACTCTCAGTATTCATGTTCCCTCCGGAGTACGGCGGATATAAATCCGTCCAAATGGCTCGAATTGCCGCAATTGCATTTTTCCTTCACGAGCAAGTTCCAGACTCGCCGCAAACGTCGTAGCCACGGCAGAGCGTAAACTGAATTCGCCGCTCGTCTCGGGGGGCATGAATCGCGACATGGATTCCCATTCCGGCATCACCGTCAGCATACCCGCCAAGCGGCTGTAGGCCTGCTCCAGGGAATAGCCTTCGCTTGCGAGGATTTGCAAGTCTTCACTACGCTCCATGGCTAGTTTGTGCTCGCCAAAGGATTTTAAAAGTTCGTAGAGGCTGGCCTCGTAATGGGAGGTACGAATAACTTTGATGCCCTGAGGGGCGCCGCAGCCAAATACGTCGATTCCGAGACGAGGCCGGCGTATCAGTTTTTTTGCTGCGTCGCGCATAGCTTCGAGGCGGCGCAAGCGGAACGCCAGGGCGTCGGCCATCTCCTGCCCGCTTGGTTCTTCGTCGGCCTCGGGCTCGGGCAGCAGCAGGCGCGACTTCATATAAGCGAGCCAGGCGGCCATGACGAGATAATCGGCGGCGATTTCGAGTTTTATCTCACGCGCCCGCGCGATGAAAGCAAGATATTGCTCGGCCAATTCCAGAATTGAAATTTTAGCGAGGTCTACTTTTTGGTTGCGCGCCAACGCGAGCAGTATGTCGAGCGGGCCCTCGAATCCGTCGAGATCGAGAATGAGGGCGTATTCACGCTCCCCGCTCTCAATATCCCATTCTTCCACTTCAGCCGCGGGGACTGTGGGCGCCATTTCCGCAAAGCTTTCGGGTTGTTCGTTCATTTCATTTTCAGCCAAAACCCAGGGCTACCAACAACAATTCACTCAGCCAGCTGACGACGGGCAAGAGAATCGACGCCAACGGGTGAAAGAATACGCCAAATGCGTCGGCAATTAACGGCAAAATGAAAATTAACCCGATCAAGGCCAAAAAACCGTAACGCTCTGTTCGTGCGTACAGCATGGCGTAGGGGCGCGGCAGCACGCCAACCAGCATGCGGCCACCGTCAAGCGGCAGAATAGGTAGCAAATTAAAGACCGCAAGAATGATATTGAGATGAATACCAACGCTCAGCATCTCGATCCACCACGACGCAAAACTCTCGGGCATGATCGGCGTCGCATAGATTAGAATAATCGAAATTACCGCCATGACGATGTTGGCGACTGGCCCAGCCAAGGCAACCCAAAACATATCGCGCTTGGGTTTGCGCAAATTGGCAAAATTAACCGGCACCGGCTTGGCGTAACCGAAGACGAACGACGCCCCCATGAAAATCAGCATTGCCGGCAGCAGGATGGTACCGAACAGGTCAACATGCTTGATCGGATTGAGCGTGACGCGGCCGAGGCGATACGCGGTATCATCGCCCAACAGACGCGCCGCAAATCCGTGCGCTGCTTCGTGCAGGGTAATCGCCAACAGCACCGGGATCACCCAAATGGAGGCTTGCAGGACGATGCTAGATTCAGGATTCATGCCTCGATATGGGCTTCCATTAAAATATTAAATTCATCTAATAATGCACTGAAATTATGATATTTATCTTCAAAAATCATATTTTTTGCAATTACCCAACGACGTAGTGCTGCTGGACTCAGTTCCAGAACCTTGTCAGCGATGTCGGCCATCTCTTCAGGCTGGGCATTGCAATGCAGCGCGACATCGCAACCAGCGGCTAATGCCGCTTCTGCCCGCTCCCCCAGCGTGCCCGACAGCGCCTGCATGGAAAGATCATCGCTCAGCAATAGGCCATCGAAGGCGATGGACCCGCGAATGGCGGCGGCGATCACTTTGGCTGAAAGCGTCCCCGGCAAGTCCGCATCGAGCGCTTGGTAGCACACATGCGCCGTGAGGCCGATCGGCATATCGTTTAGCGCCCGAAAGGGAAGAAAATCGCTGCTCTCCAGTTCTCGGACGGACGCATCAACTTTCGGCAGCGCATGGTGGCTGTCACTGGTGGCACGGCCGTGACCCGGTATATGCTTGATCACCGGTAATACGCCGCCGGCCAACAAGCCCTCTGCGGCGGCGCGGCCCAACTCCGCGACACTTTCAATATCGGCAGAGAACGCACGGTCACCGACGACGGAACTTGCGCGGGCTAAATGCATATCGAGAACTGGCAAGCAGCAGACATCGATCCCGACATGGCAAAGGTCGGCGGCAATCAGCCGAGCATTTAGCCAAGCAGCGCGGCATCCGACCGCCCGGTCACGCTCGGCCAAAGCACCGATAGCGCCAGCCGCAGGCGGTCTGCGCCAATGCGGGGCGCCCATACGGATGACCCTACCGCCTTCCTGATCAATTAAAATCGGTGCGTCGGGGCGATCGACGGCGGATCGTAAATCCGCCACCAAACGCGACAATTGCCCCGGAGAGTCACAGTTCCGCGCGAAGAGGATAAAACCCAGCGGATTGCTGGCACGAAAAAAGTCATACTCCGCCGGCTCAAGTCGCAGCCCGGCGCAACCGAATATAACGGCACGCGGACGCTTGGTCGGGTTCCTGGAGAGGGGCTCAGTTGGTGACAACGAAGCAGCCGAGGTCCACGGCTTTTAGCTGCCCACATACGGCATTGGCCTCTCCGCGGCTAGCGAACGGGCCGACCTGCATGCGGTACCAAACGCCTTTGGCGCCAAGATCGACGCGGGTCACAACGCCGCTCAGCCCGGCTAAAATATCCGGATATTTTTTAGCGAGACGGGCAATGTCTCCGTTCGCCGAAGCTTCATTTTTTGCGGCGCCGATTTGCACCAGAAAACTTCCGGCGGTGGCGCTCACCGCGTTAGTCTGCAGTGGTGCAGCCGATATTAGCTCAGGCTCCAGAGGTCGCACTGCTTTTGGCGTTTCAGGAGCGGCCGCCTCTTGCTTTGTCGGTTCAGGCACTGTTTGCGCACCGCGCGCGTTCACCACTTCTGCAAGCTCCTTCAATTTGTCTACTGCCAATTCGGCCGGCGGCGGCGGTTCCGGCGTGTCCTCTTCGACCGTTTCTATCGCCTCCTCGGCCGCCTGCGGCGCGGCCATCTCGACGACTTCAACGGTAGGACGTTCCATCGGCTCTTCGGGCGGCGGCAGTAGTTGTTCTGCCTCAGGTTCTTCTTCGGTTAAACTTTTATAGACATACTTGTCGCGGTCCGGCACATCGACGCCGCCAGGCTCCTCCGGACGGACCTTAACCGGCGTTAGATCGGCAGCAATCATAGGTACGCTCTTGTTATCCTCGATAGGATCAAAATAGCGCTCGCTCATCGCCCAGGCGACGCCCACGATCACCACTGCCGCTATCAAGATCCACATCGGGAGCAGGCGCGCGCGCGGGCGCACGGCCGGTGCCTCTCCTCCCGGCGAGCTGGCATCCGGCGTCTCGTGAGGAATTTGATCCACCTCCGACGCCACGAAATCCGGCTCTCGCACATCCGACATTCAGCGCATCTCCTCAGCTGGCTGCACGGCGAAAATTCCGAGCCCCAGTGCTATCACCTGAGCCACCGCGCCAATTAAGGTTAGGCGCGCGGCTGTCACTCGGTTATCCCCGGGTATGATAAAGCGCAAACCGTGGTCTTCATTGCCTTTGTTCCAGAGCAGGTGAAACGCAGCCGCCAATTCCTGCAAGTAAAAAGCGAGGCGGTGCGGCTCATGCGACTGGACGGCTGAATCGACGGTGCGCGGCCATCCGCAAAGACATTTGATCAAATCAATCTCCGCGGCATCGGTCAACACACTCAAATCCGCAATCGCGGTTAAATCGCCCGCCATGAGCTCCGGCATCTCCGCTTCGGCACGTCTTTGCACCGAGCGGATGCGGGCATGGGCGTACTGCACGTAAAATACCGGATTGTCCTTAGACTGCTCGAGCACGCGCGCCAAATCAAATTCGAGCGGTGCGTCATTCTTGCGTGTGAGCATTATGAAACGCACGACGTCCTTGCCCACCTTATCAACCACATCGCGCAAGGTGACAAACTGGCCGGAGCGCTTCGACATGGTCACCGGCTTGCCGTCTTCGCTCAGCTTTACCATTTGACAGAGCTTGATATTAAGGGCGGCGGTATCGCCGGAAACAGCGTTTACCGCGGCTTTCATCCGTTTGACATAGCCACCGTGATCGGCGCCCCAGACGTCAATCATATCGTCGAAACCGCGCCTGATCTTGTCGCGGTGATAAGCGATGTCGGTGGCAAAATAGGTCCAACTGCCATCAGATTTCTTGAGCGGGCGGTCAACTTCATCGCCAAAAGCCGTGGCGCAAAAAAGATGCTGGGGGCGCGGCTCCCAATCCTCGGGTGGCGGCTTGCCTTTCGGTGCATCGAGTACGCCCTCATAGATCAATTCGCGCGACTGCAAATCCGCAAATGTGGCCTGTACTTGCCCATCATCGACCAGTTTTTTCTCTGAACTGAAGAGATCGTGGCGCACACCGAGTGCCGCGAGATCGTCACGAATAAGCGAAAGCATCGACTCGATAGAAAAGCTACGAAAGGCTTCAAACCACTCACTTTCCGGCGCTTCTGCGAATTTATCGCCGTGTTCATTTACCAAAGCCACACCAACCGGAACGAGATAATCTCCGGGATAGCCGTCTTCGAAGGCGTCGGCGCCAAGCGTTCGCCCCAGGGCTTCAAGGTAACGCTGATAGACTGAGCGCGCCAAGGTGTCGACCTGGGCGCCAGCGTCGTTGACGTAATATTCCCGTGTCACGGCATAGCCGGCGTGTTCCAACAGCGCCGCCAAGACATCACCGAACACTGTACCGCGTGCATGACCGACATGAAGGGGGCCGGTGGGGTTGGCGGAGACGAATTCTACGTTAATCTTTTTGCCCTGCCCCTTATCAAAGGCGCCATAACGTGTACCCGAGGCGGTAATAAGTACCAACGCGTTGTGCCAAAATGCCGCGTCGAGGCGCATGTTGATGAACCCCGGACCGGCCACATCGACCGCCGCAACACCCTCCCGGGTAGCCAAACGCACTGCCAAACTCTCAGCTAATTCGCGCGGCGGTTTGCAGGCACGTTTGGCCAGAACCATGGCCGCGTTGGTGGTGATATCGCCATGCTCGGGATTGCGCGGCGGTTCAACCGAGACGCCTGTCAAATCGAGGCCCGCGGGCAAGTCGCCGGCGTTGGATAATTTCTCAATTTCAAAATTAATTAATTCTAATAAATCTCTGAATATATTCATTATTATGACGGAATATTGAAAATGCGTTGGTGTTCGAGAAAGGCAAATCGATCGGTCATTCCAGCGATATAATCGGCCACCGCGCGGGCCGTTTGGCGGCTACCCGATGCATCGCAGCGCTCCCGCCAATCGTTCGGTAGGCACTCCGGTTCGGCGACGAAAAGTTTGAATAAATCCTGCACAACTCGGCGCGCCTTGCTGGCCATCCGGTTGACCTTGTAGTGACGATACATGCGGTGATAGAGGAATTTCTTCAGGCTGCGGTCATTGGCCGCCATTTCGTTTGAGAAAGCGACCACCGGGCGACCGAGGGCACGTACCTCATCTGCGCTTGCGCAACCGGCTTCCGTAAGCCGGCCGCGACTTTCTGCTATAATATCGTCGACCATGGCGCCGATCATACGGCGCACCCCCTCATGCACCAGGCGGCTCTGGTCAAGATCTGGGTAGCTGTGACGCACGGCGGCAAAAATCGGCCCAACCAGCGCGACATCGGCTAGGTCATCAATTTCGAATAACCCAGCCCTAAGGCCGTCATCCACGTCATGATTGTTGTAGGCAATATCATCGGCGAGGGCGGCGACCTGCGCTTCCGGCCCGGGATAGGTAGTAAGCTCTAAATCATGGCTCTCATTGTAGCTTTGAATAGCCGGTGGCAAGCCGATCTCGGCGGGCAACAGCGGGCCATTATGCTTGACAGTGCCCTCAAGGGTTTCCCATGTGAGGTTGAGGCCGTCGAAATCTGCGTAGCGCTCTTCAAGTTGGGTAAGAATGCGCAGAGTCTGTGTGTTGTGGTCGAAGCCGCCATACTCGGCCATTGCCTCCGATAGTGCATCCTCGCCAGCGTGGCCAAACGGTGTGTGCCCTAGATCGTGAGCGAGCGCCAGAGCCTCGGCCAAATCTTCATTCAGGCCCATAACCCGACAAATAGAACGTGCGATTTGCGCGGTCTCCAGACTATGCGTGAGACGCGTACGGTAGTAATCGCCTTCGTGATAGACAAACACCTGGGTCTTGTACTCAAGTCGGCGGAATGCGGCGCAATGGATGATGCGATCACGGTCGCGTTGAAATGCGGTTCGCGTCGGGCTTTCGGGCTCAAGATGGAGCCTCCCGCGGCTTTCCATCGGATTGCTGGCATAAGGTGTGCTCATAGTCGAAGACTATATCGGCGAACGCAGGCGCACAATTGGCCGCTGCGCTTGAATTGCACCAAGTGATGCCTAATTAGAGAATAGGTGCTAAACTGGTGTGGCTTCAAACAACGGAATATCAAAATGGCACGACCGATAGAGGGCACGGTGGTGGAAGCTAGCGGCCCAATTACCGTTTCTGAGAGCGCGGCACAACAAGTTGCGCGGCTGCTCAGCAATGAAGAACTCCCAGATCAGGCGCTACGCGTCAGTGTTTCGGGCGGCGGCTGTTCAGGTTTTCAGTATGGTTTCACTTTCGACGCCAAGCGCCTCGATGACGATATCATCATCGAGAAAGACGGCGTGACCGTGCTGGTCGACAGTATCTCTGCAGGCTATATGGCCGGATCGGAGATCGACTATGTCAACGACCTGATCGGCGCTTCGTTCCAAGTGAAGAATCCCAACGCCGTTTCGTCATGCGGCTGCGGCACGTCGTTCTCGTTGGTCTAATCAAACCCAACTTCATGAGATAGTTTTTTCGTCTTTCCGGCGGGATATCGGCTTGATCGGAGCATAGCGGTGAAAATCGCCACCTGGAACGTCAACTCAATCAAAGTGCGCCTGCCTCATCTTTTAGAATGGCTGGCCAAAGCTGCGCCGGACATCGTGTTGCTGCAGGAAATAAAGATGATCGAGGACAATTTCCCGGAATTGGAAATCGGCGACGCAGGTTATAACTGCGCTGTATTAGGGCAAAAAAGCTATAACGGTGTCGCTATTCTCAGCAAGCGACCGATCGAGGATATCACCCGCGGCCTACCGGGCGACGAGAGCGACGAACAAGCACGCTATATTGAGGCGGTGATCTCGGGCGTGCGCGTCGCCTCGATATATTTGCCTAACGGCAATCCGGTGGAGAGCGAGAAGTTCCCTTACAAGCTCGCCTGGATGGCGCGCCTAGCTGCGCATGCCGTAACCTTGTTGGCAAACGAAGACGCGGTGGTATTGGCCGGGGATTACAACATCATACCCGCCGACGGCGACGTATATGACCCGGAAGGATGGCGCGACGATGCCCTGTGCCAGCCCGAAGCGCGCGCGTATTTCCGGACCATCCTAAATTCGGGCTATACAGAAGCCTTCCGCGCTTTGCACAGCGAAACCGGGCTCTATTCGTTCTGGGACTATCAAAAAGGCCGCTGGCAGCGTGACGAAGGCCTGAGGATCGACCATCTCCTGCTTTCGCCGGAAGCTGCCGACCGCCTGGAAACGTGCGAAATCGACAGCGGCCCCCGCGCTAAGCCAAAAGCTTCCGACCACACGCCGGTATGGTG
>CAYPSQ010000057.1:5914-8396 GCA_964413115.1 uncultured Rhizobiaceae bacterium | reverse complement strand
ACATGCCACGGCGAAGAGATACACCATGATAAGGGACCCAAGAAACACACCATGGGTTCATGACCCGTCCCCATCAAGTGCAGCTTGGTCTCACCAAGTACTGGACATAAAAAGCTAAAGCCTAGAAGTAAAACAATCAACGGGAGAAACATTAAGGAGATGCCGCCGTACCAGGAACCGGCGATGTAGCCACCTCTTGACGTCGCGTTCGCAGCCGCATAGTCCTGTGGTCGGACCGGTGCTAATTACTTGACCTATCAGCCTTAGCGCCGGCAGAAAGCGAGCCAAGAAACGTGCAAGCGACAAGAAGGTTGGTTTTTATTCGCCGTGCCGCCCTTAGGTAAACGCAGAATAAAAGAACGCCTGTCAATAAGCCGAGCAGCCAGCGTCGGAAAGGAAGGCTGCGAGACCCAGGGGAATCTTATTGAAAGGGCCGTCCTGCATTGAACAGATTGCGTCCGTTCGGTCCCTTGCTGCCACGCGGCTCCTTGGTGACGTCAAAATTTAGCTCAACGATAACGCCACTTGGATCCTGCACGAAAAGCTGCCACAGTTTAAAATCAGGGATGTCCATTTGCCGCCAAGTACAGCGGTGTTTCTTGCAGACTTCTTTCATTTTATCGAAGTTTTTGGCGCGCAGCGCAACATGGTCTACTGGCGCGACGCCTTGATCATACTCATAGTCTCCAGCATGGGTTTGAGCGGCGCTGCCACCATAAATGTGGAACATGGTTTCGCCCATTTCCAGCCAAACACCGGGAAATGGAAAGTCCGGCCGTGCGACCTTCTTCATGCCGAGAACCTTGGTATAGAATTTCTCGGTCGCGGCCAAATCTTTGCTCTTGATCGCCACATGGTGCAGGTCAAGCAGCGGCATAGCGGAACCTCCCCTGTATAAATCTTTTCAATTAGCTGTATTTTACTCCGTCTCGCCGTAGGAGCAATATCCGCCAATTTCACGGGTTTCAGGGCCAAGCACGCGAGGCCCGTTGGGCTGGATTCGCAGACCCGAGCGCAGGTTTTTATAAGGAAACTTGCGCGTATCGGCAAGATTAGGGCCGGGAGCAATCGCGGTGATGATTTTCGCAGCGATGGGCTGAAAATCGGCGCGGAAATGTACGGAGCTTTTGAGCACTAATATATCCTGCTCGACAGGCTCCAGGCCGAGATGACGGAAGATCGATTGGTCTGCCGCCTGAAATTTCCTGCTGGAGACAATGACCCGGACATCTGCGGTTTTATGTACCACTTTAAGTAGCGCCATCGCGCCTAACTCCATTCGCGCACCGCGCCACATAGGGCCAGTGGCGGTGAAACGGCCGTTGCCTATCTGCTCGACACAAAACTTTCCTTCAAATGGGTGCTGGCCGGGCTGACCGGATTTGGCCCCGAGTGCGGCCGAGAAGCGATGGCCCTCGCCGGCATGATGCGCCGCCTCGGCGACTTCCGGGTCGTATAAGATAGCTAGAACCGCACCTTTGGCGCCGCAACCCAACAGAGCCTCAAGCATGCCCACTGTATCGGAATTGCCGCCCGCGCCTGGATTGTCCTGGGTATCAGCGATGATGAAAGGGCCCGCGTCAGCGTTCGCCATAGCAAGGCGCACCGCTTTGTCGGGGCTAAATAATTGTTCGGAAAACTCGCTCTCCGCGGTTTCGATTTCATCGGCCAGGACCTCGACCGCGCGGGCCACCGCCACCGTATCCGAGCCACAGCCATAAACTGAGGGGCCACAAATGGAAATATCGGCGGGCGGAAATCCCATTGCGAAGGACAGTTGCCACACACCGGGGCCCGCCTCTAATTCACTGAGGCGGCGATAGAGCCTGGCGGACGGATCCTCCATAGTGCATTGCGCATTGATCGGGATTAGAAAATCGATGGGGCGAAAATGACTGGCGGAAGCGCCGCCGGATTGCAAAATTTTGTCTATCAAGTTGGCGGCACGCGCACCGGTCACATCCATATCAATATGTGGATAGCTGCGATAGGCCGTTAGTGCTGAAGCTGTGTCGCACATCTCTGTACTGATATTAGCGTGCAGATCAAGACTGATGACTATAGGCATTTCGGTGCCAACCGCGGCACGTATCCGTTTTAGCAAGGCGCCTTCGCCGTCGGCAAAGTGTTCGGTTACCATGGCGCCGTGCAAGTCGAGATAGATGGCGTCCGGCTTTGCCGCGGCAATATCTTCCAGCAACATGGCTGATATACGCTCGAACGCGTCCTCAGTGACATGCGCTGAGGGCGAGGCAGAACACCAGGAAAGTGGTAACAACGTGTGGCGGGTATCCCGCACCGCGGCGACAAAACCGGCAATCGGCAGATTGATCCCCTCAACGGCATCGAACAGGCCCGCGCCACGCGTTAGCGCTGGCCAGGCATCCGCCTCGGCAAAAGCGGCGTAGTCCGCCTGGGCCGGGGCAAAGGTATTGGTTTCATGCTGAAACCCGCCGACGGCGATGCGTGCCATGATATTTGA
>CAYPSQ010000057.1:0-5814 GCA_964413115.1 uncultured Rhizobiaceae bacterium | reverse complement strand
GCTGTTAAAGCGCATCAATGCGCTTTGCCGCCTCGGTTATCTTGAGAAACGCCGCTTCGGCTTCGGATTTGCGGCGGCGTTGTTCGACCACTACATGCTCCGGTGCTTTGGCTAGAAATTTGTCATTGCTGAGTTTGCTCTCAATCCCAACGATTTCTTTCGTAATGCGGGCAAGCTCCTTTTCTAGCCGGGCACGCTCCTGGTCGACATCAATAACACCGGCAAGCGGCAAGGCTACGGAATTGCCTTCGATCACCAGTTGAACCGAGCCCTTGGGCGGCGCCCCATCGAAAACGGTCACATTTTCCAAACGTGCCAGTTGTACGATCTGTTCGCGCTGATTTTTGGCCCAATCGGGAAAGCCCTTTTCGCCGCGCAACAACAATGGAATTTTCGCGCCCGCTGGTACGTTCATTTCGGCCCGCACGGCCCGCACGCCGGAAACCAGCGCAATCACCTGCCGGATCTCGGCAGACGCAGCTTCATATTGCAAGCTCGCGTCGCTCAGTTCCGGCCACGGTTGGGAAATCAGGGGCTGGGCACGCTTGTCATCGAGACGACCCCACAACTCTTCGGTGACAAACGGCATGAAGGGATGCAAGAGGCCGAGAATTTGTTCCAGCACCCATGCCGCGGTGGCGCGGGTTTCGTCTTTTACCGCCCCATCCGGTCCGTTCAAGACCGGCTTCGAAAATTCCACGAACCAGTCACAGTACACGCCCCAGGCGAACTGGTAGATCGCATTGGCTGCTTCATTGAAACGATAGGATTCAAGCGCCGTCTCAATAGTGGCAGCGGCGCTCGCCGCCTCACTAATAATCCAGCGGTTAACGGTGCCGGTGCAGAGGGCAGGGTCGTATGCCGCGTCGCGGCTGCATGAATTGGCCTCGCAGTAGCGAGCGGCGTTCCATAATTTGGTAGCGAAATTGCGATAGCCCTCAACTCGGCTCTCTGACAATTTAATGTCGCGCCCCTGTGCCTCCATCGCCGCCAGAGTAAACCGCATGGCGTCGGCGCCATACCTTTCAATCAGCTCCAACGGGTCAATAACATTGCCCTTGCTCTTGGACATTTTTTGACCTTTGGCATCGCGCACGAGCGCATGGATGTAAACGGTGCGGAATGGCACATCGCCCATGAAATGCATGCCGAGCATAATCATGCGCGCTACCCAGAAGAATATAATGTCAAATCCGGTGATGAGATCATCATTGGGGTAATAGGTTTCAAGCGCTTCCGTCTTTTCCGGCCAACCAAGAGTGGAAAACGGCCACAAACCGGAAGAAAACCAAGTATCGAGAACATCGGAATCCTGTATTAACGCCACGTCTTCACCGTAATGCACCCTAGCCTTTTCCGCCGCCCCTGCCGCGTCCATGGCTACGAAGATAGAGTTATCGGGACCGTACCAAGCCGGAATCCGGTGACCCCACCATAACTGCCGAGAAATACACCAGGGCTGGATGTTGCGCATCCATTCGAAATAGGTGTTTTCCCATTGCTTAGGGACAAACTGAATACGCCCAGTTTCCACCGCCTCGATGGCCGGCTTGGCAAGCGTCTTAGCATCGGCGAACCATTGGTCAGTGAGCCACGGCTCGACCACTACGCCAGACCTGTCGCCGTACGGCAGCATATGGCGGTGCGGCTCAATCATTTCGACCAGGCCGAGCGCTTCCATATCGGCAACAACTCTCTTGCGCGCGGCGTATCGCTCAAGGCCGCGATAGGTCTCCGGCACATTATTGTTGAGGCAGGCGTTGGCATCGAAGATGTTGATCAATTCGAGGTCATGCCGTCGGCCGACCTCGAAATCGTTGAAATCATGCGCTGGTGTGATCTTCACAGCACCCGAGCCTTGTTCCGAATCGGCATACTCATCGGCCACGATAATCAGGCGACGGCCGACCAGTGGCAGCACGGCGAATTTGCCGATCAAACTTTTCCAGCGTGTGTCGTCAGGATGGACAGCAACCGCTGTGTCACCGAGCATGGTTTCCGGACGGGTGGTAGCGACGGTTATAAATTCGCCGTCTTGCCCCTCGACCGGGTAGCGAAAATGCCAGAGTTGCCCATCGCTCTCGCGTGGCTCGACCTCGAGATCGGAAATCGCGGTGTGAAATTTAGGATCCCAATTAACCAAACGCTTGTCGCGGTATATCAGACCCTGTTCATGCAGCGTTACGAAGACCGTCCGCACGGCGTGCGATAGGCCCTCGTCCATAGTGAAGCGATCGCGCGACCAATCGGGAGAGGCGCCGAGGCGGCGTAATTGATTGGCAATCGCGCCGCCCGATTCCTCCTTCCAGCGCCAAACGCGCGCGATAAAATCATCGCGCCCCAAATCGCGGCGGTGGATATTCTCTTCAGCGAGTTGGCGTTCGACCACCATTTGCGTAGCAATGCCGGCGTGATCCATGCCGGGCTGCCATAGAGCGTCGCGCCCTCGCTTGCGGCGATAGCGGGTGAGCACATCCTGCAGGGTGGAATTCAGCGCGTGGCCCATATGCAGACTCCCAGTCACATTGGGCGGCGGCATCATCACGCAATATGGCGGCAGACCGGACTTGGGCGCGCAGGCAAACAGGCCCGCCACTTCCCAGGCGCGGTAAATCTTGCTCTCGATATCAGCGGGCAGATAGGTCTTGTCCAGCATTGCTGAACTCTCTCACTACAGTTTGGCTGGTTGGGCCTTGGGATTGATTAAGGTAGGGTACGGGCAGCGCCCGGCTGAATTTTACATGGGATTGGAGCGGTTAATAATGCGGTCTATTTCCCGCTGAACAAGCCGTTGCACCATTTGCGGTAAATTTTTGTCTAGCCACTCGCGAAGCATCGGCCGCAACATTTCCAAAATATGCTCTTCAAGGGTGCGTCCGGTCGACGTGATTTTCTGGCCATTTTCACTCACCGGCCCCGGTCCCATTTGGGAAGCGAGTGCCGCGAACGCGTCGGCGGTGGCTTCTTCGGTGATGGTCTCTATCAAAGGCTCATCATTCTCCATAATCTGATCAGCGTGTGTGAATTGTGCTACAGGCTCGGCGGCGAGTTCATTAATTTTGACGGTTTCAGCGGTTTCAACGACTGGCCCAGCCTGCTCTGGCACAAGCGCCTCAACGACATTACCGTGTTCGTCCACTTCGTCGGTTAACTCAAGCACTTCGTCACCCCCGCCGGTTGGCTCGGCCACATCGGCAAGCTGCGTCTCGGCAGAGATACTCCTCGCCTCCAGGGCGCTATCCTCCCCGGCACTGGGTCGTGCCCCGTCTAGTTTTCCCTCTTCCTCCCCACCCTCCGAAATAATTCGGCGAATGGAAGCAAGAATTTCTTCCATAGACGGTTCTTCTTGTGAGGTCTCGTCCGCCATTTGATACCTGTATCAAGTCAAGCATTTGTGTGATTTGAAGAGATTACGGCAAGGCAATTTAGAACGCCAGAAGTGCTTTCGCTAGCTAATCCGGCGACAGGCCAAACCATTTGTCACGAACGCTTCGGTAGTACACATCAGCATCATATCGCTCGACTGAAAGATTCAGCGCCTGCGCGGTTAATTCACCGATGGTGGCTTTCACCCAATAGCTGGAGACCACAGCATCGCGCTCCGCACTCACTAGATTTACTCTCGCGGCAAACACTTCTTGCTCTGCGTCAAGCACATCAAGGGTGGTGCGCAGGCCCACTAGAGTCTCCTGCTCCACACCTTCCAAAGCCAATTCAGCAGCGTGGACCTGCACCTGAAAGGCGCTAATCTTTGCCTGCGCGGTAATCAAAGATTCCCAGGCACGGGTGACTTCCTCAAAGACAGCGCGGCGCGCCTCTTCGTATTCAAGCCTACGCTGACTCGCGATCTGCTTGCTGCGCCTAATCGCAGAATGTTCCGCACCGGATTGATAAAGCGGAATAGTTACGATCGCAGAGACGGACAGCGTATCAAGTTCCTCCGTAGAAGCGGAAACATCGTAACTCCAGTCATAAGCTCCGCGAAGCGAGACTTGGGGCAACAAACCCGATGTCACTGCATCGATATCATGGCGCGCCGACAATTCGGCAAAATTGGCACTAACAATTGTCGGATTGGCCGTGCTTGCGGCCTGCAAGGCGTCCCGCTCATTGGGCGGAACACCGCCAATGTGAGCTGGCCATTCAAGCTTGCCGGGCAAGCCGCCAATAATCTGACGATACGTCGCGCGAGATGAAATCAGATTCCCTTCGGCGCCGATACGATCGGCCTTCGCCTGCGCGACCCGTGCTTCTGCTTGCGCCACATCGGTCCGCGTTACTTCGCCAACTTCAAAGCGATCCCTTGCGGCTTGCAACTGACGCTTAACAACGCGCTCATTGTTTCGGTTAAGCCGTACCACAGTATTATTGCGCAAGACATCCATATAGGCTGTCACACCATCGAGCAGGACTCGCTGTTCCGTCACCGCCAGCCCGGCACGCCCGGCGTCGACTAGATTTTCAGCTGATCGCGTCTCGGCCTCAGTACGCCCACCACGGTATAATGGCTCGATAACGCTAAGAGAAAGCGACCGCGGCTGTAGTGAATCGCTGGTGGTGGCGGCGAGGCCCGAAGTCACAGATGTTGTTTCGGTCTCGGAAAAACCTACATCACCATCGATTTGGACTGTCGGACGCCAGCCGGAAAGCGCGCTTGCTACGCCCTCGTCAGTGGCGCGTAGCGAAGCGCGCTCAGCTAACAGGGTGGGGTTGTTCTCATAGGCGCTGGCCAGGGCTTCCACCAAAGATTCGGCAAAAGCGACAGAAGACATCAGGGTCGCCGTTAGAGCGACGCCAGCGGTGAAACTCGAGAGCCTTCCGATCCGTTCCCGAATCGGCTTCATCCTCTTATTCAAAACTCGAAAGCCGGTTTTGTTTCTATACCGGGCAGCGGCGGAACTGTTGCATCAAATATTACCCGATGCGAAATTTTGCCATGAAGTCTGACCCAAAGCGTTGCTCGGCCGACAACTTCGCTAGCACCGCGCACCACCGCGACCATACGTCCGCCTTCAGCGAGTTGATCGATCAAAGACGGCGGCGCAAAAGGGACGCCACCGTTGAGCAAGATGACATCATAAGGTCCTTGGCGTGGATACCCTTCGACCACACCGCCGGAAACTACAATTACATTGTCAGCGCCGACGGAGCTCAAAGTTTGGCTTGCCTCCGCCGCCAACGCTTCATCGGGCTCAAGCCCAACAACAGTGCCAGCAAGGCGTCCCAATACTGCAGATGAATAGCCGGTGCCACAGCCGACATCCAAGGCCACGTCCTGCTCGGTCACGGTCGCTGCCTGTAAAAGGCGCGCCAACACCAGTGGCTCCATCAAGTAACGCCCAGGCGCCACCATCAAGTCCTCGTCAATATATGCCACATCCGCAAGCTGTTTAGGCACAAAGAGCTCGCGCGGCACGTCATCCATTGCGTCAATGAGGCGCCAATTCGTCACCTTGTTGGTGCGAAGTTGGCATTCGACCATATTATGCCGAACAGTGGCGAATTCGCTCATGAGAACCGTACCGTTACTGCCATCGCATACCCAATTTTGGGCTACCGACGGTCTCCTAAGTCAAACAGGAATGCATCTTATATCCGCCCCGCTACGATTGACAACGCAACTGCGAAAAGCTCTGAGTGTCGTACGCCGGGCGGCGCGGCACACTCGGTTGACCAGCGCCCGCACCATACCGTATATGGGCACCGACGGGGGCGCACGACGCCCGACAGCGCGTCATCGGCCGGGTGGCAGAGTGGCTATGCGGAGGACTGCAAATCCTTAGAGACCGGTTCGATTCCGGTCCCGGCCTCCAG
>CAYPSQ010000056.1:7974-17711 GCA_964413115.1 uncultured Rhizobiaceae bacterium | reverse complement strand
TCCAGCAACCGGCGCATAAATTGCTCGCAGGATCGCACTTCGCTGAGGTCAATAAACTCATTCGGCTTATGCGCTTGCGCGATGCTGCCAGGCCCGCAGACCACGGTTGAGTTGCCCGCTTCCTGGAATTGTCCGGCCTCGGTACCATAAGCAACAACTTCAGTGGTGTTCTTACGTGCCAACGCGAGCACGAGTGCTTCCGCCGGAGAGCCATCCTCGGGCGCCAACCCGGGTACAAAGGCGCGAACCTCAGTGTTGATTTCAGTCGATTCGTCGACCGCACGCATCTTGGGCAATACCACTTCATCCACATGCGCCTGAAAACGATCCCTGATTTCGTTCGCGTTCTCGCCGGGCATCAGTCGGTATTCCCAGCTAAAGGTGCAGCTGAGCGGCACAATGTTCTGTGCCGTCCCGCCATGCATGGTTCCAACATGAACGGTAGTGTACGGAGGATCAAAACCGCTTTCCTCGTGGCTCCGCTTTTCGCGCATTTCTTCACCAACCGTCGTCAGAAAGGCAACCAACTCGGCACCATAGGCGACGGCGTTGACGCCTCGGTGGGTTTCGCTTGAATGGCGCTCTAAACCGGTCACGGTGGTAAAAAAGCTGCATACGCCTTTATGCGCGTTTACGACCGACATTTTTGTCGGCTCGCCGACAATCACTGCAAGAGGCTTGGCACCAAATTTATCCATTTTCTGGATCATCAGCGGAGCGCCCAAACAACCCACTTCCTCATCAAACGACAGCGCAAAGTGTATCGGCGTCTTAAGTTTTGTGTTGGCAAAGTCGGGCGCCATGGCTAGGGCAATAGCTATAAAGCTTTTCATGTCCGAAGTGCCGCGCCCAAACAACCGGTCATCTTTTTCGACGACCTCGAAGGGATTGGTGTCCCAAGCCTGTCCGTCCACCGGTACCACATCGGTGTGTCCTGAGAGGACAATACCGGGCACATCCCGCGGGCCGATAGTGGCATAAAGATTGGCCTTTTCACCGCTTTCATCATGGATCAGATGGGACTCAACGCCGAGCGCCGATAGGTGGTTCGCGACGAAGTCTATCAGCTCTAAGTTAGACACTCGGCTAGTGGTATCAAAGGACACCAGTTTTTTGATCATCTCAATAGAGCTAGATCGCGCTTCGGACATGTCAGGGATTCCATTGTCTGGCTAGGGATAGGACGATTTTCGCTTCCCATTCCCGACAATTCAAGATCACCCTTTGGCCAAGCAGTTTTACCTAGCGGAACATTGCATTAACATCGCCAATACCCCATATAGCGGGGCAATAGCAGCATCAAAATAACTGAAAAGCTTACATTTTGGCCCGCCGCCGGCAAATACTCAAAATTGCGCTTCCACTTCTTGTGCTCGTCTGCGCCGTCGCCGTCGCCGGCTATCTTCAAGCGACGAAGCCGCAACTCGCGCCCGAAGCACCATCTGAACGCGTTTGGTTGATCTCAACCACTACTGCGGCGATCACCGATCGTCAGCCCGAATTGCTGGCTTATGGCGAAATTGTTGCCCAACGTGATGTCGAAATGCGAGCACTAGTCGCTGGCCAAATTGTCGCTGTGGGTGAAAATTTTGTCGATGGTGGCTGGGTTCGCGAGGGCGATCTTCTGGCTCAGATCGATCCCTTCGAATTTGACGCGGCGGTAGCTTCGGGAGAGGCTCAGGTTCTGGAAGCCGGCGCCCGACTGACTGAAATTGGAGCGCAAATCGACGCTGAATTGAGCAATCTTACCTATGACCGGGAACAGCTCGAAATTGCCGAGCGAGAGTTACAGCGCCGCGAAATGTTGGCCAATGACAAAGTCATTTCCGAAAAAGCGTTGGACGATGCCCGTCTCGAGCGCAACGAACGAGCGCGCACTGTCGCGCTAAGTGAGCGCAATTTACAGATGTTACATGCCAGCGCGGAGCGCCAACAGGCGGTGATTGTGCAAACCGACGTAGCGCTGAGACGGGCGCGGCGCAATTTGCGCAACACGCGTTTGCTGGCGCCCTTCGATGGCTTTTTGACTGAAACTGGCGCCGCCATCGGCAAGAGCCTCCCGGTCAACGGGCAAGTAGCGCGGCTAATAGACCTCAGCCAACTCGAAGCAAAATTCCATCTGAGCGACGATGAATTTGGCCGCTTGGTCCACCCACTAGAAGGCTTGCTCAAACGTCCAGCTCGCGTTGTGTGGCGGGTCGGAACCGGGTTATTTCGATATGACGCAGAGATCGCGCGCGTCGGCGCGGAGATCGATTCGGCAAGCGGCGGCATCCAGGCATATGCCCAGATCGACATGAGGGAAGCGCGCACATCGCTCCGTCCCGGCGCCTTCGTCGAGGTTTATCTGCGCGACCGTCTCTATCGCCAGGTAGCCCGACTGCCGGAAAGTGCCCTGCACGAGGATGAAAGGGTTTACGTAATTATTGATGACCGCTTGCAGCAGCGCTTGGTCGAGCTAGTGGCGCGCGTTGGAAACGATGTTCTGGTACAAGGCGAACTCGCACATGGCGAGATCGTCGTGACCACACGCTTCCCCGGCATCGGCCCGGGGGTGAAAGTCGCCGCACGATGAAATCGCCGCGGCATGATTTGATCGGCGTCTTCCTACGCCATCGCACGGCCGCGAATCTTTTGATGGTATTTCTCATCATCATCGGTCTGTTTTCTCTTGGCCAATTAAACACGCAGTTTTTTCCGAAATTCACCATCGACTGGGTCACCGTGACCGTCGAGTGGCCCGGCGCCAGCGCCGAGGACATTGATGCCAACATCATCGGTGTGATCGAACCGAAGGTGCGATTTCTTGATAACGTCTATCGCGTTTCCTCAATGTCGTCGGAAGGTGTTGGCCTGGTAGCTATCCAGTTTCAACAAAACACTGACCTTCAAGCGGCACTGGGTGACGTAGAATCGGAAATCGCGCAAATCACCACCTTGCCGAAAGACAGCGAGAGACCGGTTATTCAGCGGGTTTTTAATTATGAACCTATCGGCCGCTTAGTGCTCTCGGGCCCCTATCCTGAAAGCTCGCTCAAATCGCTGGCCAAGGACCTCCGCGAGGGCTTGCTGGCAAAAGGTGTCGACCGGGTCGAACTAGCCGGCGCCAGACGTGAGGAGATATGGGCGGAATTGCAACCGCGGACCATGCGCCAACTCGATCTTGAAGCGGAGGACATCGCAGCCAGTATTCGCCAAAGCTCGCTCGATTTGCCATCCGGCATTGTACCGAGCGGCACCGATAAGCAAATCCGCAGTCTCGGCTTGGCAAAATCCGTTGACGCTCTAGGGCATATCGAGGTGAGGGCCCTCGACAATGGGGAAAAGATATACTTGCGCGAGATCGCCCACATCACGAATCGCTTCAATAAGGATGATCCACTCGTGTTCCGCAATGGCGAAGCCGCCATTGAGCTTCAGGTCCAGCGTGCGCCGGCGTCTGACGCCTTGGAACAAGCCGCGTTTCTCGAACAGTATGTGCGCGAAATCCGGCCGACCCTACCGCCTAATTTGAAACTCGAGCAATATAACGATGTGGCGGAAGCAATTAACGACCGCATTAATCTGCTACTTAAAAACGGCGCCGGCGGGTTGGTGTTAGTCGTTGCGGTCTTGTTTGTCTTCTTAAGTGGGCGGGTCGCTTTGTGGGTGGCCGTGGGCATTCCAGTCGCCATGCTGGCAACACTGGCGGTAATGGCGTTGATGGGCCAATCGATCAATATGGTCTCTTTGTTCGCCATGATCATGGCCATCGGTATAATCGTCGACGAAGCAATTGTCGTTGGCGAGCATTCGGTGACCCGGCGTGCGGCTGGCGATTCGCCCACCCGCGCCGCTGAAATCGGCGCCAAGCACATGCTAGCACCGGTGATCGCGGCCACGCTGACCACTCTCGCAGCATTTGTTCCATTGTTTTTGGTCTCCGATATCATCGGCCAAATCATCTTTGCAATTCCGATGGTCATCATCGCAATCCTGATTGCCAGCTTGATTGAATGTTTTTTTATCCTGCCTGGCCATCTTCGCGGAGCACTGCGCCACGATCCACGCCACGAAAACCGCTTCGCGCGCTGGTTCAACCCGCACTTTGAAGCATTTCGGGACGGCCTCTTTGAGCGCTTCGTTCGAACTTGTGTGGCCTGGCGCTACCTCACGCTCAGCTTCAGCGTCGCATTATTAATATTGTTGTTTGGACTCATGGCCGGCGGACGGATTGGTTTCGTCTTCTTCCCCTCACCCGAGTCCGATACGGTTTATGCCAATGTCGCGTTTGTTGAAGGAACCAAGCGCGAAACAAGCCTTGCCATGTTGCAAGAGCTTGAACGCGCCCTCCGGGCGAGCGAACAAAAACTAACCAGCGGCACAGGCGAGCTCATCGTCGTCAGTATCGGCCAACTGGGAAAACCGGTCGGCCGATCCGACAGCTTCTTTCTTGGTAGCGGTGATCACATTGTTGGTATGCGGGTTGAGCTTGTGCCCTCGGATAGCCGCTCGGTGCGCACCCAGGAGTTGCTCAACACCTGGCGCGACGAAACGCGCCTGATGGCTGGTGTCGAAAACTTTACCGTGATCGAGGAACAATCCGGCCCACCGGGACGGGAAATTGAGCTGCGCCTCACTGGTAGATCGCTGGATGATCTGAAAGAGGCGGCGCTCGAAGCGCGTGACCTTCTCGAACGCTTTCCCGGCGTGAGCGACGTTAATGACGACCTACCCTACGGAAAACAGGAGGCAATTATCGAGGTGACGCCGCGTGGTCGGGCACTCGGCTTCAACACCGAAAGCGTCGGGCGCCAAGTGCGCAATGCGTTCGAAGGCGCGATCGCCAAACGCTTCGCGCGTGGCGACGAGGAAATTACGGTGCGCATACTTTATGACCGCAATTCATTGAGTGAGGAGGATTTACGCGGTCTCTATCTGTTAAGCCCGGACGCCCAGCAAGTGCCACTCGCAGAGGTAGTTGCGTTCCGTGAAAAAACTGGATTTGCCCGCATCCGCCGCGAGGATGGCCTGCGAACGGCCAGCATCACGGCGGAAGTAGACGAGCGCCTGAACACCAGTGACGCAGTCATCCAGGCCTTGGAGCAGGAAGGATTGCATGCGCTAATGGGCCAGTATGGCGCAAACGCTGAGTTCCGCGGGAAGGCGGAAGAACAAGAACGCACTTTGGGAGATATGAAACTCGGCGCGCTAATCGCTTTGATTTCAATTTACATGATTTTGGCGGCGATATTCTCTAGCTACATCCGTCCGCTATTCGTCATGGCGGTGATCCCTTTCGGTATCATCGGCGCGATAATCGGGCATCTTGTCCTCGGCTATGATATCTCCGTCCTAAGCTTGGTCGCACTGCTCGGCCTATCTGGAATAGTCGTTAATGATTCGATTATTCTGGTACGTGCCATTCAAATCCGCACCAGTAACGGAGCATCCCCGATCGAAGCCATTGTTGGTGGCGCGCGCGACAGGTTGCGCGCGGTTATTTTAACCTCGGTCACGACGATGTTCGGCCTTTTGCCGTTGTTGTTCGAAACCAGTCTGCAAGCACAGTTTCTTAAACCTATGGCCGTGACCATCGTCTTCGGGTTATTGGGCTCGACGGCGATTGTGCTTATTTTAGTGCCGGTGTTGCTAGCCGTGCAGGGCGACCTTGCCGCTCTGGTTGCCCGCTACTGGGCATTCGGCACGGCACGGCGGGAGGATTCAATCTCATAGCTGTTCTAGTCACGCCAGAATGTTGGCACGATCAGAATCAAAACTGTGAAGAGTTCCAGGCGTCCCAACAACATGGCGAAGGAAAGCAGCCATTTTGCAGCTTCAGGTAGGGATTGAAATGTGCCGGTCGGACCGATTATGGGGCCAAGCCCTGGCCCAACATTGGCGAGCGCCGTGGCAGCGCCTGAAATGCTGGTAATGTAATCGAGCCCCATCAGCGACAGCGCCATAGCCAATACGGCAAAGCTGACCACGAAAAGAAAAAAGAATCCCATCACGGCGCCTGGCACCGTTTCCGGAATCGGTCGATAGTTGTACTTCATGGGAAAAACGCCGTGCGGCTGGATCAATTGATGTATTTGCACACGTGCGGTCGCGTAAAGCACCTGGAAGCGAAATACCTTGATGCCGCCCGTGGTTCCACCGGTACAGCCGCCAATAAACATCAGAACCGTAAAGACCGGTAAGGCGAAGCTGCCCCAACTGCCGAAATCGGCCGAGGAATAACCAGTTCCAGTTAAAATCGAAGTCGCATTGAAGGCAGCGTAGCGCACCGCATTGTCCACCGCCATGCCGCTCGACAGCCAAAGCCAGCCTGAAAGCGCCAACAGAGAGACCAGTAATATACCCATAAACCACCGCACCTGTGTATCGCGCCACAAGCGCTTAGCGCCACCGCGGACGGCTTGCAGATAGAGCACGAACGGCAGCGACCCCAATATCATGAAGACGATGGCGATGGCTTCGATCGCCGGATTGTCGAATAGCCCTAGGGAGCGGTCCGACGTCGAATAGCCGCCGGTGGCGATAGTGGTCATGCCGTGACAAATGGCCTGGAAAGCGGTCATGCCAGCCAGCCAATAGGCGATCGCATTGATCACGGTCAGCGCCAGATACACCAGAAAGATAGCGCCAGCGAGCTGCGCCGTGCGCGGCAGCACGCGCTCTGACTGGTCAGAGGATTCGGCGCGGAATAATTGCATGCCGCCCACATTGAGCATCGGCAAAATCGCGATCGCCGTTACAATGATGCCAATGCCACCCAACCACTGGAGGAGCGCCCGCCACAGCAGTATTCCTGGCGGGGCGTTGTCGAGCCCGATGATAACGGTGGAACCGGTAGTGGTCAGGCCGGACATCGCCTCGAAATAGGCGTCGCCGTAACTCAAACCCAAATCGGAGAAGACGAAGGGCAGTGCGGCGAAGGCCGAAATTATTACCCAGCTGAACGTAGTAAGGATGAACGCCTGCTTGACGCTCAAATTTGCCTCGCCAGTACGGTTAACCAGGGCCATGGCTACGCCAATGAAAAGCGTGAACATGGCGGCGGCAAGAAAAACCCGCCAATCCCGATTGCCGGCAATACCATCGGCGATCACCGGCAATAACATAGCCAGCGCGACCGTTGTCAGCAGAACCCCAATTACAAAGAATATGGGGCGAAAATCCTTAACCGAGCCCATTCAGCAAGTGCTCCAGCGTAAACGGAAGGAAACTTATGCGTGGTTCGGGCAGTCGCCTAACTGGCGAATAGAAATCGTTAACTAGAGGCCTTTCCGAGCGCGTGTCCGATGAAGGCGAGAAATTCACGCCGGGTCTTCGGATCGGACCGAAACGTCCCCAGCATGCGGCTCGTCACCATCATGACACCTTGTTTCTGGATGCCTCGTGTCGTCATGCAATGATGCGCCGCCTCGACGACCACACCGACCCCACGCGGACGGATAACCTCATCCAACGCATCGGCGATTTGCGCAGTCATTTTCTCCTGGATTTGCAGGCGCCGTGCATAGATATTCACGATGCGCGCCAGTTTGCTGATCCCAACGACGCCCTTATCCGGCAAATAGCCAATATGTACGCGGCCGATTATCGGCGCCATGTGGTGTTCACAATGGGAGCTGATTTCAACGTCCTTGAGTACCACCATTTCATCGTACCCGTTGGTCTCCTCAAAAGTCTTCTTCAGGATTCCGACGGGATCTTGGCCATATCCGGAATAAAATTCCTCATAGGAACGAATGACCCGGTCGGGGGTTTCCAACAATCCTTCGCGGTCAGGATCGTCCCCGGCCCACTGAATCAGAGTCCGAACAGCGGCACGCGCTTCGTCTCTGCTGGGTCGTAGATCGACTGAGGCGGAAACGTCCGCCGAGCTGGAATCACTTGCTACGTGTTTGCTCAAAACACCACTCCTATGGGCGAATAAATTATGGGGTATAACGCCATTGCAGCCTCGTACGGCGGCAGCGCGGGCAATGTCTATCGCCTAATTCGCTCCCTTGCAAGTCACAGCGGCACGACATTTAACGGACTTCAATTGAGGCTCACTTGCTGATGAGGGTCATCCAGCGAAAACGTTGGAATCGTGGCCTCAAAACGCTCGCCACCGTCCGCTTCCATTTCATAAAAGCCGGCCATAATGCCCGACGAAGTTGAAAGCGGACAGCCGCTGGTATATTCGAAACTTTCTCCCGGCGCCAAAACCGGTTGTTCGCCAACCACCCCAGGACCGCGCACTTCTTGAACTTGGCCTATTCCGTCGGTAATGCGCCAATAGCGGTTCAACAGTTGGACCGTCAGGCCGCTATGGTTGTGAATCGTCACGTGATAACCCCAGACATAGTGATTCTTATCCGGTTCTGATTGCTCGCCCAAATAAAACGGTCGAACTGTAATTTCAACCGAATTCGTCATCTGTTGATACATGATATCGCCCGCTACGCGTCGGCCCCTATAATTTGTGCTTCTCGTGCCGTACGCCAGTTTAATATTGTGGTAAGTACACAGTTTGTCCAGTATAGGGCAACTCCTGCTTGCTAACCGGCTGCGCCGTCCAGTGCCTCGGCAAGATCAATCTTGATGTCTTCAACATCCTCAAGACCGACGGAAAGACGCACCAAGCCATCACCGATACCGAGCGCCGCCCGGTCCTCGACTGACAGACGTTGATGAGTTGTCGTCGCAGGATGGGTTATCAGGCTTTTCGAGTCACCGAGAT
The DNA here is from genome assembly GCA_964413115.1 of uncultured Rhizobiaceae bacterium. GTDB lineage: Bacteria > Pseudomonadota > Alphaproteobacteria > UBA828 > UBA828 > PTKB01. The sequence goes on along the minus strand of CAYPSQ010000056.1, from coordinate 8,995 downwards.
TGTTGGAAATATCGACCAGACAAAGTCGGTCAAGAAACGCAAAGGCGGCATTTTTGCCGCCAGCCACATCGAAGCTAACGATTGTCCCGCCGGCGCTCATTTGGCGTTTTGCGAGCGCATGTTGGGAATGGCTCGTAAGCCCAGGATAGAGCACCCGCGCGACCCCACTCCGGCCCTCCAGGAAGGTTGCAACATCGAGCGCATTGGCGCACATACGGTCTACCCTCAGTTCTAGAGTTTCCAGGCCTTTCAGCAAAGCCCAGGCGTTGAAAGGACTAAGCGAGGGGCCGGTATGGCGTAGGAACGGCACCAATTCTTCATCAACAAAGGCTTGGTTGGAGAGAATAGCACCGCCCAAACAGCGTCCCTGCCCATCGATATGTTTGGTTGCCGAATAAACCACGATATCGGCGCCGAGCCGCATAGCGGGCTGCAACAGGGGCGTAGCGAACACATTGTCCACAACCAGCCGTGCGCCGACTTCATGCGCCATCTTTGCAACCACTTCTAGGTCGATGATCTCTAGCCCAGGGTTTGATGGCGATTCAAGAAAAACGCAGCGGGTGTCGGGGCGGAACGCGGCGCGCCATTGATTCAGATCCGTGCCATCTACCAGAGTTACCTCGATACCGTAGCGCGGTAACAATTCACTTACGATGTAAAGGCAGGATCCAAACAAGGCGCGCGAGGAAACAATGTGATCACCGGCCCGCAACTGCGCCATCAGCGAGGCAAATACGGCCGCCATTCCGGTGCTGGTTGCCTTACATGCATCAGCGCCCTCAATCAGGGCGAGGCGGCGTTCAAACATGGCGACCGTTGGGTTTCCGAAGCGCGAATAGACGAAGCCTGGCGCGTTCCCTTTGAAGCGTGCCTCGGCCTCGCCGGCATCGCCATAGACATAGCCCGAGGTCATGAATATGGCCTCACTTGTCTCGCCATGCTCAGAACGCCGAGTGCCGCCACGTACCATGCGAGTTGCCGGGCGCCACTGTTTTTCCTGAATTTCCTTGGTGTCCGT
>CAYPSQ010000056.1:6556-7874 GCA_964413115.1 uncultured Rhizobiaceae bacterium | reverse complement strand
CGCCGCACTACCATGCGTGACGTGGCACACATCATGCTGGCCTCATCCACACCCAAAATGCCCCAACAGGCCCTAGTGATCTCAGCCACATCTCGCTGGGCATCCATTTCGGGAAAGAGCACCAAGTCTTCAGGATTTTCCGCGTCCAGAGCAATGCCATTCTTGACGAACAATGCCGCGTAACCAGCGCGCAATTCAGACTCGCTCTGGTGCCATAGGGTACGGCCCGCCACACTCAGCGAAAACCCCGAATGCGCCAGCCACAGAAAGCCTTCCATCATTCGCTGCCAAGAACCGGCGCCGCGCTCCACATCGTGCGGCATTTCGCCGTAATGGTCGATCGAGATCCGCAACGCAAGATTTCCGCCATATTCAGCCTTGAGGGCAAGCAAGCCTTGTTTGTGCCGCAACATGGGGCGCATCGCGTTGGTCAGCACCAAAACACGGTAGCCACCAGCCAGGCTGTCGCCTAGAAGACCAATAATCTCCGGGTTCATAAAAGGCTCACCGCCGGTGAAGCCAAATTCCTCGGCGTCCCATTCCGGGCTGTCCAACTCACCAAGGAATTTATGTAGGTCTGCGCGTGTCAAATAGGCCAAGCGGTCGTTGTGCGGGTTCGATTCGATATAGCAATTTTTACAGGTGATATTGCACAACGTGCCGGTGTTGAACCACAAGGTGCGCAGGCGCTTGAATGTCACTCCCGCGCGCTCTTGACCATCCGCCGTATGCTCGGGGTTCTTGAATTTTCGCGGATCCAGGGTCGGGCTGTCGGACGGCTCAGGCTGATGCATCGAATTCTCGGTCGGATTTGGCCAGCGGCGCCGGATCGGCCCCTTGCGCCAGAGTGGCACCCCCAGAGCTACCTTCAAAATCAAGGAAATTCAATTCTCAGTATACGCCCGCAACAGAGACACCGCTTGCTTCAAAGGGGACAAATTCACTATCGTTGTAAGGCATGCGGGTGTAGCTCAATGGCAGAGCGTAAGCTTCCCAAGCTTGTGACGGGGGTTCGATTCCCCTCACCCGCTCCAGGCACAATATTACCGCTGAGCTGCGTTACGACAGTGCCGTGCTGACGCTCCCCAATCCCTCGATTTCATAATAGTATTTATCGCCCACCATGGGAAAACGCGTGGCCAAGGTGGAACCGGTCATGACGATCATGCCGGCACGGAGTTGCTTGCCCTGCCCTGCCAACAGGCCAGCCAACCAAGCCACGGATTCGAAGGGGTGGCCCATAGCATCGCCGGTCACGCCACTCTCCACAAACTCATCGTTTAAGTACATCGCCACGGGGTTGGTCTCGAAGTCCAAT
>CAYPSQ010000056.1:0-6456 GCA_964413115.1 uncultured Rhizobiaceae bacterium | reverse complement strand
ATTTAAGGCGGCCGGGGAACGGTGTACTGTCGATTGATAGACCGTGCCGGCGATCGGCTCATGCACGCCGCACAACTTGCGGATTTTCTCTGAGGTTAAGCCCACTTTATAGCCAGCTATTGGACCGCGTCCGTCTTCGATATATCGCGCATTTAACAGATCCTGCACCTGGTATCCAGCCGCCATGGTTGCCGGCCGCAGAGCGTCGCGGATAGGGCGAAATGACTTCCACGTCTTGTTTTCGTTGAACAGGCGGTCCGCCAGTTCATGCATAGGTGATTGCTCATGTTCACTCATATCGTTCCTCTCCTACCCCCTAGGGGGCGGCGCTAACCGAGTATCCGCTCGAGGCGGTCCATGGCCTGGTTGAGCAACGCCGTGCGGGCGGCAAAGCACAGGCGCAAATAACCTTCACCAGCGTCTCCAAAGGCCGTTCCTGGTGCTAAGCCGACACCAGCATCGTGCAATATTCGTTTAGCGAAGGCTAGGCTGTTGGCTTCTCCGTCAACAGAGAAAAAGGCGTAGAATGCGCCCTTCGGTTTTGCCATACTGATACGGTTGAAAGACGACAAGCGGTGATATACGAGATCGCGCCGTTTCTCGAATTTAGCCCGCGATTGCCCGACATGCCCCTCACCCTCGCGCAGCGCGGCGATTCCAGCATGCTGCACAAAAGTGGCCGGCCCGGCGATATTGTACTCCGTCAGTTTCGCCAAAATGAGCAACAAATCGGGCGGCGCGGTGATCCATCCCAGTCGCCATCCTGTCATATTCCAGTTTTTTGAAAAGCTATTGATGATGATCACCCGATCGTCCGGTTCGGCCAACTCAGCGATAGAGGGCGCCAGGGTACGCCCGTCATAAACCAGGCGGGCATAGACATCGTCACACACCATCCAGATACCGTGGCTGCAGCAATAAGAAAAAATCTCCTCCAGCTCCGTGCGCTCCGCCATCCATCCGGTCGGATTATTGGGTGAATTGATAAAGAGTGCCTTGGCGCCGCTGCCGAGTGCATCGAATAATTCATCCAAATCGATCGTCCATTTGTCGTCCACTTCGCGTAGCTGAACGACCCGCACCTTGGCGCCCAACACTTCAGCCGCATGCACGGCGTTAGGCCAGATCGGCCCGATAATCACCACCGTGTCATCGGGATCAAGAATGGTCTGATAGGCCAGCATGATGCCATGCATACCAGACGTCGTGGCAGTAATACGGTCCATCGCCACCGGGCGCCGATAAAGGCCACTCATATAATTTGCGATTGCCTGGCGCAATTCTGGCACGCCACTATTGGGCACATAGAATGTCCGGTCGTCAGCCAGCGCCTGTACCGCGGCTTCCTTAATAAATTCCGGCGTTGGCTCGTCGCCCTCGCCAAACCATAGCCCAATCACGTCTTCCATTTTACGGCCAAGCTCCATGATCTGACGAATTTGGCTTTCCGCCAGCTGGGCAACGCTGTTGTTTATTGCGGCCGTCATGGGCAGGTGTTCCGTTCTTGTCGCAATTTTCAATAATAGGACCGAGCTAATTCAGCGGAGACGATATGAGCATACCCGCCCGCTGCAACGCAATTCTGTTGCCAATCGGCTGAGGGCTACTACACTCCGCTCGCCATTAAGCGCCAAGTGGGCTTCGAAGCCATGATTTATCTCAGCCTTTTAATACTCCGCATCAGCGAGGGTTACGTACGTTGAGCGCCATCGTACCGGCCTCTCTGGTCCAGGACTCAGGCGCTAAATCGCCGGTCGCCATTATTGACATCGGCTCCAATTCGGTTCGCCTAGTAGTCTATGACGCTGCCAAGCGTGCGCCGGTCCCGGTATTTAACGAAAAGGTTCTGTGCGGCCTTGGCCGCGGCCTCGATTCGAACGGCCGGCTCAATCCCGAGGGCGCCAAGCAGGCGCATGACAGCGTGCGCCGCTTTGCCGCGCTAACAACTGCCATGGGGGTGACGGATATCAACGCCTTCGCCACGGCGGCGGTGCGCGAGGCCAGCGATGGGCGGGAATTCACTGCAGCGGTTGAGAATGACTGCGGCCTTCGCGTGCACATTATTAGCGGCGAGGAAGAGGCCCGACTTTCAGCGTTGGGCGTGCTCGCGGAAATACCGCATGCCAGCGGCATCATGGGCGATCTCGGCGGCGCCAGCCTAGAAATCGTCCATCTTCAAGGCGGCGAAAGTCTGCAGCAGGCAACATTACCAATCGGCCCATTGCGTATGGCTTGTGGCCCCGAGACTATTACAATAACGGACGACTATCTCTCCCGCACGGCCTGGCTGCGATCCGCGCGCGGCGGCACATTCTATGCGGTCGGCGGGGCGTGGCGGAGCTGGGCGCGCATGCATATGCTCCGGTTCGATTACCCGCTCTCGATCGCCCATCACTACGAGATCACGGCCAAAACAGCGCTCGAATTCACGGAGGTGATCGCCCTGCTGACGCCGCACGCCCTATCCGGATTCGCCGGCCTTGAGCAAGCGCGGGCCGGATCCATTCCATTCGCCAATATGTTGCTGAAACGGCTGATCGAGGAGTCGGGCGTCTCTAGTGTGCTCTTTTCGGCCTATGGCGTGCGCGAGGGGTTTATATTCGACCGCCTGCCCGATTCCCTGAAGGCGGAAGACCCGCTCATCGCCGCGTGCCGCAATCTGGCCGAAATGACCGGCCGTGCCACCGCCGACGGTGATGCGCTGTTTCGCTGGATGTCTCCGGCGTTTGTCGATGAAACTCCGGACCAGGAACGGCTGCGCCGTGCCGCCTGTCTGTTGGCCGACCTTGAATGGTCGGAGCATCCCGATTACCGAGCCGAACATGCATTGCTGCGTATCCTACGGTATCCCCTGATCGGTATCGATCACCCGGGCCGCGCCTATATGGCGCTGGCTGTCGCCTCACGCCACGCGAAAGTCAGCGAAAAACTTCTCGCGCGGTTTTTGCGCGGCCTGCTCGATGGCGCGGGATCGAGCCGAGCTAAGGCCGCTGGCCTAGCCATGCGCCTAGCTTATACCTTTTCTGGCGGTGTCATATCGCTGCTCCAGAAAACGGCTCTGCGGCGCGACGGCGACAGGCTGATGCTGGAATTGCCCAATCATGCCGATGTGCTAGTCGGGGACGTGGTGCAGAGCCGCTTCCGCACGCTCGCTCAGGAACTCGGCTGCCAGCCTTGCATCGCCACCGTCGCGCCCTAGTCAGAGCGCCTCAGCGACTTGTTTGGGAGTCTGCCCGACCACCTGACGATAGATTTCGGCGTCCGTAGCGCCCTCGCTGCCAATCACCAGGACGCACGACCCTTTGTCAAGACCGAGTGTCTTACGCAGGGCGGAACCGCCACACGCTGAAATCAGCGCCGCTGTCGAGGCGCAGCCAGATTCGCCAGCGACAACCGGGCTGTCCCCGCCAACACCTGTGGCTAGAATGCGCATGGTTTCTTCTGCCGCGACGTCCGGGATGATCAGCGTTTCATCGGCGCAGTCGCGCAATATCTGCCATGCTAATGGCGATATATTTGCCCCCGCCAGACAGGCCATGAAGGTTTCGACATCGCCTGGCACCATTGTCGGTTCACCGGCCCGCATGGTGCGCGCGATACAATCCGCCCGCTCAGGTTCGACTATCACCGTGCGTGGCCGCGCCGCGCCGAGCAGACGCCAAAATTGACCGGCCACCCCGGCTGCCAGGCCGCCGACACCACCCTGAATGAAAAGATGGGTTAGCGCGCTGCTATGTGACGCCAGTCCACCCGGCCACTGTCCGGCGATCTCTTCCGCCATCACCGTATAGCCCTGCATTACCCAAGCTGGCACTTGCTCGTAGCCCTCCCAGGAAGTATCGGAAACAACGAACCAACCTTGCTCGTCAGCTTCAGCAGCAGCGACCTCGACCGAATCGTCGTAACTGCCGGATACCCTGCGAATTCGCGCGCCATACGCGGCAATTTCGCTCTCCCGCCCTTCGCTCACGCCTTTATGCAAGTAAATAACGCACCGACAGCCGAACATCTGTGCCGCCCACGCAACGGAGCGGCCATGATTGCCGTCAGTAGCACAGCAGACTGTAATGCCGGACGTCACCGATTGATATTCCGTCGATAACAAGTCGGTAACGCTACCAATGTGGATTTTATGCATAGCCAATTCTCGCCGTAAGACCTTGAGCACGGCATAGGCCCCGCCCAGCGCTTTGAAGCTTTTCAAACCGAAACGCTGACCCTCGTCTTTGTAATGCACTGCACCGAGGCCGAGCGCGCTGGCCAAGCCGTTAAGCGGCAACAACGGCGTGGGCGCGTAGCCGGGCCAAACGGTAATCTCGCGTTTCGCCTCAGCTAACGAGTTGGCGTCGAGAATTTCTGCCGCGCGCCCACCAAACTGTGCGCTGTTGAGCGCCAATCGGTTCGCTTGATGACGGCATGAGAATACTGGCAAGTCATTCATTCAAAGGCTCCCGCTGGGAACAATAGCCAGACACTAAAGCTGCTCAACACCAGCGCGCGCGCAAATTTCATCTTCCTCGCCCGTGCCACCGCCGACGCCGCAGGCACCATCGACGATCCCATCGCGAATAATCGGCATGGCGCCCCGGCCCATAATCATGTGCCTACCTTCAGCGGCGGCAATACCACGCAGGGTTGGGTGCTCGGCGCGCGCTGTGAGATCGCCGCTCGGCATACCGAAAGATGCCGATGCGATGGCCTTGCCTTGGCTTCCGTACGCGCTGGCCCAAATGGTGTTGTCCATGCGTTGGAACGCGACCAGGCGGCCGCCCAAATCGCATACCGCCACACTTACATTGATCTTGAGCTCCCCCGCTTTTGCCAATGAGCCCGCAATGACACGGTTGGCTTCTTCGAGCGTCAACGCCATGATTTTTTCTCTCCGTTCTACGATCGAACCACTTTAGCCGACCGCCGAGGGCGGTTCAGTATTTTTCGCAGCGGTTACGATGCCGGGGCGACAGTATTCGGGTTCGACCCTAAAGCGCTCTGCTTAAGGCCGCATGGAGAAACTCGTTGGTCCTTTCAAATACGGAAGCAGCGGCTGTGCACGGGCTATCCAATCGCAGAGGACCGGGCGGGTATCGCGCGGATCGATGAGATCGTGGATCGAGAAGCTCTCGGCCCGTGGTACCACGGACTGGAGAGCGAGCATAGACTCTTCTAGCCGCAAACGCTCGGCTTCGGGATCATCCGAGCCGGCGATCTTACGGCCGAATGCCGCCGCAACACCGCCCTCAACCGGGATTGCACCAATTTCAGCAGAAGGCCAGGCGACGACAAAACCATCCGGGCCAAAATGCGCGGCCTGAGCAACGCCATGCAGCTTTCTTACGATCACCGACGCCCAGGGCACTACGGAGCTTGCTGCCGCAATCACCGCGGCGGTGCCGAAGCGGATCGTGCCGATTTTCTCAGCGTCCACCCCAATCATAAAGCCGGGCTCGTCAATCAGGTTCACAATGGGCAGATGAAAGGTGTCGCAAAACTCAATGAAACGGCGCGTTTTCTGTGCGCCGGTTGCTGTCATCGCACCGGCGAGCTGCCGGCAATCGTTGCCTAGCACGCCGACGGGCTGGCCAGCGAGCCGAGCTAAGCCGGTGATCGTGCCAGTGCCATAGAGCCGACCGATCTCGAAGAAAGAGCCTACGTCCAGTACCGAATCGATCACCCTTCGCATATCATAAATTTTGCGCCGGTTGCGCGGCACGATTGAGAGCAGCTCTTCTTCGCGGCGCTCCGCCGGGTCATCATTTGGCAGGCAAGGCGGCAGCTCCCAAACGTTTGGCGGCAAATAGCTCAAGAAACGTCGAATGTCAGCGAACGCAGCCGTTTCATCCTCGACCAGATTGTCAATCACACCATTTTTGGCATGTATATCGGGACCACCAAGTTCCTCTTTGGTCAGACTTCGCCGCAACGCGCGCTCAACCACGGCTGGGCCGGCGACCAGGACCTGCGATTCCTTGGTCATGACCGAAAAATGCGAAGACACGAGGCGTGCGGCAGGAAGGCCCGCAACGGCTCCTAGCGCTGCCGAGGCCACCGGCACGGTGGCCATCGCCTTGGCTACCGGTTTGAAGCGCGGCACGGCATTGACCGGGTTGCCCACTGTTTTCGGTGTTCCCGCACCAGCCCCCGCGACGCTGCCGCCAGCACCTTGGTGGAGGCGTATCATTGGCACGCGGTAAGTGCAGGCAAGTTCTTCGGCGTAGACACTTTTACGCAGGCCCGCGGCATTGGGTGAGCCGCCTTTGAGGGTAAAATCTTCGCCGCCGACGACACAGCGGCGACCACCGACCATTCCAAAACCCAGTACATAGTTAGCCGGCGTAAAGTCGGTCAAGTTGCCCTCATCGTCGCGGACTGCGTCGCCTTAGGCGCCTCCAATCTCCTGGAAGGAGCCCGGATCGAGCAACGCGTAGGTCCGTTCCCGAACCGTCAGAAATCCCTTGG
>CAYPSQ010000055.1:0-17838 GCA_964413115.1 uncultured Rhizobiaceae bacterium | reverse complement strand
CCCTTGCCGTCCGCGAACCGGGCAGCCCCTTCGATACCTCTCGTCACTTCCGATTTACTGTTCCACCACTCCTGTTGCAAGGCGTCGCGCAGGGCGAGTCCATGCTGGGTACGGGCGGATCTGCGATCGGCGCGGACACAGCTTTGCGGGAAGCGGGCGATGTCCTGTGCCAATGCTTCGGCTTTTTTGCGCGCCCCACCCTCGGGCACGACATATTCGCAAAGCCCGATCGCGAGCGCTTCCCGTGCGTCGATCCTTCGCCCCGTAAGGATGAGATCCATGGCTCGGCCCTCGCCCACGAGACGCGGCAGGCGTACTGTGCCACCATCAATGAGCGGTATTCCCCAGCGGCGGCAGTACACCCCCATGAAGGCGGTTTCCTCCATGACCCTCATGTCCGCCCAAATCGCCAATTCCATGCCGCCGGCCACAGCTGGGCCGGCGATTGCGGCGATCACGGGCTTTGAAAGTTCCAAACGGCTTGGTCCCATAGCAGCCATAGGCGGCTCACCCTCGTCGGGAAAATCATTTGGGGCTAGCGCTTCCACCCCTGACAGAACCGAGACGTGCTTCAAATCCCATCCCGCACAAAATGCCCCACCTTCGCCCCAGAATACGGCCACGGCGGCATCGTCATCGGCGTCAAATGCCAGGAAGGCATCATATAACGCAGCCGCGCTCTCCGGGTTCATGGCGTTACGTGCGTCCGGGCGCGAATGGATGACGGTCCAGACAGCACCGTCTTTCTCCACGCTAACCGCCATCGGGCATATCTCCGTAATTGCCAGTAAGATATTTATCGCGAGTATAGATTGAGCGCCTCCGGTAGGCGACCCTGGGCGCGATCAAGCGCTGCACCCCATGACCATGCCGGGCCTATATATCGAAATCGGCGCCGAGATGAAATAGGCAATCGCCGCGTTCGGTGCGCCCCGGAACGCGCTTGCAGACCACTAGGCCAGACGCGTCAAAATGCACCTCCGCTGGAGCTCGCCACGGTGTTTCCGGGGTGTGAATGCGTGCCGCCAACTGGCCCTTTACGACTTCGTCGCCAAGTTCAACCATGGGTTCAAACAATCCGTCCTCACTGGCATAGCAAAACGACTCCCAGGTCTCCGCTGTCAGCATGCGGGTTTCCACAGCGGGATGTTCATCGGCGCCGACGGCGCCGTTCCACACGCCGATATGGCGCAGCACGCGGCGCACACCGGCCTCGCAAAAACGTAGGCATTCTGGCGTTACTTGGCCAGTGCCACCCATTTCGGTGGCAAGCGGTACGATGCCGCGTGCCGCCGCCGCCGCCATATTGGTGGCGCCCCCTCCCTGGCCAGGCGGAAAGAAAAAGCCGTACGGTGCGCCAAAGACCCGGCCGAGTTCGACCATCTTTTGCTGCACCTTGTCGTTCACCTCGGCAGCGCGCAGGATCACGGTCGGTAGATACATCAATGAGCTGCCCCCGGAATGAAGATCGAGTGTGTAATCAGCGAGCGGCATCAACACTGATTGCATGTAGTGGGCGAGCATTAGTGTTGGGCTGCCGTCGGCTTGGCCGGGAAAGACACGGTTAAGGTTTAGATCGTCTATTGGTGAGGTGCGGAGGCCCGCTTTGGCTGCCGGATAGTTGGCCATCGGCAGGACGATGATACGGCCTGTCACATCCGCGGGATCGATCTCCTGGATTAGTCCTGAAAGCGTCACTTGACCTTCATATTCATCACCATGCACGCCCGATGTGAGCAGCATGGTCGGCCCCTCACCGTTCTTGATACATACAAGCGGCACCGGCAGCCACCCATAGGCCGAGCGGTGCACGGAATGAGGCAATTGCACATAATCGCATTGCTTGCCATCCTTGTTAAAATCGATGCGCGAGGTGAGGCGCGAGGGTTTTTCAGCCATGTGTTCTCTCCCGGTTTAACGCGGCACGCGACAATAAAGGAGTTTGTGAATTCCCGCTAGGCGTCCGACGCCTTTTCCCAGGCCACGTCACTGGGTCATGACGTGGATTGTTTGAGTATGCAATCTAGTTTTACGCGGCAAGCCTCGACGATCCCAAAAATTGGGCACCCGGGTTTTATGTTCATTTTGGCGAACAGTTAGCGCCGTTGAATATGATCGATGATTAGCCCACATATATCATGAGCGTAGTGCGCAAAGATGGAATTAGAGTAAGGAACTGGCATGCATGTTTTACTCGCTGAAGACGATGTCGAAACGGCGGCCTATATCGAGAAGGGCCTGCGAGAAATTGGACATACGGTAGATATCGCGGTGACCGGCCCCGACGGTCTCAATCTGGCACTGCATTGTGACTTCGATGCCGCCGTGGTTGATCGTATGTTGCCCGGCCTTGATGGACTCTCGATGATCGCGGCCCTTCGCGCTTCGGACAACCAGCTACCGGTGCTGATTCTGAGCGCGCTCGGGCAGACCGATCACCGGGTCGAGGGTCTCCGCGCTGGCGGGGATGATTATCTCGCGAAACCCTTCGCGTTTTCTGAATTGGAGGCGCGCCTTGCAGCGCTCGCCCGCCGCGCCGGCCAAGCTCCGGCAGAGACAGCACTAAAATTCGCCGATCTTGAGGTCGATCTTTTGGCGCGCAAGGCCCTGCGTGGTGGGCATGACATAGTTCTCCAACCGAAGGAGTTTGCCCTGCTAGAATATCTCTTACGCCATGCCGGGCAGGTGGTGACGCGCACCATGTTGCTTGAACATGTCTGGGGCTACCACTTCGACCCGCAAACTAACGTCATCGACGTCCATATTAGCCGCCTGCGTCAGAAGATCGACAGGGGATTTCAGGTGCCGCTGCTGCATACCGTACGCGGCGCTGGATATTGTTTGCGTGCTGCCGCGTAACACCAGCTTTTTCCGAACCACCGGGTTCCGCTTCGCACTCTTGTATCTAGTACCGTTCGGCGCCTCGGTGCTGGTGCTATTTGGCTTTGTCTATTTGACCAGCATCGAGATCATCGATTCACAAACCAACGCGGCCATCGAAGCGGAGATCAAAGGGCTCTCGGAACAATACCGCGCTCAGGGCCTTGGGCGCCTGCGCACCATTGTCGCCGAGCGCAGCACGCCGCCCAGTGATGGCGACAGTATTTATTTGCTCGTTGACTCAGCAGGCAATGTGCTGGCTGGAAATCTTCGCGCTTGGCCGCAGTCTGCGCGGCGTAATGGCGATTGGCTCTATGTCTCCGCGCTCGACGCGGCCAAAGATTTTGACCGCCGCGAATTTCGCGCTCGGTCGTTCGTGCTGCGCCGCAATTTCCGCCTGCTCGTCGGCCGCGATATCCGCGCACGTGGTGAATTTCAGAGTGCTATGATTCAATCTCTCGGCTGGGCATTAGCGGTCACCATCGCACTCGGCATCGCGGGTGGTTATTTTATGAGCCGGCGCATGCTGAGGCGGGTCGACGGCGTTGCGGCGACGAGCCGCGAGATTATTGAGGGCGATCTATCGCGTCGCATGCCGGTGAGCGGCAGCGGTGACGAGTTCGATCGCCTTTCTGAGACGCTCAACCATATGCTCGACGAAATCGAAGAATTACTGACTGGTATGCGTGCCGTCACCGATAGCGTGACGCATGACCTCAAAAGCCCGCTCACCCGCCTGAAGTCGAGCCTAGAGCTCGCGTTGCGCCAGAGTAGCCCTGAAGCAGCAGAAACCCGAAGCACAGTGACTCGGGCGATTGCCGAGGCGGATGCCGTGTTGGTGACCTTCGACGCTCTCATCGCCATCGCTCGCGCCGAAGCCGTGTCCGGTAGCACTGCTATGGAAAGCGTTGATCTTTCCATCCTGGTCAACGATATGGCCGAGCTCTACCTTCCGTTAGCCGAGCAGGAGGGAATATCCGTGACCCTGAACATCGCCGAGAGTTGCAAAATAACCGGGCACCAACAATTCCTCAGCCAGGCAGTAGGCAACCTGCTCGATAATGCGGTTAAATTCACGCCCGCGGGCGGCAGCATCGCGGTGGCACTCAGCTGCAATCCAGCCCAGCTCATCATTTCCGATTCCGGCCCCGGCATCGCGGTGGCGGATCGCGCGCGTGTCCTACAACGCTTTGTCCGCCTCGATGCCAGTCGCAGCTCTGCCGGCAGCGGCCTCGGGCTCAGCCTGGTTGCCGGCGTTGCCAAATTGCACAGCGCGGAATTAGAGCTGTCGGGCAGTGATCTGGGTGGGCTTAGTGTCCAATTGACGTTTTAGGTAGTAACATTACAAAAATTTAATGCGTCGGACATCTTGGCGTTAGCCGCGCCGGTTCAACATATTCACCCTGAGTGAACCTACAAAGGAGTGTTGAACCATGAAAGTTTCGCGCAATTTTACTTCGTATAAGCGCTTGTTGCTGGGCTCATTGGCCGGCTTGGCTCTCCTAGCTGCGGCTTCCGGCACGATTGGCGTAAATGGACTCCGAGCCGACGCACCGGCGGCAGAGAAACCGCGTGCCGATGCGGTCCATGTGATGGTGAATTTTGCCGATGTCATCGAAACGGTGGGTCCGGCAGTGGTCAGCATTGAAGTCTCTCGACCAATGCGTTTAGTTTCCGGCAAGATGGACCGCCATGAGGCAATGCCTTTCAAGGAGTTTTTTAAGCATTGGCGCGGCCCGCGTCAGCACGACCGCTATAGCCAGCCTCACCCCTGGCCGCATGGCAACAAATCCTCCGGCTCCGGGTTCATTATTGATTCGGAAGGCTACGTGCTAACCAACAGCCATGTCATAGATGGTAGTGGAGAAATCTTCGTCACCCTGATGGACGGTACGCGGCATGAAGCGACCGTAATCGGTAGCGATGCGAAGAGCGACCTGGCCCTGTTGAAGATTGACGCCGACACGGTTCTGCCAGTACTCGAGTTCGGTGATTCCACCGCGATGCGCGTCGGCAGTCCGGTGATCGCGCTCGGCAATCCCTTCGGCCTCGGGCACAGCGCTACCATGGGCATAATTTCGGCACGTGGGCGTGGCATTGGTTCGGGCCCGTATGACGATTTTCTGCAAACCGACGCGCCGATCAATCCCGGTAATTCCGGCGGCCCGCTGTTCAATGCCCAGGGCGAGGTAATTGGTGTCAACACAGCAATCTTCTCGCCAAGCGGCGGCAATGTTGGTATCGGCTTTGCCATCCCTGCATTGCTGGCCCAAGATATCGTCGCCGATCTTATGGACGACGGCAAAGTTGAACGCGCCTGGCTCGGTATTGGCATTCAGCAGCTCAGCGATGAGATGGCCGATGGTCTCGGCATCAGCGATATCGACGGCGCTATCATTTCCGAGGTCATGACCGGCAGCCCGGCCGCCGCCGCCGGCCTAATGCAGCGTGATGTGATCATTTCGGTTAACGATGTGGCGGTAAAGAAATTGCGTGATCTCACCCGCACCATCGCCCGGCTGGAGGTTGGCGCAACTGCACTATTAGCGGTGTGGCGCGACGGCGAGACACTCACCATTGAGGCCATAGTGGGAAAAGCGGTGGAGACCGAGGTCGCCGCGCAGCCGCCGGAAGGAGATACGCTTGAGGCGTTGGGCGTCAGACTCCGCGCACTCGACGATGCGACGCGGTATAACTTCGGCATCGGCCAAGATGTGACCGGCGTCGTGGTCACCGATCTCAAACGCCGTGGTGTTGCTGCAGTAAGGGGTATCCGACCCGGCGATGTTATCGTCTCGGTCGGCAACAAAGCGGTATCGGTGCCATCCGAAGTCGCTGCTGGTATCCGCCTAGCTGAGGAAGACAAGCGCCAGGCGGTGCTATTGCTAATGAACCGCAGCGGCCAAAAGCGCTATGTCGCACTGCCTCTGCCCAAAGCGGGATAGGACGCTTGAAATACTGACGATACCTCAGACGATCGCTGCCAAGACAGGGGTACCTATGCCGAGAATGGCATAGGTACCCTATCATTGCTTGCGCCGTGTGATAATTAAATATGGCGGCAAAACCAGAGCCAGTATCACTAAAAGATTATGATTCTTTTTACTACTGGCAGCCTGGTCGCATGGGGAGATGTTCAATAGGGAGAATGCGCGAAATGGTTACATCTTGGCCAACGCGTCTTCCTCGGCGATTGTGGTGAGGAATATCTTCGCCAGATCCCGTAGCTTGGCCTCGCCGACGCCGTGGATGTCGCCAAACTCTTCCATTGTCCGGGGCTGGCAGCGCGCCATTTCCTGTAGCGAGCGGTCCGAGAAGATGACGTAAGCCGGCACGCTGCGCGCCTGGGCGAGATCTCGGCGCAGCTTTTTGAGGCGGTCGAGCAGCAACTCCTCGCTGTCGGTGAGGTCGGGCAGTGGTTTGCGCGGTGTCTTCGGCATGCGTTCCGATTTACGCTTGATAGCGTCTTGACGGTAGTGGAAGTCCACTTGGCCTTCCAATAGCGCGCGGCTTTCAGGCGTTAGCTTGAGGCCGCCATAGCCGCCGATATCGAGGCGCAAATAGCCGGCGGCGACGATCTGTCTGAGGATCGATTGCCACTCCCTCCGGCCATGCGTAGCACCTTGGCCAAACACCTCGAACCGGTTATGCCCGAACTGGGAGATTTTTTCTGTTTCGCCACCGCGTAGTACGTCGATGATGTGGGCAGCGCCGAAGCGCTCGCCGGTCGCCACCACTGCAGCAAGCGCGAGGCGGGCGTCATGACTGCCATTGACCAGCTCCACCGGGTCGAGACACATATCGCAATTGTTGCATGGTTCAGGCTGTTCGCCGAAATGGGTGAGCAGTACGCGCCGCCGGCAGGCGGGTGATTCACAATAGGCGATCAACGCATCGAGGCGCTTATGTTCGCGCCGCTTGCGCTCCATGTCGCTGTCTTCGTCCTCGATGAACATCCGCCGCATGCGCATATCGCCGAGGCCGAACAGCATGCGCGCCTCGGCGGCGCGACCGTCACGTCCGGCGCGGCCAATTTCTTGATAATAGGCCTCGATGCTGGCCGGGATGTCGGTATGAAACACGAAGCGCACATCCGCTTTATCGATGCCCATGCCGAACGCAATGGTGGCGACTATAATAATGCCGCGCTCAGCGAGAAAGCGATTCTGGTTGGCGGCGCGCATCTCCGCGTCCATGCCTGCGTGATAGGGCAGGGCGTCAAAGCCATGGTCGTTGAGATAGGCAGCCGTTTCCTCGGTTTTCTTGCGCGACAGGCAATAGATGATGCCGCACTCGCCTTCGCGGTCTTTGAGAAAATCGAGTAATTGGCGCTTCCACTGATCCTTGATCTCGACGCTGAGATAGATGTTAGGACGGTCGAAGCCGCTAACGAAGATGCGGCCCTCGCCGGAGAACAGCTTGTCGGCGATATCTTTGCGTGTGATTTCGTCCGCCGTGGCTGTGAAGGCGGCAATCGGCACTCCGGAAAAACGCACCTTCAACTCGCCCAGCATCTCATATTCTGGGCGGAAGGCTGGGCCCCACTGGGAAATACAATGGGCCTCGTCGATTGCGAACAGCGTGACCGGCAGGCGGCTGAGCGCGTCGAGCATGCGTTTCGTCATCAGGCGCTCCGGTGCCATATAGAGAAGCCGGGTTTCGCCGGCGGCGCCACGCTGCCAAACTGTGACATTATCGGCACGCGAGGCCGCGGAGTTGATGCTGTCCGCCGCGACGCCGGCTAGCTTCAGCGCCATCACCTGGTCCTGCATTAACGCCACCAGCGGTGAGACGACAACCGTGAGGCCGCCGAGTGCCAGGCCTGGTACCTGGAAACACAGCGATTTCCCCGCTCCCGTTGGCATAACAGCGAGGACATCTTCGCCGCCGAGCACAGCGTCGACCACTGCTTCCTGGCCCTGGCGGAAGGCGTCGAAACCAAACACGTCTTTCAGGATGTGGTGCTTATGCAAATTAGAATCGACCGTCGTCATGGCCGTCACCATCTCTTAATCGCCCCTCTATCACAATCATTGCTACAAACCTGACAGCAATTACCAATTAAATTATGAAAAGCCTTAAGCTAGAATATGCGGGCCACACCACAGGATAATGTTTTCCGGCCTTGCGCTGTACAGGTTATGCTGCGAATGAAATGATGCATCCCGTGATGATATGCATCGCCAAGAATAATATCGCCGCCCATATTTAGTTCGGCTTGGCGGCGGCGCGAGATAATAAAAACGCTCAGGGCTTGTTGAAAGTAATCGTTCGGCAGATGACGCTGGCGGACATCGCAGAAGCCGAACACTGCGCTGAAAATTGGCGAGCAGCGAACTAGGCTATATTCATAGTCCTACGTGTGGTCCGTTTGGGAATTGGACTCGGGAAAGGATTCTACTATGACGTTGCGATTTCTCAATCTGCCAGAGGAGCCGCGCAAACGCGGCGAAGCCCATGGCGAGGCGCTGCGTGAAGAAGCCAATACGCTCTATCAGGCACATCTTGCCCAGCTTGTATCGCAGCCTGCGATCACTGCGCGCGGCATTACCGACGACTCCAGCTACCAGGCGTACGCGGCGCGCTTTCGCCCGCACGCAGAAGCTTATGCGCCGCATCTCTGGGCCGAGCTCGAAGGTATCGCTGCCGGCGCGCGCATGACCGTCAACCAGATATTGGCGCAGAATCTTTATTTGGAAAGTTACGATATCTCGCATCCGTTGGCGCCCGCTGGTCTCGGCGGCTGCACTTCTTGGGCACATCGCCGCGGCGGCCAGGGCCCGATCGGAGAGCAGAGCGCGGTGGTCGGGCAAACCTATGACATGTCAAAAATTTACGAACCCGCCGCCTTCGTCTTCAAGACGCGCAGCAACGGGGTCGAACAGCTGGCGCTGTCGTTCGCCGGGGCGCTCGGCGCCAATGGCCTATCCGGCGGCGGTTTTGCCGTTGTTATCAACAAGCTTTACGGATCTGACAGCCAGCTCGGCGTGCCCTACACCTTTATCATTCGCGCCATGCTCGAACAAACCCGACCGGGCGATGCCTTGGCTCAGCTACTCGGCTGTGAGCGTGCTGGTTCAATGAATTACATACTTGGTGACGCGGGTGGGCTGCTATTCAATATCGAATCCAGCGCCACCGGCTGGGAGAATCTACAGGGCACGGAAGCCTACGCAGTACACGCCAATCATTTCATCGGCACGCGTGGCAAGAAATTCGAGGCGCGCGATTTTTCAGCTTACGGCTCGCACTCACTGATGCGCTACGCGCGCGCCCAGCAGCTCCTGGCGGCGTTACCCGACCAGCCGCAACATGAGGCGTATCGTGCAATCCTTTGTGACCGCCACAATGAGCCATGGGGCATCTACACAAAAGAGCCGTCCGGCGGCAGCATCAAGAGCCTGCGCACGGTGGCGTCCGTAATATTCGAGCCGGCTAGCGGAGAGGCTTGGATGAGCAGTGGCAATGCCAGCGGCAACGCGATGTTGCACCATACCCTGGAGATTCGCGAGCAAGCAGCCTGAGGCGCTTAGGCGGCCTAAGACCGGGTCAATTTGAATTCGGCATAAATGGAATATCGGTGTCGTCAGGGCGGGCGCCTGCCGCTGTAAGCATGGAATGCACCTGGCCGCGGTGATGGGTCTGGTGATTGAACATATGGGTAACCAGCTGCCAGAGTGGCGTGGTGAATTCTTGCTTGAGAGCAGCCGATACCCAGGTTAACTCTCCCGCCAGCCAGGCTGTATCCAGACCCAAGGACCAGGTATCGATATCATCGTCGCAGGCATTCCGCGCTTCCACTAGGTTATCCCACTCCGGGTACATGTTGGGTGTCTCTGCCATCATGGAGACCGCCGGTGGCGCCGCCGGGGTAAAACGACTCAGCCAAATACGGTCGCCCCATACAATATGGTTTAGCGTCCCATGGATGGAGCCAAAGAAGGCGCCGCGTTCTTGTTTGCGCTCGGCATTGGAAAGCGTGGCGGCAGCGGCATAAAGGCTGCTGTTCTGCCAACGGTTATAGGCTGCCATGGTTTGTACATAGTCAGTTGAAATCATGTTCGGCTTTCTTTGTTTAATGAGGCTTGCGGGACGCGGTGCCAAGCATGACGCTATAGGAAGTCTGCAAGCAACCTGGCTCCGGCAATGTCTTTTGGCCAACACTCCCAGGGCGGATATGTACTCCTTACCGGGTTAAATGACTTCAGCAACCTTGGGCATGACTTCTTCGGCGAACAGCTGCAGGGCGTCGCAGACCTGGTTGTGCGGCATGCCGAGCCATTGCATGCCGAGGATGAAGCTGTTGACGCCAAGTTTTCTATTGTAGCCTATAATTTGCTCGGCGACTTCGTCGGGCGAGCCGAATAGGAATCGATCGCGTAACAGCTCATCGAAATCCAGCGAGAGATCGTCATCTCCGGGCGGCATCGCCTTGTCCTGGCCCCAGGCGTGATAGGCTTGGTACTTGGCTTCGAGATAAGGACGGGCGAGGCGCGTCGCTTCATCGCGTGAAGATGCGACAAAAATTTCTCGCATAAGAGGTAATTCGTCTGGGAATGGTTTACCTAGCGTGTCCAACTCTCGTTGGTAAATACCGAGCTGGCGTTCAATGGTGTCCATGCGCTGATGCGGATTGATAAACCAGGTGTCGCCAAGACGCGCGGCGCGGCGCACCGCACTATCGGCATTGGCACCGAACCACACCGGCGGGCGCGGTTGCTGCGCAGGCTTGATCGAGAGCGTCACATCGTCTAGTTCGAAATGGCTACCCAGCATGCTGACATGGTCTTCAGTCCAGAGGCGCAAGACCGCCTCCAAATTCTCCTCCAGCCGCGGTCCTCGCTCGGCTTGCGTCGTGCCGAAACCCTTGAACTCGACTTCGCGGTAGCCTAGCCCGGCGCCGAACACCAACCGCCCACCGCTAATCACATCGAGGGTGGCAAGCTGCTCTGCAATATCCAGAGGTTTATGCAGCGATAACAACACGATACCCGGAATCATTCGACAATTAGGTGCCTCCGCGGCGATGCGACACAGAAAAGGGATCTGGGCCAGCATTTGCAGCGGATGCGCGGCATAGTGCATGCCGGCGCAAATGCCGCTATAGCCAAGCCTATCCGCGAGGCGCGCTTCCGCCGCGAGATCGTCAAAGCGCGCCACCATATCCTCGCCTTGTGGATATTGTCCGCGCATGAAGAAGGAATATTGCATGTGCCTAACCTGCCATTTTATCTTATCGTCGGAAGCGGCGCGGCCCAATTTATTGGGATGTGCCGCATGACCTGAATGTCTGTATTATCGCTGCCACGGCGAAACCAACAACAACTGATAGGCGATGAAGCCATGAAAATAGACGGACGCTGCCATTGCGGCCATATCACCTATGAAGCTGAGGTTGATCCAGAGCGCGTGGTGGCCTGCCATTGCACCGACTGCCAGACCATGTCCGGCGCACCCCTACGCGCCGTGGTGTTTTCCGAGACCGACGGGTTCAAGTTGTTGACCGGCGAGCTAAAGATTTACGTCAAGACGGCGGAGAGCGGCAACCCGCGCCAGCAAGCCTTCTGCCCCGAATGCGGCACGCCAATCTATGCCACCAACACCGGCGACGGGCCGAAGAATTACGGCATCCGCCTCGGCGCAATCCGTCAGCGCGGCGAACTGACGCCGAAGGCACAGGTGTGGACCCGCTCGGCTCAGTATTGGCTGGCCGGTCTCGACGGCATCAGGAAAATAGAGACCCAGCCGGCCCTGCCGCCTAAATAGTGCCGGGCCCGAGCGCTGGGAACTATTTCGCCAGAGCCGGGGTCTCTGTCGCCGCTTCATGGTTTTTGGCGCCGTGAGTGAAGATGGCGAGACCGGCAAAGGCCAAGGCAGTCGCGATCCATACCCAAAAGCTGTGGTGCTCATCGTGCAGGATATAGCCCCAGCCGAAGCCGCCGAGCACGATGAAATAGTTGAACTGCGAGAAAAACACCGGCCCGGTGATGCGCACCAAGAAGAACCAGGCAACCATGGTGGCGGCAGTGATCGCGGCGGCATAGAGGATCACCAAATTGCCGTCCAGCGTGGCAGTGGGAAAAACGAAGCCATGGCCGCTTGCCACCATCACTGGCGCCAACAGCAGGGTGGCGCCGGCCGACATTCCCGCCGCCATCATTAAGGACGGCGTGCCCAGAGGGCTCAGGATCACCACAAAGGCATTGCATGACGCGAAACAGAGTGGTCCGACCAGCGCGAGGAGGACCCAGCCCACCATGTCGGGTGTCGGCAGGCCGGTTTGTGGAACCAGCACGAACAGCAAACCGCCAAGCCCAAGCAACACTCCGATCATACCCGAGATGCGGAATTTTTCGATGCGAAGGAAATACGACATCACATATGTAAGCAGCGGTACCAGTACCAGTAGTAGCGTAATGATGCCGACCGGAAGTTTGGGCGCGAGAAAGGTAAGGAGCGGCACCGGTAGGGCGACGCCGATGGTGCCGAGTACCAAATAGGCGCGCAGATGCGGCCAGGTGAGGGGCCGCAGTTCCTTCTTGTAGGCGGCGACGGCGATTAGCACTAGCGTTGCCAACAGCGAGAACCAGAATACATAGCCGATATAAGGTAGGCCATATTCAACGCTCATCCGATTGACCGGAAAGAGCGCGCTATAGACCACACCGGACAGCGCCAGAGCGGGAATAAAAAGAAATTTGTTCTTGTCGGTCATTTTCATGGCGCATGACCTAGCACGCAGCACAGGCGGAATGAAGCGCGGCGATTGGGCTATCATTTACGGAAATTTACTCTGTCGCGACCTTGCCGACCAAATCAAGAATTACAGAAGGTAAAAAATTGTGGCAAAGAGATATACGGCATTGCCTGCATCCTCATTCTCGAACACGACGAGGATGCATTAGTCGAAGCTGTCGTGCGGGCGAATGTGATGGAACTGTTTCAGCCAAGTTTTGTTGCCCACCTCAGCCTGTTTGTTTAAAGAGAACCATTCAGCTTTGAGAACTTCCTTGCGTTCGCGCAAACCCCTACGTCTTCATAGACGGTCGCCAATCATCCCTTTAGATCAGAAGATGTCCGGTTCGCCAACAGGGTCCCCGAAGGTGGTTTCGAGGAAGTCGAAATCGCAGCCTTCGTTTGCTTGCTTGATGTGCTGGGAAAACATCCAGCCATAGCCACGTTCGTATTTGCGCTGTGGCTTCTTCCAGACGGATTTTCTGGTAGCGAGTTCAGCGTCACTCACCAGCATGTCGAGGGTCCGGTTGGGTACGTCAAGTTTGATCCTATCGCCAGTTTTCACCAACGATAACGGGCCTCCGATGAAGGATTCCGGCGCGCAATGCAGAATACAGGCGCCGTAGCTGGTCCCGCTCATACGCGCGTCCGATAGGCGCACCATATCGCGCACACCTTGTTTCAGCAGCTTCTGCGGGATCGGTAGCATGCCCCATTCCGGCATCCCCGGCCCGCCTTGCGGCCCGGCATTGCGCAGGACCAGGATTGTATCAGCCGTGACATCGAGATCGTCATCGTCGATGCGTAATTTGAGGTCGGGATAGCTGTTGAACACCAGTGCTGGACCTTCATGGTTGAGGAAGCGTCGATCGCAGGCCGCCGGCTTGATGACCGCGCCATCAGGGGCAAGATTCCCTCGTAGCACGGCGAGCGATCCTTCGGGGTAGATCGGATCGTCCATCGTTTTGATGACGTCGTCATGATGGACGCTAGCGCCTACTAGCGTTTCGCCCAGGGTCTTTCCTGAAACGGTTAGGGCATGGAGGTGTAGTTTGTCTTTCAAGCGGCTCATCATGCCGCGCAAGCCGCCGGAATAATAGAAATCCTCCATCAGGTAGGTATTGCCGCTGGGGCGGATATTGGCGATGACTGGCACGTGTCGGCCGGCGGCATCGAGATCGTCCAGGGTGAGGTTGACCCCAGCGCGGCGTGCCATCGCCAGCAGATGAATGATCGCGTTGGTCGAACAGCCCATGGCCATCGCCACGGTCACTGCGTTGTCCACAGCGGCCCGGCTGATGATTGCGGCCGGAGTTAGATCTTCCCAGACCATGTCGACGATGCGGCGGCCGCAACCTGCTGACATGCGGATATGGTTGGCGTCGGCGGCGGGGATGGAACTTGCGCCCGGCAGGGTTAGGCCGAGGGCTTCGGCGATGCCGGTCATAGTGCTAGCCGTGCCCATGGTCATGCAATGGCCGTAGGACCGCGCGATTCCGGCCTCAACGGCCTGCCATTCTTCAGTGCCCAACGTGCCGTCGCGGCGTTTGTCCCAAAATTTCCATGAATCGGAGCCGCTACCAAGCGTCTCACCGCGGTAATTTCCACGCAGCATTGGGCCGGCTGGCAAATAGATCAGCGGCACGCCAGTGCTGACGGCGCCCATAATGAGGCCCGGCGTGGTTTTATCGCAGCCGCCCATGAGTACAGCACCGTCGATCGGGTGACAGCGCAGCATCTCTTCCACATCCATGGCTAGCATATTGCGGTAGAGCATGCTGGTTGGTTTTACTAGGCTCTCTGACAATGACAGCGCCGGCAATTCCATCGGAAAACCGCCAGCCTGGAGCACGCCGCGTTTGACATCCTCGACCCGCTGCTTGAAATGGGAATGGCAGGGCTGCGCATCAGACCACGTGTTGACAATAGCGATGATAGGTTTGCCGTCCCAGTCCTCTTTGCCATAACCCATCTGCATTTGGCGTGAACGATGGCCGAAGGAGCGCAGGTCATCAGGCGCGAACCAGCGGGCGCTACGCAGAGTTTTCGGGGTTTTCCGGCATTTGGTCATGATAATACCTTTCGGGGAACGGATGGTGCAGTGCAATTCTTAGGCAATCGGCTGAGAAAGGGCGAACTTTTTTCGCTTGTCTGCGGTGTCGTCATATCGCTTTATCACTAAGCCAATAGCTACGCAGATCCATAAAACATCGTGATTTACAAACCTGCCGAGCGTGGCCACACTGACACTGCCTGACGGCGCTGATTTGCATAGCGCCGATATGTGCAAGCTTGAGTTCTGACTAAGATCATATTTCATTACCGGTACTAATCATGCGACGCATTTTCAAGCAGCCAACCTTTTTGCGCTCGCCCGATAACTCGGGTGGCGCGCCGCTCTATCGTAATTTTACATCGCAGGCTGAGATCAATGCGCAATATGATGTTGAGAACAGCGTGCCGGATTTCGGTCGCTACGTGGACTTTTTTCTAGGAAACAGCGCCAGGGTACGGGAGAAACTTTCTCCTATGCTTGATGTTTCGTTCGGCCCGACTATGGCCGAGCATCTTGATATTTACCCGGCGGCAAATCCGGATGCTCCTATTCACATGTTTATCCATGGCGGATATTGGCACTCGCTTAGCAGCAAGGAGTTTAGCTTCGTCGCGGAAGGCTTGGTCGACGCGGGTGTCACAATTGTCATCAACAATTATGCGCTCTGTCCGGAGGTCACGATTACCGAAATCGTTCGGCAGAACCGCGCGGCGGTTGCCTGGCTCTATCGTAATGCGGCAAGTTTTGGAGCGGACCAAAACCGAATTTTCGTCTCAGGCCATTCGGCCGGCGGGCATCTCACTGCGATGCTTCTTGCCACCGATTGGACTGGAACCTACGGATTGCCGAGCGATGTTATTAAGGGTGGTATGGCGATTAGCGGGCTGTTTGATCTCGCTCCGTTTATCCATTCGTGGTTGCAGCCGAAGCTGCAATTGACTCAGAAGGAAATTGAGCGTGAGAGCCCGCTCCGGCACATCCCCGCCCAGGCCTCGCCGCTGATCGTCACATTGGGAGGAGACGAGTCCGAAGAATTCCACCGTCAATCTGAGGCGTTTCTCACGGCATGGACAAACGGCGGGCTGACAGGCAAATCTGTAGACCTTCCGGGGCGCAACCACTTCACTCTGCTTGAAGATTATTTGGCTGCGAACAGCCCGCTTTGCCAATCCATATTACAGCAAATGCAGGTTTAAAGAATCGGCTAAGCTAAGGCGCCGAGCTGGGCTCGCTTGGTAAAGCGTTACTTCGTGATGACAACACAGGCGATGCGCTATTTTTCTGGATAGGAGTAGCCGAAGTTATGAATCTAAAATCAGTATCCTGACACGCGGTTAGCCTTTCACCCGCTCGCCGGTCGGGTCGAAAAAAGCGCGAAATGACGCATCTGCTGGATAGCGTTCACCGGCGACTTCGATTTCCCAATCGGTCCTTTTAATCAGGTCTTTGGTGATACCGTCGGGGTGGTGGACATATCCCATGCCGACCGATGTGCCGAGTGTGAAGCTGTAAGCACCGGACGAGATATAGCCGACAATTTGGTCATTGCAGCGGATCAGCTCTTCGTGAAACAGCACCGGTTCGGGATCGCGCAACTTGAACATCACAAGGCGCTTGGTCAAAGGCCCGGCCTCTTTTTGCCGTACTAGCGCCTCGCACCCGATGAAGCCGTCCGGCTTATCGAGTTTGACTGTGTAACCCAGTCCGGCCTCAAGCGGGGTGTCATAGGGCGTCAGGTCAAGCTCATATTCGCGATAGGCGCGCTCGGAACGGAGATGTTCAAGGGCGTGATAGCCGGCCGGCTGCAAACCAAAACCCGTGCCTGCCTCCATCACCACGTCAAACACTCCTTGTGCGAATTCGGTTGGAATATGAAGTTCCCAGCCAAGCTCGCCGACGTAAGTAAGACGATTGGCAATGACTCGTGCAAAGCCGACATTGATCTCTTGCGAGGTGGCGAAGGGAAAGACCTTATTGCTGAGATCAGAATCGGTTACCCGAGAGAGAATATCGCGTGCGCTCGGGCCTTGCAGAGAGAGAACAGCATAGCTCGAGGTCACGTCCATCAAGGTCACGTTATCGCTGTTTGTAATCTGACGCTCGATCCAGGCCTTGTCGCGTGGATGGGCGGTGGCCGATGAAATAATCAGATAGCGGTTCTCGGCCAGGCGGTTGACAGTGATGTCAGTTTCGATGCCACCGCGGCGGTTGAGCATATGAGTGTAGACTATTTTTCCCAGCACCACGTCGATATTGCCGGCGCAGAGGCGTTGCAGAAACGGCGTGGCGTCCCGGCCCTGAATGAGATGTTTACCGAATGAGCTCTGGTCAAGGAGGATCGCTGTCTCGCGCGCCGCCTGGCATTCCCGGGCCGTATGTTTGAACCAGTTGGGGCGGGTGTGGGAATAGATATTCGATGTGGAGGCGCCATTGCCGGCGAACCACATTGGGCGCTCCCACCCCATGCCTTCGCCGAAGCTCGCACCCTGTGCCGCCCAACGATCATGCAGTGTACTCTGTCTCACATTGCGCGCGGATTCCGGCTGATAGTGTGGCCAGTGGGGTTTGTAATGCAGGCCAAGAATTTCTGCCGTGCGCTGATGCAAATAGTTTCGGTTGATTTGAAACGGGTGAAAGCGCGCCACATCGACATGGCTCAAATCCATGGTCGGCTCACCTTTGACAATCCATTCGGCGAGTGCGCGCCCGGCACCCGGGCCAAACTCGATACCTTCCGAATTGTAGCCGGCTGAGATGAAGCAGTTGGGCAGGCCCGGCGCTTCGCCGAGCGCGAACAACAGGTCAGGCGTAAAGCTTTCTGGCCCGTTCATGAATGTCGCGATCCCGGCATTCTCTAGGTCTGGCAAGATTTCCATTGCCTTCTGATAAGGCAACTCGAAATGGTCCCAATCTTCCGGCAGTTGGATGAAGGCGCTATCGCCCGGCAATTCGTCCATGCCGATCGGCTTGCCAGTCGGCTCAAACGCGCCGACCAGCCATTTTCCGGCGTCTTCTTTGATGTAACAATGACCATCAGTGTCTCGCAACACCGGCAGGTTGGGCGTGACGGCGTCCATCACCTCGGTCACTACATAAAAATGTTCGCAGGCGTAAAGCGGTACGCGCACGCCGAGCTGCGCTGCGAGGTCGCGGGTCCAGAGACCGCA
>CAYPSQ010000054.1:3386-17963 GCA_964413115.1 uncultured Rhizobiaceae bacterium | reverse complement strand
GGCACCATTTTCACCGTCTTCATCAGCATCATCGGCACCATGGCTCGGCGTGATACTGCCGCTCTTGGCGACACCTACCATTGCCGGACGCAACAGACGCTCGCCAATCATGTAGCCGACTTGAACCACATTAACGATTGTCCCGTCGGGTTGGTCGCTGTCCTTTGCTTCGAACATCGCCTGATGCAAATTATAGTCGAATTTCTCGCCCAGCGGGCTGACTTGCCGAATCCCATGGCGTTCCAGCGCGCTCGCCATCTCACGCGCCGTCATTTCCACACCCTCGGCTATGGCTTTTACAACGTCGCTTTCTTCGCGCGCGTCGTCCGGAATCGAGTCGAGGGCACGTGCCATATTGTCCGATACTGAGAGCATATCGCGGGCGAAATTGGCGATTCCGTAGCGGCTGGCATCAGTGACGTCCTTTCTGGCACGGCGGCGGACATTTTCGGTCTCAGCCAATGCACGGAGGAGTTGGTCCTTCAATTGTGCGGCACTATCGCCAGCATCCTCTCCACTTTCGTCGGTCTCCGTCTCATCCTGTTCTGCCGGCTCGCATGACGCCAACGCCTGGTCCTCAACGTCGGTGTCACCTGGCTCGCTGGATTCGGCGGCTTTTTCGCCACCGAATTGCCGTTCTTTATCGATCATCTGAACTTCACCTCAATCAGTCGTTAACTCAAGATACGCCCAATCACGCTCGCGGTATGATCCACCAGCGGGACGATCCGGGCATAATTAATACGGGACGGCCCAATCACCCCAATCGCGCCAATAAAGCGTGAACTTTTGTTGCGATAAGGGGCGACGATCATCGAACATTCAGTGTTGTGGAATAATTCGTTTTCGGCGCCGATAAAAATTTGCACGCCTTCAGCACCTTCCGTGCTTTCCAGCAATTGCACAAAACCCTCCCTACTGTCGAGCGCTTCGAACAGGCTGCGAACGCGGTCGAGTTCCGCCATCGCCGTCACGTCGTCCAACAGATTGGCGCGGCCGCGCACGATTAACGTACCGCTCTCTTTCTTTTCGTTGGCCCAGGTGGCGAGTCCCGCTTCCACTACTTTGGTCGATAGTTCGTCCAGTTGGGCGCGATGCTCCATCAATTCCGCGGAAATGTCGGCGCGCACTTCTTCCAGAGTGCGCCCAGATAGTCGGGCGTTGAGATAATTGGCGGCCTCAGTCAGCGCGGATTGCGGCATGTTCTCGGTCAGCTTGATGACACGGTTTTCCACCACCCCGCTTTCGGTCACCATGATGGCAAGCGCCTCGCCATGCCCAAGCGACGCAAATTCAACCTGCTTGAATGGCACGTCAGCCTTGGGCGCAAGCACCAGACCAGCACAGCGTGATAGGCCAGATAGCGATTCCGTTGCTTCGGTGAGCAGTTCCTCTACGGTTCGGCCCGACGCGTTACATGTGCCCTCAATGCTTGAGCGCTCCTGTTCGGTGAGATTGCCAATTTCCAGCAAACCATCGACAAACAGACGCAACCCAAGCTGGGTCGGCAGGCGCCCGGCGGAGGTGTGCGGGGAAAACAGAAGGCCCGAGTCTTCTAAATCCGCCATGACATTGCGGATCGTCGCCGGAGACACTGGTGTCTGGAGGCGCCGCGACAAGGTGCGCGAGCCGACCGGCTGACCGGTCTGCATAAATTCTTCGACCAGCCGGCGCAAAACTTCTTGCGACCGGCCGTTCATTTCATACATCACGTCAGCACGTTTAATTTGTTACTAATTTTATCCATCGCTTTTGAATGTAGTGAGCCCCCCGAGCAGCGTCAACGTCACGCCAGGCGAATGCCGCACAGATGCTGGACGGGCGACTACCGCTCGGTTAGGGTCCGCGAAAATCACTAATGAATGGACAGAAATTATGCGCCCATCCGGCAGACGACCCGACGAATTGCGCAAAATTTTGCTGCAGCCGAACTACAGCAAACATGCCGAGGGGTCCTGTCTGGTCCAATTCGGCGATACCCATGTGCTGTGCACGGCGAGCGTCGAATCGCGCGTGCCGCCGTTCCTGCGCAATTCGGGACGGGGCTGGGTGACGGCGGAATACGGCATGCTTCCACGCGCCACTGGGTCGCGGTCGGGGCGCGAGGCCGCGCGTGGCAAGCAGGGCGGGCGCACCCATGAAATTCAACGTCTAATCGGGCGAAGCCTGCGTGCCGTAACTGAGATGACTGGATTTGGCGAGCGTCAAATTACGCTCGATTGTGATGTTTTGCAGGCTGATGGCGGCACCCGTACTGCGGCCATTACGGGCGCCTATGCAGCCCTCCATCAAGCGTTTGAGGGCCTCGTCAAGGCTGGCGAGATTGCCCGCGTGCCGCTCAATGATCAGATCGCGGCGGTAAGTTGCGGCATCTATAAAGGCGTGGCAGTGCTCGATCTGGATTACGATGAGGACAGCGTCGCCGATACCGATGCAAATTTCGTTTTCACTGGTACCGGCGGTATCGTCGAAGTCCAAGGCACCGCTGAAGGCAAGCCTTTCAGCGAAGAACAGTTCCTGCAGCTTATGGCGCTCGCTAAACAGGGCGTAATGCATCTAACGGTGCTGCAACGCCAGATCCTTGGCGACGGTGGCTGAATGCTGGTGACGCCGGAAATAGCGCGTATATTTTCGGCCGAACGACTGGTTATCGCCAGCCACAATAGTGGCAAGGTCCGTGAAATGGCCGACCTAATGGCGCCTTATGACGTCACCGTCTGCTCCGCCAGCGAACTCGGCCTAGCTGAGCCGGAGGAAACTGGTACAACCTTTGTGGCCAACGCCAAACTCAAATCCCGCGCCGCGGCAACGGTCTCCAACTTACCAGCGTTTGCCGATGATTCGGGCCTCGTGGTGCCGGCCTTGGGTGGTCGGCCAGGGATTTACTCCGCCCGTTGGGGCGGTATCGCCCGCGATTTTGACTCTGCCATGGCGCGCGTCAAAGCAGAGCTCACGAAATGCGGCCAGGCGCCCGAGGGCGCCGATGCCTATTTCGTTTCAGCGCTCAGCCTGTGCTGGCCCGACGGTCATAGCGAAAATTTCGAGGGCGAAGTGCATGGCAATTTAAGCTTTCCGCCACGCGGCGAAAACGGCTTTGGCTACGACCCTATTTTTATCCCAACAGGCTATGGTATCACCTTCGGCGAAATGCCGCCTGATCAAAAAAACGCGCTCAGCCACCGCGCACGGGCCTTCGAACAACTCGTGGCGGCATGTTTCCCGCTCGATGGCTGAAGGGGGGCTCGCCTCCGGCGCACTACCTATCCCGCAAAACGAAGCGCTAGCGGTTTACGTGCACTGGCCGTTCTGCCTCGCTAAATGTCCCTACTGCGACTTTAATTCTCACGTCCGCGATGATGTCAACGATCTGCGCTGGCGCCGCGCGCTCTGTGCCGAAATTGAGTATGTGGCTTCCGAAGCGCCCGGGCGCAAGGTCACTAGCATTTTTTTTGGCGGCGGCACACCATCGCTCATGGCGCCGGAGACTGTAGCAGCGGTAATTAATCATGTAGGCCGAGTATGGCGCCTCGATCCGGGCGCGGAAATCACTTTGGAAGCCAACCCGACCTCGGTCGAAGCAGAGCGCTTCAAGGCCTACCGCGCCGCAGGCGTCAACCGGTTGTCGCTCGGCGTCCAGGCACTCGACGATGCGGCACTCAGCTTTCTTGGGCGCGAGCATAGCGCCAGCCAAGCGCGCGCCGCGCTCGAACTCGCACGGCGCATCTTCCCCCACTATTCGTTCGATCTAATTTATGCCCGCCCAAAGCAGAGCGCGGCAGCTTGGCGGAGTGAATTAGCGGCCGCCCTCGAGATGGCCGACGGGCATATTTCACCTTATCAGCTCACTATAGAAAAGGGCACGGCATTTTACTTACGCCACCAAAGCGGTGAGATTAAAACGCCGCCTGAAGCCATCGCCGCTGAGCTCTATGACATCACCCAAGAACTCACCGCCGAGGCAGGTTACCTAGCCTATGAAATTTCAAATCATGCCCAGCCCGGCAAAGCCTGCCGCCATAATCTTTCCTACTGGCGGTATGAAGACTATGTCGGCATAGGCCCGGGCGCGCATGGCCGACTGCAGACGGCGGAGGCCGGCGCCCGCGCGACGCGCCGTCACGCCAAACCGGAAACCTGGCTGGACGCCGTGGAGCGCGGCGGCCACGGCACCGCCGAGATACGCCCCCTGGCGGCGGCAGAGCGCGCCGAGGAGATGCTGATGATGGGCCTACGCCTACGCGATGGCATCGATGTACGGCGCTTCAGCGCCCGCACCGGACTCACACTGGCAGAGGCCATCCGGCCCGGCGCTCTGAAAAGATTGACTGAAGGCGGGTTCCTCGCCTGTGATGAAAATACACTCTGCACAACAGAGAGGGGGCGCGCCCTGCTCAACAGCGTGCTATCCGAACTTTTCGCCTGAAAAAAATTAATCCGCCTTTGACACAGCAAATCGCTCAGGCGGCGGGTCGACCACAACCACCTCGTCCCGGCCGATGATTTCGAGCACCGCCAGACCGCGTTCTGGCAGACCTTTGGCAGAAAATCGGAATATCCCGCCAGCACCAAGAAATCCCCGCGGGCTGGCCAACGAATCCGCGTCGAACGCGGCACTTCCAGCGCGGCGCGCCAAAGCCGCGGACAAAGCCGTCGCATCATAGGCTAGGGTGGCAATACGCTGCGGCGTATAGCCATACGTATCTTCAAAGCGCCCAATAAAACCGGAGCGCACTTCGGGCGGTGGGCCGATATACCAGCCGCCGACTAACGTTGGTTCACCGAGAGTTTCGGAATTGTCCCACAAGCCGGTTCCCAAAAAACGGACCTTAGCTGGGTCGATATCGTAATAGGGCAAAAGCGGAACAACCTGTCTCAGGATATCGCCACCATCGGGCAGTAACAAGGCATCAAACGGCACATCGCCCAACGTATCTAAGCCCTCGAGGCGGCGTAAGGCGCGCTTCGATATTTCGTCATCGCGTTGGCGCAGGGCATTGCGCTGTGTCACCAAGGCGCCATGTCGACGGTCGTAATCAGCCAGACCTCGCACGACTTTATTGGCATCCGATGCATCGGCCGCATAGAACGCTACGCGGGTAACATTGCCGCCAACAATCGCCACCGCCCGACGGGCTTGCTCTGCCACAGCACGGCCATAAGGCGTGCTCGGCGCCAGAACGGCGATCTGCTTCAAGCCGCTTTCATGCGCGAAGACGATCAAACGCTCGATCTGCTGACGTGATGTATGACCAAGCAGGTAAACACCGTCGCCAGCTACTTTGGCATCTGTGGAAAAGGCGATCACATTGACCCCGGCGGCGCGTGCTTGCGGTGTGACAGCACGAACTTCCTCGCTGAGCAACGGGCCGAGAAGAAGCGCCGCGCCGTCCGCCAACAGGCCTTCGACGGCGCGCACTGCGCCATTGGCGGTGCCGCCAGTGTCTCTCGGCTGCAGCATGAAGTTCGCATCCGCAACATCGAACAACGCCAATTGTGCGGCATCGAGAAGTGCCGCCCCTTCGCGCGCTAGAGGCCCACTAAGCGGCAACAACAATCCGACCTTAACCTTCTCGTTCTCGTTCTCGAACAGTGGTTTTGGTTCTATTTCCGTTGTGGCGATCTCAGGTATCGCTGCGGGCGCAAGCTCCTCACTCTCCACGATATTCGGGCTCTCGGTGGGCGCAAGCCTCTCGCTCTCCGCGATATTCGCGCCCTCGGTGGGTGCACGTTTAACCGCAGGCGGCTCTATGCTGACAGCGTCGCGATGCGTTGCACTCTCCTGTTCGCCAGCAGGAGAGGTTTTGTCCTTAGCGCTGCGCGAGGGTAAACTCTGCAGCTGACAAGCGGCCAATAGAAACGAGAGTGCGATCAGTAAAGCCGCGGGGCGCGTTCGCATTCTCAAAACCAGATACCTCGTGACAAATGTGTCTCAACCGACAGCAGCCTAATTGAGGTGGCCTTGCGAAGTAAACCGACATCGAAATTGCGCCCAGGGCTCTATATCGTCGCCACGCCAATCGGCAATATGGGAGATATATCTCTGCGGGCGCTCGATCTTCTGGCCTCGGTCGATCGGATAGCCTGCGAGGATACACGCCACACCCGCCATCTGCTTGAGCGTCACGGCATAGAGGCGCGTTTGCTTCCATACCACGAGCATAATGCTGAGCATATGCGCCCCGCGATTATGGCCCGGCTCACTCACGGTGAAACTCTCGCCTTGGTGTCAGACGCCGGAACGCCGCTTATCTCCGATCCGGGCTACAAGCTGGTGCGCAAGGCCATCGCATCCGGAATCCATGTTTCGGCTGTGCCTGGAGCTAACGCCGCGATTATGGCCCTGACACTCTCTGGGCTGCCCAGCAACAGTTTTATGTTCGTCGGCTTTCTTCCACCAAAACCTGGCGCGCGACGGAGCGCGCTCAGCGACTTAGTAGCAATCAATACAACACTAATATTTTTTGAATCGCCGCGTCGGCTGGCAGATAGTCTCGCCGATATGGCAGCGATTCTCGGCACGCGCCACTGCACCGTGGCGCGCGAAATGACCAAGCTTCACGAAGAATTCGTGCGCGGCGACCTTGGCCAACTAGCGGCGCATTATGCGGAAAACGGTGCGCCCAAAGGCGAAGTTGTGGTGGTGATAGGACCGCCCCCGGCGCCGGCAGATTATTCCGAGAAATATCTTGAAGCCCGCCTAGCGAGCCTATTGCAATCGGCCAGCGTGCGGGATGCAGCCACCCAGCTTGCAACGGAAACCGGTCTGGCACGGCGCGGGCTCTATGCACTAGCCGTGCGCATCAGTGAAGGAAAAATTGAGCAGGCGGCAGCGGCCTTCTTGTCCCAACATCCGAAATGAAGCAATCTGGGCTCCTGATTCGACAGCATGGCAATAACGCCGTGACGCATGGCGGCCGTAAGTGGAAGAACCTTGCAGCAGCTATTATGTAGAACCCAATGGGGATCGTGATCATGCCGAAAAATGATTATCTAGTCAGCGCGTTTACGATGGCATCGCGGCACGCCCATTCGTACAAAGTTTTGCTCATTTTGCTGGTTCTCAGCGCCTTGCCATTGAGCGGCTGCGGCTCGCTTCTTGTCGGGGCAGCTACTACCGGCGCCACTGTCGCAGCTCAGGAGCGCTCGATCGGCGACGCCGTCGATGACCTTACCATCCGTGCCGAGCTCAACCGGCTATTTTTTGAAGATAATGTCGAGCTGCTTCAAAGCGTGTCCTTCAACGTGATCGAAGGACGAGTGCTGCTGAAGGGCGCGGTAGAAAAACAAGAGCATAGAATTCAAGCGATTGAGCTCGCGTGGAAAGCACGCGGTGTGCGAGAAATCATTAATGAAATCCAAGTGACCGACAAGGATGGCATCGTCAATTACGCTCGCGATACCTGGATCTCAACACAGCTCAGAGCAGAGATCTTATTCGATGTAGACATTCTGTCGATCAACTACAATTTAGAAACGGTTAATGGCATCGTTTATCTCGTCGGTATTGCGCAGGACCAAACGGAGCTAGACAAAGTGGTCGACCATGCACGGCATATTAAGGACGTCAAGCAAGTGGTGAGCCACGTAGTCATGCGGGACGATCCGCGCCGGGCGGCAGGGCCGTGAACCGCAAGCTCGACCATATGGCGGCGCTCAAGCGCATCGGCCGGTTGCCCGATGATCGCATTGACCTCGCCGAGTCGGCATTGATTCTCGGTGCGCTCGACCGCCCCGGCGTTGCGCTCGAGCCGTATCATGAACATTTATCGAACCTCGCAACGGAAGCGCGGAAAGCCTCCGGCGATCACGACTTCCTAGAGACTCGCGCGGCATCGATCAACCGGCTGATATTCGAAACGCATGGCTATAGAGGTGACATCGAGACCTACGACAACCCGGAAAATGCCAATTTGTTGAACGTGATTGATAGCCGCGCCGGGCTGCCGGTCAGCATTGGCATACTCTATGTCCACGCCGCCCGCGCCAGCGGCTGCAATATCACCGGCCTAGCGTTTCCAGGCCATTTTTTGCTGCGCGTTACTGACGGCGCTGCGCGCATCATCATCGACCCATTTCACGGCGGCCAGATCCTTGAAGCGGGACACCTGCGCGATTTGTTGAAACAATTCATGGGCGCCGATGCAGAGCTCACGCCGCGCCACCATGCGCCTGTCGGCAACCGCGATATTTTGTTGCGGCTGCAAAACAACATTAAAACCCGTGCGCTAAAGGCGAGCGTCACATCGCGCGCCAGCGAGATTCTAGAGCGCATGGCACTGCTAGCGCCAGAAGTCGCTTCTGTGTGGCAGGAGCTTGGCATTCTTTCTGTACATACACGAAATTTGCGTCGCGCCGTGGTCGCCCTTGAAACCTTCCTTAATTTATCGACGTCACAAGATGAAGAGCAGGAAGCGGAATCTTTGTTGAAACAAATCAAGTCGAGCATGAATTAGCATGGGTCTCGCGGTCGCCATCCAAATGGATGCCATGAGCAGCATAGATATTGCCGGTGATAGTACCTTCGCCTTAGCTTTGGAGGGGCAAGCGCGCGGCCATGCACTGTTTCATTATTTGCCAGCCGATCTTTCACTTCAACAGGGTCGGGTAATTGCTCGGGCGCGGCCGCTTCAAGTGCGCCCCGAGACAAAAAACTATTACACATTAGGCAAAGCGGAATTGATCGATTTGGCGACCTTAGATGTGGTGCTAATGCGCCAAGACCCGCCGTTTGACATGTCCTATATCACCGCCACGCATCTGCTAGAGCATATTCATCCTGGCACGCTGGTGGTTAACGACCCGGTGCATGTCCGGAACGCGCCCGAGAAACTATTCGTCACTCATTTTGAAAACGTGATGCCGCCGACCTTGATCACTTGCGATCCTGCATTGGTCCATGAATTTCGTGCAGAATATTCGGATATTATCGTCAAGCCGCTGTTCGGCAATGGTGGCGCCGGCGTGTTCCATATAGGGCCCGACGATGAAAACCTTAACGCGCTATTGGAAATGTTCACCGGCCTCTACCGCGAGCAAATCATCGTGCAAAAATATTTGCCGGAAGTCCGCCAAGGCGACAAACGTATCATCTTGGTTGATGGCACTGCCGCCGGGGCGGTCAGCCGCGTGCCCGCTGTTGGCGAGGCGCGGGCCAACCTCCATGTTGGCGCCCGCGCGGAAAAAACCACGCTCTCGCGGCGCGAGCAGAATATTTGCGCGGCTATTGGTCCCGCGTTGCGCGAGCGCGGTTTAATCTTCGTCGGTATCGACGTGATTGGAGACTTTCTAACCGAGATTAACGTAACCTCTCCAACCGGGATTATGGAAATTAACCAGCTTAACGATACGCGCCTTGATGCGCTTGTTTGGAACGCTATTGAGGGTCGCATAGGCGCACGTAAGGGATAACAAAACTAGCGGGAAAGTCGCCGCATTTTTTGGAGGCAGAATATGAATAAAGCTATACGTCTGTATGAACAGGGCGGGCCGGAAGTTCTGAAATATGAAGATATCGATGTGCCTGCGCCCGGTGCCGGCGAGGCACAAGTGCGCCATGAGGCGATCGGCCTAAATTACATTGATGTCTATCTGCGCTCTGGCCTCTATCCACTGCCGCAACTACCCGGGACCATAGGCATGGAAGGCGCCGGCCTGGTGGAAGCAATCGGCGAAGGCGTCAGTGAGGTCGCTGTCGGAGACCGGGTTGCCTATGCGGCGCCACCCCCACCGGGTGCCTATGCGGATTCGCGCAACATGCCGGCTCAATATCTGGTTAAGTTACCGGACGCTATTTCCTATGCACAGGGCGCTGCAATGATGCTGCAGGGCATGACGGTGGAATATCTCATCCGCCGCACCTATCCGGTGAAGGCTGGCGAAACGGTACTGGTTCATGCTGCAGCCGGCGGTGTCGGGCTAATTCAGTGCCAATGGCTTGACCATCTCGGTGTAACGGTGATCGGCACCGTTGGCAGCGCCGAAAAGGCCGCGCTGGCAAAAGCCCATGGTTGCCAACACACGATCAATTATCGCAGCGAAAATTGGGTCGCGCAGGTCAAGGAACTGACCGGTGGCGAGGGGGTGCCCGTGGTTTACGATTCCGTCTGCAATGATACTTTTCAAGGTTCGCTCGAATGTCTGAAGCGCCTCGGCATGATGGTCAATTTCGGCCAGGCGTCGGGTCCCTTTAATGAATTCCAAACCGGTATGCTGGCGCCAAAATCGCTCTTCCTCACACGCCCGACACTGTTCGCCTACAATGCGACCCGGGCAGAATTGGAGGTCTCTGCCACGGCCTTATTCGACGTTGTCGCGAGTGGCGGCGTCAAGATCGAGATTAATCAAACCTACCCGCTGGCCGAAGCCGCGCAGGCCCACCGAGATTTGGAAGCGCGTAAGACCACGGGATCAAGCATTCTTGTGCCGTGACCGCTTAGAAAAACAGGTTCCATCATCACCCCTGGAAGCCAAATATAACATTTGCGCCCGCACGCGACGCCGTCACCTAGTTCCTCAACAATTGCGGCTGCAGGAAAATTCACATTCATTATACAATTCTTCGCCAGCGCTCGGTCGGGAAATCGGCGCTCGTGCAAGCTGTGTTGGCGCAAATAGCCTAGCTTAAGCTTCTCTCTCCTCCTCGTTCACCCGGCGGCGCACCAGCGCTTCACGTCGCGCCACGTATATGCCACTTACAATAATGATCGCAGCGCCGACCCAGGTCCATAAATCCGGGAATTCGGCGAATACAAGATAGCCAACAACCGTCGCACCCAGCAATTGGCCGTAGTCGAACGGGCTGACAAAAGAGGCCTCAGCATGCTCATAGGCCTTAATGACGAAGAGATGGCCAAGGCCGCCTAAGATGCCGAGACCGCCAAACACCAGCCAATCCAACCAGCCGACCGGGGTTGCCCAATAGAACGGCACTGCAATGCTCGAAACCAGCAGGGCGATCAAGATTGTATAGACTGCGGACACACGGAAATCATCGTGATCTGCGACGCGGCGCGTCAAAACCTGGTACAAGGCGTAGAACCCCGCCGCAGCTAGAATCAGCAGCGCAGCCCAGTGCGTGCCATCGGCGCCCGGGCGAATAATAACCAGCGCGCCTGCAAATCCTACCAGCACGGCAAGACGTCGCCGATAGCCGACTCGTTCGCCCAATACCGGGCCGGCAAGCGCCACTACGATAAGCGGTCCTGTGAAGAATATAGCGGTGGCGGACGTCATCGGAATGTAAAGTAGGCCAACGATGAAAGAGGTAAGCGCGGCCAGTTGAAGAAGCGAGCGGGCGAGCTGCAGTTTTAAGCGCCGCGTGGCAAAAACCCGCAAGCCCAGATACGGCATGAACAGCACCATCATCCACACCAAGTGAACGACTGAGCGAATCCAAATTATCTGTACCAGCGAATAATCAGCGGCTAGATATTTGACCGAAGCATTGAGCAGCGGAAAGATTACGACCGCCGTCACCAGCATGTAAAGAACCCCGCGCAAGGGAACTTGATAGCGCTTTGCGGCGTCCGTCATGGCTTGGTTTTAGCTTAGAGTGTGCAAGAGGGCCCGTGGCAAAAATTGCCTGACCAACCGGGTGTTTTCCGACTAGCCATTCCGAAAATTACGCATTCATCGAATCGAAAAAATCTTGATTGTTCTTGGTGCCCTTGGTCTTGTCGATAAGAAATTCCATGGCATCCACTACACCCATCGGCATCAAAATACGACGCAAGACCCACATCTTTGAAAGCGTGGCTTTGTCCACCAACAGCTCTTCCTTGCGGGTTCCAGAGCGCGCTATATCCATGCTCGGCCAAGTCCGTTTATCGGCCAACTTACGGTCAAGAATGATTTCTGAATTTCCAGTCCCCTTGAACTCCTCAAAAATCACCTCGTCCATTCGCGAGCCAGTATCGACCAGAGCAGTCGCGATGATCGTCAATGATCCGCCTTCTTCGATATTGCGTGCCGCGCCAAAAAAGCGCTTCGGGCGCTGCAAGGCGTTGGCGTCGACACCGCCAGTCAACACTTTGCCGGAAGATGGCACCACGGTGTTGTAGGCGCGGGCCAAGCGAGTGATCGAATCCAACAAGATCACCACATCGTGTTTATGTTCAATCAGCCGTTTCGCCTTTTCGATGACCATTTCTGCGACCTGAACATGGCGCGTAGCAGGCTCGTCAAAAGTTGAGCTGACCACCTCACCCTTCACCGAACGGTCCATGTCGGTAACTTCTTCCGGCCGCTCGTCGATTAAGAGAACAATCAATGTCGCTTCAGGGTGGTTGGCCTCGATGGAGTGAGCAATGTTTTGCAGCATCACGGTCTTGCCGGTGCGCGGCGGTGCAACGATCAAGGCGCGCTGGCCCTTTCCCAGCGGCGCCACCAAATCCAGAATACGGCCGGTGGTGTCCTTTACTGTCGGATCGTCAATTTCAAGGGTAAAACGTCCGTCCGGATAAAGCGGGGTCAGGTTATCGAAATTTACTTTATGTCTGATTTTTTCGGGCGGATCGAAATTAATTGTCTCCAGCTTTAACAAGGCGAAATAGCGCTCACCATCCTTTGGCGAGCGGATCGGGCCTTCCAACGTGTCGCCCGTTCTCAGGGAAAAGCGTCTGATTTGGCTGGGGCTTACATAAATATCGTCGGGCCCGGGCAGGTAACTAGCCTCTGGCGATCGTAAGAACCCAAAACCATCTTGCAAGGCTTCAAGAACGCCTGAGCCGGTGATGATCTCATCTTTTTCGGCTAGCCGCTTGAGGACGGAAAATAGTAGGTCCTGGCGGCGCATCGTGGTGGCATTCTCGATTTGCAAATTTTCTGCAAACTCAAGTAATTCTTTGGGGGTTTTTGTCTTAAGGTCCTGGAGATGCATGGCGGGAATAACCTGACGTGAAAGGCTGGGCGGGAATTCGGGTGATCACGAAACGGCACAACTTGGCCGATTAAAGGTCACTGATCGGGGGAAACATGGAGAGGCCGGCGCACCGAGCGATCTTCCGCGCCCGTCTCGTGCGTTCAGCAATTGGATTATCGGACACAGGCCGCGAATGTCAAACATTGATTAACTGGATATCAAAATGGCTTGACCACAACGAAAATCACGATGGCAATCAAGGCCATCGTTGGCACCTCGTTCATGCGCTTATAAAAGCGGGCATCAAAGTGGTTTTCCCCAGCCACAAAGTCAATCCGCCACCGCGCGAAGAAGTGATGCAAAACCACCAACAACACAGTAAAACCAAGCTTTAAATAAATCCAAATATCACCTGACCAATCCACCACGCCTGGTTGCGACAATAATGCTCCACCAAATCCCAAGCTTAGAATCATTGCCGGAGTCATAATAGCGCGCAGAAGCCTGCGCTCCATAATCTCGAATGTTTTTGCCTCTTGAGAGCCAGGCTCAGCGGCGCAGTGATAAACGAAAAGTCGCGGCAAATAGAGCAGTCCAGCCATCCACGCCACCACGGATATGATATGTAGGGCTTTAAGCCAAACGTAAATATCGTCAGCCATGCTATTTCTCCAGCCGCGACACCGTCACCCCCCCGCGAGCGGGCAGCCTGAATGTGGCGCAGGACACGCCCGATTGGCAGACAATGAAAACATGCTGTCGGCATGCACCGGTGCACGCGCTAGGCATTGCCGAGTCAAATCCGCCAGCGATGAAATGAACGCTGGATGGCAAGCCACGGCCGGCACCCGGTGATAGGAAGGAACGCCGCAACTTTCCGCCAAGTGGCGATACTCGATATCTAGTTCCACCAACGTTTCCGAGTGTTCAGAGACGAAGGCTATCGGCGCGATCACCAGAGCCACACCGTCAGTTCCAGCCTGGCGAATTTCATCGTCGGTTGCCGGGCCAATCCATTTCATCGGCCCAACGCGACTTTGATAACACAGCCGCCAGTCCAAATTCTCAACCTCTAAGCGCGCAACTATTCGAGCAGCAGTCTGTTCGACCTGCCAGGCATAGGGGTCTCCACGCTTGACAATCCGCTCGGGCAAGCCATGCGCCGACAACAACAATCGCACTGACCCACTTGTGGCGGCTTCACGCAAAAGCGGCGCTATCAGCCCAACCTGGGCCTCGATCAGCCCTGAAGCCGTAGCGTAACAACAAAGCGCTGTATTCGTCACCCGGGGTGCAAGAAGGTCGGCAGTTTTCGCCGCGCGGTACCAATCGACTAGCGACGACTTCGTTGTCGCCGTGGAGAACTGTGGATAGAGTGGTAGCAACACGATGTTATCCGGTGCAAATCCTCTGACCTCTACCGCTGTGACATCGCTTCTCGGGTGCCAATAGCGCATGGCGGTAAACACCCGGACCTCACCCAAATCCGATAGCGCCGCTTGCAAAGCCTCGGCTTGAGCCTGGGTTTGCTCAACGATCGGGGATTTGCCGCCAATCTGGCGATAAATTTCGCGTGCGATCGGTGCTCGGCGGCGCGATATCAGCGTAGCGACCCAATGCCGGAGCAGACGCGGCAGACGAATTATTGCTGGGTCGCTAAACAAGTTAAAAAGAAACGGCTCAACCGCCTCAAGTGAATCCGGCCCACCCAGATTGAA
>CAYPSQ010000054.1:0-3286 GCA_964413115.1 uncultured Rhizobiaceae bacterium | reverse complement strand
AGTTAAAAAGAAACGGCTCAACCGCCTCAAGTGAATCCGGCCCACCCAGATTGAATAGCACGACAGCGGTCCGCGCCATCGCCTAGGCACTCCATCCACGAATAAATTCAGACAACACGGCGACATGTTCAGGCGGTGTTTCCGGAACGATGCCATGACCAAGGTTAAAAATGAACGGCCTGCGCGAAAGTGCTGATAATATCCGTTCGGCTTCCTCTAGAAGTGGTGCACCACCGCAAACGAGGAGTAAAGGATCAAGATTGCCTTGCACGACTGTATGCGGCTGAAGACTTTCAGCAGCCCAGCAAAGCGGAACTGTCGAATCCAATGACACTGCAGAGATGTCGTCGCTCGCCGCATAGCTCCTATAAGAAACGCCAGCCCCACGTGGAAACACGATTACAGGTACGCCCGGGTGTTTCTCGCGTATGCGCTTGATGATCTCACGAATAGGCGCCAGGCTCCAGCGCTGCAGCTCAACCTCTGGCAACACACCTGCCCAGCTGTCAAAAATCTGCACAATATCCGCGCCGGCGTCGATCTGCGCTATTAAATAATCGGATGTAGAATCGATCAATAAATCGATGAGGCATTGAAACGACTGACCATCGTGAAACGCCCAAGATTTGGTTTTAGCAAAATTTCGGCTGCTGCCGCCTTCAATCATGTAGGTGGCAACCGTCCATGGCGCACCGGCAAAGCCAATCACAGTAGCATGGGCAGGTGCACCGGCACTGATACCCCCTAATGTTTCAAACACCGGAGATAAATGAGCTAAAAATTTGTCGCGAGAATAAATTGGCAGGGAATCACGTCGGCTGAGCGCTTCGAGCTGCGGACCTTCTCCCTCAACATATCTAAGGCCTATACCAAGCGCATCAGGCACCACCAGAATATCTGAGAACAAAATAACACCATCCATGTCAAAGCGCCGGAGTGGCTGCAGACTGACTTCGGTTGCAAGATCGGGCGAATAGCAAAGATCGAGGAATTCTCCAGCCTCCGCCCGCAGTTTGCGATATTCCGGCAAATATCGTCCTGCCTGGCGCATATACCAGAACGGCACCGGCGTTTGACGCTCACCTCTCAGCGCTGAAAGCAAAGGTTTAATACCGACTTTGGAGTCCATGATAGAATTTTCCAGACGGATGCAGGAATTGGTTTATAAACAGGCCGGTAACAGCCTACTTCTCTTATATTCTGACAAGAATTAAATAGTAGTAGTTGTAGTAGGGCGGGGGATACTGGGGATTACCAGCTTACCCCCAGTTATACCGATAGGCATGGAAGGGATCGGGTGAGCTATCAGACCAGTGGATGGGTGTGGGATATCATAAGCGTGATCTCCCAACAAACCGAAAATTAAAGCGATAATTAGCAGCGGGATAAGACGGGGATTGGCGGGATAAGTTTTTGCGAAATTACATATCCCCGCAAAAGATAGGAAATCTAATTTTGAGCATAAACCTACTTAATCGCTGCGGGCAGATTGTTTTAGATTCTGGGCAAAAGGCCCGTTTTAAAGATACTCACAATGCGTAATACGCTTATGCACAGGACTAAGATATGAGCGTTAAGAGCTTTCATTTACATCTTGTCTCTGATGCGACTGGCGAAACTGTCATAACAGTAGCGCGCGGTGCCGTGGCACAGTTTAGTGATGTTGAAGCAACCGAGCACTTGTGGTCATTGGTGCGTTCGAAGGATCAACTGAAGCGCGTACTCTCCAGCGTTGCTGCAAACCCGGGCGTGGTTATGTTTACACTGGTTGATCAGGATCTACGCCAGGCGCTTCAGGAAGGTTGCCGCGAACTCGACGTACCATGCATCCCCCTGCTCGATATGGTGATCGCGACACTAAGCCAATACCTTGGCGTTGAAAGCCAGAATTTACCAGGCAGTCAGCATGTGATGGACGCGCATTATCTTGGCCGCATCGACGCCATGAACTTTACATTACAGCATGACGATGGCCAAGCAACCGGTTCCTTAGAGGGCGCTGATATCGTGTTGGTTGGGGTGTCACGCTCGTCCAAGACGCCAACCTGTTTTTATCTCGCTAATCGTGGCTTCAAGACGGCAAATGTGCCTATCGTGCCCGGCTGCCCATTGCCGCTGGAGTTGGAGTTTCTCAAGCACCCCCTGATCGTTGGCCTCACCTGTGGCGCGAACCAGCTGGTCGATATTCGCCGCAGCAGGTTGCGCATAATCGGACAAGACGAGAAAACGGAATATGTTGACCCGGCGGCAGTGCGCGAAGAGGTGCAACAAGCCCGGCGTATGTTTTCTAGGACTGGGTGGCCGGTGATCGACGTGACCAACCGCTCTATCGAAGAAACCGCCGCCGAATTGCTGCAGCTTCACGCTAAGCATATTAACGGCGAGGATTAACGTGGCGTGTCGCCGTTGCCTACCCCATCACCCACCCAGTCATAAAATAGGGCAGGAGCATGGTGCCCTGGCAGCGGCAGCACGGCTTGCTCCGTGATTTCCAGCCAAGGCTGCTGGAGATCTATATCGGAACGCACGGCGGACTCTGATTGAAGTGGCTGCGCTGCCGCAGTGCGGCGCAAGCGTACGCGGTAACACACAACAGGTCCATTGTTTGTGCCGTCCCCAGAATCGACCACATAATGTTTAAGGTCTAGCGCGCCGATGGCGCGCAGCTTTTTTGTTTCAATCCGCAACAACTGATGATGGGTGACGCACCCTGTGTCATCGAGCATGGTGAGACGGCAGTCTTCTTGGCAGGCGGCAAATACGGCAAAATTGAAAATGTCAGCGCCCAGCAGTTGTGCGGACATGGCAGCGGCGCATTTACGCCCGGAAGCATTGGCTGCAAAACCGAAATACTCGAAAAATTTTTGCTCCAGCATCTGGGCATACGCCTCGCCATTTTCGTAGAGCGTACGACGGATATATCCGAGATCGCGGGCGAGCACCCGCACCGCATTATCTGTCAGACGCTCAACCTTCACATGCATAT
The DNA here is from genome assembly GCA_964413115.1 of uncultured Rhizobiaceae bacterium. Classification (GTDB taxonomy): domain Bacteria; phylum Pseudomonadota; class Alphaproteobacteria; order UBA828; family UBA828; genus PTKB01. The sequence goes on along the minus strand of CAYPSQ010000054.1, from coordinate 300 downwards.
GGCTGAGCGCGATCGGCGAAGACAAGCCAGAGCGCTGCATTAACAGGGCATAATCTAGATCCACTAATCGGTCTAAAAGAGCCAAAAAGTTTTTATCTTGTATCTTCAAACCATCAAGCGGAGGCAACGTGGCGGAGATTTCAGGCGCTAGGCGTGACAGATTATCGGTGTTCAATTCATTGGCTCGTCGGAACCGGATATGTTTACGCAAGTTCGCTGGCAGTGCTCCGTCGACGATCAGGACGAGCGCTGATCGTTGAAACGGATGCTCAAAAGACGCCATGCTGGCACCGGACAGCA
>CAYPSQ010000053.1:1730-18160 GCA_964413115.1 uncultured Rhizobiaceae bacterium | reverse complement strand
GTCTAAAGTATCATGCCAGGGCACGGTCTTTTAGCTCAGAAATCGGTTCGCCGTAGTAGGGTAATTCGTCGATCCGGGGTTTCCAAGAACCGTCATCGATACAGGCCTGAACATGATTGGCAATCTCCTCCATGGTGGCGAACCAAACGCCGCCCCGGGTCTGCATCTCTTCGATCATGTCGCCGATCCGATCGCAGCGAGCAAGACGCCCGGACACAAAGGGGTGCCAGACGGTAACCCAGAGGCCGCTATATTTGTACATCGCTTCGAATTCCGACATGAATACGTTCATCGCCTCATCTGGTGACTTAATAGGCATCATGTAATGCATGTCGGGCGCGTGGGTATAGTGCGGCCAGTCATCCATTCCCCAATGGCTCGGCAGCTCGATAATCTGGCCCTTGTCCGTCTTTAGGATATAAGGGACGTCATCTCCCATCAGACTGGCGTCATAGACGAAGCCTTGGTCAATCAAATAGTCGGTCGAATATTTCGAATAATTGTAGAGTGGAGCGCGCCAGCCGCGCGGGCGTTTGCCGGTCATCTTACGGATGACTTCAATCTGGCGCTCAAACCAATAGAGTTCGTCTTCGGGGCTCAGCTTGTTGGGGTTTTCGTGCAGATAACCATGCGCAGCGATCTCATGCCCACCTTCTAAGATCATTTCGACAAGTTCTGGGTAGCGTTCCATGCACCATGCTGGATAAAAAAATGTCTGCTTGATCTCGTATTTCTTATACATCTCTAAAATGCGCGGAATCGCGACTACATCATATTTTAGCCAGGTCATTGTGGAGAGCATGGTCGGTGCATTGTCGCCGTGCTCGAGATGCAGAATACTGTCCGTATCGATATCGAATGTAATGGCGCAGGCGACCTTGTTGCCGTTCGGCCATGGTACTGGATTGCTAATCATCGTCTCTGTTCCCCTCTGCCGGAGGCGGTTACCACGCCTTCCACCTATTTCAACGCAATGCAGTCCGCCTGCACAAGCAGTCCTTCGCGGGCAAGTTCGTGCACCCTAACGGGGGTCATTGCCGGGTGGGCATTGGGCGCCACATCGGCCCAGACGGCTGAAATTGTGTGGAAGGCTTCTGCGCTTCTTGCGGCGTCTGCGACGAAGAAAAGGTTGAGTTTCACCACGTCATCGAGCGTGGCGCCATCGGCAGCAAGAACGGATGCGAGGCGCTCGAAGACTATGCGCGCCTGTCCGGCGATATCGCTTCCTGCCTGTATGGAGCCGTCAACGCCGAGGGCCGTCTGGCCGCCAACATAAATTTCGCCTGCTGCACTCACGCCGTCGGAAAATTGGTTTGGTTGGTAACGCCCGCCCGTAGCTGAACCTCTGAGCGGTCGCCGCGTCGGATCGACGATCGCCATTGCATCAATTTCCAAATCGAGGCCGGGATAAAGAAGATCAACGCCGAAGGCGGCCAGGACCGAAGAACCGTTGCCGGGGGTATACTCCGCCGCTATTTCCATAATTTTGTCGGCGAAGGTCTGGCCCGAGGGTTCGAGGCTGTCGTGTTTGAAGCAGACTTTGACATGCACAATATCGTCCATCGACGCACCCGCATCGTTCAGAACATTGCCAATGAACTTAAAGATATTGTGGGTCTGAGCGCTGAGATCGCCGACATGAACCGACTTTCCCTGTTCGTCGGCTGAAATCTGCCCGCCGACGAAGATACGCTCACCGACGCGCCAGCCCTGGGAGAGGGGTATGGGGATGCTCCAATCCCAACTACCGGCCGGCATGATGCGCTGGCGGATCGCGCGCGATTCACCACGGATCGCGACGCCCTCAATCTGGATAAGTTGCCCTTCATAGGGCATGGCCTTGATTCGAACTGCCGTTCCGACCGGGCCAGGGTCAGGGAAATACTGAAGACGGATTTGCGTCATGTCTTCCCAATATTGGGTTGCGTCTTCTTCCGCACCGTCGAACACATAGTAGGTGTTGATGCGGACCAAATCTTCGAACCCAAGTCCGTACCGGGCCAGGGTATTTTTCATATTTTCGAAAACATTGCGGGTTTGTGATGCGATGTTGCCGGCATCGAGGACATTACCGCTTGCGTCGAGGGTCTGTTGTCCGGACACAAAAACTTGATCGCCCACGCCGACTGCGTGGGCAAACGGCGAATCTTTGCGCCAGTTCCAGCCGTCGCCTTCAGGATAGGTATAATCTTTGGTCATCGACATCAGGCTGAAATCGCAAGGCTGCGGTGAAAGGCCTGAAGGCGGCCGAGAGCGGCATTAGCAGTGCCCTCGTTGTCGGGCAATGCAGTGCAGTATGTTTCAATCGCTTTCGTCGCCAAAGGCATCCACTTGTCGATCCATCCTTGGATGACAACTTTGTTGTTCTCATGGGGGGCGGAGAACTCGACCAGCGCTGCGCTCCATCGGCGAGAGCGTTCGCCGTCGCGCATTTGGTTGTCGATGAGCAAGGCGAGTAGATGGTCGTCAGCATGCCGAGCGGCTACACCCAACTCACGCAGGGTTTCGTCTGCGGCTGGTTTGGCTACAAGGTTGAGGGCGACGAAAGCCTCACCCCAATCATAGGTCACAAGTGTTTTCTCAAGAAGTTCGCGCAACCCCTGAAGGGCTTCACCCTGTTCCCAGTGCTCGCGCTCCTTTGCAGCAAATCCGCGCTCTGGGTGGGATTGCTGCAGCTCGCGTGTGCGGTATGCGATACGTGACAACCAGCGGAATTCATCACCCTCTTGAAAACCTGCGGCGGCCGTGAGCGTGCTGGCTGGAACGATCTGTAATAGATAGGCGGCACCCATTTGTAATGCCGTTTGCAAATAGCGTCGCGGCGTGTACAGGCACTCCAGGACATTCAGCCAGTCCGCATGCAGACCCGCATCGTGTGCGATGTCGCTGTGATCGTCGAGCAGGCCGTCGATATAGCTCTCTTGTACGTCCTGGGTACGCGTATAGACGCGATAGACGAGCTGGTCTGGATCTCGGAAGGCCTCCCAATCTTCATGCTGGAGCGGGCTATCGAACACGTATTTGCGGTACCATTCGTTCATCGCCAGGTCGGGCGCCGGGGACAGCTCATAGGCTTGTTCTCGGTGCCGGTTCCGGGTTTGTAGATTGGTCGTCACGATCTCGTATTCACTCGGGCGACGCTTGTGCTTTGCCAGCTTGCTCCAGGTCTTCATGCCCTTGATGTCGGCGGCCATACGACAAACTCCCTAGTACTAAATCTCAATCTTGTGCGGCGTCTCTGTATTCACTTCGAGAGAAATCGCATTTGGTCTGTTGCCACCCGGATGAAGCCCTCGAAAGAAGGCATGTTCTGTTCAATATCGCTGATCTGAACTTCGCGGCCGAGGACCTCGCTGACGGTTGCTAGGGCAATCAAACATTCGCCCTCGACTTTGACCCGATAGTAGGACTCATGCTCCTCTATCTCGATCTTGCGCCCTTCATTGTTTTCCTCAATGGCTTCGATCACTGCCTCTCCGATTTCGCCGGCCTTCATCACTGGTCCTACAAAGCGCACAAGGGAGCTATTTTCTGCCATCTCTCACGCCTCCGTATAAATATCTAATGCTGCCATCTGGACGATGGCGGCGTCTTTGACGGTCGCGTCATTGGCAAGCGGCGCTTTTGCGCCATGGATCTTGGCCCTCAACATGGCGTCCGGCGGGAACGGCGCAACGAGCACACCGGTGAGTTGATCCGTAGTTTTACGTATAACGTCGGCGACCGTGTCGGCATCGTCGATGACAATCACTTTATAGCCGTAGTCACCTTGAAGATTGCAGGCGATCGGAAATTCGGCCATGTCGTTTACTCGGCCGCCGCCGCCGTCGGCGGCGTTTCGTAGCCATCGATCCATTGATAATCATAGCCGCAAACGCCACGTTCTTCGGGACTCTGGCCCATATAGGTATAAAAATCATCCATGTCCGGCCCGATGGTGCCGTCGAATGCGCGGTCGATGATACTGCGGTGGCCCTTGTAACGCGCGGGCTCCAACTCAAAAATCCATTTGCACGGCTCAGAACAGAAATGAAAACGCCGTTCGTCCAAATCGACGAAATGGTCAACCGCCTGCCATTCGCCCCCAGCGATTCCAGAAACTTCGAGGCCGCACATATTGCAGATTAGTGGCGGCGGAACCGGCACAGTCTTATCGTAATCACCATTACGAATGTTCTCGATAATGACGTCCCAGCATTTGCCGTAAGTGTCATTCCAACCGGGGTATTTTTCTTCCAGCCAGGCCCGTTCAGCCGGCGAGACAGAGGCAATGGGCCGCCACCATTGGGTCGCGCGGTAGACATAGATACCGATCTGCTGGGCATGATGAAAAGTGGCGATATCGTGCTTCAAAAATTCCCAATACCAGGGCAGGTCGAGGCCAAGCGCCTCAATCGTGCGGCCGAACTGGCCGATCACCCATTCCTCCATGAACTCCTTTAACGAGCACTCCCGGTGTTCGAGCGGAGTATAATAATCCATGCCGATCCCGCTCAGGGCGGAGAACTGCTTCCACATGCGCCAGAAGGAAATTTCGACCATCTGCTGAGCTTCTTGCTTGCGTCCGTTCTCGCAGAGGATCCGCACCAGCGGTTCGCCAATTTGTGCGTGCCGCGCCTCATCTGTTTGGATACTTTGCAACATAGTAGCAAAGCTGTGGTCGCCACACTTCGCGGCGTCGGCCGAAAGTGCCACGAACTGCAGATTCGTGAACGACTGCTCAAGGCCCATGTTGAGCATTACCGCGGTGGAAGTCGCATCGCGGGTGTGGGCGATGTCGTCGAGCGCGTGGCGCAGACTGATGATAATCCAATTCTCCGTCTTTGACGATTTGTGGCACCAGTCGAAGACGGCGTCGTGCTTCAGGAACTCGTAAGCAAAATATATTTGGATTTGGCCGTGGCGGATTTCGTCCAGCGTACCAAAGGTTGCCATGTTGCGCATGCCTGGACAGCGGCTGAAGCGCGTCATACGAGCGAAGGCTGACGCGGAGTGAAACTCCGCCCAACACACGCCGCTAAAATGAAGAGCAAGAAGTGCCTTCCAGTGCGGCGAGGCGTTCTTAAAAAAATCGGAGCGCGCCAAGGCTGCCTTAACCGAATAGGCTGCGACGTCCTTGTCTCGTTGCGAACGCACATAGTCACGGTATGAGACCTTGTACGGCTCGTCGAAACCCTCCCAAGTTTCAACCGGGATGCCGAAGTCGTTTGACATCGGTGACGGGTACAATGCCTCTTCCGAGACGTAACCAGGCGTCCAGTTCGTCTCACGGGCGAGGTCGTACCAGTCTTCCATCTTCAGCATAGTCATCTTCGCGCTCCTCGAAAGCTTTTAGATAGTTTGGAAAGGTGTGGATGTTGGGCGTTGCGCAGCAGCGCCGAAATCAAATCGGCGACAAATCGCGCCCTCCATTCTGAAACCTTGAGACTTATCCGCGTTACTATGAGCAAAGAAATGAATTCGATTATTTCATGCTCAGCGGTATCCTGAATTTCCAATTTATACAAACATTTTCATGCAGAACCGGCCAAAAAAAGTCCTGCAAATCTAGTTCAATCCTGTTAGACGGCGCCATCGTCTGCATGGAACAATGTGCGCTCTATTAGGGAAGGGTCAGCATTGCCACCGGAGAGAATGAGGCCGATCTTTTTGCCCGCCATTTGTGCTTTCTCTTTTAACAATGCGGCTAAAGATGCGGCACCGGCGCCCTCTGCGAGATTGTGCGTGTCAGTTAGATAATGCGCCATCGCCGATAATATTTCATTGTCGCTGACGGTAACAATGCGCTCAACACCTGCGCGAATGATCCCAAATGCGTCGGCATTCGGTACACGACAATCCAACCCGTCGGCAATCGAGTTTGAGCTATTGGTGCTGATCACTTTTCCGGCTTCGAAGGACAGCGCGTAGGCTGCAGCGTTTTCACTGACGACACCCACGATCTCGGTTTTTAGGCCAAGCGCTTCGCGCGCCGCAATGGTGCCGCAAATTCCAGAGCCTAGGCCGACCGGCACATAGATTGTGTGTAGGTCGGGTGCAGCATAGAAAAATTCCAGCGCATAGCTTGCGACACCCTTCACCAGACCAATATCGAAGGACGGGATGAAAGTCGCTCTCTCGCCATCGGCGAGGGTCATGGCATGCTCTAATGCTTCCTGGAAATCGGCGCCGTGTTCGATCAACTCGGCGCCCAACGCTTGCATCGCTGCATTCTTGCCAACGGCGTTGCCCCTCGGTACGACAACCGCAGAATTTAGGCCGGCACGCGCAGCAGCAAAGGCGATGCTTTGACCATGATTGCCGCGTGTGGCGGCAACTACTCGTTTCGTCGGTCCCTGGCGCTTGAGCGCGTCCAAATATACCAAGCCACCACGCACCTTGAAGGCGCCAATTGGTGTGTGGTTCTCATGCTTGACCCAGACTTCCGCACCAGTACGCTGGCTCAAAAGTGGCCAACAAATTTGCGCAGTTGGTGTGAGGGTTTGATGTACCAATTCGGTGGCTTGTTCGAGCGCATGCAAATTAGGAAGCTTCATGACGTCTCCAGCAATATAGGGGTGCCACTATAGCCGTTAATAGCGGGTGAGCATCATTAGGATGCTTGGTATACGGCGAATCGTGATTCGAGGTAATTGATGGGCGCCAGAATTAACACGATGCTGCTATCGTAAAAATTTGTTAATGCGAAACCGGGAGGAATGTATGGCGTGGGACTATATCATCGTTGGGGCTGGATCGGCCGGGTGCGTTCTGGCCTACCGTCTCTCAGCCAACCCAAAGAACAATGTGTTGCTCGTTGAAGCCGGCGGTGAAGACAATTCGCCGCAAATTCGGGTGCCTGGCGGTGAGGTCAAGGCAATCAACAACCCGAAATTTAATTGGCAATACATGTGCGAACCGGACCCTTCGCTAAACGGTAGAACCGACATGTGGCCCGGAGGTAAAGTGTTGGGTGGCAGCAGTTCGATCAATGGCATGGTTTACCTGCGCGGTCAGCACGAAGACTATGACGAGTGGGCGCGCCTGATGGGCAATTCAACGGACTGGAGTTTTCGCGATGTTTTGCCCTACTTCATCCGAATGGAAAAAAACCCGCTAGGCCCAAGCGACTATCACGGTGTTGACGGGCCGCTCGAGGTCACCAATACGCCTTCGCCACATCCGCTCACGGCGGTATTTCTGGAGGCGGCTCAACAGGCCGGCATCCCGTTCAACGCCGACGTAAATGGTGCGACGCAGGAAGGCGCCGGTCCTAATCAAGGCACGATCCGTTTCGGACGGCGAAATAGCACGGCACAGGCCTATCTGAAACCGGCGCGCGCCCGTGCTAATTTAACGGTTATCACTGGTGCAAAAGCGGACAAAGTCGTATTCGAAGGCAATAGGGCCGTCGGTATCCGATTTCTGCGAGATGGCCAAGTTCAAGAAGAACGCGCCGAACGTGAAGTTGTTATCGCCTGTGGCGCCATCGCATCGCCCACGGTATTGCTGCGCTCGGGGATTGGCCCAGAGGCTCATTTGCGCGATATGGGTATCGACATCGTTCACCACAGCCCGGGCGTCGGGCAGAATTTGCAGGAGCATCCCATCGTCTGGGTTTCAGCGTATGTAAACATCTCAACTTACAACATGGAACTTACGCCGTATTACTACGCTAAGCATCTTTCCAACTGGTTATTCCGCGGCAAGGGTGCGGCGGCTAATTCAATTTCACACGCCGTGGCATTCTTGCGCACCCGCCCCGAAACGGAGACTCGGCCAGATATCCAACTGCATTTTACTCCGGTGGGTTATGATTTTGGGCCAGAGGGTTTGGCGATGATGAAGCGTTCGGCAGTTACAATTCCGGTTAACGTCTGCAGGCCGAACAGCCGGAGCGACATTTGCCTGCGCGCCTCGGATCCGAATGAGCCGCCCAAGATTAATTCCCGTTTGCTAGAAGATTCGGACGATATGAGACGCATGATCGACGGTTGCCGCATCGTAAAAAGGATCGTTGACGCTCCGGCTTTCCAAAAACATTTTGAGGGCATAGCGCTGCCCAAAGCTGACGTCGATATGCAGAGCGATACTGATATGGAGGGCTTTATTCGAAGCTACACTTTGCCGACCTACCATCCTGTGGGTACCTGCAAAATGGGCATAGACGAAATGGCAGTGGTCGACCCACGCCTGCGGGTTATCGGAGCTGAAAATCTACGCGTTGTTGATGCTTCCATCATGCCGATCGTGACAAGTGCTAACACCAACGCACCGACAATCATGATTGGCGAGAAGGCATCAGATATGATCCTGCAGGATGCGCAGAACTGACGATTGAACTCTGATTTGTGCGCAAAACGAGAGCAATTTCAATCTCTTGATAAGATACGTTAATGCAGAGGACAAACAGTCGCATTGTGCCTATCTGTATCGCAAAGAAGGGAAATGTTTATGGGGTTGATGAGACAGGTTAGAAATGGCCTTTGCATTGATACTAATTGGAGCAATAGTACATTTATTACTTGTTATATTATGCCATGACGATTGATACTGAACTCAGCGTGGAGTTCTCCACGTTTCGGCCTAAGTTAAGCTACTCATTGGGAGACTCGACCGGCATTCCCTGAACTTGAATCGCGTTTCACGCTGGGCGAGTGAATTAGAAGGCGGCGCAGGTCCATGCATTCCTCGGGCCGTCAATGGGAGAAGACTTATGACAAAGACGACACGCCGGACGTTTCTTAAAACAGCCGCAGCGGCAGGCGCCGCTACCGCCGCTACCGCATTTGGTGGCAAGGCCCCCTATTTCAAAAAGGCCCTCGCACAGGGTCGTAAGCACATCACCTATCTCCAGACCGAGCCTTTGACTGCAAGTTGGGATGTTACATCCCACACAATTTTGGCTCAGATTTATTTTGAACATCATGTGTTTGGAAAATTGATTCAGACGCCGATGTCTCAGTCCAATCCGGAAGAGATCCAGTTTGATTTGGCAACCGGACATCGGGTCGTCGATGATAAGACCATCGAATACACACTCCGTGACGATGTTTATTTTCATGCCGGACAAAAATTTGGCCCCGAGGATGTAAAAGCGACGATCGAATACGCGTCGAACCCGGAACGCCCCGCGGGCACATGGTATCCAGGTCAAGCGGAAGCCGAGGTTGTCGATTCCCGGACTGTCCGTTTGCGCGCTGCTGACGGCGCCTATCCAGGTTCGCTATTCTATTTCTTGGCAGGCTTCCTACCGATCATGTCTGCCGACGATATTAAGAACAATGCAATTGGTGAGCGGCCCAACGGGACGAGCTACTATAAGTTCGTTAGTCGGGACGGACCTACCACGCGTCTTGAAGCCAATGAAAACTATCACTTCGGCAAGCCGGCGATTGAGGAATACATTTCAACATTTGTGGGTGATGCAAACACACGTTTGTTGAGCTTGCTCGGCGATGAAGCTGATCTGATCGAGCGGATCGAGCCTGAACAATATGAGACGCTCCTCACTGAAGACGTCAACGTCGTGCGGACGATCTCTACGGAAAACAAGTATTTACATTTCCGTTGTCAGAAGCCGCCGTTCGACGATGTGCGGGTCCGTCACGCCGCGTGCCATGCGATTGATCGTGAACTCATCCTTGAGATCATGGGTCCGGCAGGACATAAATCGAATGGCCAGTTGTCGCCGGTCAAATTCGGCTATACCGATAATATTCCCGGATCCCCAGAGTATGACCCTGCGCGCTGTCAGGAACTTTTGGCGGAAGCGGGGTATCCCAATGGCGATGGATTGCCTGAAATTGAGTACCTGACTTCGGTTGGCTTCTATCCGAAAACCAAAGAGTACGGCGAAGTCGTCACAGCGATGCTGCAAGAGCAGGGCTTTCCGGTCACATTTACAGTGATGGAAGTTGCTGCGTGGCTGGATAAGGTATTCGACAAGGGCCCAACTGGTACGCATCTTGCTGATACGGGTTGGATGACAGGTTCGCCTGAGCCCAATCTGGTGGTTCGGCCGATGTGGCATTCCGATGGCCAGATATTGAGCAACTGCGTCAACGACGAGCTCGACGCCGTCATCAATATGCAACAATCGATTGGCGACCCTGCCGCCCGTAAGGACGCAATTCAAAACAAGTTAATGCCGGCCCTTGCCAAGCAAATGCCGAGTTATGGACTGTTTACGTCCGTGCTTATCCACGCACACAATAAAGGCTTGAAGGACCTCTATATCTATCCGAATGGCCCGATGGATCTTTCCAAGGCCACTTGGTCAGCTCTTTAAGGCTATCTAGGGCCGCACCGTTTAACGGTGCGGCCCTTCACGCCTTTCTTAGACAATAGAATATGGCCTTTATTCTCACGTTCCTGCTGCGGCGGATCGCGCAAGGCGTTGTTGTCGTCTTCCTGGTTTCATTCTTGATCTTCACGCTGTTGCGGATCATTCCGGGCGATCCGGTTCGTATGATGTTGGGTGCTAATGTCAGCGAGGTCGTACTGGAGCAAAAGGCGGCTGAACTAGGCCTTAGAGACCCCATTTACGAGCAATATGGCCGCTACATCGCCGAGATATTCCAAGGTGATTTTGGTCAATCCTATTTGCTTGGCGAATCCGGTGGCGCAGCACCGACGGCACAATCGAAACAAGGCGGTCGGATCACCGAGGAGGGGGAGCGCGAGCGCGAAGAATCACTTAAAACCCAGCGCGCACACGTAATCAAGTTAATAGGGGATGGTTTGCCCTATACTTTGCAGCTGGCTGGCCTCGGCCTTCTGTTTACGCTGCTTGTTGCAGTGCCGCTAGGCATCGCCGGCGGCCTAAAACCAGAAAAATGGCAAGACAAGATCGCTTTCTTCTCGAGTTCGCTGTTTGTGTCACTGCCAAATTTTTGGCTGGCACTTGTATTGATTTTACTCATTTCCACGCGTGCGAATCTGCTGCCCGCTATCGGCTATAAGGGATTTAGCTACACAATATTGCCTGCGATAGTGCTCGCGGTGGAGCTGGCGCCGATAATAATTCGCGGGCTCTCCGTGGCCATTGCCGGGAACCTGCAGCAAGGCTTCGTAGATGGTGGCCGTATGCGCGGTCTGCCATGGAGGCAGATAGTTTGGCGGCACATTATTCGCAACTCATCGATTCCTATGCTCAATCTATTCGGCGTGCAAATCGGCGGGCTGCTGCTCGGCGGTGTGTTCGTGACCGAATATATCTTCGACTATCCCGGTGTTGGTAAACTAACGATCCAAGCTGTTCTACAGCGCGATTTTCCAATAATCCAGGGGATCGCGATATTGGCCGCCGGGACCCTCGTGCTCGTCAATATTTTGGTTGATCTGATCGCGACCTATATCGATAGAAGGCTTAAGTACTAAAGTGGCGACAAAAGACTTAACAGCGGTTGAGAGCACTAAGAAACGCGGCGTCAGCACGACGCGGCGCATGTTTCAGCTTGCTTGGCGTATGCGCGGCTTCCAATTCGGATTAGGCACATTTCTCATTCTTGTCCTTGCCGCAATTGTTCTGCCCGAAGTTACTGATTTATCGGCAACGAAGATCAATGTTCGCGCGCGGTTCACTCCGCCATTTTTTATGGAGGGTGGAACGCTCGCACATCTTGCAGGTACGGACCAACTTGGGCGTGATCTGCTCCTTCGATCATTAATTGGGCTGCGCAATGCGCTCGGCATTGGCGTTGCCAGTGTATTTTTGATGTTCATACTGGGCTGTACGCTTGGCATCATCTCGGGCTATTGGGGCCGCTGGGTTGACACGATTCTTATGCGCGTGACTGACGCTCAGCTTTCAGTCCCTCTTATCGTGCTAGCGATTACAATTTTGGGCGTAACGCGGCCAAGCGCGGGCACGATCATTGCTGTGCTAGTTTTAGCCGGCTGGCCGATTTACGCACGCGTTGTTCGCAGCGTTGCACTTGCGGAACGAGAGCGGGAGTACGTCCGCGGAGCAAAGATCCTGGGCGCATCTGACATCAGGATAATGTTGATCATGATTGCGCCCAATATCCTGCCGCCAATCGCCTTTGTGGCCGTGCTTGATGTTGCGCGTATGATGATCTTTGAGGCGCTCTTCGGATTTATTGGGATCGGGATCCAACCGCCTACGCCAACCTTTGGCAACATCATCTCGGATGGCACCAAATACATTATTAACAATTGGTGGATCCCCACGATGCCCGGACTCTTACTGATCATCGCGCTGCTCAGCATCAATGTGATGGGTTCTGCTCTTGAGCGAGCACGAAATAAGATTTTCGCGGGAGTAATCTGATAGTGGCCGAACCTATCTTACTCCAGGTCAAAGACGTCTCTGTCGACTTGGTGCGTGGTGGAAAGGCGACCCCGGTGCTGCGGAACGTGTCGTTTGATCTCATCGAACGACAGGCGCTTGGTATCATTGGTGAGAGCGGATCCGGCAAGACAGTACTTTCACGCGCGGTGATCGGTGCAATCGATCCGCCGCTCGTGTTCACTTCAGGAAAGGTTATCTATCGAGGTCGGGAATTGATTGGTGAAAGCCGGAGCGAGATAGAATCAATCCGGGGACGCGAAATCGGCTATATAGGAAACAACCCCGGCAGCGCCCTCGACCCGACCATTCCTGTCGGTCATCAGATCGTCGAAAAACTGAGGGCCGTCGAACCGGATATCAGTAAAGCGGAAGCACAAAGCCGCACCATCAGGATGATGAAGGCGGTTCGACTGCCACGCCCTGATGAGCGCTTTCATGAATTTCCGTTTCAGTTTTCTGGCGGCATGATGCAGCGCGCATTGATCGTGGATGCTCTGGTAACTAACCCTACGTTTCTCATCGCGGACAACGTAACCCAGCCGCTTGATGTGACCATCGCCGCGCAGATCATTCGGCTGATGCACGAATTGCGCGAAGATTTTCGTACAGCGATCATCTTTGTATCGTCTTCACTCGCGGTTGTCCGCGAAATTGCAGACGATATTATTGTTCTTAATAATGGCGAAATTGTCGAGCGCAGTACGCCAGCCAAGATTATCTCGGCGCCCTCCGTTGAATACACCAAGCAGTTGCTTTCCCAGATACCTCGAATTTGGGAGACCGAGGAGAAATTTGTGCCGGAAGACGCGGTACGGGATGAGAAAGTGATCTTGCGCGTCGAAGATGTATACAAAACCTATCGGGTCAAGGATCCCAAACAATTTTTCGGATACAACGATGTCGAAGCGGTGCGCGGCGTCACATTCGATGTGCACGCCGGCGAAAATTTTGGCATCGTCGGTGAATCAGGCTGCGGTAAATCTACTCTTTCGCGCTTGCTAAGTTGGGTGGAGGCGCCTGAGAAGGGAACGATCTGGTACGAGGATGCAGATCTTTCTAATATGAGACGGCGCGATATTATTGCGCTGCGGCGTCGCTTCCAGCTTCTTTTACAAGACCCTTACAACGCCTTGCCACCCCACATGGCTGTAGGTCGCACAATTGCTGAGCCCCTGATTATCCATGGTGGCATGAAATCCAAAGAAATTCGGGACCGAGTACGCGCGGTAATGGTGGAAGTCGGCTTGTCGGATTCGTTATATGGCGACCTATTGGTAGGATTAAGCGCAGGGCAGCGCCAACGTATTAACCTGGCCCGCGCACTTGTTCTGGAGCCTCAACTCCTGATCCTTGACGAGACGCTTTCGGCACTGGACCAGGTGGAACAATCGCGCTTGCTGGAGACGTTTGAGCGGCTTCAACAGGAGCATGGCTTTACCTATATCTTCATCTCGCACGATCTAGCGATGGTGCGCCGTGCGTGTACGCGTATAGCAGTGATGTATCTTGGCAAGGTGGTCGAACTGGCTGACAATCACAGCGTCTTCTTTGATCCTGGTCATCCCTACACTCGCGCTTTATTGAGCGCAGTTCCGACAATTGAGGAACGGCGTTATAACGCCGATGAATGTCTACTTGAGGGTGAGCCACCAAGTCCCATCGGCATCCCGCCAGGTTGTAGTTTTATGGCGCGCTGCCCGCTCGCGATGGAGCATTGCGTTCAAGAAGAACCAGCTCTTGAAGCCCGTAAGCGGGGCGTGAGTGCGTGTTTTAGAGCCAATGCCTCGGATCAAGAACTTATAGATGCCGCGCACGAAAATAAGGAGCTGCGGGACAGGCTTTTCGGGGAGTAGCTGATCTGAACCGCCTGAAGTCAAATTGCTTTAGTAATGCCGCCTTTTTATTCATTGGCGCTAGCCCTACCGCCCGCTACCGTGCTTCCTTGTGTTCAATTGTTAGCGCCAGGGCAAGAATATGTACCTCGTAGTGTCGCGCGCAATCGACAAAGTCTAACCCGAGAGCCTCACTGGGATGACCTGCATATTTGATCCTGAAGCCCTATCTGGGTTGGGTAAAGATCAACGACTCGTTTTTATCACACCGCAGACCTACGACGGCCAAGCGCTCGGTACCCGGCGCTACACAGTGAGCACGGCTCCTTGAGTGCCAATTAGGGCCACATGCTGTTGCTAGCCTAATGCCGGTTTGACGCCAAATTGACGGACAGCGTCAACTCTACGCCGCCAACTGACAGGCCGAGCCGGACTTTGCTTCTTGTTGAGGGACACACACTAATGTGTCGATTGCCTCAACCCTATAGTTTAGACCAGGGTGAACAGAGCTCAGTTATGGTTTATGGTTGTGTAAGGACACTGAACTAATATTGGTGATGTTATACATTTGCGGTGTCACCTATTTTAACAGGCCACGCGACAACATGGATTTTCCGGCGTGAGTCTTGCGATTATTGATATCTCACCGCTTCGGAATGGTGGTGACACCCAATCGGTCGCGCGCCAGATCGGCGAAGCCTGTCGCTCAATTGGCTTTTTCTATGCGACAGGTCATGGCGTGGACGAGCGATTGATTGAGCGCGTTTATCATCAAGCAGCCGCCTTTCACGCATTGCCCCAAGTCGAGAAGGAGCGTTATCACATTGCTCTCTCCCGTAACCACAGAGGTTACGTTCCGCCAGGCGAAGAGGATTACGGCTCGGAGCCCGGCACCGGTTTAAAAGAGTCCTTTGACCTTGCGGCAGATTTGCCCGTCGATGACCCGGATTATCTGCGGGGATACCGATTCTTAGGACCCAATGTGTGGCCCAACCTTCCCGGCTTCAAATCCGCAGTGGGCACGTACTATGAAGTGATGATGGCGCTCGGGCGCGATTTGCTGTGTGGCTTCGCCCTCGCGCTGGATCTTGCGCCAAATTATTTCAACAACCGTATCAAAAAACCGACCTCCAACCTTCGACTGCTGCATTATCCGGCGAGTCCCACGCGTAATCTCGGCATAGGTTCTCACACCGATTCAGAGTGTTTTACCATGTTGCATCAGACAAAGCCTGGGCTGCAGGTGATGACGGTTAAGGGTTTATGGACGGATGTACCACCGGTTGCCGGCGCGTTTGTCGTCAATGTAGGAGATACTTTGGAGACCTGGACAAACGGCCGCTTTCGCTCTGGCCTGCATCGTGTGACCAGCATCAAGGAGGAGCGTTTTTCTCTACCGCTATTTTTCGCGGCCGATTTCGATTCTTGGATCGAACCACTGTCGCACTTTATTAGCGACAGTCAACCGTCCGGCTATGCGAGCTTTCGCTCAGGTGAACATATCTTGTCGGAATACGCGAAGGGATTTCGCTACCTTCGTGCGTTGTATCGGGAGGGCCATATAGCGCTTGTTACCGAGCCGGATGAAGCGAGTAAATTCGTTCGCATGGCACAAGTGGACTGAACCACATAAAACCGGGTTTTCCATAGGAATACTGGCGAATTTCCGACCGGCGCTCAGATAAGATATTGTCAGACAGTGGCGGTGAAATTGAGGGTGCATCAGCTGGCGACGAACTTGTCTCTGAAAATGATGCTCTACTAATTTTTTGTTTAACCCAACATTCCGAAACGCGTTGCTGGCCTATCTTGACGATGATAATACTAGTCTCTTCTCTATTAATGCCTAAGGGTGGGGGCCGCCGATAGCATGCCGCATGAACTTAAATTTGTTTTGAAGCATATTTTGGACAACGTCTTCTGGGCATTTCTCGTTTTGATGATAATTGCGGGAACAGTGATCGAAGCACCATTTGTCAATGTTGGTTTGACTGCGCGCTAAAATGCCTCTCGGCTATCGCCGCAAATTCAAAGTTTAGCGGGAATTTCGACAACCGGTTGACTTAATAAATTCCGAAATTTCGAACCGCATCGCCGTCGCGCCAATCGCGCTGGAATGTGTAAATTTTGAATCGAAGCGACTTTCAGGGCGAGTTAGACACTTTTCATGGTCACCGCCGTTTGCTATCCACTTATTGAACTGCGGGTCGGGGCCAGAATGGCTTCCGTTAATCAGTACATTAAGTAATGGGTCTGCTGGGGTACCAAGGTCTTCCAACCAGATGGTGCTAGCCTCAATGTAT
>CAYPSQ010000053.1:0-1630 GCA_964413115.1 uncultured Rhizobiaceae bacterium | reverse complement strand
GTGTCCGGCAGTAGGGTTCCGAAGTCGCCCAAGGCGGACCCTTTGAGATTGAATGCTAGTTCGATCCTTTGGTTCTTCGGCTGGTAGAGGTTTGCGGCGGAGATCAGCACTGGCGATGCAGCAGTTTCAATAGACAATTCAAATACACATATGCCGCCATAGGCGTGCGGCGCGACCAGGATGTCTGCGTCCAAGTTTCTATACTCGAACTATCCACTTAATATATTTGGTAAATTAAGAGTTGTCACAGAGCAGTGCTGGGTACCCTGGATATTCGGGCTTACGGAAGTCGGCCTTAGATGACTAATATCCGAGCCAGTATCTGATTTTCGGGCAGAATGGTCGGGTGAACAGAGCACAACGTCGGCAGCAAGAAAAGGCGGCGCGAAGCGGGCGCAGTTCGCTATCCACCGCGACATTAGGCCAAGCCGTGGAATATCTTGGGCTCGGAAAGCTGAAACGCGCCGAGGGACTATTGGCCCGGATACTCAAGGTTCATCCCACGCATCCCGACGCGCTGCACTATCAGGGCGTAGTGATGTATCAACAGGGGCGCTACCAGGAATCGATCAAGCATTTATCGGCCGCGCTCTCGGCGGCGCCGGATTACGCGGAAGCTCACAATAGTTTCTGCATAGTTCTTATGGAGCAGCGTAATTACGTTGAGGCCATTGCGCACGCGGAGCAAGCACTGACAATTCGGCCGGAATTTTCTGGAGCGCACGCCAACCTGGGCAACGCATATCAGGAACAAGGCGAACTTGGCCGAGCCGTCGCATCTTATCGCACAGCTCTGGCATTTGACCCAATGCACCGTGAAGCAGCATACCGAATGGCTTCGGCCTATTTGGCGTTGAACGACCCGAAACAGGCGCTTGCCGCTTGCGCGACATGCCTCGATATTGACCCTCATTGCCAACACGCACTGGCCTATATGGCGATCTCGCTGCAGCTAAGTGGACGGTGCGATGAGGCGCGTGGGCTCTACGAATATGATAGGATGATCCACCGCACCAGCATAGAGATACCACGGCGCTACGAGGAGTTAAGTCAATATAATCAAGCGCTTGGAAAGGCCGTGAAAGAGCACCCCTCGCTTGTATGGGAACCGTTTAACCGGGTAACACGAGGCGGCGCGGTGACAGGCGATCTACTGTTGCAGCCAACAAAGATCGTAAAATCCCTTGAACATGCGCTGCGCGGCGCGATCGACAGTTATCGAAATTCACTGTCCGCGGAGCCAAGCCATCCGCTGCTCGGACGCATTCCCGACAAATATCGTCTAACATTAATCGCATCCATACTAAGGGCGGGCGGACATCACCCTCCTCATATTCATGAATCAGCTTGGTTGAGCGGCGTCTATTACGTCTCCGTGCCTGACACAGTGAAGTGCGAAGACAGGGCGCACGCTGGTTGGCTGGAATTCGGCCGGCCTGATTGCCCGCTCGCAGAGGATGTAAAACTCGAATTAACGGCGCAACAACCGCATGCCGGGTTAGTCCTTCTCTTTCCATCATACTTTTTCCACGGAACGATACCATTCGAGGGAAGCGAAGAACGCATCGGGATCGCGTTTGACGTTTATCCGGAAGGTTAAGAATCAGTGCGATCGGATTTAGCACATGAT
>CAYPSQ010000052.1:14732-18167 GCA_964413115.1 uncultured Rhizobiaceae bacterium | reverse complement strand
GGCATCGAGCAATTGGGCGCGGAGGTCCGGCGATGTGTCCACAAGCACCCGAGTGTCGCCTTGATTTACTAAGATAGATACTCGCCGACGTTTGTTGTTAGGATCGTCGGAGCGGCATACGGCGCAGTCACAGCCCAGCGCCGGAACACCGGATGATGTGCCGCATCCTAAAATAGTTATAATCATTTTATATCAAATACTTTTGGATCAGAACGAGCAAATAACTTGAAGAAATTCTTGCCGCTTTGATTGACTATTTCCGTGAATTCTACCCCCTTCAAATCGGCGATAAACTGCGCGGTATCGCGCACAAAAGCGGGTTCGTTGCGCTGGCCCCGATGCGGTACCGGTGCCAGATAGGGTGAATCGGTCTCCACCAGCAGCCGTTCGAGAGGTATATCGCGCACGATTTCGCGCAAAGATTCAGCATTTTTGAATGTTACGATACCGGAGAGAGAAATATAGAAGCCAAGATCGAGCGCAGTTTCCGCCACCTCACGGCCAACACTAAAGCAATGGATCACCCCCGAAAACGCCCCCTTCCCCGCTTCTTCGCGAAGAATTTCGCAGGTCTCGCGGTCGGCGCTTCGGGTATGCACAATCAATGGAAGCCCGCTCTCTCTGGAAGCATCAATATGCTTGCGAAACGCTTCAGCCTGCTTTTTGCGCGGACTCGTGTCATAAAAGTAATCCAGCCCGGTTTCTCCAATTCCAATGACTTTCTCATGCAATTCAGCAATATCGAGCAGGTCTGCTGCCGAAAAATCATTTTCTTCGGCGACATGGTGGGGGTGGATGCCAACCGAGCACCAGATTTGTGGATGTGTCTCGGCGATCGCCAGAACCTGGCTAAATTGGCTCAGGCGGGTGCAGATCGTTTGTAAGGCACCAACCCCAGATTCTGCGGCGCGCGCCAGGACCGCGTCCCGATCCTCGTTAAAATCCTCAAAATCCAGATGGCAATGACTATCTACGAGCATTGTATCTACTAGGGTTCAATCTTTCGCCGCGTCATCGACAAAGCGGGGAAATATTGCGCTGGGCGGTGGCAGCTCGGTATCAGGTTGGACCGCGCCTGCCGGTCCGAGATAGGTAAAGTCACGTGCATCCGCTGGCACGCCGAGTTGATCGAGCATATTTGCGCAGGATTCTGGCATGAAAGATTGCGCTAAAATAGCAAGATGGCGGATCGCTTCCGCCGCGATGTACAGCACTGTCGCCATGCGTTCGGGGTCCTTTTTTTTGAGCGCCCAGGGTTCTTGTCCTGCGACATAGCCGTTTGCGAGGCGCACGAACACCCAGATTTCGCTCAGTGCCTCATGAAACGCATGGTTCTCGGCGAGCTCTGTTCTGACTACATCGATCAAGCCATGCGCGGCGACGAGCAAGATTTCATCCGCCTCCTGCAAGGCTCCTGGCTGCGGCATTTTTGCGTCGCAGTTTTTATTGATCATCGATAGCACGCGTTGGGCCAAATTGCCGAAATCGTTGGCCAACTCGCTATTGATCCGCCCGATCATCGCGCGGTGCGAAAAATCTCCGTCATTGCCGAACGGTACTTCGCGCAGCAAAAAGTACCGCACTTGATCGAGGCCGTAACGCGTCACGATGTCAGACGGCTCAATCACATTGCCGAGTGATTTCGAAATTTTTTGCCCTTCGTTCGTCCACCAGCCATGGGCAAAAACCCTCCTTGGCGGCTCGAGTCCGGCGGCCATTAGAAAGGCCGGCCAATAAACCGTGTGGAAACGTAATATATCCTTGCCGACCATATGCAAATCGCATGGCCAAAAGGTTTTATATTTGTCGCTGTCTCCGTCCGGAAACCCAGTGGCGGTGATGTAATTAACCAAGGCGTCAAGCCAGACATACATGATGTGTGCGTCATCGTCCGGCACCGGCACGCCCCAGCTGAAGCTCGTGCGTGAAATCGAAAGATCGAATAATTCGCCTTCTACAAAATTAATCACTTCGTTACGTCGGCTTTCCGGCGAGACTGTATTGCTCCCCGGCGAGCCGTAGTATTCTAACAGGCGATCGCGCCAATCGCTGAGACGGAAAAAATAGCTGGGTTCTTCCACCCACTCCACCGGCGCGCCGCTCGGTGCCCGCTGCTCGCCGTCGACGCCTTTGACCAGCTCTGATTCCGCGTAGAATGCTTCGTCGCGCACCGAATACCAACCGCCATAGGTATCTAAATAGATATTGTCCCGGCCCAACGGTGAATTGTTAGCGGCGATGCGGCGCCACAATTCCTGGCATGAGCGAATATGGCGGGCTTCGGTGGTGCGAATAAAATCATCATTGCTAAAGTTCATCAATTTTGTGAGATCGCGGAAGCGCCCGGACACTTCATCGACGAATTCTTTTGGCTGTCGTCCTGCTGCTGCGGCAGATTTCTCAACTTTCTGGCCATGTTCGTCGGTGCCGGTGAGAAAAAATACGTCCCGGCCATCGAGGCGCATGAAGCGCGCGACGACATCACAGGCAAGCGACGTATAGGCGTGGCCGATATGCGGCGAATCATTTACGTAGTAGATTGGCGTGGTGATGTAATATGCGGGTTTCCGCATGATGCGCGCGCTCCTCAGGCTTAGGTCAATCTCCTGCCGCCTGCTGTAATGCGGTGAAAGCGTTCAATATCACGTGTTTTGGATCGAGATTGACGGCTTCGGCGCTGGCGAACAATCTATTCAGTTTTTCCCATACCGTGGCCCAATGTTCAAGGTCACCCTGAGCTAATAGGCGCTGTCGCAAAACGTCTTCGCCCTCTGAAATTCCATGCTGAGGCGCGGATTTGGCGCCATTGCAGACTAAATGGTTAAGCCACCAGACCATCAAACCGGTAAGCGTTTGGAAGGCTTCGGCACCATCGTTGCGCGCGACCCTATCGCCAAGGCTATGGACTGCTCGTATGTCGAGATTTGGCAAACCGCTGAGGATACTAATTAGTTTCTCGTAGAGTTCCACCCCGCCCTGCTCGGCCAGTGCCAGGGCGCGGCCAGGGCTGCCTTCCGAAATCGATGCCAATATTTTCTGCTCCCGCGAGTCCAGTTCGGGCGCGATCTGGCTGGCGATGAGACCCTCCACCGTGGTATCAGAAAGTGGGCGCATGGTGAGCGAGCGGCAGCGCGAACGGACGGTCGGTAATAGGCGTGTCGGCGCGTGGCTGACGAGTAGAAAAAGAGTTAGCGGCGGAGGTTCCTCGAGATATTTGAGGATCGCGTTGGCAGCGTTTCGGTTCATGTCCTCGGCACCATCGACGATAACTGCGCGCCACTGGCCCTCCCCCGGGGTAAGCGAAACTAGACGACCGACGCGTCTAACGTCATCGACGACGATTTCCATGCGCCGTTTGCCAGATTTTTCATTTACACTTCGTTCAATGACCATGAAATCGGAGTGGCCACCAGATGCAATACGGCAAAAAACTGG
>CAYPSQ010000052.1:0-14632 GCA_964413115.1 uncultured Rhizobiaceae bacterium | reverse complement strand
CGTTCTTGCACGGAATGCCATACCGCTTGATGCACGCTTTCGGTGTCGAGCGCGGCGTCTATCATCCGGCAGCGCGCGGTCTTGGTTTTTGCGATTCTAAGAAATCCCTGGCGCATTCGCTCGTGCATGGCGCGGTCCATTTGTTCGTAGCGGCTGACTCCGTCGGCGCGTAGTTCGGTGCGAGCGAACCCTTCAGCAACCGGCAGATCGAGAATCAGCGTTAGGTCTGGCATCGCGGCGCCGACTACGAACTCCCCTATCCGGTTTAGCTTTTCGAAGTCAACGCCTTGACCGTAACCCTGATAGGCCAGGGTTGAATCCAAAAATCGGTCGGTGATTACCCAGACGCCGCGCTCGAGCGCTGGCAAGATGGTGCGTTGAACATGATCGTGTCGCGCAGCAAAGTGCAATAGTGCTTCCGTGAGTGGGTCCCAGCGATCAACTTGGCCAGACACCAGCAGAGCACGTATTTCCTCAGCGCCGGCGGAGCCGCCGGGCTCGCGTGTCACCAGCGCGTCAATGCCAAAAGTCTCGAGGCGCCGGCATAGAAGCCGCGATTGGGTGGATTTCCCGGCCCCCTCCCCGCCTTCAAAGCTGATGAACTGGCCGCGAGTCATTTCCACTGCTCAACGTGTTTGCTCGCCCCAGAGCAGATGATTGAATGCAGCACCAATCCGTCCGAAGGCGGACAGGCGGCCGATTTCAATTCCCGCGACAAGCGGGAGCTCGATAGGTTTTCTGTCACTAGCCGTGATCACCAATTTGGCGATCTCCGCACCCATTTTTACAGGCGCAGGTACCGGTCCTGGCGCCAGCACTTTAACCTTTAAATCTTGCCGTTCGCTGCGCGACAGCGTTACCGTCAGATCATTATTAATGATCAGGGGTACATTTACTTTGTCTCCCAGCCACACCTCGACCTGTTCGACAATATCGCCAGCCTTAAATAAAGTGTAATTGGAATATTCGGTGAAGCCGTGATCGAGAATGCGTTCGACCTCTCGGGCTCGTTCATTGACGTTACCCATGCCGTTCGCCACTACAATAATCCGTCTGCCGTCGCGGCTGGCAGACGCTGCCAGACCATAGCCTGAGGCCTTCGTGTGGCCGGTCTTGAGGCCATCTGAGCCTGTATAGGTATAAAGCAGAGGGTTGCGATTTCCTTGCCTGATGCCGTTATAGGTAAAGTTTTTCTCCTTAAATATGGAATAAAACTGCGGAAAATCACGGATAATACGGTGCGCTAGGATTGCTAGGTCGTGCGCCGTGGTAAAATGTTGTGGGTCTGGCCAACCTGTAGCATTCGTGAAGCGGCTGTGCCCAAGGCCAAGTTTTTTTGCTGTTGTATTCATGAGTTCAGCAAATTGCGTTTCCGATCCGGCAATGCCTTCGGCGAGCACAATACAGGCGTCATTGCCGGACTGCACGATGACGCCCCGCAGCAAATCGCTTACCGAAACGCGGCTGTTCAATTCAACAAACATCTTCGAACCGCCCATGCGCCAAGCCTTTTCGCTCACCCGAAATTGGGCGTCGAGTGATAGGCTCCCCTCGGTCAATTTTTCGAAAACGACATAGAGCGTCATCAGTTTACTCATCGATGCTGGAAACATGGGCTGGTCTGAATTCTTCTCCAGCATCACCGCTCCGGTCGTGTCGTCGACGAGAATCATTTGCTTGGCGCTGGTCTCAAATGCAGCGGCTCCGTCGCTGTGTCCACCAGTCAATAAGGCGCCACAAAACAGGAAAGCGGCACTGAGCCGCATTGTTTGTTCCGCACGCCGAGCGATCTGCGGTCGTAGCCATTTGATATAAAACATCGTGTTTAAATCTCTCGCATGGTCTTTTCGAGCGCGCCGAGCACAAAGTGGAGCTTAGCCCTCTTCACCCGAGCATGCCACGGCGTAGGAAAACTATTGGGCAACAATAAGGCGGGCATCGTTATGTCCGGCCGCGATGACTTGTGTCAGGAGGCGGTCTGCTTGTTCGAGATCGCCAATTGGCCCCATGCGTACCCGGAACAAGGTACGGCCGTTGATGTTAGCTGCGGAAATAACGCTGTGGGAGAACTCGCTCAGCCGTCGCGCGAGGTTAACCGCGTTGGCGCGCTCGGCAAAGGCGCCAACTTGAACGAACATGCCGGTGAGGGTTGTGCCATTCCCCGGCTCTATCGTCGAGGATAGATTATCATTACTACTGCTATTTAATTCGGTCTGGGGTGCATCCAGATACTGGCTTGTGATTGCCGGGCGCTCCATGGTGAGTTCGCTTTTTATGGCGACCACTTCCTCCGTGTTTAAGCGTCGTTTCAACGGTTCGCGGTCCGCGATTACGGTTAACGGTGCAAATTCGATAAACTCGACCCGCACCTTCGCCGTTCCCTTTTTGTAAAAGCCAAGAAGTTGGGCGCCGCGTCGTGAAATATCGATGATGCGCCCGGCGACGAATGGTCCGCGGTCATTCACACGCAGTATCAACGAGCGACCGTTTTCCATATTGGTTACGCGTGCTGCGCTCGGCATCGGCATCGTCTTGTGGGCCGCGGTTAACTTGTTCATGTCGTAGCGTTCGCCATTAGCAGTATCCCGGCCATGAAATGGCTCACCGTACCAAGAGGCGATTCCAGTTTCATTATAGTTGGGGTCGAAACGCGGAAAATAGCGCACGCCCTTAACCACATAGGCGTTCCCAAGTTTGTAGCCTGCGGGGACAGGCAAACTTGGCGGAGGTGGCTTAGCGGCAGGCTCCCCTTCAATTGCGCGGCTGAGTTTCTTGGCAGAATGAAAGACAAGTGCGGTTTCGTCACAAGCGGAGAGCAGTGCAGCGCCGACCATCAAGGCTAGGAACGTAGCTATGGTCCGCGCAATTATCATGATCTAGTACTCTCAGCGTTAGACAACACTGTCAGTTGATATATTACCGGCCTGCAATGCGATCGGCAAGATGGCCGACGGCCATGGCGAAATAGGTTGAGCGATTCCATTTGAGCGTTGTCTTGAAATTGTCATAGACGAGAAAAGCCGGCCCGCCGTCGCCCCCTGGGAATACAATGGAGCCCATCATACCGGCTACGATGGGTAGATTTTGACCGTTGACGCGGCGCACTCCAAGGGCCTGCCAGTCGGCTAGTGAGTTGGATATTTGCAAGCTAGCCTGCGCGGTGTCGAAATTAGCAGGTAGCCTTACCTGGCGCCCCCATGTCTGGTCGCCTTTCCAGCCGGACTCGGAAAGATAATTTGCCGCCGAGCCAAAAACATCCAATTTGGTGGTCCAAATGTCGCGCTTGCCGTCACCGTCGAAATCAATTGCAAAGCGGACAAAGCTTGAGGGCATGAATTGGCTTTGGCCCATCGCGCCGGCCCAACTGCCGGTCATCGCATCGGGCGCTATATGGCCCTCTTCCAGGATTCGCAGTGCGTTCAACAGTTCGGAGCGGAAATAGGCGCTGCGCCGGCCATCAAAGGCGAGAGTGGCGAGCGAGGCAATAACAGAAAAGCCGCCGGTGTGTTGACCGAAATTGGTCTCTATACCCCACAGTGCAACAATGAAACGCGGTTGCACGTTGTACACCTTGCGCACCGCCTCAAGTGCCGAGGAATTTTCTTGTAGCATTAAGCGTCCCTTTACCACGCGTGAGTTGGGCACCACACGGTCCATATACTGCTTAAAGGTAAGCGTGCCTTCAGGCTGCGAACGGTCGAGTTCGATCACGCGTGGGATAGGCTTCACGCCAGCTAAGGCGACCTCGAGCGTTGCGGCTGAGATGCCCTGCTCCAGTGCCTCCGCGCGTAGCTCCTCAAGCCAAAAGGCGAAAACTGCAGTCTCGTCTTCAGCGCGGGCACCCGGTCCATTAAATTGCCCGGTTAGCGCTACAAGTGTGAGCGTTAGCAGGGCAAACAATAATATCCGCAAACGCCACATATTCGACTCCACGCAAATGCTGAGAAAGGTTGCCCCTATGCCACAGCCAGACAAGAACAGCAACAGTTCACACCTCCAAATTATGCGAGTTTAAAGGTGATTCTTCTTCAAACCCATGCGATTAAGCAGATTTTATGTGCAAACCTGATCATCAATCCTTTTAACAGCAAGGCTGACTGCGGGTTCCAGAGCTACCTTGCTGTGATTCTGCTGTAGCCCCGTCCCGTCACGGCGCCCGCGTACGTGTAAACACCGCGACGACGCGTTACCCCCACGGGGGCAGCGCGAAGCCGCCGCCGTCGCAAAAGGTCTTCACGAATTTCTGGGTTATTTAGTCTATCCCTAAAAAGCTTGCCGCCTCATCAAGGATACTTTCGCCTGAAGTTGGCTTGGAGCGCCCATGCTTCTCCCAATGGGATATTTCCTCACCATAGGATTCCAGTGAAATACCCCCGACGCTCTGGCCACTGATCAACTTGACTGCCAAATCGGTAGACGAATAGTTCTCGATAATCTTAGTGAGGCAATGGAAGCCTTCTTCAAGCCAATCCTGCGCCAGACTTTTTGACTCAGAGTCTTGGCTTTTCATCATCAGTTTTGCCGCTTCAACAAACAACTCGTTAGCCCTAGCTGTGTCTGCGAGAAACTTGTTGGCAGCGACTTTATCTTCTTCCTGCTGGCTCATAGTTAATGTTACTCACCTCGTCTCCAGTGGTCATTAAGTTCCTGACGGTTCGACATCACTCGGCAACCCACAGAACACGTCCTTAGGTGAGTCAGGAGACCCCTTCTCGCCTCTCCGGATACTACTATGCACTCTTCGTGGTGCAGCCTTGCTATCAGTTTGATTCGGGGAGCCCTGCTGTGAAAACAGTTTTTAGGAAGCTGCTAACAGCTGCCGCTCAGCGCTTCGCAACCGCGCGACCAGCACCAGCCCAATTGCGGGACCGATAAGCATAACCCACCAAAAATTTTCCCAGCTGCCGAAGCTCGTAGTGAGGGCGCCCATAATCGGCGGGCCAAGCAGGCTGCCTATCGTCGCGCCCTGGATGACAAAGCCATTCGACATAGCATTTTGTGCCGGGCTCGGCGCATGCGCCGCCGCACCGGCGAGACAAGCGGCGGGCAACATGCCGGTCAGCGCACTAAAAGAGAGGGCTAGCAGAATTTTTCCTTCGCTGCCTACGCCGGCGGAAAATACTAATGGGATGGTCGCTGCCATAATCACGAAAGAGAAGGCGATCAGACCCCAGCGTGGGACGCCGCGCCGCATCATCATCCAACCGGCAGCGAGGTTACCGAAAACATTCACGAAAACCACGAGCGCCGCAAATAGTGATGCGCTGGTTAGCGAGCGGCCCTGGGTCTCTATTAAAAATGTCGGCAGCCAGGTCATGACGGCGAACCATTGTAACGAATAGAGCGTGAAAATAAGGCCGAGCAACCACGGGCCGGGTCGTGCCATCAGGGTTTTGGCGCCGGGCCAATCGAAGCCATCGGGTACCACGGTACCCACCTTCTCAGCGTTTGAAACCCCGCCGGTCACCTTTGATTGCGATCCGGCGTCGCTTCGCCGCCGGCCTTCCGGGCGCAGGCCGAGCGGCAATACGGCTATAAAAGCGGTCAAGATCGCGGCATTGGCCAGCCACATACCCTGCCAGCCGATGCCGGCGAGCATAAACGGTGATAGCACCATGATGATCGCCATGCCGAGTGGCATAAAAGTTGACCAGATCCCTATTGCGAACGGTACATCTCTGGGCCTTGCAACGCCGGTGATAATTTTGGGCGCTGATACCATGATGGCGATATAGCCCACACCTTCTATCACTCGGGTAGCCAGTAAGATGCCGGTTGCAGCATTGAGACCACCAATCAGGCTACCAAGAGTGAGGAGTAGGAGACCGCCATACAGCAACCGACGTTCACCAAAGCGGTCGGCCATGGCCCCCACAACGACGCCGAACACTGCGCCGACGACAAAAAACAACGAGGCCACCAGGCCGGCGGTAACGCGTGATAGCTCCAGGTCTTCCGCGATGACCGGCAATGCCGGCGGTACCTTGCCGATTTGCATCGCCGTGAGGACCCCTGCCCCAACTGCCAGCAGGATGGGGGTCCAATTGGATTGGCTCGATGAGCCCTTCACCATCGTTACTCCTCACAAGTCCTTCTTCTCCAGCAGGGTACAGCGGTTCGGAAGCTGGCGCTAACGAGCCGAATAGCGCTCGTCGGCGGTCACGTTTGCCGCAATATATGAGGGATTGCGTTTGGTGGGGCGTTGGGTAATTTTTTCGTTACAGCACGTCGGGATTGACGACGTAGGCTGGGTTGAGCTTGCCGTCTATGGCGTCGAGCGAGTTTTGTGCGCATACGATGGCGGAGCGGTAAAAGCATTCGCGGGTGAGGCCGCCGACATGCGGCGTAAAAACCATGTTGGTAAGGCTAAGAAGCTTGCTGCCAGGATCGGGAGGCTCTTCTTCGAAAACATCCAGGCCGGCAGCAAAAATATGCGTCGACATGACGGCCGCACTCAAAGCGTTGCCATCGACCACCGAACCGCGCGAGGTGTTTACCAGCAAAGCGCCTTTTTTCATGCGTGCCAGGGCGGGAGCGTCAATCATGTGGCGGGTCTCGTCGTTCAATGGGGTGTGCAGAGTCACGATATCGACCTGAGACAATGCCGCGGTAAGATCTGGCGCCGGAGTGTAACCGGCCTCGCTGATCTTGGCTTGCGGGATGTAGGGGTCGCAGACCATTACATCCATGCCGAAAGCTTTGCAGCGCGGCGCCACCCGGCTGCCGATGCGGCCAAAACCGACAACCAGCACGGTTTTCTCATACAGTTCGATAGTGTGTGTAGACTCGCGTGTTTGCCACCAATCACCGCTGCGCAGTGCCGTATCATAGACTAAGCCCTGCTTTGCGGCTGCTAGCATGAGATAAAGAGCGAGCTCGGCCACGGTGACCGAGTTGGCATCGCCGATAGTGGCAATCGGAATGCCGCGCGCACCCGCCGCGACCATGTCGATATTGTCATAGCCGACGCCGTGGCGCGCTATGACCTTGAGATTCAGCGCAGTACGGAGGTCGTCGGCATCGAGTGGCAGATAGCGCAGGATAATTGAATCCGCATCTCTTAGTTCGTGGCGCAGACGCTCTCGTTCATCCCGCTGGATGGTGACGATTTTCATGTTTTCGCGCGCTTCCAGGAGGGCGCGCGCCGCCGGATCAACAGCGTCATGGATGATGACCTTGGGCATGGATATTCTTTTCGATTGTCCTGATGGGTCCCGCTCGGTCATTCTGTAACGAAATGCCGCCGAGCGGGCAATGCCAACCAACGAAAGAGGCGCAATACTATGAGCGGGCAGCAGTCAAACTCAGCCGAGGCACGCGACCTCGCCTATCATCTCCACTCCTTCACCCATTTGCCGAGCTTGGCCGAGGACGGGCCGCTGGTGCTTGAAAACGGCGACGGCATATATGTCATCGACAATCAAGGCCGGCGCTATATCGAAGGCATTTCAGGCCTGTGGAATATCGTCGTAGGCTTCAACGAGCGGCGCATCGCCGAGGCGGCTTACGAACAAATGAAAAAGCTTCCTGCCTATCACACATTTTTTGGACGCACCGCCTCGCCGGTGATAGATCTCGCCGAACGCCTAATTGAACTGGCGCCCGTGCCCATGAAGCGTGTCTATTTCGTCAATTCAGGCTCGGAAGCCAATGACACAGCGATTAAGATGCTGTGGATGTTAAATAAGGGCGCTGGCCGACCGGAGAAGCGTAAGATCATCTCCCGCAAAAACGCCTATCATGGTACAACCGTCGCCTCGTGCAGTCTCAACGGCAAACCCTATATCGAATGTTTCGGCCTGCCGCTCGAAGAAATCCTCTATACCGACTGCCCCCATTACTGGCGCGACGGTAGGCCAGGCGAAAGCGAAGGCGAATACGCCCAACGCCTGGCCGATAAACTCGAAACCTTGATCCAAGTCGAAGGGGCCGACACGATTGCCGGCTTCATAGCTGAGCCCGTGATGGGCGCTGGCGGTGCGCTGGTGCCGCCGCAGGGCTATTTTGAAAAGATCGAAGCGGTGCTGAGAAGGCACAATATCGCAATTATTGCCGATGAGGTGGTTTGTGGCTTTGGTCGGACGGGCAGCATGTGGGGCTCGCAAACCTTTAATTTTCGCCCCGATATCATCTGCACGTCCAAGTGCTTAACAGCGGGTTATTTTCCGATGGGCGTGGTGCTGATGTCTCCAGAAATCGACACGCAGTTGATGCGCGCTGCCGAGGCACTGGGAGAATTTCCGCACGGCTTCACCACTGCGGGTCACCCCGTGGGCGCCGCGGTAGCGCTGAAAACCCTAGAGTTGATTACCGAGCCGGGCGGCATGTTCGATAATCTCTATAACGTGGCACCACACTTTCAGGCGGGCCTGCAAAATTTTGCCGATCATCCTCTGGTCGGTGAAGCCCGCGGTGTGGGCTTGATCGGTGCACTTGAAATTGTCGCTGATAAATCTAGCAAAATACCCTTCGCGGAGGATCACCTGATCGGCGAGCAAGTGGTGCGCGCGGCTCAGCGGAACGGATTGATTCTCCGACCGATTGGTGAATCAGTGATTTTCGCGCCACCGTTCATTATAAGCGAGGCCGAGATCGACGATATGTTTGCCCGCACCTGGAGGGTGTTGGACGAAATCGAAGCGTTAGTTCAAAGCGATGGATTGCGCGCTGCCGCAACCGCGGCAGCCGCGGAATAGTACCTATAATTTGGGAGATAAAGGAATGCCAGTAGGAGTGAATTTACCAAGTGCTGCCCGTGTTCGGGAACTGGCCGAATCTTTCGGCATAGAGATGAGCCAAGAACAAGCGGTGGCCTATCAGGGATTTATGCAGGGCGTAGTCAATTCTTCACGCCGCGTTGATGCCATGACCGAGGACAAGCCCGAGGTTAAATACCCCCGCACCTCGGGTTACCGTCCGAAGTCGGAAGATAATCCTTATAATGCCTGGTACTGGCGCTCAGATATCAAAGGCTCGGGCAAGGGAATTCTCAAGGGTCTCAAGGTCGGCATCAAAGACGCCGTGTGTGTTGCCGGTCTTCCAATGATGAATGGCAGCCGCCTATTCGAGGGCTATGTGCCCGATATCGACGCTACCATCGTCACTCGAATTCTTGACGCTGGCGGCACGGTTATAGGTAAGACCAATTGTGAGGATATGTCGTTTTCGGGCGGCAGCCATACCTGTGCTCTCGGGCCGGTACGTAATCCGCACAATCCTGGCCATTCGGCCGGCGGCTCGTCGGGCGGCAGTGGCGCGGCGATCGCCGCGGGCGACTGCGAACTCACCACTGGCGGTGATCAAGGCGGCTCGATCCGCATTCCTGCATCCCATAATGGCATCGTTGGTCACAAGCCGACCTATGGGTTAGTGCCCTACACCGGTGCCATGATGATTGAAATGACCATGGATCATGTCGGGCCCATGGCGGA
Organism: uncultured Rhizobiaceae bacterium; assembly: GCA_964413115.1. Classification (GTDB taxonomy): domain Bacteria; phylum Pseudomonadota; class Alphaproteobacteria; order UBA828; family UBA828; genus PTKB01. Next base: position 5,201 of record CAYPSQ010000052.1, on the reverse strand, counting down.
TAACGTAGAAAATTGCGCTCGCTTGTTGAGTGCAATGGCCGGACCCGATCCGCTCGATCCACGTCAGCGCGGCGTGATTCCGAAAAATTATGTGAAGGATTATACCGCTGCCCTTGGAAAGGGCTGTAAGGGGGTCAAAATTGGCGTCCTCGAAGATGGTTTCGGTTTTCCAGATCCGTGGGGCGATACCGGGCTACCCGGCAGCGAAAAAGGCGTCGACAAGAAAGTACGAGACACGATTGCGCGCCTCAAAAAGAAAGGTGCGAGCGTTACCAAAGTTTCCAACCCGCGCCATCAGGATGCCTTCCATCTGTGGAGCATCATCATACTTGAAGGCGCGACTGCTTTCATGCTTAAGGGAAATGGTATTGGCAGCAACTGGTCCGGATTTTACAATTCTCAGTTGCTTGACAATGTGGCCAAATCTGCAAAATCCCGCATCAATGATATATCGGTGTCAGCTAAACTGGTATTGCTTGCGGGCGAATATTTACAGAATGACTATCACGGTCGATACCATGCCAAGGCACAGAATATTCGAGCTCAAATAAATCGCTCGTATGATGAGTTGCTGGAAAAGTATGATGTGTTGGTAATGCCGTCGGTGCCCATGGTGGCGCCACCAATTCCAGATGTTGATTCACCGTTGGAAGAACGCGTCGGTAATTCGCTCAACATGATTCATAACACCGCGTGCATTAATCTTACCGGTCATCCTGCGATCAGCGTGCCGTGCGGCATGAGCGGCGGACTCCCTGTAGGCTTTCAAATTGTGGGCAAACAATTCGATGACCTGACGGTCTTGCGGGTTGCGGACGCGGTAGAAAAACTCGGTAATTGGAAAAATATGTGAGCCGCAGTGGTTGGTTTAACTTGCCGTCGCCAGGCAATCGTCGGGAAGGCAAATAATAGAAGAAAAATCGCGATGGGCGATCCATTCGGGGCGCTGAAATTTACGGATATGGTTGTCGACGTGACAGGCGCTGATATAGACGATGGTGCGGCTGTAGGGGCTCATGTTCCCCGGTGAGCCATGCACGAGATTGCCGTGAAACATCAGCACCGAACCGGCCTTGCCCAGCGGCGCGACCATACCTTTTTCATTGGCGAGACGGGTAACGGTTTCCTGGTCTAGCGTCCACAATGGATAAGAGGTGGTGGCAAGATCGTGCCCAGCGCCGAGCACGCCGTCGCGGTGGCTGTCGGGGATCAGCATGAGCGGCCCGTTGCACGCGGTCACATCTTCTAGAAACAGCGCGATGTTGAGGGCGCGCGCCTCTGGCATGCCATCGTCACGTGACCAGGTACCGTAATCCTGGTGCCATTGCCAAACATCGCCATCGAACGCCGCCTTAGCGTTGACCTTGAACTGATGGATATACACTTCCCCGTCAAGAATTTGGCGTACCGGCTCGACGAGACGCGGGTGACGGCTGAGGCGTTGAAACGGCTCTGAGTAATACTGCGCCGCAAAAGCAGTGCGCGGTGTTTCGCCGTCCTTCTCGCGGACTACTTCATCACGCCTAAGAGCGAGGATACGCGGCACATCACTCATCAAGACGGCGACTTCCTTGTCTGAAAATAGACTTTCGAGAAAGAGCCAGCCACCGCGCTCGAATTCTGCAAGCTGCGTATTTGTTAATTGCACGACCTTATTTCTCCTTAAACCATCGCCAAGGCATAAATTTCGTGCTGATAGCCTTCCAAATAAAGACCGGTGCAACCGATCGGGGTCCAGGCCGGACCCTTCCCCTTGCCCCAAATTTCTTCGCCGACCTGCATCACTTGGCGCCAGGCTCGTGGGTCTTTATGAAATGATGTAATCTCAACCACATCATCGAGGCTGGCGCCGTGTTTTTCTAGCACGCCGCTAATTTGGCTGAAGCAATAGCGCGCTTGGGCCGCCGGGTCACCTTGTGCGATGATATTTTGCGCGCCGTCGGAGGCGACCTGGCCGGAAATGCCGATTAGCTGGCCTTCTTTCTTTTTTGCAGCACCCGCGATGCGCTCCTTGTGCCAATGCACACTCGGGATATTGGTAGCGATACGAGGACCAGCGCTGAAATCAGCTATCGCGCGATAGGCGCCAACCATGCCGATCTTGTGGAACCCGGTCATGGCGATGGCGGTATAGGAAGTCACGCCCTTTATCGGCAGGTCTTGCACCACCTCGTTGCACCAGCAATTAACCGCGTCATCCATGCCTCGCGCGTCTTGATTGAAACAGATCATATCTATCACATCGTCGAGGCTTGTGCCGCTAGCCTTCAAAGTATCCCGCAATCGGTCGTAACAAACTCGAGCCTGAGCATAGTGATCGCCTGGCGATACCACATTTCCTGCCGCGTCGGCTGAAACGATGCCGGAAGTAAAAAGATAATTACCCTTGGTGCAGGCCGCTGACATCGGCAGTTTATTCATCCAGGCCATGGTTTTCGGTGTGACGCATTTTTTCTTGCCAGTGCCGAGATGGGCTATGGCGCGGATACTAACGAGAAATTCAGGACCGTACGTCCCGTGCATGCCGAGTGCCGTCCAGGCTGGAAAATCCTTCTTAAATACTTGGTGGCCGACATCGAAGACCGCATCGATATCTCGCACATCGGAGTGGAACGACATAATATCAACAATATCCGCCATCGAACCGCCTGCCTCTGTCACGAGCACCTTGATCTTGGCAAAGGCAGCGCGTGCTTGCGCCGTTACATTGCCCAGGTTGGTGGGCTTCAGATCCTTGTCGGCACTCACCTGGCCAGAAATGAAGAGAAGATCGCCGGCACGCACTGCCGCCGACATCGGGAGCTTCTGCGTCCAACTATGGCTCTTCGGTGTAAAGTAGGTTTGTTTTTTGGCTGCCATTTTCATCCCCTTATCCCGCTGCTGACTTCTCACTTCATAAAAGACTCTATCGCATAATGCGATGCCATAAAGTAACGATTGTTAAATTCATCAAGAGAAAAATCCGATGGTCTAACCAAAACTTTACTCGAAATGGTAAGTAAATATATGTCACCTAATGCCTAATTCACTTTCCGATTTTGCGCTCGCCTTGATTGATTGCCAAATGCTGTAAGTCTCACCTGCGCCGTGCCGCTGCTAGGCAAAGTTAAGCCAGTACTGGCCCACGCCGCCGGAATACCTATAGCAATTATCAAATTTCTGATACCAATCCGAGCGTATTCTGCCCACGGGCGACATGGGGCTGCTCTGGGATGAACTTGGAGACATTACATATCAGGAGAGAACGTATCATCACGCTAAGCCTGCATGACAAGTAGACAAGCTGGGGTAAGGGGCTGCTATAAATGCCCGATAGTTCGAGCCCCTTGTACGTTGCAGGTCAGTCGCGTAGCAATCAACCATTTTACTGTGGTAACGAATATCCAGACGGACCCCAGGTTTGGCGGGAAGATATATGACTGCTGAATTCTTAACGGTCATGGCGGTTATCGCGGTTCTTTCGGTCGTCCAGTCAGTATTCGGTATGGGTGTGCTAATTTTTGGCACGCCGACGCTATTGCTGCTTGGTTATAATTTTACCGAAGCCATTTGCCTGCTTGTACCGGCATCGTTCGTGATTTCACTTCTGCAGGTCGCAACCTCCAGACAAGACAGGGTGGCCGTCTCGCGCAATCTCTATCTGATCTGCTTGCCAGGAATAGGGATCGGGCTGTGGATCATTCAGGGCAGCGTCATGGGCTCATGGGTCAATATCTTGATCGGCGCAGTGATGCTAGTCTCGGCTGTCCTCAGGCTGTGGCCGCGCTCCAATTCTTGGCTCTCTGGTGTTGTCAAGAAAAATTCGATGCTATATCACGCGGTCATGGGCCTAGCTCACGGCCTGACTAACCTCGGCGGTGCTCTCCTGGCAATTCTTGCCACTGGCCAGCACAGCGAAAAAGGCGCCATTCGGTATACGGTCGCGCACTATTATCTCGCGTTCGGCGCCGTCCAGATGCTGATTATCGCGATACTGTTAGGAGAGACCGAGAGATTGCTGCAAGGTCTGCCTATGGCCGGTATCGCAGCAGCAGTCTATCTACTGATTGGTAATCGGATCTTCCTGTGGACTGCAAACCCGATATACCAAAACGGCCTTACACTCTTCATCTCTGTTTACGGAATCGCCGTCTTGCTCAGCCATTGATCCTCTTTCACCAACGGAGCGCAGCTTAATGATGGGACGCAGGCGGTGTGTAGGAGGCGCAAGTGCCACAAATTAAATCAGGAAGCCCACGGATCGGCCCAAGGACGCCGACCGACTGACCACTGAAAAACACCAACGACTTGGTGACGTCGGACCGCCGAAGGCACTCTGTCCAATGTGCATGAAATCCGAAGTTAATGTTAGGCCCAAACAGGATCTGCTGGCTATTCCAGGAGACTGAGCGGACGGCGGACTGATTCTAGAAGGAATCAAAGCTGTCTGCGTCGTTCAAATAGTAGCGAACAAATTTGCAAAGCGATAAGACCAGCATGCGAGAGACTGCCTTTATGCGGCAGTATAGCCGCCGTCAATGACGAGTTCAGCACCTGTGGTAAAGGCTGATTCGTCGCATACCAGATAGAGCACCCCGTTGGCGATATCTAAGGGCTCGCCGACATGGCCGATGGGGTGGAATTTACCGAATTCCGCCTTGCCGGTGGCGACGTCGCCATGCAGGCGGATAGCCGTGTCTTCCATCATTGGCGTATGGATAAAGGCCGGGTGAATTGAATTGACGCGGATGCCGTCCACCGAGCATTCGAGCGCAGCGCATTTCGTCAACAGGCGGACGGCAGCCTTACTCGCGGTATAGGCAGATATCATCGGTGTGCCGGTAATGCCGAGTACCGAAGAGAGATTGACGATCGACCCGCCGCCCCCCTTACGCATGAGAGGGATGGCGTGTTTGGTGCCGAGAAAGACACTGTCTACGTTGACTTCCATAATGCGCCGCCAATCTTCAAGCTTGGTATTTTCGATTTTCCCCGACATGGTGATGCCGGCATTGTTGACGAGAATGTCCAGCCGCCCGAAAGTTTCTTCGATTACTTTCAGCGCGTCTCGCCAGGCCGCTTCCGAGACGACGTCGAGCGCCAGATTGATAGCTTCTCCCGCGGTCTCGCGGATTTCTGAAACTACTTTTTGGCCGGATTCTTCGGTGCGTCCGCTGACCGCTACTCGCGCGCCCTCCTCCGCCAACCGCAACGCCACCGCG
>CAYPSQ010000051.1:0-18352 GCA_964413115.1 uncultured Rhizobiaceae bacterium | reverse complement strand
TGCCAGATGACGTGTTCTGCTTCTTTATCGCAGGTGTCCACATAAAGCTCTTGCAATACCCCAAATTCCGTATCGTTGATGTTTCCTACATGCCAGCATTTGTCTTTGTACCCGACCGCCGAGGGGTTCTTCATCTTGATCAGAATTTCGGTGGTAATCCTATCCAGCGACCGCTTATTCTTCCTTCAACGCAATGCCATAGTCCCCAGCTTCCGCCTTTGCTCTCTCTAAATACCAGCCTGACGTGCGCTTATCCGCCTACCGCTGTAGAATTTTACCGAGGTAGTCAAAGTCCACCACCGTTGACGCAACGTTATGTTTATCCTCGATAGCAACGTATATGTTTTCTGGGTTGAGAGCGACAAATATCACACTTCTTGGTGATGTAATTTTGAATTCCAGGGCAAGAATGTTAGACAAATAACAGCTTCGTTTGGTCGATCCGAAGTCAGAAGGCATAAGGATCAACAGGGCCATTCATTAATTACTGTAGGCATATGAATACACTTAGTTCATACTTCCCAAGTTCCATGCTTCAGGTAAGCACATTATTCTGAACTGCATCGAAGAAAATAGTCGTCAATTGTCTTCTCAATGTTCCATAGGGGGATTCCATGGCTAAGACCACGCAAAAGGTAAGCAAACATCTCTACTACAGTCTTTCGCGTCGCAACTTTATCAAGGGCGCCGTGGCCGGTACTGCTATTGTTGGTGCGCCTACTGTTCTCAAGGGCCTGACCCGGCGTGCAAAGGCGGCGGAAAAGGGCGTGATACGCTTTCTCATGACAGCTCCAACTATCATTCCGGGTGATTGGAGTGTTTGTGAAAAAGAAACCGGCCTAAAAATTGAAGGTACGGTTATGAAAGACGATCCGGGCCTGTTTCTGAATGAATTGCTTGTGAATGACGCGGGCGATCGTTTCGATATAATAGAGACTCTTTCAGGTGCAGAACAGGAAATGATTGATGGTGAAGCAATCATTCCGATTGAACACGGGAGCTTATCTAATTGGGCGGGTATGCCAGAAGCCATAAAACAAGTACCATATCTGAACCGAGACCTGAAACCCGATGGAGGCACGGTTTGGGGCACGCCGCTAGTTATGAATGCGGATAGTTTCGGTTATTTTCCGGATAAACTTGGTGAGCCCTATCCGCCAGAGGACGTTTCTTGGTCCCTCGTTTTCGAGGACGAACGGACCTTAGGTAAGAGCGCGACCGGTACGATGTATTACTACTTTGAAGAGTGCGCCATGTTCTGTAAGGGCGCCGGCAAGGTAGAGCTCAACGACCCGGCAAACATGACCCCAGAGGAAGCCAATAAGGTATCTGACTATCTAATTGGTCGAAAAGAAGCTGGGCAGTTCCGCAGCTGGCATACAACATTTGATGACCAGGTGCAGCTTATCAAAAATGGTGAGGTTATAGCGATACGCTGTTGGGAACCTGCAGTGAAGGAAGCGCAGAAATCCGGAATGACAGACTTTGTGTATGCCAATGCTAAGGAAGGCTACATGAAGTGGATGCATGCGTGCTATCTACCAACCCAAGTGGCTGATCGCGAAAATTATGAAGAAATTCATACCTTCTTAAACTGGATTCTCTCGGGGTCTTATGCTGCGGCTATTAGTCCACTCCGAGGTTATGTGTCCGGGAGACCAGACCTTGGCGCCGACTATGCCACGGCCAACGGGCTTGGCGATGAGGCTGGTACCGCTATTCAAGAGGCCCAAGACAAGTTGAAGCACAAGTTCTCACATGAACAAATGTGGTTCACAGCAGTACCTAAGTATCTTCCCGAAATCCAAGCAGCTATGGACCGCGTACTAAACGCTTAATTTACCGCGATCCAGATTTTATGAGGTGATAAAGACTCCTCGGTGCTCCTTTCTGCACCGGGGAGTCTTGCTCTAGGGCGCACTGATTGTGTGGTTGGCATATCAGAAATGACTCGCGTACGAAGCGACGACGCAAAGAGGCTGGTTACTAGTAGGCGGCTTTTGCCCAACTTAACGGGAGGCATTTGGACGCTTTCTGGGTTCACAACATTCTGGTTTTTAGCCGTTGTGTTGCCCTTAATTGGAATTGTTATTTTTTCTTTTCTGCAGACTAAGGGTATTAGAGTCCGCTGGGATTGGAGTTTCGAAGCTTACGAAAAACTGTTCTTTTATGGCGGTGGACAATTGTTGGAGCGAACCATAAGAATCGCCGCAACCATGACAATTATAGAGCTGTTGCTCGCTTTTCCTTTTGCGCTTTGGCTTGCTAAAGGTGCGAGGAATCGAACTATTAAGCTTCTTACTTTTACCGCCCTCACTGTGCCATTTTTCTTAAGCCCAGTCGCACGAGTGGTAGTTTGGCGGTCTGTAATGAGCATTCAAGGCCTGGTCAACACTCTTCTACTCGACCTTGGAATTGTGACTGAGCCAATAGACTGGCTTATATTTTCAGAGTTTGCAGTCCATCTTGGATTTCTGGGCCAATATTTTCCCGCCATGGTTTGGCCTATATTTTTGTCCATTGCATTAATTGACAATGATTACCTTGAGGCAAGCAAAGACCTCGGTGCTAGCAGATGGCGAACGCTTTACCATGTCATTTTGCCCTTGTCGCTACCCGGCATCGTAGCAGGTTTCGTCTTCTGCTTTGTGCCGATGCTGGGTGATACGATCGTCCCGCAACAGATGGGTGGCGGCAAAGTTATGATGGTCAGCCACAACGTGTACAACATGATTGGGGTTCGCAACTGGGTTATGGCGGCTGCCCTCGCATCTATTGTGCTGGCTATTATGCTGTCATTTCAACTTTTACTCTGGGCGGCTTTGCGCCCGACAGGTGGCTTGGCAAACGTATTTGCCAACTTAAAACGATGAAACAGATAAAACCGCAATATGGCACACTCAGATTCTACCGTTAACAAAGCGGACCACCCTTTCTTGGTAACACGCCCACCGTTGCTTAGGCGCATTTCTGAGGGCTGGTCTTCCTCGGCTTCGGCTGGGATCGGGTATTTGGTACTCGGGATTATTTATTTTCCGATCCTTTGGCTAATGATTTTATCTATTAGTGGCGAGCCGCTGACCGGATTCCCAGGCGAATGGACCCTTCGTTGGTATGACAATATGTTTTTTGGCTCTGGCCAAAGAGAGGGGGAGGCGTATGGAGGCGACTTCAACATACTTGATCCGTTGTTGCTGAGTATATTATTAGCAGTAATTACTTCGGTTGCATGTATGTTGGCATCCCTTGCAGTTGGGTCAGTGCTGCCAAGAATTAGCCTTCGTGGCCCATTTCTAATGACTTTCCTCATGCCTCTAATGGTGCCGGGGATTGTCGCGGGCATGTCAATTTTTCTGTTTTTCCGAATAGGACTACATTTTAAGATGGGACTATGGTCTTTGGTCCTTGCTCACTTTATTTGGGCTTTCCCATTCGCTTTATTGGCGATGATGGTAGTCGCTTCACGTTTTGACCAACGTTTGTTAGAAGCGGCATCTGATTTGGGAGCTAGTAAACTGGAACGATTTTGGCAAGTTGAGATACCTATCCTTAAACCAGGCATATTTGCAGCGGGCTTTTTTGGATTTCTTTTATCATTTAACGAGTTGCCATTTAGTATTTTCATGCGCGCGGGCGAAATTACCTTACCACTTTACTTATGGATCCAATCAGGTGCACACAATACGTCGATACCACTTATCTTTGCTCTAAGTACATTGATTACGATTGCCAGCATATTCCTGACTTTTATCGCAATTCGGGTCGGTTTCAGCGAAAAGAAATAAGGCGCGTGAGCGCTAGGGAGTACACGTCAACATGACAGGAACTAAGGCGAAAGGCAGCGATGGGGCGCCCATTCTGGAAGTGGTAGATGCCACCCATCGCTTTGGCGAGGTGGTCGCTCTGGACAATGTATCAGTAACAGCGAGGCGCGGAGAGTTTCTGACCCTGCTCGGAGAAAGCGGTTCAGGGAAGACAACCCTGCTTCGGATCGTAGCAGGGTTGGAGCGGCCGACCCTCGTGGGGCGTATCTCGATCGACAGCGAGGACGTCACACACACGCCTGCTAACAAACGCAATTGCACGACCGTATTCCAGCACTATGCGTTGTTTCCCCATATGAGTGTTGGCCAGAATATCGAATACGGATTGCGCCTGCGTGGCGAAAGTAAAAGCGGTCGGCGCAAAAATGCCGAAGAGGCACTTGATCTAGTGCGCCTCTCGGGTCTCTCCGATCGCCGCGTACACCAACTTTCGGGCGGACAACGCCAGCGCGTCGCGTTGGCGCGTGCTATTGTCACGGAGCCGGCAATATTGCTGCTCGACGAGCCGCTCGGCGCGTTGGATGAAAAGCTCCGTGTCGATATGCAAGTGGAATTGAAGGACCTGCACGAACGTCTTGGCATTACCTTCATATACGTCACCCACAGCCAGGATGAAGCGCTCACCATGAGCGACCGAATCATTTTGATGCAGCGCGGTGAAATTGTTCAGGAAGGCCCGCCGACCGATCTCTTTGACCGCCCGGTGAATCAATTTGTTGCCGATTTTATGGGTGCGGAAAATCTTCTCGAAGGAACTTTGGAAGCGGTGTCCGACGGGCATGCCCGGGTACGTATTGGAGAGTATCTTCTCACCGGCATTTGGAGCGGTGGTGAGGTTCAAGTGGAGGGCAGTCCAGTTTGCCTCGCCGTACGTGCCGAACGTGTGCGTCTCAGCAATTCCGGTGGTGACGGCCAGGACGATGGCATCAACCGTCTGCCATGCAGGTCAGGTGCGACCATTTATAAAGGCAAATATGTCGATCGCACGCTCGACACAGATATAGGCCAGGTCAAGGCGCGCATCTGGGACCGAGACGCCGACCTTGTCGACCTGGCTTACCTCTGGTGGCGTGAAGACGAGTGCGCCGTTACGCAGGTGGCGGCGGAAGGTGGCTGAATAGAATTAACAAAGAGCGCGCACGGGCGGGCCACATCGGCAATCCTAATCAACTAATTTGAAGCATTTGTCCTCCGGATTCCATATCTCTAACGCACCATCAAAGATGTTGAGGTACCAGCCTTGTAGAGTTAACTCGCCGGCTGAGACCGCTTCTCGGATAAACGGAAATGTTGTCAAATTGTCGAGAGAGAGGCGCACCGCCTGATGTTCGGCAGCGCTTAACAGGGCGTCACCTTTCAATTCCGGGTTGCTCTCCACGGCGCGTTCATATGCGTCGCGTAGCAAGTCAGTCCAGGCCCCAATGAATGTTCCACCGTCATAGGCCAACTCTTCGCGACCCTCTTGCTTCCTAATCATGGAGGCGACGCCACCGCAATGCGCGTGGCCAATGATGATTATATGCTCGACATGTAGCCCTCTGACTGCAAATTCTAATGCCGCACTGGTGCCGTGGTAGAGCCCATCTTTTTCGAACGGTGGCACCAAAGCGGCAACATTACGCACGGCGAAGATGTCACCTGGTTCTGTCTGCAATACGATTGCCGGGTCAACCCGCGAATCTGAGCATGCTAGGACCGCGAAGCGTGGCTTCTGCCCGTGCTGGACTAGATCTCGATAGAGGTTTGGTGACTTCCTGTAATATAGCTCGCGAAATTTTCTAAAGCCGTTCAGAAGAATGTTTGTGTCGGTCATTTTAAGATACCCATCGCGCGATTACGTCTTCTGAATCTTATGAACGGAGCTGGCGTTAGCCGCAACTAGTGATCTGAAGGTCAAACGATCATTTGGCCGGGCAACCAGGCATTCTAATGCCTTGTAGATATTGATCTATCACTTCAATAAACCGCGCCCGACCAAAACTCGCCCAGTGGCCGCCATGCACGGTCTCTACATTGAATGCCCGCAAACGCTCCATACTGGCGGCGTAAATCTCTGGCACTGAATGGTAAAGTGCGTCATAGAGCTGCCCGTCATAGACCACGTCTCCTGAAAGAAGCGTTCCGCTCGCTTCTTCCCACAAGGCGATGCATCCTGGCGAATGACCAGGAAGATGTAACACCTCGAAGTGCCGATCGCCGAGATCCAGGATATCGCCGTCAGCTACGAGGCGGGTCGGCGGCGCGGCACGAATGGTGTATGCTTCAACATCAAATCCGGCAAACGGCGCCGCAGTAAAAATTTCCACTGTGACATAGTCTTCGATCACCGTATTGTCTCGGTTGGGGCTAGTTAAAATATCGGCCTCCGCCGCATGCATGAGCCGTACGTCGAATTCGTAATGGCCGCCGACATGATCAAAATGGCTGTGGCTAGCAACGCAGAGAAGAGGCTTTTCCGTCACCAGGGCCACGTGGCGCTTTAGGCTGACCACACCCATGCCTGAATCAAATAGAAGATCACGGTCACGGCCACGCACATGCCACATATTGCAGCGGATATCTGGTATAATGTGGGTTTCAAAGATCAGTGTAATATCATCGCTATAGGAACGTGTTTCGAACCAGCTATCGGCGACGGGTATTTTCATGACAGGAACCTAACATGATTGCGGGAGGACAATAGCGTGGCAGGACGGGTAGTCGGAAAAATGGCTTTGGTGAGCGGGGCCGCGACGGGCATCGGTAGATCGATCGCCGAACGGCTGTCGTTCGAAGGCGCGCGTGTCGTGGTTGCCGATATGGATGAAAAACGGGGCACTACTGTTGTTGCCGGGATTCAGGATTCGGGCGGTGACGCGTTATTTGTCAATCTTGACGTGACCGAAGAGGGATCCTGGCAGGCCGCGATCAGCGCCACTGAATCCGAATTCGGTCGCCTCGATATTCTCGTCAACAATGCTGGCATTGCTATTGTTGAAAGCGTCGACGAAATGTCTTTCGATGATTGGCGCGCCGTGATGGCGGTCAATATTGATGGCGTCTTTCTCGGCACCAAGCATGCGGTAGCAGCTATGCGCCGGACCGGCGGTGGTTCCATCGTCAACATTTCCTCGATTCTTGGTCTCACTGGGCTCGAAAAGCTTTCCGCCTATTGCGCGTCGAAGGGGGCGGTGCGGTTGTTTACCAAAGCTGTTGCGCTCGAATGCGGGCGTAACGGCAGCGGCATCCGGGTTAATTCCATTCACCCCGGCTATATCCGTACGGCGATGGTCGAGGATACGTGCCGGCGTGATTATGGTGATATCTCAACCGGTCTTGCGGAGCTTGGAAAATTACATCCCATCGGGCGCATCGGCGAACCCGAGGAAATTGCTGCCGGCGTACTTTACCTGGCTTCCGACGAGAGCAAATTCGTCACCGGCAGCGAGCTTGCTATTGATGGCGGCTATACCGCAGCGTAGGAGCTAGGGAGATGGTTAAACTAGCGGCCTATGCTGAGTTTAAGACGATGCTGGATCGCGCGGCAGAGTTCGAGGATGAGCTTCTTCCAAATGAGTTGGAAATGCTGCACAGCCTCAACGCCAAATATTCTGAGCCGCTAAACCTCGATCCTTTCGACGTTACCGCTATCGAGGTTATCCTGCGTAATGTTGGGGTTCGTAAGGGATTCAGTTTTGATATCAAAAAAGATACCGCCCGGTTTATCGACCTGCCACGCGTCAAAGAGTGAAGCGTCGCCGCTGGCTAACAGCGCATTACATTTTCTATTTTGGACCTTCGATCGTGCGCTATTTTTCCAGTGGTGCCGGAGCGGGTAGGGCATAGAATTTTTTACCGCGTGGATTTCCTCTGCATCCTTGAGCGCGTCCGATCAATCCCTGCAGATTTATGCCAATATCTAACCTTTGTGCCATGCGCCACGCGTGGCGCTAATCACCCACTATGCGGATGACATAGAACGACGGGCATTCCCTAGTAGAGGTTTTAAAACCCAATCCGGTTTTGCATTCTTGACAGGTCGTTTTGTTCTGATAGAACAAAAGAAGAACACAAGAATATAGAAAACAATGAGACGAAGCCCTATATCCACTGGCTTTGTCCGGCCAAGGAAAGGCTGCCTTTTATGCCTCGCGCCGTTCCCTCCAGTGCTGCTTCCGGGCCTGCTGCGCCGCAAGCTTCCATCAGGGTGTCTGAACTGCGCCGTCGTATTGACGCTCTGGAGCGGGCGGGTAGCGAACCGGTGGTAGTACAACGCGCCGGTTTTCTAGGCTCGCTGTCGTTCGGCGTGCCGGAGATCGACGATGCCTTGCCCTGGTGCGGTTTGGCGCCGGGTGCGCTGCATGAAATTTCGGGCCCGCCGCGCGACGCCGCGGCGCTCGGCTTTATCAGCGCCTTATTGGCCCGTCTCGTCGCCCGAGCACCGGGCATGGTGCTGTGGTGCCGTCGCCGCGGCGCATCATATGAGAGCGGCGATATTTATGCGCCGGGTCTTGCGGCGCTCGGCCTCGACCCGTCGCGCTTGATTTTTCTTGGCGCGAAGCAGGGCCAGGAGGTGCTCTTGGCTATGCGCGAAGGACTTTCATGCCCGCGCCTCCTGGCCGTAGTGGGCGAGGTAGAAGATGCCACGGTCGGGCTAACCGCCAGCCGCCGCCTGCAACTCGCGGCGGAGAAAAGCGGCGTCGGGTGCTTTCTGTTGCGCCGACTCCCCCCGGGGGGCGAGCACTCTAATACCGCGCCGGGGAATGCCGAGGAGCCGAGCGCGGCACTTTCCCGGTGGCACGTGCGCGCGGCGCCGAGCGGCTTGGTTCCAGGCTTGGAGACGGCACCCGTAGCACAGCGTTGGCTTGGTCCGGGGCGGTTGCGTTGGCATGCCGAGTTACGCCGCTGCCGTGCTGCTGCATTCCGGGAATGGCTTGTGGAATGGCATCATGAGACGGGTAATTTCACTGTGGCTGCCCCGATTTGCAACCGATCGGTTGAGCAGACGGCAGCCCGCCTGGCGATCTAAGCCGCTGGTCACGGTCTGTGATGGCGGTCTCGGGGGCGGTAGTTTTGGTGCCGCTTGCGGCCCACCGGGCGCGCGCGATGGCGGCGGTTTAGTCATGCGTGTGGCAGCGGCGAACCGGGCGGCGGAAGCGGAGGCTGGCATAGTTCCGGGCTTGCCCCTAACTGATGCCCGGGCGCGTCTGCTGGATTTACGCGCTGTACCGGCCGAGGGCGGCGCAGATATGGAAGCGCTCGCGGCGCTCGGTGATTGGTGCGGCCGCTGGACACCGTGGGTGACGCTGGATGCGGCTGGCCCGGATGCCGTACTCGGTGCCAGTCATGGTTTGTGGCTCGATATCACTGGCTGCGCCCATCTGTTCGGTGGCGAGATGGCCTTGTTGAACGATATAGCGCTTCGTCTGGCGCGTTTTGGCTTTGCTGCACGCGCGGCATTGGCCGATACCCCCGGTGCGGCTTGGGCCGTCGCCCACCATGGCGCCATGCGCCACGTCGGAGCACAACAGGGAGAGATTGCGAAGCACATGTGCGTGGTTGCGCCAGGAAAGATATGCGCTGCTTTGGCCAAGCTGCCGCTTAAGGGTCTCAGGCTTGCTCCGGTCGAAGCGGAGGGCCTGGAGCGTCTTGGCTTCCGTGCTATCGGCGACCTTTACGGCATTCCGCGTGGCGCCTTGGCGCGGCGCTTCGGCGAGGGCGTGATGCATCGTTTAGATCAAGCGCTGGGGCGCGAGGACGAGCCGCTGTCGCCGCGTCGCCCGGTCGTGCCGCACCGCGTGCGGCAGGATTTCGCCGAGCCGATCTCCAGCTGCGAGGCCATTGCCGCCACGGCGCGCCGGTTGCTGGATGAATTGGCTGGCGTGTTGGAAGCAGATGCGCTGGGCGCGCGGCGGCTGGAGCTCGCCCTCTACCGTAGTGACGGCAAAGTGGAGCGTATCGAGGTCGATACCAGCGCTCCGGTGCGCGAGCCGTCTCATCTGATGCGTCTGTTGGACAAGCCGCTGGATGCGTTGGATGCTGGCTTTGGCTTTGATAGCATGACCCTTGCGGCTAGCCTATGCCAACTGCTCGCCTCGGCCCAGCTTACGATTGACCCGCAGCCTCTTTCCCAGGTCTCCACGACCGTTGCTACAGCGCAGAAATTTTTCACGCAGGAAGATGGCAATGGTGAAGTATCCCGTTTGATCGACCGCCTAGGCGGGCGGCTGGGGCTCACTAATGTGCGTCGTCTTGAGATTTTCCCGAGCCATATACCCGAGCGCGCGGCGGTATCTGGCGTTACGTCAGCGCCCGTGGCGAAGGGGCCGTCCAATCTTTCCACGCAAGTGTCACATTGGCCTGCGGTTAAGCAGCGCCCGCTTTACCTCTTGCCACGGCCCGAGGTGATTGAGGCGGAGGTTATGTTACCCGACGCGCCGCCGGTGATGTTCCGCTGGCGGCGCATGGTGCACCATGTGGCTAAGGCCGAGGGGCCGGAGCGTATCGCCTCCGAATGGTGGCAAGCGGAAGGCGCCGCACCACTCGGCGGCAAGGCGGATTCGATCCGAGATTATTATCGTGTCGAGGATGGCCAGGGGCGGCGCTTCTGGCTCTACCGCGACGCCCCCTACCGTGTCGGCATGGCTTCTGGCTGGTGGCTGCATGGCCTGTTTGGGTAAGGCGTATGATTGCTTATGCTGAACTTCAGGTGACGAGTAATTACAGTTTTTTACGTGGCGCTTCACACCCTTCGGAGCTTGTCGACCAGGCGGCGGAACTCGGCCATACAGCCATCGCACTGACCGATCGTAACACGCTGGCCGGCGTGGTGCGAGCGCATGTGGCTGCGCGCGAGACCAACGTCCGTCTCATACCGGGTGCGCGTCTCGACCTTACGGCGGAGCTGACGATGGAGGACGAGCATTCAGGGGCGAGTTTCCTCTGCCTCCCCACTGATCGCGCCGCTTATGGTCGTCTTTCCGGCCTTATTACTCTCGGCAAGCGACGCGCCCCGAAGGGCCAATGCTGGATCACTCAGGAGGATGTCTTACGCCATGCGCGCGGGCAGATTTTGATTGCCCTGCCGCCGCCGGTGGCAAACGAGGCGGAGCATGTGACGGGGGCTGATGAAGCTCAGGTTGAAGCGGCCTTTGCGGTCATGCTCGAAGAATTTTCCGCTGCCGCCCGCGCGGCATCTGCCAACTGTTATCTTGCCGCACACCATCTCTATCGGGGTGATGATGCGCGCCGCCTGATGCGCCTTGAGGCTATTTCCTGGCGCTGCGATACACCGCTTGTTGCCACTAACGATGTGCACTTGCATACACCATCGCGCCGCGTGCTTCAGGATGTGCTCACCTGTATCCGCACGCATTGCAACGTCGATAATGCGGGCTGGCGCCTGCACGCTAATGCCGAGCGCCATCTGAAAAGTGGTGCCGAGATGGTGTGTTTGTTTGCGCGCCATACGGACGCCATCGCACGCAGCGTGGAGATTGCTGACGCTTGCCGCTTCAATCTGGACGAACTGCGTTATGAATATCCGACCGAGCCGGTGCCTGATGGGCGTACGGCTCAGGAAGAATTGGTGCACCTCTCCTGGCTTGGCGCTGCGGCGCGTTGGCCGGACGGTGTGCCGGCCAAGGTGCGGGAGCAGATTACCCATGAGCTGACGTTGATCGGTTCGCTCGGCTATGCGCCTTACTTTCTTACTGTTCACGATATCGTCCGTTTCGCGCGCGCGCGCGGTATTCTCTGCCAGGGCCGCGGTTCGGCGGCTAATTCAGCGGTGTGTTACTGCCTCAATATCACGGCGGTCGATCCCAACCGCATGGAGTTGTTATTCGAGCGTTTTGTCAGTGCCGCACGTGATGAGCCGCCAGATATCGATGTCGATTTCGAGCACGAGCGGCGCGAAGAGGTGATTCAATATATTTACGAAAAATATGGCCGCGCGCACGCTGGTATCGCGGCGACGGTGATTAGTTATCGTGGGCGTAGTGCCATACGTGCAGTCGGCAAGGCGCTCGGCCTTTCGAAAGATATGGTGGGTGCGCTCTCCAACGCGCTGTGGCGGTGGGGGCGGGCTAGCAACGCAAAGGACGATAATACAGAAGCCCAGGTGCGCGAGGCCGGTCTAAACCCGGCGGACCACCGTCTCGCGCTCGCCTTGCATCTGACCCGCGAATTGATCGGCTTTCCCCGCCATTTGTCGCAGCATGTCGGCGGCTTCGTCATCACGCGCGGACCACTCTCAGAAATTGTACCGGTGATGAATGCGGCCATGGCAGAGCGTACCAATATCGAATGGGACAAGGACGATCTCGATGCACTTAGCATTCTCAAGATCGATATTCTCGGCCTCGGCATGTTGAGCTGCATCCGCAAAGGGCTCGATCTATTGGCGCGAGAACATGACCGGGTGCTTGATCTCGCCGGGGTGCCAGCCGAGGATCCGGCGGTCTATGACATGCTGTGCAAGGCCGATACCATCGGCGTATTTCAGGTGGAGAGTCGGGCCCAGATGTCGATGCTGCCGCGCCTCAAGCCACGCGTCTTTTACGATCTCGTCATTGAGGTCGCCATCGTGCGCCCGGGTCCGATCCAGGGGGATATGGTGCATCCCTATTTACGCCGCAGAAGCGGTGAGGAGCAGGCGAGCTTTCCTTCGGTCGAGTTGGAGAAAGTCCTCGGCAAGACGCTCGGCGTGCCGCTCTTTCAGGAGCAGGCCATGAAGATCGCCATCGTTGCCGCTGGTTTCACACCGGAGGAGGCGGACAAACTGCGCCGCTCCATGGCGACCTTCCGCCGCAACGGCCTGGTGCATACTTTTCATGATAAGATGATCAACGGCATGGTCGCGCGGGGCTATGATGAAGCCTTTGCTAGGCGTTGTTTCAGCCAGATTGAGGGCTTCGGCGATTATGGCTTTCCAGAATCGCACGCTGCTTCCTTCGCTCTCTTGGTCTATGTCTCTGCTTGGTTAAAATGCCATTATCCGGCGGTCTTTGCCGCCGCCATCCTTAACAGCCAGCCGATGGGCTTCTACGCTCCGGCACAATTGGTGCGTGATGCGCGCGCGCATGGCGTTGAGGTGCGGGATGTTGATGTCAATGCAAGTACGTGGGATTGCACTCTGGAACCGGCATCTGGGAGTCATAGAGGTCGTGCCCTGCGCCTCGGCTTTCGCGAAATCAAGAGCTTTCCCGAGACTGCGGCAGCCCGCATTGTTGCAGCGCGGGAGGGTGGCTACCAAAGCATTGCCGAGTTATACCGGCGTACTGGTCTTTCTAAAGCGTTATTGGATAGGCTCGCCCGCGCCGACGCTTACCGCTCAATCGAATTTTTGCGGCGTCAGGCCGCATGGGATATCCGCGCTCTTGACGATGCGCCGCTGCCGCTCTTTGCCGGGTTAGGCGGGGATGGCGAGAGCCTGCATCCGACGACACTCGGGTCCGCCATCCGCTTGCCAGTCATGAGTATGGGCGAACAGGTGCTGGAGGATTACGCCACCTTGCGCATGTCGCTGCGTTGCCATCCTTTGTATTTGTTGCGTCCGGAGTTGGAGGCGTGTGGTGTCGTGCCGTGTACCCAGCTTACCTGCCTGAAGCCCGAACAACAGGTCACCGTTGCCGGATTGGTGCTGTCGCGTCAGCGCCCAGGTACCGCCAGGGGTGTGATTTTTATGACTCTGGAAGACGAGACCGGCATCGCCAATCTGGTTGTCTGGGCAGATGTTTTTGAGCGTTTCCGTCGCATAGTAGTCGGCGCTCGGCTGCTAGTTTGCACAGGCCGTCTACAACGTGAGGGGTTGGTCATCCACATCATTGCCAGACATTTGGAGGATTATTCCCAGCATCTAGATGGGCTGGTGGATTTGGGCCGTGAGGCCGAGCCGGCGGCCCCCCCAATAAGGGTTGCCATCTCATCACGCAATTTTCATTAAGTAGCGCCGCGCAATCGCAGTATTTAATAATGACAAACGGCATCCACTGCATTAGGGAGATTCTTGTGACCAAAGCACTCATATCGTGACGCTTCCCTTGGTGTGGAGGTTACTGCGTATCTGAGACTGAAGTCTTCCCGCAAGTTTTTGACGCACATACTAACGGGCAATAGCGGAAGACGATGCTCAGGGTAAGGGCTAGGGTTTGACCTCAATATATCAAGCCCACGACTATCCGATGAAAAGATATTTTGTGCCGCTGATTAATCCGGAGCCACTTGGCCATGGATTGGTCTAGATGGTACTCGCGATGAGCCAGAGCTAAAGCCGCACTGTCTATTCCAAGCTGCTCGTGCGGCACGTCGCGATGATCCATCGCCATACTGGATTCTGCTGTGGCTAAACAGAAATAGCTCCAGATACAAGTAAGGCCCTTCCCCCGAGTAAGGAGGAAGGGCCCGTTCGCGATATCTATATGGCGGCAAAAACAGATAAGTAGGTTTAACTTTATTCTGCTGCCGCCGGCGCCGCAATCTGTCGGCGCGCGGCGAGGGCGTCTGCATCGGGCGCCTTGTAGAAGCTGCCATCCTTTATAATGGCGAGCAAATTATCCCTATCCTGCAGGATTGACACATCTTGGGTTGGATCACCATTTACCAACAGGATATCTGCAAGATAACCCTCTTTTATTTGGCCTATGTTCATACCCATTAACTCACCGCCCCACTTAGTGGCTCCTATTAAAGCCTCAGCTGGGGAGTAACCGAACAAGTTAACAAAATGTTCAAGGTCCCTTGCATTGGTTCCAATTGGGTTAAAGGCAAAGCCATAATCACCACCTGGTAATGCGCGAATACCACGTTTTCGCACCTCCTGATAAACCCTGTAGGTATTTTCTAACTTGGATAGCATGTTCATGCTCTCTGCTATCTCTGTGGTAATACCCCAGTCGCTGGCTTCATAGGCGACAGTATAAACCACACCCACGGCCGGTGCTAAAAATACGGCCTTCTTTTTTGCTTCAAGCATGTCGAGGGTTTTATTATTAGCATAATCAGCATGGTAAATAATATTGATACCATGTTTTAGAGCCATGCGTACGGCTTGGTCTGCGCGCGCGTGGCAAGCAATATTGACACCTGTCATTTTAGCAACTTCAGCAGCTGCCGCTACTTCTGAGTCAGTGTATGTCAACTGCTGTGAATGGCCCAGACGCGCAAATTCATCTCCGGAGATATTTATCTTAAGGTTATCAACGCCCTCACGAACGCACATCCTACATGCTCTACGGACTTCTTCTGCGCCATCTGCAATAAGTCCCACTGATTCTTCGTACATGTGATGTTTGCGCTCATCACCTAAGCCTGCAGTTGAAGTAATTTCTGGTGAGGCAGCTAGAAGGCGCGGACCGGGAAATTTACCACTATTGATAGCGTCTCGTAGGGCTATTTCAATGCGAAGTTTGCTTTCGCCAACCCCTGCCGCCGAAAAGCATCCAGTGAAACCAGAATCAAGCATCACCCGAGCATTATCGAGAGCTAGGACCATATGATCCTCTGGCGGCATACGGCCAATTTCTGCAAGGGCTACACCATCAATGTAACAGACATGGGCATGAGGCTCTATTAGACCCGGCATCAGGGTGGCGCCGGCGCCGTCGATTACATCCGCGCCATTGGCCTTGATCTTGCGCTGCCCTTTGGCGACTTCTTTGACCATATTGCCTTGCAACAGTACTTCGCCAGCGTAGCTACGTTTGCCGTTGCCGTCGAAAATTTTCACATTTGTGAATAAAGTCTGTCCCATCATTAGTCTCCTTATGTCTGCCATTTATGCACGCCCAAAGGCGGACGCTAAGATCTCTCAATTTGAAGAAATAATAGGCGCTTTTTATTGTTAATGCACGAAGCTTTGAACAGGGACGCGCCGGCTAATGTTAAACTGCGGTAACAATTCAGTAAAACGGGAGCAAGTACCCATGGCTACAGTATTTCAGACTGATTACGCCTGGCCGGATGTAGAAATTGAGCATGCCGTGATTCAAGAAGCCGGACACACCCTGATTACGGGCCCCTCGGAACCTTTGCAGCCAGAGTGCATTGAAGCGCTGGTGGCAGAGCATGAGCCTGAGGCTATCATGACATGCTGGGCCGAGGTCTCTGCTAAGGCCATTGCTTTACCCGCCAGACTTACCATCGTGCAGCGCATTGGCGTCGGGCTCGATAATATCGCCGTTGAGGCGGCGACGGCGCGCGGCGCATGGGTGGCGAATGTGCCGGATTATTGCGTTGAGGAAGTCTCCGACCATGCTGTTGCTATGATTATGGGTTGGCTCCGTGGGATTGTGCCTTTCGATCGCGAAGTAAAAACAGGGCGGTGGAACCCCGCTGCAGCCCAACTGCAGCGCGCCACAAATGTCACGGTGGGCATTTTGGGTTATGGGCGCATAGGAAGAGCGAGCGCGCGGAAATTATCAGGAATTGGGATAACGGTCCTTGCTCATGACATCGCCCCCGCTCCCGAGTCTGGGGCGGCACATTTGGTGGACATGGAGGAGCTGATGGCGCGCTCGGATGTTATCCTCGTGCATCTGCCGCTGACTCCTGACACCAAGCATCTGGTGGGCGCTGATTTCCTATCACAAATGCGCGTGGGCTCGTTGCTGGTCAATGTTAGCCGGGGGCCAATTGTTGATTCCGAAGCGCTAATCTATGCGCTAGAAAGCGGGCCACTCGCCGGCGCTGCATTGGATGTTGTGGAAGGCGAGCCTGACCCTCCCGAAAATTTGGTTGCTCGGGCTGACGTCATTGTCACACCACATGTTGCATTCTCTTCGGATGCTTCGCTCGCCGAATTGCGCCGCCGCTCAGCCGAGGAAGTAGTGCGCGTTCTTGCTGGAGGCTCTCCTGAGCACCCATGTAACTCGCCTCTATGAACAAAATTGGGCGTTGGTTGACCGCGAATGGTCGCATGCGGTGTTGGTATGTATTACGTGTTTTGAGACCGGCGTGCCGAAGTAGAGTTGGTGGGCTCCAGAAATAATTGAACGCGCATTACCTTCATGTGAGACGCCATTATGCTCCGCTGGGTATGGCTTTCATAGCGGGAGAGCGTCTCGCTGTTTTCGACGATTCGAAATGCGAACATCTTGCCGAGCGCAAGGGTCGTACGGTCTACATTTACGACCATGATTGTCTGGATGAAATAACGGACGCGCTGTCAGCTGGAGATGAGGATCCGCAGTGTTAAAAGAAATTGGAGTATCAGCCGTTGGTGATTTTTTATTCAAACGCGAGCCATAGACTGAGGCAAAGCAACAGAACCCTTTATCAAGAGCCTTAATCTGCTGAGGTGATGGCGAACCAAGCTCTATTCTTACTCGGTGTCGAGGCGAATACTCGCCTTTAAGAGGTTTCGCAAAAAAACGCTAGCATCTCACGCACCACTGCTTCGGGCTGTTCTTCGGGCAGCCAATGTCCGCACTCCGCGATTTCACCGCCGCGCACGTCGCTTGCCAGTTCGCGCATATTTTCGAGTACTTGTAAGCCGCGTCCCTTGCCGCCACTGCCGCCTAACGCCAGGACCGGCATGGCAAGTGGTATTTTTTTATTTTCGTTATTGTGCGCGATATCAGTTGGCGTGGCGCGGTAAAATTCAAAGCCGGCGCGCAAAACGCCTGGCTGTGAATAGGCGCGAACATATTCGTTGATATCCTCCGGCGTAATCGCTGCGGGGTTGTAGGCGAGATTGCTGTAAAACCACGAGAGATACATTCGTTCACGTCCTGCCACTAGCGCCTCGGGAAGATCTTGAACCCAATGAAATCCGTGATGCCAGCGCTTGCCGCCCCAGGTTAATGCGTCGGCACTACCAAACGGTACCACTACGTCAAGTATGGCAAGGCGCGTCACAGCTTCACCATGCGCATGGGCTAGAGCATAGGCCACCGGACCGCCCCAATCATGGCCAGCTAGAAAGAAGCGTCGATGGCCGAGGGTGTCATGCATGAGCCGCCAGATATCGTTGGCGATGTTACGCTTATCATACCCCCCGGCAGGGCATGAAGAATCGCCGAGCCCTCGCATGTCGGGCGCGATAACCGTAAAACGTTCGGCCAATGCCGGCATAACCCGGCGCCATTCCCACCAGGTCTGTGGCCAACCATGGAGAAGGCAAATTGCCTGTGGGCCATTCCCGACTGTCACATAATGCAGCCGGACATCGCCAATCTCTGCGGTATGGTGTTTGAACATAAAATACTCCTGGGCGGCTGAACCGCTCCAATCGCGCACGGCGAATTTTTCGCGGAGCGCAGTTTTTAAAATTTCCCGGTCGAGGTGCGCGGAAGTTGGTCGACAAACTCGTAGGCGTCCGGAAGCCACCATTTTGCAAAATTACCGCTCAAATACTCTCCAAGTTCTTCGGCGCTTAGCTTAGCCGCTTCCAGTGGTACGACGACGGCAAGTGGGTATTCGGTCCATTGTTCGTGTGGCACGGCGATCACCGGTGCTTCGCACACTTGGTTGTGGTCGATTAGGGCATTTGCCCAATTGACCAAGGAAATCCACTCCCATTCTACTTTATCAGCTTCTTGGTGCGGTCG
>CAYPSQ010000050.1:3098-18787 GCA_964413115.1 uncultured Rhizobiaceae bacterium | reverse complement strand
CCAGCCGGCGAAACTTGGCACATCACGAAACCCGCAATCGAGAGCGCGGGCGGCCTGATTTCCAGTCAACACCGCTTGGCTTCCGAGGCAGGGGCGGAAATACTAGCGAGTGGCGGCAATGCGGTCGACGCCGCGATCGCTGCCAGCTTCGTTCTCGCCACGGTTGAACCTTGGATGAGCGGTTTAGGCGGCGGCGGCTATATGGTTGTTCTGCAAAGCGGCGCGCCACGCGCACAGATAGTTGATTTCGGCATGGTCGCGCCCGCATCGCTAGATAGCGCCGCCTATCCCCTAACCGGAGAGGCTGGCGGCGATATGTTTGGCTGGCCCGCCGTCTTGGATAGCCGCAATCTCAAGGGCTTTCTGTCCATTGCCCTGCCCACCCAAGTCGCTGGACTGGCGCTCGCACAGGAAAAATTTGGCACGCGGTCCTGGGCAGAGCTTCTGACGCCGGCCATAGCCAGCGCGGAAGCGGGTATGGAAGCAGATTGGTACACGACCATCGCAATCGCCGCCGCCGCCGCTGATCTAGCACAAAATCAAGCAGCCGCCGAAATTTACTTGCCCACTGGCTTTCCGCCCGCCGGCCAATGGAGCGCGCCCGCTCCGCGTATCCACCTCGGCAATCTCACCAAAACGCTACGCCGCCTTGGTGAAGCAGGTGCAGATGATTTCTATTCGGGCGAAATCGCACAGCGTATTGCAGCCGACCTTTCGGCGGGCGGTTGCCCAGTCAGCGTCGCCGAACTTGCCGCTTATCGGGCGCGAATTATCGATGTCGAAGCCTATTCCTATCGCGACGCACACGTATTTTCCCCGCCGGGCATGACAGCGGGGCCCACTTTGAAGAGTGCCCTTGACGCCATGCAAAGTCAGCCGGTCCCCAGCGACGTACCGGACGCGGAAACCTACCACCGCTTTGCGTCCTGCCTGATGGACGCCACCCGGGCGCGCCTCGCCGGTGCTGGCGATGATGGCGGACAGAGTGGTAAAATTCGCGCCGACGGGTGCACCAGCCATATAAGCGTGGTCGATCGCGCAGGAACCGTCGTCGCGCTGACCCAGACACTGCTCTCACCCTTCGGTTCAAAAATTGTTCTCCCCCAGACTGGCATCCTGATGAATAACGGTATCATGTGGTTCGACCCGCGCCCCGGCAGGCCTAATTCAATCGGCCCCGGCAAACGGCCACTCTCAAACATGTGCCCGGCCATCGTCGAAACCCCGAACGGGCTACGCATTGCCTTAGGGGCTTCGGGGGGGCGACGCATTCTTCCCGCCGTATTGCAACTCATCTGCTTTCTCGTCGATCACGGAATGTCCGCCGAGCAAGCGATTCATCAGCCCCGAATCGATGTCGGCGGCTCCGAGGGTGTGGCCGTGGACTGCCGTTTGCCCGATTCTGTGTTCGCGGCAATCAATACTAACTTCGATACCTCCTGGGCGCGCCACGGCGTTTATCCAGCGCTCTTTGCCTGTCCCAACATGGCGATTTGGGACACTGTTAGAAAGCGTGCCTATGGCGCGGCCTATGTTCCCTCTCCACGCGCCGCCGTGGCGAGCGTCGGGGAACTTGAAGACGTGCCGGTATAACCACAGTGAAAACTGAAGTCGGCATAGATATCGGCGGCACCTTTACCGACATTGTGTGGCGCCAGGATGATGGCACTATTGGCATCAAAAAACTTGCCTCAACGCCAAAGCGGCCGAGCAAAGCCGCTATCACAGCGGTTCATGAATTGTCGAATTCGACCCCAATCGACCAGCTCGAAGTACGCCGTATCGTGCACGGCACCACCGTCGCGACCAACGCTGTGCTGGAGCGTAAGGGCGCCAAAATTGGCCTAATCACCACCCAGGGTTTCCGAGATGTGCTCGAAATTGGCCGGCAATGGCGCCAATCTCTATACCAAACCGTCCTAGAGCCGGAGACACCGACTTTCATTGCTCCACGCGCTCGTCGCCTGGAAGTGGCGGAGCGTACAGCCGCGGACGGGCGCGTGGTGACGCCATTAGACGAAGCCGCCTTGCTCCGGGCGGTGGATCAACTCGTTGCTGACGGAGTTGAAGCGATTGCGGTGTGTTTTCTGTTTTCCTTTCTAAATCCGACCTCCGAATTGCGCGCGCGCGACATCATCGAAAGCCAGCATCCGGGCCTCATGACTTCACTTTCCTGTGAAGTTGATCCCGCCTTTCGTGAATATGAGCGAACAGCCATTACGGTGTTTGATTCCTACGTCAAACCTGTCGTCGACCGTTATCTCGATGAGCTTGAAAACGCTTTCACCGATATGGGAGGCGGCATTCCTTTGCAAATCATGCATTCCCGGGGCGGCGTGACCGGGCCTCAAATCGCCCGTTCGCGGCCGGTGCGGCTTTTTCTTTCCGGGCCGGCGGCAGGCGTGATCGGCGCCCGTGCGGCTGCATTGACGGCTGGGGAAAGTGAAATTATTTCCCTCGATATTGGCGGTACAAGCGCTGATATCGCGCTAGTCAGCGGCGGCAAGCCCCTGCTGCGCGCGGAGGGTGTTATCGGAGGTTTTCCGGTGCGCGTGCCGATGGTGGACATCAATACCATCGGGGCTGGCGGTGGCAGTATCGCTTGGCTGGATGCAGCGGGTGGCTTGCGCGTGGGTCCCGAATCTGCGGGCTCCGAACCAGGGCCGGCCTGCTATGGGTTGGGCGGGAAGCGTGCGACCGTAACCGATGCATCTCTCGTTTTAGGCTATCTAGACGCTGATTATTTTGCCGCAGGCACATTGACCCTTGATGCCGCCGCCGCCCACACCGCGATCAGCGAAACTATTGCGCAACCCCTCGGCATGACAATCGAGGAGGCCGCACGCGGCGTACATCGCGTCGTGAATACACAAATGGCTGAAGGCATCCGCCTCGTTTCAGTGCGTCAAGGCTATGACCCTCGAAATTTTACTCTCGTGCCGTTTGGCGGCGCCGGTCCGGTACATGCCATCGCCTTGGCCCGGGAACTTGATCTGCGGGAAATCATTGTGCCTCGCCATCCCGGCGTCCTATCGGCTGCCGGTCTTCTTGGGGCGCCCATCGAGCATGAAGTCAGCGCCGCTTTTCCGCATCCCCTGAGCGGCCTTGAACACGCCACCGTCAAGTGTTTTTGCGCTCAACTGGATCAACGCTGCGGCGCTCTGATGAAGCAGGATGGCATCACCAACAACGAGCAAATCATCGAGCACTTTGCGGATATTTGCTATGATGGCCAATCATTCTACTTAGAAACTCCACTTGATCTGAACGCCCCCGACCCGCTGACGCGGGTTTATGAATCATTCCGTAAGGAGCATGAGCGAGTGCATGGCCACAGCACCGACAATCCTGCGCGCATTGTCAATCTCCGCACCATCCATCGCGGGCCTGCGCTGGAAATTCCGCACGCACCTGACGCGGTGCCAGCCTCTCCCCGCCCCCAGCGCAGTCGTGTGGTATCTTTTCTGGACCACCCACAGGCCATCGAAACACCTGTTCTGCACCGCACGGCGCTAGAGGCTAGCGGCGGCATACGCGGACCAGCAATCATAGAGCAGGAAGATACGACCATTGTCCTCGAGCCGGGATGGTCTGGCAGTGTCGAAGCGTCGGGCATGCTTCGGCTTTCTCGGGAGTAAGTATGTATGAATGCAAAACCTAAACAAGACGGCCGTTCAATTGACCCAGTCAGCATGGAGGTCGTGCGTAACAAACTCGACGGCATTGCTAATGAAATGCAGCTCACCCTGGTCCGCAGCGCATATTCACCAATCGTCAAGGAAGGTCTAGATGCCTCGGCCAGCCTTTTCACGAGCGACGGCGAAACCCTGAGTCAGGCCATCGCCATTCCGATTCATCTGGCGACACTGATTCCCATTGTGGAGACAATCCTCGCAGAATACCCGCTCGTAGAGATGTCCGAAGGCGATATTTTTATCATGAACGATCCCTATCTGGGCGGCACGCATCTGCCGGATATCGCCTTGATTAAACCAGTCTTCATTCAGGGTCGCCCGATCGCCCTTAGCGCCTGCATGACCCATCATCAGGATGTCGGTGGAATGTCGCCCGGCTCGGTACCCACCAACGCCACGGAAATTTTTCAAGAAGGCATTCGAATCCCGCCGCTTAAATATGTGGCCGCCGGTGCGTTGAACAAAACGCTGGTCAAAATGCTGCGCCAGAATGTCCGCATCCCGGACAATTTTTTCGGCGACCTTAACGCCCAAGTCGCGGCCTGTAACGTGGGCGAACGGCGCCTGCAAGAACTGGCTGCCGGTTATGGCGAAAATACCCTTTCGGCGATCTTCGGCGCTTTACTTGACCGTTCCGAGACATTAACTCGCCACGCCCTCTCGCAGCTTCCCGCCGGCGAATATCACTATGAAGATTTTCTTGATAATGATGGTGTCGACCTTGAGCATCGGGTACGCATTGCAGTGCGCGTGGTGCTCGGCGATGGCGGCATGCATTGCGATTTTACCGGCACCGACGATGCAGTCAAAGGACCCTTCAACTGCGTCGCCTCCGGCGCCCAGGCCGCCGCCTATTTCGCACTGCGCGCCGTGACGGGCACGGATATCCCAACCAATGGCGGCTGTTTCCGCACCGTCACCCTCGAACTGCCGGAAGGCAGTCTGCTCAATCCCAAGCCCCCGGCACCGGTTAATTCGCGCACCGCGACCATCAAGCGCGTCAGCGGCTGTATTCTGGGTGCGCTGCGCGAGGCGGCGCCCGGCAAGATCGGCGCTGATGGTGCCTGCGCGCAGCACGTGCTGGTGCTTGCCGGCAATCAGGAGAATGGGGCGCCCTATGTTGTTGGCGAGATGATCGCCAGCGGCAGCGGCGCTAGCATATCGAGCGATGGCGTCGATGTCATTGAGACCGACGCCACGAACTGCATGAACCTGCCTGCCGAGGCGCTGGAACTTGACGCACCGATTCGCATCAACCGCTTTGCATTGCGTCCGAATTCGGGTGGTATAGGAGCTTATCGCGGGGGCCTTGGCGTACTGCGTGAATATGAAATACTCACCGGCGACGTCCGCCTCACCCACCGCGGCGAACGCCATATGACGGCACCGCGGGGCGCAGCCGAAGGCGGCGACGGCGCCAAGGCGATCTCCCGGATCCTCAGACGCGACGGTCGCGAAGAAGTGATCCCATCAAAGCAAATGCTCATACTTCAGGCTGGCGACCGACTGATCGTGGAAACTGCAGGCGGCGCCGGTTACGGCAACCCCCGCGAACGTCCCCAGTCCTTAAGCCGGGCGGACCAAGCCAACGGCAAGATCACCTAGCGGGCAGGCATTAAATGCCTGGTGCACCGCTTTGCTGCTGTTAGAGCGCAAGGGAGAATATTAGCGATGCCTTTTATAGCGCCGACGGTGGATGACATTGTGCGGGCGGGCGCCGATCTCAGCCTCGAATTGAGCGTGGCCGAAGCCAAAGCCTATCTTGGCTGCATGGCGCGCCTTGTGAACGCCTATGAAACCGTTGATTCTCTGGCGGACGAACGCCCCGAAGCGCCCTTACGGCATGCTTCCGTGCGCTGGCCGGAGGCGGGCGAAAACAGCCACAATGCCTGGCAGGTCCATACCGCCATCAAAGGCGCCAGCGCAGGAATCCTCGCGGGCAAACGCACCGTTCTTAAGGACAATATTTGCCTCTCCGGCGTGCCAATGATGAATGGCTCTAAACTCTACGAGGGCTTTGTACCGGGCCTGGACGCGACCGTAGTCAGCCGTCTCCTGGAGGCCGGAGCAGAAATTATCGGCAAGGCCACATGCGAGAGCTTTTGTTATTCGGGGGGTAGCCACACCAGCGAGAGCGGCCCCGTGTGCAACCCCTGGTCGCCTTCTCGAAGCGCCGGGGGCTCTTCCTCAGGCTGCGCCGTTCTCCTCTCAACCGGTGAGGCGGACATAGCGTTGGGCTGCGATCAGGCAGGATCAATCCGTATTCCCGCCGCATTTTGTGGCGTGTATGGGTTGAAGCCGAGCTATGGTCTGGTACCTTATAGCGGCATTATGGCCTCCGAAGTAACCGTCGATCATGTCGGGCCAATGAGCCGAACGGTGGCGGATAATGCGCTCCTACTTGAAGCCATAGCCGGTCCTGATGGCTTGGATCCACGCCAGCAGGGATGCCAACCCCAGGCCTATACGGAGGCTCTGGACCAATCCATCGAGGGCATGCGCATCGGTATCCTGCGAGAAGGCTTCGGTGCAGCCAATGCCGAACTGGAAGTGGACCGTGCCGTGCGCCAAGCACTCACTAACTTTGAACTCCTGGGCGCCAGCCTAAGCGAAACTAGCATTCCCATGCATCGGATAAGTGGCGCCATTCGCGCGCCGATCGCGGTCGAAGGCGGATTGCACACTATTCTTCGCGGCAATGGCTTCCCACCGCATGGTAAGGATCTCTATATATTGGACCTCATGGCGGCCAACGCCGCCTGGCGGGGCCGGGCCTCAGAACTTCCAGAACCGTTAAAATATATTGCCCTATTCGGCCAGCATGTCAGCAAACAGCATGGCGCCAGGTATTACGGCAAGGCGCAGAATATTGTCAGACGCCTGACTGCGGCCTATGACGCTGCCTTTGCCGATTTCGATCTACTTGTCATGCCCACCGTTCCCATGCGCGCAACGCCATTGCCGTCCGCCGATGCGCCAGCGGTCGAGGTTATTCAGCGGGCGCATGAAATGATGGCCAATACCGCTGCTTTCACTGTGACAGGGCATCCAGCACTGAGCATGCCCTGCGCCCTTAGCGAGGGCCTGCCCGTCGGTATGATGCTTGTCAGCCAGCGCTTTGACGAATGCGCCATCTACCGAGCCGCCCATGCCTTTGAAGGTGCCGTCGAATGGCAAACCATCAATTAATTATCAAAGCGGGCCACGCGTTTGGCACCCGCGATGTGCCACTTACCGGGCTCAGGGCTGGCCTCCAGCAACAGGGCCTTTTCCTGGCCTCCCCATTTGCTTACGCTTCGACCCGGCTGCGGTAAAAACGCCATCACCTCCCTTGCCTGCACTTTTGTTAGGCTCTCTGAACCGGTCTTCGATGTCTGGTAATTTTCTATCACCAAGTTCAGCCAAAGCGCTCTTGATTTTACGATTTATTGGTAGCTCACACCTTCCCCTATCGCTTTCCACCCTAGCCATCGTAGCAGCGGCAGCGGCCGCCCGCGGACTGCATAACCACCACACTCGCTATCATCGGAGCACTTTTGCTTAGTGCGGGGACTGCATGGGTTCATTTTGATGATAATTTAGCTGCCAATCATCGCCAATACTCTCGAGAGCTATCAGAATAACCCGTTGCCCGTAGAAGGAGTCGGTGGTCTACGTTCCATCGGTTTATATCTGATTAAATTTGGAAAACAAATCACGCCTGTTTAGAACCAACTTCACTATTTCTTTAGGAGAATTTAGCGATGGCACGTCCTAACCTTCCCATCAAAGTTGACCCAGACACTGGAATTTGGTCGACCGACGGGCTACCCATGATTTATTTACCCAGGCATTTTTTTGTAAACAACCACCTAGCTGTTGAGGCCGCACTAGGCGCGGAGGCCTACGCACAACAACTCTATACTGCGGGCTATAAATCAGCATGGGAATGGTGCGAAAGCGAATCGGTAACCCATCATCTCGCAGGACTTGACGTCTTCACTCATTATATGAAGCGCATTTCTCAGCGCGGCTGGGGTCAATTCACCGTGATCTCCTTTGACAGCAACAACGGCACTAGTGACATCCGTCTAGAGCATTCAGTCTTTGTCGAACATTGTGGAGCCGACACTGGCCGTAATCTTTGCTATATGTACTCAGGCTGGTTCACTGGTTCATTGGAATGGGTCGGCCAGGCGACAAACCGATGTTATTCTCTAAACTCACATGAAGCACTTTGTGCTGCTAACGGAGCCGAACATTGCTTGTTTAAGGTACGACCCATTTAACGTGAATATGGGTTTCTGACGCACATGGATTACAGCTAGACGCAGATCAGCAATCGTCAGACCTTCGGCTTTATGTAATTGAGGCCCTCCTTAAAGATCAGCAGGTAGATATATATATGGGTAGATGAGCGGCTTTAGTTTCTGCGCCTCTGCTATAATTCGGTGGCAAGAGTTTCGAAGAAGAGCACACGCTCCTTCGCTCTTTCCGATGCTAAGACCGTCAGCCTCTATTGCTTTACTCTGCGTTTTGTACTTCCTCTGCCTCTGATAAGGAACCAGGAAATCGAAAGGGTATATGCTCAGGCAACATTGTTATGCATCCGTTTAGAGTAATCCCAAGCCTGCATTCGAACGGGCGTTATAGCCAGTGCTATCTCTTCATCTGATCGGGAAAGGAGCCAGCGCGCTAGGTCGCTGTCACGCGTCCGCTGGTACCGGTCGATCAACCGACCCAACACCGCCGCGCCACGGTCATGATCAAGCTCGACCTGCGCCTGGCCTCGAAGCCCTCTATAGGGCGGTTGGTCGGGTGCGACCTCGAACGCGCATCGCGGGTTAAACTGCAACGATTGAATAATCTTCGCGGTATGATGCGTTGCGCACCAAATTATATCGCTCTCCAATACAAACCATAGAGAAGTGATAACCGGCCAACCACTCCGCCCTACGACTGAGAGGCGAAGTGGAATTATTGACTCGTTCAAAAAGTCCGTCGCTTGGTGCCGGCTCCAGGGACCAGTCAGAGGTGGAAGCTGAGTGGAATCTTTCAACATTGATGCTTCGACTTTCGGGTGCTTGCGTACAGCGATTGTAGACGCGTAGTGTGGGTTGTTATGCTCTTCCCACCAATTGGCAAAAGTTCTTAGTTATAGTTGTCTGGGCGGAAATCATTCTTTTTTAATTTTCCTGAGGCCAGTGAGAAAATAGAATAATACGTTTCGTGTCCACTCAGAGCCTTTGCAAGTGGAAATCATACATAAAATTTGACTTTATATATGGGTACGGGTTTGCCGTTGCCGTAGATGAAGCGAATCTTGCCTGGTGCAAAATAGAAGCACGACTACGGCAAGTCGTGCCAGATGTGCGGCGCATGTTTAATCGTAACGCTAATTGGGACACTGTATCGCGGTGAAAGGTCAACAGGTCCTTAATGGCACCTCCTTCGTAATTCACGCGAGATCATAACGTCTTCGTAGCGACAGAACTTATGATGCTGCTTCGCTTCGACATCAAAATTAGGTGAGTTCCCTTTTGTCCTGCGACTTAGCTAACGAATACCAATGGCACCCCGAAAATATAATGGGCATAGTAGGATCTGTCGGGTTTTGTGATCAGCGCTAGCATGTAGTATGGCCATATAACAACTATTAGATTAAGCGACGAGTTGATTAAATAAGGTTACATTTCACAAGATAATAACTATTCAAAAAATACATATGACGTCTGAATATAAATTCCTTATGTCCTACCAATCGATCAATCGATTGAAAAGAAAACCCATCGGCCCCGTCAGTCGCAACGGCGCGTCCGTTACGACCAAACACCAACAATCCTCTCCATGGTCTACCACTGGTCGGTGCTTCTCGGTCTCATCCCTTACGGCAACGTCGCCACGCAGGTAGTGGCCGAACCGGTCAGAAAAGCCTCCAGACAGCACCATCGTCATCTCGCTACCCAAGTGTGTGTGTACCGGCAGGCGCAGTCCAGCGGGTAGACGCATCAGCCGAGCCGTAACGCCAGCTTCATCAGCTGGAAGTTCGATATAACGGACGTAGCGCCCCAGCTTTTTCCAAATTAGTTTCCCAACGGGAGCAGGAAGTTGTTCGCGCAGTGGTCTTGGAATGAGTTGGCGGGTCTCTTCGTCAGAAAGATCTGGGCGCGCGGAAGGCGCCTCATCCGGAAATTCGAGCCGGGATAGAACACGATCTAGTGTGGTAGAATCAACTGGCTCTTCAACCGTTTCCGAAAGCAGCACGCCGCCCAAATCGTCAAAATGTTTGCATACATTGCGGCATGCCGGGCAAAGAGTTAAATGGGTTGCAACAGATATGGAGTGAGTCTCGCCAAGGGCTCCGGCAACATATGCTGACAAGATCTGATCGTCGAGGTGATGACTAGGCGCCACTTTTATCCTCCATCGCTTTTCGCAATTTGGCCAGCGCCAACCGGACGCGTGATTTAACCGTTCCGAGGGGTAGTTCAAGTTCGTCAGCGATCGATCTATGCGTTTTGCCCTCGAAAAAAGATAATCTTACTAGCTTGGCTTGTTCCACAGGGAGTGCAGAGACAGCAGCTCGTACATTTTCCTGCCGTCGTGCCATGTCCAAAATTTCGTCCTGCGGCAAGATAGCCTCTGGTTCAAACGCTGGGTCTGCAGGATCTGGCACCGGGCGCTGAGCGCGGCGGATAAGATCGTACCTCTTATTTCTAGCAATCGTAAATATCCATGTTGCCACACTCGCCTTTTGGGGATCAAAGGTTTCAGCGCGCCGCCACACTGCAATCATTACTTCTTGCAAAACCTCTTCTGACGCGGCCCTATCAGCTCCAAGGCGCAATGCGAAAGATTTAATTTTCGGCGCGTAGCGACCGAAGATTTCGGTAAACGCAGCCCGATCATGCGACTGGGCAATAGCCGACATCAAGCGCGCTTCCTCTTCCCGTACTGCCGCTTGCTCAATTACGGCTAACGCATCGCCTGCAAGTGGTCCCGCACCGTTTGGCGCCCGACCGAGCTGATCAGACATATTTATTGCTGCCTCCATACTCCCTTATACGTTACGCAATCCAGTTTGGATTACTTTGCGTCCTAAAGAAATTAATTCATTGCTCCAGGTCTTTTCCCATGGAGTGGCACACCCCGGTAATCCAATAGTTCATTTTGGGCGTAAAAGGTCTTTGCCCATAGTCAATATGAACTAGGAAACGAGTGATCGCAGATAGCAACAACATCAAACCAAATTCCTGGGATTTTGCAGAACGAGTCCCGTCAGACTTAAATATAGCGATTGTGGGCGCCGGTGTTGCAGGGCTCGGCGCCGCGTGGCTACTTTCTCAGCGCCACCGAGTGACCCTTTACGAGCGTAATGAGTATGTAGGTGGTCATAGCAACACCGTTGAAGTTTCTGATCATGGACGTACGACTTCCGTGGATACAGGGTTCATCGTCTACAACGAGCGTAACTATCCAAATCTTACGGCGTTATTCCGGACCCTGGGTGTGGATACTCAGGCGAGTTCAATGTCTTTTGCCGTCAGCCTGGAAGACGGTCGACTGGAATACTGTGGAAATGGTCTGGCCGGAATGTTTGCTCAGCGGCGCAATCTCGCCTCGGTCCCAATGTGGCACATGATAGCTGATATTATCCGCTTCTACAGAAGCGCCAGGACGGTGGCGGGAGCGTTTCAAGACGGCGTCACGATAGGTGAATTCCTCCGTAGGCATCATTATTCGCGGGCCTTCGCAAATCGCCATCTAATGCCAATGATCGCTGCCATATGGTCAGTACCTCCTCAAGCGGCGGCAAATATTCCACTCACGGCTCTCGTAGAATTTTTCGAGAATCACGGTTTGCTTCAACTTCAAAAGCGCCCGTCCTGGCGGACTGTAAGAGGGGGTAGCCGCCAATACGTTTGCCGCCTGATAGCGAGCATGAATAGGCCAGTACAAGTAGACAGGGCGATTGAGAAAATCGTTCGCACCGCCGATGGGGTGATTCTACGAGATAGACTCGGTGTTTTGCACAACCATGACGGCGTAATCGTTGCGACTCACGCCGATGAAGCTCTCAGGCTCCTGGCTATGCCAACTGCGGAGGAGAGACAAATTCTAAACCGCTTTCGCTATCACTCGAATCGCACGGTGCTGCATAGTGACCCGCGTCTCATGCCCCGCCGTCGTAAGGTGTGGTCTTCTTGGAACGTCTTGGGTGCGATGGATCCCGCGGGGCCTGTTGGAGTTACTTATTGGATGAATCGTCTGCAACGCTTGTCCAACACAATACCCCTTTTTGTTTCGCTCAATCCGCCAAAAGAGCCAGTATCAACACTAACCCACAGGATATTCTCCTACGATCACCCGATCCTCGATGCGAGCGCGCTGAGCGCGCAGCGCCAACTTGACCGAATTCAAGGTTTGGGGGGCGTTTGGTATTGTGGAAGCTACTTTGGTCATGGTTTTCACGAGGACGCTCTGTGTTCTGGTTTAGAGATTGCCGAGCGCTTTGGGGTCCAGCGCCCGTGGCGTACGGATGGCAAACTTAATATTGCTGAGTTAGAGGGCGACCCACGCCCACAGACACAAGCCGGAGTGCAAGGTGGCTGAACCCGGTCTGCTGCGCGGGTGGGTGCTGCACCGTCGGATGCGTCCTATACGCCACCGCTTTACTCATCGCATTTCGGCGCTGTTGTTGGACATAGACCATTTGCCAGAGATCGCCAAGCGGCTGCACCTTTTCTCCCATAACCGCCCAAACATTTTTTCGCTCTACGACCGGGACCATGGAGGCCGCGACGGCAGACCACTGCGTCCGTGGGTCGATGAGCTGTTGCGCTGTGAAGGAGTGGATATAGGGGGCGGTCAGATACTCCTTTTTTGTATGCCGCGTATGTTGGGCTATGTCTTCAACCCGCTCAGCATCTTTTTCTGCTACCGCGAGGACGGCGCGCTTGGCGCGCTGATTTATGAGGTCAAGAATACGTTCGGAGAACAGCATTGCTATGTCGTACCCGTTCACGCCGACGAAAGGTTGTCTAAAGCACTTCAGCATGAACGAAAAAAGACCTTCTACGTATCGCCATTTATCGGCATGGCTGCGCGCTACCGATTCCGTATCGTCATCCCGGGGGATAGTCTAAAGCTGCTAATTCGGGAAAGTGATGATTCAGGGGAATTTATGGTTGCGGCCCTATCTGCACGACAATCCAAGTTGACCGACACTGCATTAATGCTGACTTTCCTCCGTGATCCCATTATGACTTTTAAGGTCACCATAGCTATCCATTGGCAAGCCCTGCGGCTCTGGGTCAAGCGGGCTCCGGCCTATAGACATGTTCCCACGCCTTCGAAGGCACCCTGAACCATGGCACTTAGAGACAACTCTATTTTGCGTCCCCGTGGCGACCTCGCCGTCGCCTTCGGATGGGGCGATACGGCTATCCTATGTACGTTTGCGAAGCGAATTCAGTGCGGAAAATTGACGTTAATATTGCCTAGTGGAGTGACACGCCAGTTCACTGGTGACGAATCTGGACCTGTTGGTGTCATGACGATCCACCGGCCACGTGCGGTGCGCAAGCTTCTTCTCGGGGGCAGCATGGGATTCGCCGAAGCTTATATGGATGGAGATTGGAGCAGCGACGACCTGACTGGCCTTCTGGAACTGGCAGTTCGCAACCAAGCCGTATGGCGCAACGCACTACGCGGTAACGCACTTGTAACTGGCCTAGCCCGAATTGGCCATTGGTGCCGACCAAATTCTCGGCGGGGTAGCCGACGCAACATCGCAGCACATTATGATCTTGGTAACGAATTTTTTCAGTCATGGCTCGACGCGGGCATGACCTACTCCTCTGGCCTCTTTACCAACTCGAACGAGAGCCTTGACCAGGCTCAACTACGCAAGTTTGATCGTCTCATAGAGTTACTTCAAATTTCACCCCAGGATCATTTGCTGGAGATCGGGACGGGGTGGGGCGAATTCGCACTTTACGTATCGAGACGAGTGGGCTGTCGGGTCACTGCCGTCACAATTTCTAAGGCCCAATATGCTGAATGCCGCCGGAAACTCGCATTAAGCGGACTTTCCAGCGGCGTCGAATTTCGCCTTCAGGATTACCGTGACATACAGGGTCAATTCGATCGGATAGTTGCTGTCGAGATGATAGAGGCTGTGGGTGAAAAATATTGGCCAGTATTTTTTGACCAGGTCCGGCAACTTCTTGCACCACGAGGCCGTGCTGTTTTACAGGCTATAACCATCAGCGACGAAGCCTTCGAAGGCTACCGCCGCCAAGTAGATTTTATCCAGCGATATATTTTTCCAGGGGGAATGTTGCCCTCGCGTCGGCGACTGACCGAACTCGCCAGGGACGTTGGCTTGTCTTGGCTATCCGACTTTTCACATGGTGGGGATTACGCGCGAACCCTTGCGTGCTGGACTGGCCGCTTCGATATGGCTTGGCCTCGAATCCGGTCGTTAGGTTTCGATGAGCGTTTTCGGCGTGCTTGGCAATTTTACTTAGGCTATTGCGAAGCAGGCTTCTTGACTGGGCGGACAGACCTAATCCATGTCGTTCTGACACAGAGCACTAACAGTGCAAAAGGACCAATTCGATGAAACTTGAGGATTTTGCTGAATCCAAGCCAGTTTTACGGCTAGAAGATTATTTTAACGGCCGATGCCAAGCCTGGGGCGTATTCGAAGACCGTCGTGGAAATGTTAAGCGCCAATTTGCGGTCGAAATTTCGGGTCAATGGGACGGTACCGAACTTATTATCCACGAGGATTTCCGCTTTGTCGACGGCGGGACCGACCGCCGTGTATGGAATATACGCAAGACACGATCGGACGCCTATGAAGGAGTTGCAGAGGGCGTCGTCGGGGTGGCAAAAGGGCGCGTTTGCGGCCAAGCATTTCGCTGGCGTTATCGTTTTGCACTCTCAGTGGGCAAAAGGAAGGTCAAGATTGACTTTGATGACTGGATGTTGCTGCAGCCCGACGGGGTTCTGATCAATCGGGCAACCATGCGAAAATTTGGCTTTGTCGTTGGCCGGGTCTGGCTGTTTTTTCACCGCGACGTGGAAATAGCCAGACATCAGATAAAGGTAGACTCAAGCACCAGTGATACGTCGAACCAATGGAAAATACAGTCGGTAGGGCAACAAGCGCAGTAATTTCATCATGTATGTGAAGCGGCGAGGAAACGTGATTTCAAAGCTATCTGTGCGCAAACCAGACGCAATCCGCTGGGCTGCATAATCCGGCGTTATTATGAACGGCATGGGAAACGTGTTCTTCGCTGTGAGCTGCGTATCGACGAAGCCGGGTGTAATAACCTGAACGGTGATGCCTGCAGGCTGAAGCTCAAACTTGAGTGATTCTGCTAGGCTGAGCACTGCGGCTCGGCTAGCCCCGTAGGCCGCTGCGTGTGGCAATCCGCGGTAGCCAGCAGCTGATGCCATTAGGGCAATGTGCCCAACACCACGGTGTCTCATCCGCGGTAGGACCGCTGCCAAACAGTTGACCGTCCCCAAGACATTAACTTTTATGGTCTCGCGTGCGGCTTCACCATCGAACCCATCATCGCCTTCGGGCTCGTAAATGGCAGCGTTGAGTACGGCGAGGTTAATGGGACCGACTGACCTCTCCAGTTTCGTGATTGCACCATTTAGATCAATCATCGAGGTGATATCGACAGGGATTGGGTAAAAGTGCTCGCCCAGTTCATCGCGAAGAGAACAAAGGGCATCTTGGCTACGCGCTGAGCCGGCGACCCATCGCCCTTCGGCAACTAGTCGGGTACACAGAGCCCGGCCTATCCCCGAACTGGCCCCTGTCACCCATACCCCGCCTTTAGCTTGCAGCCTGTCGCACTCTGCAACTCTATTGTCTCTTCCTAGATTTGCCATGCCTCTAACGCAATTCGCGGGCAAGAATGCTAGCCAGGCAGATCACAACAAAGCCGGTCAATGTCACCCGCAAATTTGGGAACCAGTTCGGGGCTA
>CAYPSQ010000050.1:0-2998 GCA_964413115.1 uncultured Rhizobiaceae bacterium | reverse complement strand
ATCACAACAAAGCCGGTCAATGTCACCCGCAAATTTGGGAACCAGTTCGGGGCTAAGCCGTGACGGGCCAGCGCGAGATCCGCGGTGAGCGTCAGGATATAGCCGAATAGAAGAATTGCTAGGCTCCAAGGTGGGGGTGTGATCAGAGCTGCAAAGCCAATCAGGGCAGGACAATTGCTCCACGCTATCACAAACATTGGCATGACAATAGAATGCGCGCCCTGCCTATCGCTCACCGACGCTCCGAAGCCCCAGGCGATCCCGCCTAGATAGGCGAGGATGCAGGCTCCGTATGCCGTAAGAGCGGTGACCAGAAATGGCTCTAAAGTGAGAGGGCTAGCCCAGATTAGAACGGCGCTAGTAATGAATGGCAGTAGGCCGGCGGCACCAAACAATGCGGCAAGGCCGCACAAGGGAGCGCGCATCGCTATTCCGTTGCCGGTCGCCATTTTAGTAGTCTCTAATCATTTCCGTCCACCCTAGTACGTTACTGCGCGCCGATTGGATCAAATGCTAACAAACAAACCACGCCTAAAAGTGATCCAACAGGGTGAAGCCGTCGTAAAAATTGCAACAATCCTTTTTGCACGAGAGAAAGAGTTTTCATGGCACAGCCGGATCTCAACGAAGTAATCCCCTCAGATTTCGGCTTGGACGACGTTTACCAGGCTCCTATACTCGATACAGTGACCGAGACCCCTCCTGATACCCGGCCCAGCCGGAAAGAGGCGGAAGCCGCTGTTCATACACTAATTCGCTGGGCTGGCGATGATCCCGGGAGAGAGGGCCTACTAGATAC
Source organism: uncultured Rhizobiaceae bacterium (assembly GCA_964413115.1). Classification (GTDB taxonomy): domain Bacteria; phylum Pseudomonadota; class Alphaproteobacteria; order UBA828; family UBA828; genus PTKB01. The sequence continues at coordinate 2,199 of CAYPSQ010000050.1, read as the reverse complement.
CCCAGCCCGAGTAGTCCGTGCTTACGAGGAGTATTTCCGCGGCTATACGGAGGACCCGGAATCATACTTGGCGCGCACATTCGAGGAAGCAGATGGTTACGACGGCATCATCCTTTTACGCGGCGTGCGTTTCGAGTCTTTTTGTGAGCACCACATGGCTCCAGTAATCGGTGATGTTACCGTGGGTTATCTCCCTCGGAACCATGTCGTGGGCATCAGCAAACTTGCTCGAGTGATCGACGTTTACGCAAAACGTTTACAAATACAGGAGGCCTTTACGGCCCAAATAGCTCACGCAATCGATAACGTGCTTAATCCCCACGGTGTGGGTGTCCTTGTAACGGCCAGCCACGAATGTATGACAACGCGGGGCGTGCATAAACCTGGCGTGGGCCTAGTCACGAGCCATCTGTTAGGGGAATTTCGTCATGACCCTGAACGGCGACGTGAGTTCTTGGCACTTGCCAAGGATCTGTAATGGCCAGGGCGCATGCCTGAGTAGGTCGGCCTAATACTTGTACTCAGGTGAAGCTTATTCTTTTTGGTAGTGGTAGTTCTAGCCACCAGGGATGACTAGAGTTTTTTCGATTCCGCCACCACTACGAATGCATCGCCCTTAAACTCCGGTTTGCTAATCACGACTTACTATTTCTTAAGTAAGATCAATAAGTCGTTCAGTATCTTCACTCGTCAAAAGGGTTAATTATCCTCAGCATTTATTACCATCAAGGCCAATAACTGATAGTAGCGACGCTTTCTGATCTTGTTGACGGATCAGCGTTTCAGTGAACGGAATGATTAATTTAACCATTCCGTAAAGAACTAGAAGGCCGACCATGGCTGCCAAGACCCACAGGAACTGCCATGGATCCCTAAAGCTAACTGCGAGCCCCATAGCCAGCGCCCAGCCAGGTAGTAAAAGAAGCTGGAAGCGGACTGATTTTGGGAGTGCCCGCAAGCCACCATGGGATTCATCTAGGAGGACTTTGTAAATTGGATTCTTAAAATTAGGGTCACGCATCCCTTCTCTCCCTCATTATTGTCTGTAAATTATACCTATTAGATGACATTTTGGATCACCTAATAATTATTTTTTGCCAACCTACCGCAAGGAATGAGACTTTGAAGCCGATTATTCTGGATGATGATATTTAGATACGATCAACTTATATCGACGATTATATTATTACACTCAACATTAATAGTTTGATTAATTATAATTTTTCTATTATAAAAAGGTTACGATTATGCTGTTTGACCCCATGTTAACTCCGAAGGATATGCTGCATAAAGGCATATTTGGGGGAACTTATTTTAACGAATTAATTAATTATAAAGAATTTCCCAGTGATTGGTTTCAGGATTTAGACTCTCGCTATTATCGTTCCGCTACTTATTGCCGAGACGTAAATTATTTTGGTGTTAAGGCAGGGCAATCACAGCGGGTGTGGGAAGAAAAAGGGTGGATACATCAAGATGACCCTAGGGGGTGGTTTGAATGGTACTGTAAATATTACATGGGAAGGAGGCATGAAGACGATCAACGGCAAATTAAAAGATGGCTATCTTTCTGTGGCCCTAACGGTCGCTGGAGAAACAATATATATAAGAAAATTCATGCTGTTGGTTGCGGAATAGAGGCCAGTAATTCAATTAGTATTCGAGTACAACAATCTTTACTGCATTGGTCATATATGGTTAATGAAAAAGATTTTAATAAATGGTATTCGCACAAAAATGAAACATAAAATATTTATAATTTTTTTATTAATAAGTGTGAAGTAACTCGAGAATTTGGTTCAGACTGCTATTATCTTTGCCAGGAACGGGCTTTAGTTCAGAGACCTAAAGGATCCTACGGAGAATACTTTTATTCACACCCGCCTTAGCAAGACACGGAGAAGGGTGACCAGTTTCATTCAGCGCGTGTTAAATGGCGCACAGCTCAAATTGGGCTCGCCGGAAGCCTTCCACCATGCTAGCGGGTGGCTGGTTCTATAGAGTTCGCGTTCTAAATTTAGGGTGCTCTTGCTCATCCTTAGGTATAATTTAAGCAGCGGCTTTATCATCTGCAAGCGCCACTGGTGCTAGGAGCATTTAGTTTCACGAAATCCGGGTTTCTTTCTAGCCAAGCCAGATAAAGTCCCCGATGTTCGCATGATCTGAGCGGCTTCAAAAGGCTCCTTGTTACCAGAGAGA
>CAYPSQ010000049.1:5334-19281 GCA_964413115.1 uncultured Rhizobiaceae bacterium | reverse complement strand
AAGGGGCCCTGCATGAGCGGTAAGTCACCTTTAGCACCAAAATCATTTCCCAGCCTGCCGGCCGTTGCCGGCGTGCGCTTAGCCGCTATAGCCGCTGGTGTACGTTACACGGGACGCGATGATTTGATGCTTGCGGAATTTTCGCAAGGCACGCGCGTCGCTGGTGTTTTAACGCGCTCAGAAACGCCGGGCGCTCCAGTGACATGGTGCCGAAAATTGCTGCCCAAGGGCCAGGCGCGCGGGCTCGTGGTCAATTCCGGCAACGCAAATGTCTTTACTGGTCGCAGTGGCGAGGTGGCTGTCAGCCGCACCGCTAAGGCGGCTGCGCGGCTACTCGGCGCCTCCCCGGATGAAATATTTACCGCATCAACCGGGGTCATCGGGGAGGCACTGCAGGTGGACCGTATCACCAAGGCGCTGCCACTGATTGCCGATAGATTATCACCCACCGCCTGGCTCAATGGGGCGCAGGCAATTATGACTACTGATACGTTTCCAAAAGGCGCGGTGCGCCTCACGGAGATTGACGGTGTGCCCGTTACGATCGCGGGGATTGCCAAAGGCTCGGGCATGATCGCGCCGAATATGGCGACCATGCTTGCCTTCCTCTTTACCGATGCCCGGTTGCCAGTGCGCGTTTTGAATTCACTTCTCCGCCCAGCCAACGAGCGTTCCTTTAACTCGATTACGGTCGACGGAGACACCTCGACGAGTGACACTTGCCTCTTGTTCGCTACCGGCGCGGGCAAGCGTCACCCCACAGTGACACGGGCGCGCGATACCCGCCTCGATGCCTTTCGAACGGCCTTGCAGGAAGTGATGACCGACCTCGCGCAGCAAATTGTGCGCGATGGCGAAGGCGCTGAGAAGTTTGTGACTGTCCAAGTGCGTGGCGCTGCGTCGGAGGCATCGGCGCGGCGTACCGCGTTGGTGGTAGCCAATTCACCTTTGGTCAAAACAGCGCTTGCCGGCGCCGATCCAAACTGGGGGCGCTTGGTAATGGCCGTCGGCCGTTCGGGCGAGCGCATCCGGCCGGAGAAAATGGTGATCTCTATTGGTGGACAGGCGGTTGCGCGCGGCGGCAGGAAGGTTCCCAGTTATCGTGAAGACGAGGCGGCGCGCCATATGCAGGGTCGGGACATCAACTTTGACCTTTACCTCGCGGTTGGAAGCGGTGCGGCGACAGTCTGGACCTGCGACTTGACCCATCGCTATATCGATATCAATGCCGACTACCGCTCCTGAGAGCGCCGGGCAAAAGCCCATTCTTCTGGTTGCCGCGATCGCCCTGGTCGACGCCGATGGTCGGGTGCTAATCGCCCAACGGCCAAAGGGTAAACATCTCGAAGGCTTGTGGGAATTTCCGGGCGGTAAATTGCGTGATGGCGAAACGCCGGAAGGTGCCCTTATTCGCGAACTGAACGAGGAACTGGGAATTGATGTTGAACATACGTGTCTGGCGCCGCTCAGCTTCGCATCGCATGATTATGGAGAGTTTCATCTCTTGATGCCGCTCTATGTTTGCCGAGTTTGGAGCGGTGTCCCGCGCGGGCGCGAGGGACAGCAGTTAAAATGGGTGCGACCGTCCAAACTAACGGACTGGCCGATGCCGCCAGCCGATGCACCTCTGGTCGCGATGTTGCGCGATTTGCTGTAGGGGTCGCGTCTACTCGGGAAATTTCTGCGCACCAAGCGCTGTCTTCAAGCTGACTTTGCCGGAGCCCGGCTTGAGCGGCTGTTGTTGACTTTCATGGGGGCACCAGCCGGCGAGATAGAGCACTTCAAATGTTGCCGGAATGCGGCCGCTCTCGTCGCCGAACATTTCGCGGTAATGCTTGGCTGCCGTTAACATGGTGCTTCGGCGTGAGAATCCTGGCCGGCGTTCTCGCAGTACATTGCTCTCCCCCATGCCGCGCAGTTCTCGCATCAACGTGAGCGCATCCGGGTAACTGACATTAATCGTATCTCTGTCGACCACTGGAAGGGCAAAACCGGCGCGCTGCAGAAGCGCGCCGAGATCACGAATTTCGACGAAGGGTGCAACTCTCGGGCTGATACCCCCTTCGATCTCAGTTTCTGCCCGCGTCAATGATTGGCGGAGTTCAGTCAGGCTTTCGCCACCAAAGATTGCGCCAAGGAACAGTCCGTCGGGGCGGAGTGCACGGCGAATTTGGATGAGGGCACCGGGCAAGTCGTTGACCCAATGAAGACTTAGCGTACTGATAACGAGGTCGAGCGAAGCGGTGGCAAAAGGCAACCACTCTTCGTCGGCCACAACGCGATATGATCCGGAGGCGTTTGCCACCATGGCTGGCGAGAGGTCGCATTGGATCAGATGCTCGATGCCGTTTAGTCCTGATAAATAAGCTGCTAAGGAGCCATTGTTACAGCCCAATTTCACGGCTACGGGAAAGCACCGATTAATGTCGTCGAGGCGCTCGGCGAGCCGTGCCGAAACTTCTTGGGCTAGAAAAGAATGGGCGGCAAAATTAGCCGCCGCACGATCGCGCCGCCGGCGCAATTGTACACGATCGAACGGACCCTTCTCGCCGCCCTGGTCGCCCGATTGCCCCATATCCATGGCAGTTATATGACATGTGCGGGCACACTCAGCAAAGCGTTATGGTTGTTGACCTGGCTGCTACCAGACACTTGATTGAGGATCTGGCTAAAACCCTGGCATGCGGTTATGTCGGCGCGCTTTAATGCGGGACAGCAAGAACATGGTGTCCTTGAGCCACCACTGCAGCCCTCTGACGCGCCAGCCAACCTACCGGGGCGGCTATGCGCCAGATAATGAAGAGATAATGAAGTAAGGTCGGTTTTATTCTAGCGCCCTGTTGCCCCTGTTCAGGCACCCCTACGAAATTGAGGCCTGCCTGCACTGCTTGGTTTCAAACACTCTCAAATTACCGCGGTGCCCGCGCAGCAACCTTTTACCCCAGCCTCGACCGCGACCTCAGTCTAGCTTTGAATATGGCCGGATGTATCTAGATCGCACTAGCTCTAGGAGGTTGGATGTCGAGCGCGGGAGGCGAGCCGCTAGAGGACGCAGACTTAATCGGGGGTGTACTGCTTCATAGTTGGCGATTTCTTGGCAAGTAGGAGACGCACGAACGTCATAGGCGCGTTCGGTTCTTGCAAGCGCTACGCCGAATCAGTTCAGGGTAAATTTATCTTTCTGGTTGAATATGTTATTAACACCTAAGCAACGGTGGAGGCATGTTAGCAAGCACTCCTTTGGGGTGGCGCGGCGGGCGTTGCCCTATTGAGCCTTGCGCAAACCCTGGATCGTTCTACATGATGAATTCAGAAAACAAAGCGAGGGGTGCGAACTTGCCCGATGTTACTCTCTATACAACGCCATATTGTCCCTACTGCCATCGAGCGAAGCGATTGCTGGAGGATAAAGGTGTGCCTTTCACCGATATCGGTGTGATGGGTCAACCCGAATTGCGCCGCGAGATGGAGGAGCTCTCGGGCGGCTACACGGTTCCCCAAATATTCATCGACGGAAAACCAATCGGGGGCTCTGACGAGCTTGCCGCACTGGAGCGGGCGGGAAAACTGGACAGAATATTGGGGTTGCTATGACAGCCAACAAACTGCGGGTAGGCTGCGTTCAACTGAGCAGCGGCCAAGATATGGCGGAGAATTTGCGAGTCGCCTGCGAGTTGGTGCGAGCGGCGGAGGGCGAGGGTGCCAGGCTTATCGCGTTGCCAGAAAATGTAGCGCTGATGGATCATCGCACCGAAGCGGTTCATGCCCAGGCAGCGGCGCTTGATGAGCATCCGGCGATAATGGCATTCGCCGACATCTCGCGGGAAACAGGTGCCTGGATCGTTGTTGGCTCCGTCGGCGTGCGCGTGGCCGATAGCCGGGTCGCCAATTGCTCGGTTCTTATCGATGGCAATGGCGTCATCGCTGCCCGATACGATAAAATTCACATGTTTGATGTTGATCTGCCAAATGGTGAGGTCTACCGCGAATCTGACGCTTTCCGTGCTGGCAACGATGCTGTTGTTGTGCAAACGCCCTGGGGCGGGCTTGGCATGAGTGTTTGTTACGATCTCCGTTTCCCACATCTTTACCGTGCGCTGGCTCATTGTGGGGCCCATATCATTTCCGTTCCGGCGGCGTTTACCAAGGTAACGGGTAAAGCGGTATGGCATGTGCTGAATCGCGCCCGTGCCATCGAGAGCGCGGCCTTTGTAATTTCGCCCTGCATGTGGGGCAGCCATTCAGGTGGAAGGACAACATTCGGCCATTCACTAATTGTCGATCCCTGGGGCACGGTACTAGCGGATGCCGCTGAAGGTGTGAGCTATGTGACGGCGGAGATAGATCTAGACGATGTAGCTAAAGCGCGCGCCGCCATTCCCGCCCTCCAGCATGACCGTAGTTTTAATATTCCGTTGGATGACAGGAAAGCAGTTCGGGCTGTCTGCTAGTTCATACAGGTTTACGGGCGCAAATCCGCTGCACGGCGGCAGGCTTGGGGTCGCTGAGCGTTAAGTCTTCATAGGCGAGGATTGTCAGGTCAGCGAAAACGCCAGATAGAAGTTCGCCGCGTTTCAACAAATAGTCAGGATTTCGCGGTCTCCCAAAACTCTCATTGCCCGCCGCGAAGGTTTCATAAAGCAGCAACCCACCTGGCCTCAAAGTGGCAAGGATATCTGGAAAAAGTGGGCGGTGAAGATAATTGACAACCACGACGGCGGCGAACTGACGATCGGAAAACGGCCAGCCGTCATTCTCGAGGTCGGCTGCAATAATTTGTAGCCCGGCTTCTTCTTGAATGTCTGTCAGAGCTGAGACGTTGATATCGCAAGCTGTGACACGATGGCCGCGTTGCAGCAGGAACATACTCTGACGGCCGCTGCCGCAGGCGAGGTCTAGTACAGTTCCACCTGGCTCAATTTCGTGGGCAAAGCGGGTGACCCAGGATGAGGGCGAGCCGCGCCCAAGGGCGCTGTGATATTTGCTCATCTTATTGAGGGTGCTTGATTTCGTACTAAATTAGGATACTTAGTGAAGTTCGATCGGAGCATAAGATGTTATTGGATCAATTACGATGATTGTCTTTGACCTGAAGTGTGCACAAGAGCACGTGTTCGAAGTGTGGTTTGCCGATTTCGATTCTTGCAACAGCCAAATTTCTGGCGGCGAAGTGGCGTGTCCGATTTGCGGTGATTCCAAGGTAGCAAAGGCGCCTATGGCGCCTAATATTCCGGCAGGTACAGGGCGTGGTCGGGGCAGAGGTGCTAACAGTATTTCTGCTAAGACAGCTAACACCACGCCGAAATCGGAGATGGCGCCGCCTACCCCAGAACAAATGGGCGAGGCCATTAACACATTGCGGAAGATGCGCGACGTGGTCGAAAAAAACTTCGACAATGTTGGCGACCACTTTCCAGAGGAAGCGCGAAAAATACACCATGGCGAAGTCGCAAAGCGCAATATTTACGGCGACGCCAGCAGCGAAGATGTGGAGGAGCTTCGGGAAGAGGGTATCGAGGTCAGCCAAATGCCCTGGGTGACGAGGCACGATTCCTAAATTTCATTTCTAATGCCAGACGCAATGTAGTTTGCCGAGAGTTTTCGGCTGAGTACCCAAGCCCGCGTCAGCGGGTTATACGTAAGGCCGCTGATATCTTGAATGGTGATACCGTGTCGGCGAAGCGGCGCCACAAGTTCTGAAGGGCGGACGAATTTAGACCATTGATGCATGCCCGGTGGAAGCCAGCGTAATATGCGTTCTGCCGCGACGATGGCAAGAAGATAGGAAGCGACAGTCCTATTTAGGGTGGCAGCGAAAAACATTCCGCCGGGTTGCACCATTTGCGCGCTTGCAGCGAGAAAACTCCCTAAATCTGCCACATGTTCGACCACTTCGAGCGTGAGTACGCCGTCAAATTGGATGTCCTCATGAGCCAGTTCTTCGGCGTTGATATGGCGGTAGTCGATGTCGAGGCCAGAGTAATACGCATGTTGCCGTGCCGCTTCGATGGCATCTCCGCTGGCGTCAATCGCCGTGACGGTAGCGCCGAGATGCGCCAAGGGTTCGGCGATAAGTCCGCCGCCACAGCCAATATCCAGCAGACGTAAGCCGGTGAGCGGGCGCTTGTTCCGTATGTCACGTTCGTATCGGCGGCAAATTTGGTCACGTATATAGGTGAGGCGTGGAATATTGAGAGCATGAAGCGCACGGAAAGGTCCATCGGGCTGCCACCAATTATCTGACAGCGCGGCAAAGCGAGCAATCTCTTGTTTATCAATGCTAGCGGAGTCTTTTGCCAGTCCATTTTTTTGCGTCATGTAATTTCCGTCTTCTTGCTTGTGTGATTCTAACACAGTATGTATACGCGCCCTTCGCCCCACAATCAGGATGAACAAGGCGCCCCCCCGATATCGGGCGCCAGAGTGGATTCAATGGCGTTAATTGTACAAAAATTTGGTGGGACCTCCGTATCCCATTTGGGGCCGATTCGCCGTGTTGCGCGCCGGGTCAGGGCCGAGTTGGATGCCGGCAACCAAGTAGCCGTTGTGGTTTCCGCAATGGCCGGCGTGACGGACCAACTCGCCGGATGGGTACAGGATATCTCTCCTGGCGGCAGTCGCGAGGAGTACGACGTTGTCTTGTCGAGCGGCGAACAGGTTACCAGCGGCTTGGTGGCGCTCGCTCTGCAGCGATTGGGTGTTGACGCGCGCTCCTGGATGGGTTGGCAATTGCCTGTACGCACCAATGGAAGCCATGGGCAGGCCAGAATCCTTGAAATAGAGACCGACGAGGTCAATAAATTATTGACCGCAGGCGGAGTTCCAGTGGTGGCTGGATTTCAAGGAATTTCGCCGAACGGCCGGGTGACCACTGTAGGCCGCGGTGGTTCGGATACGCTGGCTGTGGCGTTGGCGGCCGCACTTGGTGCTGCGCGCTGCGATCTCTATTCCGACGTGACCGGTGTTTTTACGGCGGATCCGTGGATCGTCAACAATGCGCGTAAGCTTGACAAGATCACTTGTGAGGAGATGCTCGAGCTAGCATCCTTGGGAGCCAAGGTGCTCGAACCGCGGGCAGTGCAGATGGCGCTTCGTCATCGGGTGCCAATACAGGTACTTTCGAGTTTTGCCGATTTGCCGGGAACATTGGTCGAGGGAACAATCATTACGGACGTATGGGGCATGCAGTTAGAAGACGAAGAAAATAGAAACATGGTCACCGGAATCGCGTACAGCCGTGATGACACAAAAATCACGGTCGTACGGGTGCCCGACAAGCCGGGCGTTGCAGCCGAAATTTTAGCGCCGCTTTCCGAGGCCGAAATTAAAATAGATATGATTGTGCAGAATGTATCCCATGACGGAAAGACAACGGATATCACATTTACCATTGCCCGGGGTGATGCGGTGCGAGCAACTGAGGCGCTGCGCAAGATGCAGGGCAAGCTCGAATTCGAGAATATAATTAGTGATGAGGCGGTAGCCAAAGTCTCGGTTATCGGGGTCGGCATGCAGAGTCATGCGGGTGTAGCCCAAACGATGTTTTCTGCCTTGGCGGAGAACAGTATCAACATTCAAGTTATCTCGACGTCGGAAATAAAGATTAGTGTTCTGATCGCAGAGGAGCATACGGAACGCGCGGTGCGCGCACTGCATGCCGCCTACCGGTTGGATGAGTAAAGGCAGCTCTCTGGCTGCAGCGCGAGCCGAACTGGATGCCTTATCTGCCAGTGGGCGCAAGTTTCTTGGCGTCCACTACGCTATACTAGGCGGCGCGATGTCCTGGTTATCCGAGCGCCATTTGGTTTCCGCGACGTCGAATTGTGGTGCTTTCGGGGTTATCGCGACTGGCTCTCTAAGCCCTGAAGAGTTGCGTGAAGAAATCAAGCAAACTTTCGCGCTCACCGACAAGCCTTTCGGTGTCAACGTGATCATCATGCATCCTGAACTCGATGCGTTGTTGCGAGTTTGCATTGACGAAGGAGTTGGTCATGTAGTTTTAGCAGGTGGCATGCCGTTGCGTGGCGCTACCGACCTACTAAAAAATTCCGGCATTAAGATTATTGCATTCGCGCCAACCCTACCTGTGGCCAAGAAATTGATGCGCCAAGGCGTCGATGCGTTCATCATCGAAGGCATGGAGGCGGGTGGTCATATCGGCCCAGTGTCGACCAGTGTACTCTGCCAGGAAATTCTTCCCCATCTGCGCGACGTCCCTGTGTTTGTCGGCGGTGGTATCGGGCGCGGTGATGCGATCGCCCTTTACATGGAAATGGGCGCTGCTGGATGCCAGATTGGTACCCGTTTCGTTTGCGCGACTGAGTCCATCGCTCATAAAGAATTTAAAAAAGTTATCCTTCATGCCAAGGCGCGCGATGCGGTACTCTCGGTGCAGTTCGATCCGGATTTTCCTGTAATCCCGGTGCGGGCACTCACCAACAAAGCAACCGAAAAATTCTCCGCAGCCCAGCGCGACGCAATCGCGCGCTATCGAGCCGGCGAGCTGGATCAGAAAGAAGCACAACTCGTTATCGAACATTTTTGGGCAGGCGCGTTACGCCGGGCGGTCATCGATGGTGATGTTGAGTATGGCTCGCTGATGGCCGGACAGAGCGTCGGCATGGTCGAGCGCGAGCAACCTATCGCGGATATCGTTGAAGAGTTGATGAGCCAGGCAACCCATAGTCTTGCCGAACGTACCAGGCGGTTATCCACAGGATAAAGATTTATATAGAACGTTCGGATAGGCCGTCGGCCTAATTGTAAGTCACAATATTAATTGCGCGTCGCACAGGCCAGTGGTATTTTGATGGATTGCCGTCAAGACATGACTCTAGGCAGCGCTTTGCGGTTTCAGCATGAAGGCCAGCAGAGTGCGGATTAAAGCAAAAATGGTAATCGGCGGCGAGGTGGATCCTAAGTTACTTGGGAAACGCCGATCGGCGCTTATCATGCACGCGTGATCGAACCGTGAGGTCAAGACTTAGCCGGTAAGGTGCTTGTTTTACATGCTGGTTGAAGTGATGAGGCGGCGGAATGGCAGAGCGAAGAGGGGTTGAACCTCTCGAACCGCAGTTGGGTAATGGCCCCATATTACATGATGTCGGCGGCGTAACGGCCGACGATTTGCCGAGCCTCTGTGCTGTTTTAAGGCGAGCCCGCATGACAGCGGGTTACGAATTGGCGGATATCGCTTCGGCACTACGAATTCGTCTGCTCTACTTGGAAGCGCTAGAAGAAGGGCGCTTTGGTGATCTGCCGGGCACGGTCTATGCTGCTGGGTTCCTGCGCAGCTACAGCGAGTTCCTTGGCCTTGACCCAGAGGAGATGGTTGATCGCCTTAAGCGTGAAACCATGTCTGGGGCTGCACGGCGCGATCTAACATTTCCCATGCCGCCCAAAGAAGGTAGGAATCCCAAACCGTGGTTGGTGTTGGTAGTGTTGCTTGTGGCAGGCCTCGCTTATGGTGGCTGGCATGTTTATTCAACCGAAGGACAGATAGCGACAAATCTCGTTTCGGACGTCTCTAATAAATTGACCGAGGCTGCCGGGCTGTCGAACGATGAGGCCGTGATGGCTGCGGTGGCGACGGAGTCTGTTGCCACCGAGGACGAAGCAAGTGAAGCGCAATCGTCCGTTTCAAGCAATTCGGAATCAGTTGATCGGGGCATCGATAATGTCGCAAACAGCGAACAAGATATAAGCACAGTACAAAATACAGAGTTTGAGCAGGCGCTCCCCGCCGGAGCTGACGAAGGTATAGTAAACACGCCGACTGGGGTAGCTGGTGACACCCCGTCCTCACCGGCCAACGCCCAATCGGTGGGAAGTAATTCTCTCTGGGAGAACGCCGCCAATAGTCAATCTCCTCCGTCGGCTGCCAATATGGAAGCGGCCCTACCGCAAAGCGGAGAAGTTGTGCCCATGATTCGAAATGCAAATGCTCAATCAATGGAAAGTGCAAATTTCGAAGAATTTGATGTGGCGTCAGTTTCGTCGGATGGTGCTGACTTACCAATCCATCAGGCAAAGATTTACGGCGAGGAAAACGCGGATTTCAGAATTGCCATTAGAGCGACTGCCGACAGTTGGGTGCAAATACAGGGTCCCAACAATGAGTTGCTGTTGACAAGAATTTTGCGTACTGGCGAAATATATCAGGTGCCTAATCGTTCGGGCCTCATCATGGTGACTGGCAACGCCGGCGCGCTAGAATTGCGTGTGGATGGCGTCCTTGTTAATGCGTTGGGCCCGATCGGCGTGGTACGTCGCAACGTGTCTTTAGACCCGGAAACCTTGGTTTCTGGTACGGAGGCAGACCGCTAGCGACTTATTTCCGAGTTTTCGGGTTGGCGAAATTGCCCCGGCAAAATATACAGAAGGCGAAACGGACGCGATCATTTGCTGACGCCGAAATCAATTCGCCTTTCTCAGAACGGAGAATCAATTGTCAAAGTTGCAGCCGGTTCGCGGCACGCACGATGTGTTGCCGGATGAGAGCAGAGCTCACCGACATGTCCTAGAGGCGGCTCGAGCGGTTGCGGAGCTCTATGGCTATCAAGAGATGTCGACGCCGATATTCGAGTTTACCGAAGTATTCAAGAGAACCTTGGGTGACAGCTCCGATGTAGTCACCAAGGAGATGTATACGTTTGAAGACAGAGGCGGCGAGTGGATTACGCTCAGGCCCGAAAATACGGCCGGTGTGGCTCGAGCTGTGATCAGCGGCGGTCTCAGTCAGAATCTTCCGCTAAAGTTTTTTTATGGCGGACCTATGTTTCGATACGAGCGGCCGCAAAAAGGACGTTTGCGCCAGTTTCATCAGATAGGTGCGGAGTTGTTGGGCATATCGGAGGCGATGGGCGATGTGGAAATTATTGCTCTTGGCGCGAATGTCCTGAAAGCCCTCGGTGTAGCTAACTTGGTAAAGCTCGAGTTGAATACTTTAGGCGATAGCGAAAGCCGCGATAATTACCGCGACACGCTGGTAAAATATTTTACTGCGCATCTCGATGACCTTTCAGAGGATAGCCGCATTAGGCTCGAAAAAAACCCTTTGCGCATTCTTGATTCTAAAGACGAAGGTGATCGGGGTGTGGTCGCGGAGGCGCCAAGAATGTCGGATTATATGAACCCGTTATCCCGTGAGTTTTTTGCTACCGTCTGCGCGGGTCTTGACTCCCTTGGCATTAATTATGAACTCAACCCGCATTTGGTACGTGGCCTTGATTACTACTGCCATAGTGCCTTTGAATTCACAACGTCGGCACTTGGCGCCCAGGGTGCAGTCCTAGCCGGCGGACGTTACGACGGCTTGGTTGAGACGATGGGTGGCCCGGCCACAGCGGGAGTGGGTTGGGCTGCAGGTATCGAGCGATTGGCTATGCTAGTTGGAGGTGTCGCTGCCGACGGCAATACCATCGCGGTAGTACCGATTGGCCCTGAGATGGAAGCGGCAGCATTCGTTTTGACACAAAAATTGCGTGATGCCGGGTTTCGTACAGATATGGCGTTTCGCGGCAACACGTCAAAACGTCTCAAACGGGCGCATCGATTGGGTGCCGTCTGCGCGGTTCTTTTGGGTGAGGAAGAGGCGGGCAGAAATAGCGTTACGCTGCGCGACCTCGGTTCCGGCGAACAGCAGGATGTCACTCAGGAAAACCTGCACGCGTATCTTAAACGTTATAGCTGAGTATCGGTGATGGAGCGCTCTTTGTGAATTTGGATGAGCGCCTTGACGCCATAGTCGCCCGGCTAGACGAGCTGTCTGACCTGTTGTCCGCACAGAACAATATGTCGAGTGATGAGTTGGTCCGACTCTCAAAAGAATATTCGGAACTTAAGCCGGTAATCGATGCCATTACGGCGCTGAGAGCAGCCGAGTCAGAAGCCGGCGATCTGGCGGAAATGATAGCCGACCAGACCACCGACGGTGACATGCGGGTGCTGGCTGAAGAGGAGTTCCAGACTCTCAAAGAAAAAATACCGAAACTCAGTGGCAGGCTAAAAATTCTCTTGCTGCCTAAGGATGAGGCCGACGAAAAAAGTGCCATTCTGGAGATACGCGCTGGCACTGGAGGCGACGAAGCGGCTTTATTCGCGGCTAATTTGATGCGCATGTATCAGCGTTACGCCGACGAGAAAAAGTGGCGTGCCGCCGTTATATCATTGTCGGAAACTGGCATCGGCGGCGTCAAGGAAGTGATAATGGAGATCGATGGGCGCGGGGCATTTTCCCGTTTAAAATATGAATCGGGCGTTCATCGAGTGCAACGCGTGCCCGAGACCGAAGCGAGCGGGCGCATTCATACCTCGGCTGCCACTGTAGCAGTTCTCCCGGAGGCGCAAGAGGTCGACCTGGAGATCCAAGACAAAGATCTTAGGGTCGATGTATACCGGGCCTCCGGTCCAGGCGGGCAAAGCGTTAATACGACTGACAGCGCAGTTCGTCTCACCCATTTACCAACCGGTATTGTGGTCACCCAGCAGGATGAAAAATCGCAGCACAAGAATCGCGCCAAGGCGCTCAAAGTTCTACGAGCCCGTCTTTACGATCACGAGCGTCAAGCGCTTGATGCAGAACGTGCAGAGACCCGGCGCGGCCAAGTGGGGTCCGGTGATCGTTCGGAGCGCATTCGCACCTATAATTTTCCGCAGGCTAGGGTTACCGACCATCGCATTAACTTGACGCTATACAGGCTCGAAAAAATATTGAGTGGTGAGGCATTAGACGAAATCATCGAAGAATTGCTCAACGACGAACAAACACGCCGTCTGGCGCAAACGGATTGAGCAAAGCAATGGCCACTTTGGAAGAGGCCTTACGTCACGTTGCGTCTCTTCTAGGGGGAGCCGGCATCGAGCAGCCCCGGCACGAGGCTAGAATACTCCTTGGCCATGTCACGGGTCTCACGCGCGAACGATTGCTGCTTTATCACCGAAGCAAGATAGAAGAACTTGTACTAAACGATTTGATGGGGCTGGCGCGGCGGCGGGCAGCGCGCGAGCCAATTGCTTATCTGATCGGTGAGCAGGAATTCTGGGGGCTGTCTTTTGAAGTCAGCCGCGATACGCTGATCCCGCGTCCGGACAGTGAAACATTGATCGAAGCTGTGCTTCACTTTACGAATCGAACGGGGCAAGAGCGCCCGAACATTCTCGATTTCGGAACCGGGAGTGGCTGTCTGCTGGTCTCATTGTTGACGGAGATGCCATTCGCCGAGGGCTTCGGCGTGGATGTCAATTTTGCTGCTCTACGAATCGCCCGGCGCAATGCGGCGCGTCACGGCGTATCGGCCAGAACGCATTTATTTGTAGGCTCATGGGGAGATGCAGTAGCGCCGCCGTTTGACCTTATTATCGCCAATCCGCCGTATGTCTCGGCTGGTGAGCGGGTTGCGATCATGCCTGACGTCAGAGAGTATGAACCCGCCGAAGCGCTCTTCCCCGGTGCGCACGGGGACGAGGCGTACCGCGCCTTAGCACCTGATTTATATCGTTTGCTGAGCCCAGCCGGACGGGTGTTCGTTGAGTTTGGCGCCGGTCTTGCAGATCGGGCCGCATATATCTTGTGTAGCGCCGGCTTATCCGAATGCGAGCGGCGGAAGGATTTGGCGGGCATTGAGCGTTGCGGTATTTTTGAGCGAGCTGGTACGTGAAAAGTGCATCATAAAATAATTGGTTAACGGAAAACTATTTACATTTGAATTGCAAAAATAAGGGTTGAAAACTGGGTAATCCTAGCTAGGGTCTAGGTGGCTGTGGCGAACGCGGATGTGAAAACATCCATCGTTACCACCCCTTCTCAAGCCGCACAGGCTGGGATCAAGCCCCAATATTTAGTTAAGATCGCCGCTGGTTGCTGGCGTAGTGGGCTAGTAAATCGTTCGATCCAATAATATGAGACAATAATATGAAGCCAAGTCAGCCAACAAAGCGTCCGCGAGG
>CAYPSQ010000049.1:0-5234 GCA_964413115.1 uncultured Rhizobiaceae bacterium | reverse complement strand
CGAAACGCTCGCCCCTCAGGTCAGCAGCAGGATCGGCAACCTACGACCCCGAATCAGGAGAGCGCCCAGCAGTCCTCCCAGGCACCCGAAGTGGAAGGCGCCGATCAACGGGTCGTGTCGACCGATGGAGGCCCGGCAGCCATTGAAGAGCCGGAACGGCGTATTTCTGCTGAGGAAGGTAATCTGAAAAATACTGGGGCAGAATCTATAAATGCCTGAGATGGTAAATGTCCTCGCCAGTTGCCTGAACAGGATCCAGTAAATATCCTGGAACTAGGAATTTTAGTGCGCGTGTCCCTTGTGAGGGGCATTCCAATTCCCATATAGAATAAATAGTTTTGTCTGAACAGGCGCCCAAGTTTCGAGTGCGGCTAGATTGTCGGCTCGTGACGCGCGGCGGCCAATTGGAGTAGGGCAGCATGGACTTCGAAAATTACACCGAACGTTCTCGTGGTTTTGTGCAGTCGGCGCAAGGACTAGCGCTGCGGAGTGGCCACCAACGGTTTACGCCCGAGCATCTTCTAAAGGTCATTCTTGAAGATAAGCAGGGCTTAGCCGCGAATCTCATTCGCTCCGCGGCCGGCCGTCCTGAAGAGGCTCTTCGGGGCGTCAACGACGTACTCGATAAGCTGACAAAAGTCGGGGGAGATGGCGCCGGGCAGGTGTATCTTGCGCCGGAGACCGCGCGCCTATTTGAGGACGCCCGGGAAATCTCCGATAAAGCCGGCGACAGCTTTGTCACAGTCGAACGTCTGTTGCTGGCGCTGACTCTCGCGGCGGGCACACCTTCGGCGACGGTTCTGGCCGAGGCAGGTTTAACCGCTCAGGCATTAAATTCGGCGATCAACGATTTGCGCAAAGGGCGCACTGCACAGAGCGCCAGTGCTGAGAATTTGTTGGATGCTTTAAAGAAATTTTCCCGTGATCTGACGGAAGCGGCGCGTGAGGGAAAGCTCGACCCGGTGATTGGACGCGACGAAGAGATTCGGCGAGCTGTTCAAGTTCTATCGCGTAGAACCAAGAACAACCCAGTCCTAATTGGCGAGCCCGGTGTGGGTAAGACCGCGATCGTTGAAGGATTAGCGCTTCGAATCGTCAATGGCGATATCCCCGAATCACTTAAAGAAAAAAAACTTTTGGTGCTTGATCTCGGCGCCCTCGTTGCCGGCGCAAAATTTCGCGGTGACTTTGAGGAGAGACTGAAAGCGGTACTAGCCGAGGTGACAATGTCTAAAGGTGAAATCATCCTTTTCATTGATGAAATGCACACGATCGTTGGCGCCGGGGCAGCCGAGGGTTCAGTGGATGCGTCGAACCTGCTCAAGCCGGCTTTAGCGCGCGGCGAGTTGCATTGCGTTGGCGCGACTACCTTGGATGAGTACCGCAAACACGTGGAGAAGGACGCCGCATTAGCGCGCCGTTTTCAGCCGGTGTTCGTGGCCGAGCCGAATGTCGAAGATACAGTCTCAATCTTGCGTGGCCTAAAAGAAAAATATGAAGTGCATCACGGAGTGCGAATTTCAGACAGTGCACTGGTATCGGCGGCAACTCTATCCAACCGTTATATCACTGACCGCTTCCTGCCGGATAAGGCCATTGACCTCATGGATGAGGCGGCGAGTCGATTACGCATGGAACTCGATAGCAAGCCAGAAGAGCTTGATGAACTAGACCGACGTATCATTCAACTTAAGATTGAGCGTGAGGCGCTTAAGAAAGAAGATGATTACGCGTCTGCGGATCGGCTCGAAAATCTAGAAGAAGAATTGTTAGAATTAGAGGGCCGCTCGACTGAACTAGCTGCCGTGTGGCAGGCCGACAAAGACCGGCTCGCGGGTGGTCAGAAAATAAAGGAGCAACTCGATACTGCGCGAGGCGAGCTTGAAATTGCCCAGCGCAATGGCGATCTAGCACGCGCCGGTGAGCTGTCTTATGGCGTTATTCCAGAATTTGAGCGCAAGTTGGCTGAACTTGAAACTCGCGAGAAAGAGCGAATGTTGAACGAGGCGGTCGGCGAACAACAGATAGCCTCTGTGGTTGCGCGTTGGAGCGGAATACCGGTTGAGAAAATGCTTGAGGGTGAGCGCGAGAAACTGATGCAGATGGAGAATGCTCTGCGCCATCGCTTGGTTGGCCAGGACGAGGCCGTGATTGCGGTTAGCAACGCTGTGAGGCGAGCGCGCGCGGGCCTTCAGGACAGCGACCGGCCCATCGGGTCCTTCATGTTCCTTGGCCCCACTGGTGTCGGCAAAACCGAACTCGCAAAAGCACTGGCGGAATTCATGTTCGACGATGAGAGCGCGCTTCTTCGTATCGACATGTCTGAATTTATGGAGAAACATTCAGTCGCCCGCCTGCTTGGGGCGCCTCCAGGATATGTCGGTTACGAAGAAGGTGGCGTTCTAGCCGAGACCGTACGTCGCCGACCCTATCAGGTCGTGCTCTTCGATGAAATCGAGAAGGCGCATACTGACGTCTTCAATATATTGTTGCAGATGCTGGATGATGGCCGCCTCACCGATGGTCAGGGCCACACGGTGGATTTTCGCAACACGCTTATCGTTATGACGTCCAACTTAGGCGCTGAATTGTTGGCTGCGCAGGTCGATGGCGAGGAATCAGAAGCCGTGCGGGAGCCGGTTATGGAGATAGTCCGCGCCGCATTCCGCCCGGAGTTTCTCAACCGGTTGGACGAGATCATTCTGTTCCACCGTCTCAGCCGCGAGAATATGGACGCCATTGTTGATATCCAGGTCGCGAGGTTGGCGGCGCGAATGGTTGAGCGCAAGCTCACGCTCGAGATTCTGCCGGCAGCCCGTTCCTGGCTCGCTGAGATGGCCTACGACCCAGTGTATGGCGCCCGGCCGCTCAAGCGTGTCATCCAACGCAGTTTGCAGGATCCGATCGCCAATCTCATTCTCGAGGGAAAAGTGACGGATGGCCATACGATTCGCGCTGCACTTGGCGAGGGTGGTCTTAGTATCACAGCGAGTAATTCCGGAGAAGTTCGAAGCGCCGCTTAATTTATGGCGTGAGCCCAAAAGTTACGGAACCTCCCTCTTAGTTGGGGACGAGTTTGTGGGCGATCGAGACTTCCGCTATCAAGACACGGATCTTCCGCACCTGATGCTCAAACTCAGCTAGCTCGGTGCCCTTAAGCTTTTGCCCCGTTGGAAGTTTCAGTTTGCGCGGGTTCATCTGCGTGCCGTTGCGCAAAACTTCGTAATGCAAATGTGGGCCGGTAGACCGGCCGGTGGAGCCCACATAGCCGATGGTTTGCCCCTGCCTTACGCGCTTGCCAGCGCGAATACCGCGTGCAAAGCCCTTCATATGGGCATAGGCGGTTTTATAAGTAGCGTTATGACGAATGCGGATATATTTGCCGTAAGAGCCGTTGCGGCCAGCGCGCTCAATAACGCCGTCGCCGGCAGCGACGATGGGTGTGCCGCGCGGCGCCGAAAAATCCAGACCGCGATGCATCTTATTGTAGCCGAGCACCGGATGGCGCCGCATGCCATAGCCAGAAGACAAGCTGGCGCCATTGATCGGCGTCAGCATCAGTGCTTTGCGTGCGCTCTGTCCCTTGATATTAAAGTAATCAACTGGTCCGTTTGCGGGCTCATGGCGGTACAGGCCAATCATCTTTCCGCTCACATGGAGAGCGGAAAAAAGCACAGGCCCGAGCGCTACTGTTTCGCCATCGTCGTTGAATAGGTTTTCGTAGAGGACTTCAAATTTATCGCCCTTTTGAATCTCGCGCTGGAAATCAACATCAAAACTAAATATTTGCACCATTTCCATCAGGATACTGATTGGCAATCCGGCTTCCGTGGCCGCATCGTAAAGACTGGTTTCAATGATGCCCTCGGCCTTTTCGAGACGGCGTAACAATTCGCGAGCGACTTCGCTAGCGTGAAATCGATTATCTTCCTGGCGGGCCACTAATATATCGCGGTCAGGCGCGACATTCAGAACGATTTCGGCAAGCTGCAATGTCGCTGCTTGGTTCTCGTCCACTATAGGTTCGAACGCGAGCGTCAGGGTTTGCCCAATTTGCAGACTGCGCGGGTTGTGAACATTGCGGAAGGCTTCAATGGCTGCTTCGGCATCTTCAGCTGTGCTCCCGGCTTTGGTGAGCGCTACAAACAAGGTATCACCCTTGTCGATGATGATAGCCTTGCGCATGAAGCCGTCGGAGACGGCCTGTTTCTCCTCCAGGGCTGAAGAAGAAATGGTGTTCTCGGCACCGGTCACCCCAATCTTACGCGGCCACACACGCGCGGGGTCGGGGGTATAATTTTGCTCTGCGGGCGCCGCAGCGGCAATCATGGCACCCTTCATCGCTTGGCCTTGACCGGGACGTGGAGTTGATTGAGCGAGATCACGTGCCTTAGCGTTGCTGCCCGGTTGGCCCTTATTGGCCAGGTCTGTGCGAGTGGTAAAATTGGGTTTGGTAACTTTTGCCGAAGCAAAATTCTTCGCATCTTTCTTTAGAACTTCAATGTAGCTATCCTTGCGGACCTTGATGCTGAATCCTGCTAAAGCAAGAGCGCCGGAACTATCCGCTCGCGTGGCAAGAATAATTTGTTGACCTTCGCGCAGACGTCGCGGATTGAATAAATTACCTAACGCACGAATAGCACGATCCGCTTCATGGCGGTCGATTCCCTCGCTGCGCAAAATTGCTATCAGCGTGTCGCCTCGGGCTACCAGGATCGTCACCGCATTGATATTCGTCTCAATTTCTGTCGCGTCAGCGGCTAGCGATTGTTCTTCCGCTATGATTTGTCGGTTCACCGATACAGCCGCAGATTGCCGATCCTCCCCAGCTGATGCATCCGGTTCGCCTAGATCGGCGGTTTCCATTATGGGTGCGCCGGGGTTTGGAGTGGTCATCGGTGTTTTTGCCGCCGGTCCGTTCCGAGCCAGACCGTCGATTGGCGTCTGCGCAAGTCCACTGGTAAATCTTCCGGAGGGTTGGCGCAGGACGGTGGCGTGACGCTTGCCGCTCATGGCGATCGACAATCCTTGTAACTCTGGCGTGCCTTCATTGTTTTCGGTGATGATCAAATAGATAAATTGTCCGGCGCGCAGCCGCTTGGGGTCAAAAACTTCTCTGAGGGCATGAATTGCATGATCGGCTTCCGTGCGGGAGACGCGCTGCTCTGTCAGCAGCTTCATGAGTGTTGCACCCTTGGTTACACGCACTTTATTGCGCTCGCCAGCGACAGGCT
>CAYPSQ010000048.1:8239-19470 GCA_964413115.1 uncultured Rhizobiaceae bacterium | reverse complement strand
GCAGCGGCGGAACGGATTAGCGCCGGTGCTGGTCAGAGCCACTACTGGGTGGCGCAACATGGCTACGCTCACGCCAATCATGCGCGCGACAATGAGAAAAAGATCGAGCTGGGCGGCATGCAACCGGCAGCGCTGTGCGAGAGCCAGTTGCGCACTGGGCTCGCGCTACTGTCGTCACGTTTCAGCTCGCAATTCCTGCCCATGCTGGTGCCGCCCTGGAACCGCATCGCGGCAGACCTGATACCGCGCCTGCAGACGCTGGGCTACACTGCAATTTCGACCTATGGCGCGCGCGACGCAGCACAAACTGGGACAAGCCTCAATCAAATAAATTGCCATGTCGACATTCTCAATTGGCGTCAGGGCGCAGTATTTATCGGTGAAGCCGAAGCCTTGAGACTTGCCTGCGAACATTTATCGGCGCGCCGTCACGGCACCGCCGATGCCGACGAACCAACCGGCCTGCTCAGCCATCATTTATGCCACGACAAAACGGCATGGCGGTTCCTGGCGGAGTTTTTTGCTCGCACAGTCAATCACCCCGGCGCCCAGTGGGTGGCGCCCCCAGACTTGTTCGGCGCAGGAAACGGCTAATGAATGAGTCTAACCAGCGCCTGCGCTATCCGGCCCGCACCTTAATGCAGGACTATTTCTATACCGTGCTCGGCCTAGCCTTCACGTTGGTGCCCCTGGCCTTAGTTACGCCGCTTGCGGCAGTCACCGGGGTACTTGCTGGATTTGCCGTTTTGTTTTTCATATTTGGGTTGCGTACTGCGATCCGTCACAACACATTTGTCGAGATCTCAAATAGCGGTGTAATGTTGCATAGCCTATGGGGCTCTAATGTGACCTGGAGCGAATTGCGCGAGCTTAAGCTGAGCTATTTTTCAACTAGACGGGACCGGCATAGAGGGTGGATGCAGCTTCGCCTGAGAGGACAGAACCGGACGATCAGAATGGATTCCACGCTCGATGGATTCGAAAAACTGACGGAACGCGCCGCACGCGAGGCGCATGCGCGGGACCTCGTACTTGGCTTAGAAACAGTTCAAAATCTAATGGCACTCGGCGTTGTGGATTCGGGTGAAGCAATGTCCCGCTCTGGCAATAACGGTCGCAGCGACGGTGGCGCGAGCACGCTATGACGAACCTCCTGCAAGTCAACAACCTCAAGGTTCATTTCCATGTTGCCGAGGGGATCATCAAGGCAGTCGACGGCATATCGTTCCGCATTCCCAAAGGCGGCATCGTGGCGCTGGTCGGTGAATCCGGATCCGGCAAATCAGTGGTGTCGCAAACCATCATGCAGATTTTGCCCAAGGCGGCGAACATCGTGGGTGGTGAGATCCTGCTCGATGATCCAGAGACGGACGGCCCGCCGATCGATATCGTCACACTTAACCCCAACAGTGCGCGCATGCGTAGTATTCGCGGCGGGCGAATTTCGATCATTTTCCAGGAGCCCATGACTTCGCTCTCGCCTTTGCACACGGTGGGCAATCAGGTCGGCGAAGCATTTCGGCTGCACCACGGCGCCGGCAAAGATGAGGTCAAAAGTACCACCCAGGAAATATTGCGTTTGGTGGGGTTTCCCGATCCCACACGTGCGCTGAAAACATATCCGTTCGAGCTATCCGGCGGGCTGCGCCAGCGGGCGATGATTGCCATGGCGCTGATCTGCCGACCGGCGCTGCTCATCGCCGATGAGCCGACTACCGCGCTCGATGTCACCATTCAGGCACAAATCCTAAAATTAATTAAGGACTTGCAGGGTGAATTGAACATGGCGGTGCTAATGATCACTCATGACCTCGGCGTCGTCGCCAATGTCGCCGATGAGGTTGTCGTCATGTATCACGGTAAGCTTATGGAAAGTGGCTCGGTTGAAGACATTTTCCGCAATGCCGAACACCCATATTTGAAATCTCTGTTACGCGCGGTGCCGCGTTTCAACATGAAGCCCGGCGAAAGGCTGGTGCCAATCCGCGAAATTAAAGCGGAAACTGGAAGGATACTGGAACAAGGCAAGATCGAGCCGCACGCGACAGATTCTTATCAAGCCGTACTCAAAGTCTCGCATATCACCAAAACCTTCGTCATCCGCAAGGCCGGAATTATTGGTAACAAATCCGCGGGAAGCCTGTGTGCGGTTGACGATGTCAGCTTCGACGTGCAGCGCGGAGAATGTCTTGGCCTGGTCGGCGAAAGCGGCTGCGGCAAAACCACGCTTAGCAAACTGATCCTGCGCGCCATCGACGCAGATTCCGGCGACATCAAATTCAATGACCGCGGAAAAGAAATCGACGTGCGTAGGCTTTCGACATCCAAACTCGTCCCGTTCCGGCGCAAAATTCAGTTTATCTTCCAAGACCCCTTCGGCTCGCTCAATCCGAGGATGACAGTATTCGATATCGTGGCCGAACCGCTGGTCATCCATCGTATCGGCGACAAAGAAGAGCGCCGCGAATTCGTACAGGAATTGATGCGCCTCGTCGGCCTTGATCCGCGCTACCTCAGACGCTATCCGCATAGTTTCTCTGGCGGCCAACGCCAGCGTATCGGCATTGCACGGGCGCTGGCGCTGCGTCCCGAAATGATCATTTGTGACGAGCCGGTCTCAGCCCTTGATGTATCCATTCAGGCACAAGTACTGAATTTGCTCAAAGATTTGCAAGACAAGCTGGGGCTGACCTATCTTTTCATCTCACACAATCTTGCAGTGGTCGATTACATCGCCCAGCGCATCGCCGTGATGTGCGCCGGGCGGCTGGTCGAAATTGCGCCGCGCAAGCAATTATTTCAGAACCCCATACACCCCTATACCCAAGCGCTGCTGTCTGCCGTGCCCGAGCCTAGTCTCAATAACAAACTCGATCTAAGCGCGTTGATGGAAGGCAAAGCCTCGTCACCAGCAGCCTGGCCACAGCCGTTCACCATCGACGGCACAGGCAGTTTGGATTTGATAGAATTTGAGCCTGGCCATTTTGTGCGCGCTGAACCGGCACAGTCAGCCGGCATCGCCGCCACGGCCTCGTGAGTAGCTGTAGGGCCACTGCAGAAAAGTTCGCATAAGATAAAATATTAATCACACTTAACAAACGCGCGACAAGGGCGAGCTTGCAATTTCCCTTTCGCTAAGATTTTTAGTAGTGCTCCATCCCCCGCCGCCTACACGGCGGCCGACAACCCGCTGATCCGCTAGCGCAGGCCGACACGCTAGAGCCGGACCTCGCCGTCGGTTGTTACTATCTAAAACTGAATTTCCTTGGCGGGCTGTATGACTGGCTGAAGCAAAAGAAGCCAGAGCCGGGCGCACCACTGGCTAATTTAGATTTTGTCGCCAACGAGCAGGGTCCGGTGCTGAGCAGCGACCCTGGCTCAATTATTGTTGCCACCATTACCGGCTTTGTCCGATTTCCTCAATCGAGGCGATTGACGCGCCTCGCTCAGATCAATAGCAGCATGCGTTTATGAGTCGGACAATAAGACAGCGAACGATTCCTCGAAAACCCGAAAAGAAATTTCTCCGAAACAGAGTTCACGGAGTATTTTAAGCGAGCGCCACGGCGCGGTACATGAAATAGACGCCTGGCGCGACATCCCCTGGCAACGGTTCTGGCGGCCATATACCCGCGCCGAGTTCACGATCGCTGAGGATTACGGCACCCAACCGGGCCAGGGGCCGGAGCACTGGCCCTAGCCACGCGGCAAGTTCGGCGTCGCGCGACGTGTCAGCGCTACCAATATCACCATGTATGAGGGCAGCCGGCGCACCGATCCGCGCCAGCGCGCTAGGCACCGTATCTTTAAATTCACCATGCACAAGATGCGCCGCATCGGGAATGCAATCGGGGTGGGCGGACACATCGCGCTCGAAAACATAGATATCGCGGCCGGGAAAAAGTTCGCGGAGATGGTCATAGGTGCGGCCATTACCGAGGCCAAGCTCCAATATGGGGCCATCCATACCTGCGACTAGCTGAGCCGCCATATTTAGGCAAGCACGTTGCGCCTTTATCCGGCGAATGAATTGATCAAGACGGCTATCTTCCATATTGCCTACTTCTTGGCTCCCACATCAGCCGCCTGAGCACTTCTGGCACAATAATAAACACGGCCAGTCGGAACTTACCAGAGCGATAGATTTGTTCGACTGGAAAAGGGCTATATGATAACCCCGGTGAGCCTTGGCGCAGAAAAGGTGCAGGGGTCAACAAGACGCAAATCAAGACGGCGGACGGAACTCAAGGGGCAAAAAATGGTTACGGTTTGCGCGCTGACGCGGGCAGATAAATGTATGCGCAAAATGTGCGACGCCGGATATGCCGGTGGCCGCAACCCGCTCACCCAGCAACGGTTCGCTCCTTCACAAATTGCTGCTAGGCAACGCTCCAAAACTGCGATTTCATGTCTGTTCAACAGCCTCATTGTATAAGGTTGCTCAGCGCCACGCTGCTAAGCGGCATACTGGCTGTGGTGGGGCTCGCTGCTGTCATAGACGGGGCGGTGAAGGCGGATACACAAACCTATATCGAAACCCCGGCCCTCGAAGCTCGGGTTGCTGCAGGCAATCTTCCGCCGATCGCCGATCGCCTGCCAACGGTACCGCGAGTGATCGCGATGGACGGTAAAAAGCGGGTGGTGGGCCACCATGGCGGCCGATGGCGCATGCTGATCCACCGTTCCAAAGACGTGAAAATATTTTCGATCTATGGCTACGCCCGCCTCGTCACCTACAACGAAGCGCTGGATTTGGTGCCCGATATTCTCGCCGACGTGATCGCCGAGGACGAGCGTCTCTATACCCTGAAACTCCGCGAGGGGCATAAATGGTCCGATGGCCATCCGTTCACAAGTGAAGATTTTCGTTATTACTGGGAAGATGTCGCCAACAATGACGAGCTCTCGCCGGCCGGGCCGCCGAGCTCACTACGCGTAAATAATGAACTGCCGATGGTTGAGATTATAGACGAAACAACGGTGCGTTATAGCTGGTCGCAGCCCAATCCAACATTTTTACCGTCACTCGCCCGTGCAGCGCCGCTATTGATTTACCGGCCGGCCCACTATCTTAAACAATTTCACGATCGCTATAAAGAGAAGACAAAGAAACCGCGCAAGCTCACTAACCGGCTTATGCGGAATTGGGCAGCCGAGCATAATAATAAAGACAATCAGTATAAGTTCGACAATCCCGACCTGCCCACCCTGCACCCTTGGATCAATACCACCAGTCCGCCGGCGACCCGCTTTGTCGGATTACGCAATCCTTACTTTCACCGTGTTGACCCGGATGGCCGCCAGTTACCTTACATAGATGAGGTCACAATGACCGTGGCCGACAGTAAGCTGATCCCCGCCAAGGTCGGCTCGGGCGAAGTAGATTTGCAAGCCCGTAACCTAAATTTCAGCGATTATACCTTTCTCAAGGAAGGTGAAGAGCGGCACAACTATACGGTACGGCTGTGGCGCACAGCGGGGGGTGCACGCCTAGCGCTGTATCCCAATCTAAATGTCAATGACGAGGGTTGGCGCAGCCTTTTCCGTGACGTGCGCTTCCGCCGCGCTATATCGATGGCCATCAACCGCCATGAAATCAATCAGGTGATGTATTACGGCCTTGGAATCGAGGGCAACAACACGGTGCTTCCCGACAGCCCACTGTTTGAACCGCGCTATCGCGACGAATGGGCGCGCTACGATGTGGATGCGGCGAAACGTTTGCTGGACGAGATCGGCTTGACAGATTTCGACGACGATGAATTCCGCCTGTTCCCCGACGGTCGCCGGCTTGAAATCATCATCGAGACCGCGGGCGAAGATACTGAGCAATCGGATGTGCTAGAACTGGTGCGCGATGCCTGGGCCGAGATCGGCATCAAGGTCTATACCAAACCGTTACAACGTGAAGTCTTCCGTAATCGCATCTATGCCGGCGAATCGCAAATGTCTATCTGGGCCGGTTACGAAAATGCCATACCCACCGCCAATATGAGTCCTGAAGAATTTGCCCCGACCCGGCAAACGAGTTTGCAATGGTCGCAATGGGGCCAGTATTACGAGACCTCCGGCATGGCAGGCGTGGCGCCCGAATTACCTGCGGCCAGGCGGCTTTTGGAATTATATGAAGAATGGTTTCATGTCGGCAACGGACCGGAGCGCCAACGCATTTGGCATCAAATTCTCAGCCTACATGCCGACAATGTGTTTACGATCGGGCTTATCAGCGGAGTCTTACAGCCTGTCGTCGTGGCTAATATCCTCCGCAATGTGCCTGAAGTGGGGATTTACAATTGGAACCCCGGGTCACATTTAGGCATCTACATGCCCGATACATTCTGGCTCGACCAGTAGCTGAAGGGATAGGGAAGCGAAGCATATGGGCCAAAATGGTAGCTCGCGCATACTGATATACAGCCATGACACGTTCGGGCTAGGGCATCTTCGACGGTGCCGGGCGATCGCCCATCATCTGGTTGAGCAGAACAAGCAATTGACGGTGCTGATCCTATCGGGCTCACCTATCATTGGCAGTTTCGATTTTCGCACCCGCGTGGATTTCGTACGTGTGCCAGGCGTGATCAAGTTGAGAAACGGAGAATACACCTCGCTCAGCCTGCATATGGATATCGAAGATACGCTGATGCTACGCTCCTCCATCATCAAACATACGGCGAGCATATTCGATCCCGACGTGTTCATCGTTGATAAAGAACCGATCGGTCTACGCGGTGAAGTTAAAGAGACTCTGGAAATGCTGAAGGAGCGCGGCACTCGCTTAATTCTCGGATTGCGCGACGTCATGGACGAGCCAAAACTTCTTGCCGCAGAGTGGCGCTCTAAAAAGGTCCGCCCGGTGGTAGAAGACCTATATGACGAAATCTGGGTCTACGGCTTGCCACAAATTTGCAATCCGTTAGAAAACATGGGACTGAGCGGGAAGACTCAGCGCAAAATAATTTATACTGGCTACTTGCCGCGCCAAGTCGGCGCTGCACCGAATCTGCCCGATCTCGACATCGTTAAACGCCCGTTCTTGCTGGCAACTACCGGCGGCGGCGGCGATGGCGAGGAAATGGTTGATTGGGTGCTAAGCGCCTATGAATCAGACCCACTACTGCCTTATCCGATGCTGCTTGTGCTCGGGCCGTTCATGCAACCCGAAGTGCGTGCGCGTTTTGCCAAACGCACTGCCAACCTGGACCGCGTCGAAACCATTACCTTCGATCCGCATCTGGAAAGCCTGATGACCCATGCTGCAGGCGTTGTCGCCATGGGCGGCTACAACACTTTTTGCGAGATTCTGTCTTTCAACAAACGTGCACTCATCGTGCCGCGCGAAAAACCACGCCTCGAACAGCGCATCCGCGCCTCGCGAGCACAAGAGCTTGGGCTAGCGGAGCTGCTGATCAATGATGGAAAACGAAATCCAGCTAAGATGGCCGCAGCGCTTCGCGTTATGCCCAAGCAAAAGCTGCCTTCCGAAGTGGTAGTGCCGGGTCTGTTGGAGGGCTTATTTAACGTCAACCGCCTGATGGCCCCTTGGCTGTACCGCGGGGTAGAATCCGGCGCCGCCGCCCAAACCGTGCACAATCTAATGGACGAGGCCTAGTGCGCGCAATCGCAACGCCACCTGACGCGAAACAGGCACTAGAGCGATGACCGAGGTGCCCAGGGCGCAATTAGGCTTTATTCCCACCCTATTCCGTGGTGTCTTCCGACACCGCTTGCGGAAACTTGCGTTCCGCATGGGCTATAATTTTTCACTGCGCAAGATTCCGCAGTACGACCGCCACCGCCAAATGCTGAATGTCCCCCATGACATGGAGCCGGAATTTACCGCGCTCTACGAACGCGCGCGCACCTATACCCTGACCTCCGTTGAATGCATGTACACGCTCTACCAG
Organism: uncultured Rhizobiaceae bacterium; assembly: GCA_964413115.1. Lineage (GTDB taxonomy): Bacteria > Pseudomonadota > Alphaproteobacteria > UBA828 > UBA828 > PTKB01. The sequence continues at coordinate 11,563 of CAYPSQ010000048.1, read as the reverse complement.
ACGGTTAAATTCATCTCGCGGAACAACATCCCTGGCGACATGGTAGAATGTGGCATATGGCGCGGTGGCAGCTCGATGATGATCGCACTGACGCTGGAAGCGCTGGGCGATCGATCTCGTGACATTTATCTCTATGACACCTATGCCGGAATGACCAAGCCCGAGAATGTTGATGTGCGCAGCAAGGACGGCATAGAGCAAGTTTCCCGCTGGCAGGCGTTCCAACGTGACGGTTACAACGAGTGGGCCCATGCGACGTTGCCTGAAGTCCGCGCAAACATGGCCACTACCGGCTATCCCGAGAGCAAGTTGCATTTCGTCGTGGGCGAAGTGGAGACGACAATACCCACGATTGCGCCCGAGAAAATTTCGTTGCTCCGGCTGGATACCGATTGGTATCGCTCAACCCGCCATGAGCTGATCCATCTCTATCCAAGACTGTCGCGGCAGGGCGCCTTAATTATCGACGATTACGGCGCCTATGAAGGATCGAGAAAAGCCACCGACGAATATTTCGCCGACACTCCGCTATTTCTCGGCCGTATCGACGAAGCGGCACGCATCGGGTTCAAATGGGATTGATGCTGACATCACGTGACATAGCAGTCTTCCGCGGCCAGGGTCTTCGCGCAGCAAGGGGGTGACGCGATTCTGACGTTCATCGTGCGCCGTATTTTGATCATGATCCCGACGATGCTGGCGATCAGCATTCTGACGTTCATTATCATTCAACTGCCGCCGGGCGATTACCTCTCCACGTATATCGCCGAATTGCAAGCGCAAGGAGAGGGCTCCAACGTCGAGAAGATCGAATTCCTGCGCCAGCAATACGGGCTCGACAAACCAATGATCGAGCAATATGGCGTGTGGCTGCTGGGCATGCTGCAAGGCGATATGGGATATTCGTTCGAATATAACATGCCGGTCGGCGACGTCGTCGGCGATCGTCTGTTGCTAACCTTTATCGTCTCTTTCACGACCATCATTTTTGCTTGGATCGTGTCGTTTCCAATTGGTGTGTATTCAGCAACCCATCAATATAGCGCCACTGACCACAGCCTGACTTTGTTGGGTTTTCTCGGATTGGCGACGCCAAACTTTCTGTTGGCTCTAGTGCTGCTCTATGTCGCAAATGTCGTCTTCGGCACCTCGATCGGTGGGTTGATGGATCCAGAATATCTCGGCAAACCATGGAGTGGCGGAAAATTTCTCTCGGTGCTTGAACATCTCTGGGTTCCAGTTGTCGTGATCGGCACCTCCAACACGGCCGGCATGATTCGCCGTTTGCGCGCTAATCTGCTCGATGAATTACAGAAGCAATATGTCGTCACTGGCCGAGCCAAGGGGCTCCCACCGGGAAGATTGCTGGTTAAATATCCGCTCCGCATGGCGCTCAATCCATTTATCTCGGACATTGGCAATATGCTTCCGCAAGTGATTTCCGGCGCCGCCATCGTCTCGGTGGTGCTGTCGCTGCCAACCACCGGGCCTATGCTTCTGGATGCTCTGCGCACCCAGGATATGTATTTGGCTGGCTCGTTCCTTATGTTCATGGCCTTCCTCACGGTTGTAGGCGTGTTTATCTCCGATATCCTCCTTGCGGCGCTTGATCCACGCATCCGCCTGTCGGGAGGCGTGACGCGATGAGCAAGCTCGATCAAAACGATCGCGGTTCCGAAACTCTGAAGCACTTCGTCAGCGACGCGCCGTTCGATCCCTATTTAACTGATGAACTGACGCCCGATCAGGCGCGTTTCTACATGGCCTCACAATGGCAAATGATGTGGTGGAAACTTCGGCGCCACCGCATCGCGGTGATCGCCGGCATCTTTCTTCTGGTACTCTACTTCGTGATCATTATCGCCGAGTTCGTGGCACCGTATAATTTGCATAACCGCAATATCGACCATATCTACGCACCACCACAGGCGGTACAAATATTTCATGAAGGCAGCCTGCGCGCGCCCTTCGTGTACGGCTTCAAATATCACCTCGACATGGAAAATTTGCGGCGCGTTTATGAGCGCGACACATCACAAATCCATACCATCCGCTGGTTTTGCCTCGGCGATGAGTACGAATTCTGGGGCATGATACCGGGGCGATTCCATTTTATATGTCCAGCCAAAGACGGCACCCTGTTTCTGTTCGGCACCGACAGGCTGGGGCGCGATTTGTTCTCACGCGTTATTTTGGGCTCGCGCATATCACTAACTATCGGCCTCATCGGCATCAGTATCAGCTTCCTCCTTGGCCTCATCCTGGGTGGCATATCGGGCTATTATGGCGGGTGGATAGACACTGTTATCCAGCGCTTGATTGAGATTATCCGGTCGTTTCCTGAGCTTCCTTTATGGATGGCGCTCAGCGCCTCTTTACCGATTAACTGGTCACCGATTGTGGTCTATTTCGGCATTACCATCATCCTCGGGCTGATCGATTGGACCGGCCTCGCGCGCGGCGTACGCTCGAAGCTCTTAGCGCTGCGTGAGGAAGACTTCGCCACTGCGGCGATACTGCTCGGCGCCCGGCCCAGGCGCGTCATCGGGCGTCATCTGATCCCGAGTTTCATGAGCCATTTGATTGCCTCAGCGACGCTCTCCATTCCGTCCATGATTCTCGGAGAAACTGCGCTGTCTTTCCTCGGCCTCGGGCTGCGCCCGCCGATCACAAGCTGGGGCGTGCTATTGAATGAAGCACAAAATATCAATGCAGTGGCGCTCTATCCATGGCTGATGCTGCCCGTGGTGCCGGTTATTTTGGTCGTGCTTGCATTTAATTTCTTCGGCGACGGTCTCCGCGACGCCGCCGATCCCTACAAATAAATGCCAGCGCGCGCTATCACACATTGTTGAGCGGGATTTATTGGCGCTTGCCAGACATCAGCAGGATATATAGCGAGGTCTTCCGTAATTCGCGGGGTCATGTTTATGATTCGCATTCCCACGCTGACGATCGCTGTGTTCTTTGTGGTGTTTTGGCCCCCCTATATCTCAGCAAACGGCGGCATTCTCGAAACATGGTCCGGGGGCAGTCATATCCGCATTTTCGATACGAGCAACCTAGCGCCCAACGGGGCGGAGAGAATTTAAGGCGCGCTGGTGGACCGCATGGCCGGCGGCGACGTTAATCGGGCAGTGGATGTTTGCTGCGAATCCCATCTTCAAGTGGTGGAGCGCGATCATCTGTTCGAACCGACCGAGAAATTTATACGGCGCTAAATTTTGCGCAGCCAGAGCGATGATTCGAAGGCACCCTTAGGTCGCAATATGCGCGAGACGCCGGTGCGACCGAGAATCTCACGCATCCTCGAGACGACGAAGT
>CAYPSQ010000048.1:1287-8139 GCA_964413115.1 uncultured Rhizobiaceae bacterium | reverse complement strand
ATGCGCGAGACGCCGGTGCGACCGAGAATCTCACGCATCCTCGAGACGACGAAGTGACTAGAAAACACGGGTGTAAAAGATTTCGAGGTTACCAGGGAAGCGACGGCGAGCTGTTCGTTATAGCCCCGCCACCCCCAATGCGTCGGGTAATCATCGGGCAAGAATATATCGTGAAAATGTACCAGTACGCCCGATGGCAAGGCCGGCAGCGCACGGTTGATTAACAAGTCAACATCCGAACCTGGCATCAAGACATGGCTTGAATCGATGAATAGCATGTCGCCCCGATTAAGCGAATTGAACACTTGCAGACCGATGTCCTGCACCGGGGCGCGCAGCAATTCCAGATCTGGAATGCCCGCCAGGCTGCTTCGCGGATGAGGGTCAATTGCGGTGATGCGCCCGGTAATCCCACCGTCACGCATAGCGCGGGCGAAAAAGCGGGTGGAATGGCCGGAGCCCACTTCAACGATATGACGCGGCCGCCCCACCCGCACAAGGGTATAGGCTGCTGCTGCGTCGAGGCGGGGAAACCAATCTTGGTTCCAGCGCGGTTCGGGTGGTGAATCGACACCAATTTTCCTGAGGTCCGGTAGGAAGCCGTCCATGCCCTCGAGCAAAGTGCAAAAATCACCCTCGTGCGCGTGCAGAATCTCGCCGAGCACAGCATAAGGCGCGCGTGCGCCCGGGCGCGGCAAGACATGCGCATAGCGATAGGGAATGAAGAAGCCCTTCTGCGCCAACCCCAACACAGTTGCCAAGCCCATCACAGTACGGCGCATGCTCATGACGGCGCGTACCGGGTCAAGGGCGCAGCACCAAACCCTCGCGCGCAACGATGGTACCGGGACGCGCTGCGGCCGCGTCATGCGCTATTTGGTCCATGAACTTGTCGTTATGTCCGGGATCGTGGTGAAAAACGACAAAGGTTCCGGCTTCGGCGATGTTGCAGAGCTTAACGCCTTCGTTCCAGGTCGAGTGGCCCCAACCAACATGATTGGGATATTCCTCATCCGTATAGGTCGAATCGTAAATCACTATATCTGCCGATTTGGTTAACTCGACCAGTGATTTGTCAGGGCCACCTTTGGTATGTTCGTGATCAGTCAAATAGCAAATAGAGCGGCCGTCAAACTCAATGCGATAGCCGGTGGCGCGGTTAGGATGATTGAGATGGGCCGTACGCACCACGATGCCTGGGCGAGGCTCAATGGTATCGCCGATGACAAAATCTTCGAACACGACACGGGCGCGCAGAGTCTCTGAATTCAGCGGATTGAGCGGGTCATTCAAAAGACCAAGCATTATATCTTGAATACGATATTCGGGAATTAAATGCCCGGCCCGAATATGAAGTCGCGTATCCGCGTCCAAACCAGGAGAAAAATGTGGCCAGCCCCAAATGTGATCATAATGGGTGTGCGTGAGGAACAGGTCAGCATAGAGAGGGCCTTCGCCACGTAATCTCTTACCCAGTTCCGAAATGCCGGTACCGGCATCAAAAATGAGTAAATGTTCCCCGCAGCGCACTTCGATGCACGACGTGTTACCGCCATAGCGCAAGGTCGCCTCTCCTGGGCACGGAATGCTTCCTCGCACACCCCAAAACCGCACGAAAAATTCGAGCTCTGTGACCACGCCTTTCCCCGCCGAGTCTTTCACCCAAAATTGGCCGCAGTCTGCCTCAAGCGCCGCGAGGGCGAAAGACTAAATCCAATTCATTTTGTTCACACCAGCTACACAGGAGCACTCACCTGAAGTAGGGTTTGTACAGATTCGCCTTGCTATGCCGCCGCCGCTTCGCGAAACCTTCGCCAACGAGAGAAATCCTGATGACCCCGTCGATCAAACTGACTATAGATGGCCACCGCGCTACATTGACGCTCATGCGCGAAGTGGCGCTTAACCGACTGCGCGAAGCAGATTTAAAGCTTCTGGAGGCGTTGCTAGAACAAATCGATGCGGCGACGGATGTTCGCGTCGTTATTCTGACCGGGAGCGGCACAAAATGTTTTAGCGCCGGGTTCGAGATCGGAGAGATAGAAAGCGCCGATTGGGAAGAGAATCAGCTTGAACGCAGCATCCTTCGCCTTGAAGCGGCACGCCCGGTCGTCATATGCGCGCTAAACGGTTCGGTTTATGGCGGTGCCTGTGAATTAGCCTTGGCCTGTGATTTTCGCATAGGCGTCATCGGTATGGAGATGCGCCTGCCACCGGCTGCGCTCGGTCTAGTCTATTTCGCATCCGGTTTGAAGCGGATCGTCTCGCGCATCGGCCTCGGTGCCGCCAAGCGCCTGCTGCTTACCGGCGAGCGCATGGACAGCAATACATTGCTGAACATTGGTTTTCTTGATCGCCTGGTCGAACCTCAGGCGCTGGCCAGTGAGTGCGACGCGTTGGCGGAACGCATCGCCGCACTTTCACCGCGCGCGGTCGAGGGCATGAAGTGTCTCTTAAACGACATCGCGGCGGGAGAGTTGGACGCAGCGGCAGCGCGGCAAACCGCGCTCGATTCGTTCTGCTCCGAGGACGCCAAAGAAGGCATTCGGGCATTCAAGGAAAAACGCGCGCCACGTTTCACCGGCTGCTAAACGCAGACAGCCCAACAGCAAACCCAGAAACTCTGTGACGTCAGAACCTCATTCCGCCGCTATCGCGGTGGAGCCTCCCACAAGTTGGACCGGCGTTGCGCTCGGCCTTGGCCTCGGTGCGCTTGCGTCCTATCATTTGTTTAAGCTACCGCCGGTCCTGCCCATATTACTCAGGCAGTATGATTACGGTCTGTTCGCGGCCGGCGGCTTTATGTCTATCTATGCTGCCATCGGTCTCGTCACCTCCGCCTTGTTGGGTTTAAGATTACAGCGCCACGGCATGCCACCGTTCCTGCTCGCCGCGGCACTGTTCTTTATCATCGGCAGCGTCCTTACCCTGGCGGCGCCCGCCGCCGTTCCACTGATGTTTCTGGCGCGCGGATTGGAAGGGCTGGGCTTTGCAATTCTTGCCGTTGCCGCGCCAGTGCTGGCGACCACTAGTGCCAGTAACCGCCACAAGTCCCTCGCCATCGCGCTATTTGCGGCATGGATCCCGCTGGGGCAGTTGATTGCCATGGCAATTGCGCATCCATTTGTCGGAAATGCCGAATGGCGCCCGATATGGTGGGTCGGCATTGGGCTAACGGTGTTAGTGGTCGCCTGGGGTTGGCGTGCCGCAATTCAGAATATGCCGCGCCGTAGCGCAGCGAACTCGGGTGGGCCTAGGCCACTCCGTGATTTTTCGCGACGCCATCAATGGGCGCTGGTGCTGGTGGCCGCTACTTTTACGCTGTGGTCGACCGAAATGTTCGCCATGTTGACGTGGCTGCCGCAATATTTGGTAGAGTCACGGGGTCTTGGCGCGGAGTCCACCATTCTGGCCTACGCCATACCGTCGATTTTGATACTTATCTTTAGTATCGCCAGCGGCTTCCTGTTGCGTGCTGGCGTGCCACTTGCCCCCGTCCTTGCAGTCAGCCTCGCCCTTCAGGCTGCGGTTTGGTTTGTGCTACCCTATTTGGACAGCAGCGCTCTTGGGTTGGCTGGGCTGATTGTTTTTGGTGTTGCCGCGGGAATCTCAGCAACCTTTTTATTCGCCGCGCCGGCGCTGATCCTTGGCGCCGGGAACGCCGGCGGCAGCGCCTTCGGTGTTGTCATGACGGGTCGCAACTTTGGAGTCCTGCTGGGGCCAATCCTGTTGCCGCCCGTTTTACTTAGCATGGGTTCGTGGCAGGGCGTCGGCCAGGTGTTTGGCGGCGTGTCTTTGGCCGGAGCGCTTGCTGCCGTTGCCCTTGGCGCGATGTTAGCGCGCCGCGACGGCGTGCGTTAGCTTATCGCACCAGCCGGTAGCCGCCGCCTTCCGTTACCAGAAGCTGAGCTCTAGAAGGGTCCACCTCAATCTTCTGGCGCAACCGGTAAATATGGGTCTCCAAGGTGTGCGTGGCGACGCCCGCGTTGTAGCCCCAGACTTCGTTCAAAAGGACATTGCGTCCAATAACTTGATCACGGGCACGACAGAGATATTTGAGGATCGCGTTTTCCTTTTCAGTCAGGTGTATATTGTGCTCGCTGTCCCGATCGATCACCATCTTGGCCGCCGGGTGGAATGTAAACCGACCAACGCTGAAGGTCGCATCCTCGCTTTGCTCGTGCTGACGCAACTGAGCATGGATACGCGCTAAGAGAACACCGAGGCGAAACGGTTTAGTGACATAATCATTGGCACCTGAATCAGGGTCGAGAATAGTGTCGGCTTCGCTGTTGGCGCCAATTAACATAATAATTGGTGTTTCGATGCCATTATGCCGGAAAACCTTGCATAATTCGCGGCCGTCCATGTCGGGCAAGTCAATATTAAGCAAGACCAGATCGAAACTTTTGGTTTTAGCGATTTCGAGCGCCTCGCCACCATTCTCTGCCTCAGTGGCGGAGAATTCTTCATATACGCCGAGCTGCTCGACCAAGGATTGGCGCAAATCGCCGTCGTCGTCCACCAGTAAGATGCTCTTGCGTGCAGTCATAAACCATCTAAAACAATGTCATCGTCATATGGCGCAAATGCTTGTCATCTGCGAGTGACATAAATAATGGTTAAATCTGATTAAACTGCAATGGCAAGGAATCAATGGCTAACGGCGTAACGATGAATATTTCGGCCACCACATTAAGCGGCCCGGTGGTGACGCTAGAACCATTGCGCCGGCGTCATTTGCGGGGCCTTGGCCAAGCGGCTCAGGGCACCGATATTTGGCAATACATGGCGGCCAATCTGGCAGGCACAGGCAGCTTGGAACCATGGTTTGTGGAAGCCCGCCGACTGGAGAAAGCCGCGCAGCAACTTCCCTTTGCCATCCGAACCACGCAGGGCGGTGCCCTCATCGGCAGCACCCGCTATTTGAATATCGCGCCGGAACACCGCCGCCTCGAGATCGGTTGGACTTGGCTCGCGCCAAACCATTGGGGTGGGCGGGCCAATGCGGCAGCAAAATTGCTTCTATTTGAGCATGCCTTCGAAACGCTTGGCGCCCAGCGTGTGGAATTGCGCACTGATGCTCTCAACCAACGCGCCCGTCGTGCAATCTTGAAACTGGGCGTCGTCGAAGAGGGGCTATTGCGCCGCCATATGGTGGTAGCCGGGGGCCGCGTGCGGGACACCGTCCAATTTGCGGTCGTCGACGAAACCTGGCCTGCCGTCAGGGCCACGCTTGAGGCACGAACCGCCGAAAACTAGACCCATTCGACCTGGCAAAATTTGCCGTGCAGTGATTTGGCTGGGAAATTCCTATGAGACCTTTTTATATCGCGTAACTAATTGTTCACCTGTCTTTTACAAGAATAACGTGAAAGGATTCGCCCTAGCATTCGGTATTTTGCAATTTATGAGCGCGCGCAAGAGCAAGAGGGTTTTTGGCTCTGGCGGCTTCAGCTTCAAGGATTTTCTCAATCTTATTAATTCGTTGCAGCGATTTTCATCGTCTCAACCATATACCGATAAATTACCGGCAATGCTATCTCTACGAGGCCCGCATTCTAGGCGGCGCCATATCCGACCGCCCCCTTAGCTTTGCTGCAGCGCTAGACCGGCCGCGCACCGAAAATTGCGCTGCCGACGCGGATATGCGTGGCACCGAAGGCAATGGCTGTCTTGAAATCAGCCGTCATGCCCATGCTCAGTTTAGTCAGGCCATGACGCTCGGCAATTTTTCTCAACAGGGCAAAATGCGGTGACGGCTCCTCGCCGTTCGGTGGCAGGCACATGAGGCCGACCAAGGGCAAGGCGTAGATTTCCCGGCAGGCCTCAATCAGGGCGTCTGCGTTACCCGGCAAAACACCGGATTTTTGCGCTTCTTCACCGGTATTAACCTGGATAAAACATTCCGGCCGACGCCCGGACTGTGTCATTTCATCGGCCACTGCACGGGCCAGCTTGTCACGGTCGATTGAGTGAATGGCGTCGGCCAGAGCGACGGCAGCACGCGCCTTATTGCTTTGCAGGGCGCCGATGATATGGAGGCGCGCCGCTGGATGATGCAATTTCAGGGTTGACCATTTACTTTCGGCCTCCTGCATTTTGTTCTCGCCGAAATCAATTTGTCCGGCGGCAAGCACTGGCAGGATATATTCCGCCGGGCGGGTTTTCGACACCGCAATCAAAGTAATGTCCGCCGCCTCGCGCCCTACAACTTTGGCAGTGGCGGTAACGGCATCAACCACCTTCGAATAATTTGCGGAAACAGATGACGGCCCATCCGATTGTATGCTCTCTTGCCCCATGACAGCCTGTCCGATCTATCGCCGATGAAAAGAATCTGATGAAGCTAGCAGAGGTCGCAAAACGGCTCAATTCAGAGAACGCCGCAAGCCTCGGCCTGCCGCCGCTCCTGTTGGTCACCGACGCCCAGCGCTTGGCCGACCCGGCCGGCGCGGCGGAGCAGCTGCCAAGCGGCAGCGCCGTGCTACTGCGCGATTACGACATGGTAGCGCGCGACACGCTGGCCTGCCGGCTCGCCGAGGTGGCACGGCGGCGCAGCCTCAAACTGCTCATCGCCGGTGACGCAACGTTAGCAATTCGCGTCGGTGCTGCAGGAATTCATTTTCCTGAAGCACGGGCCGCCGAAGCGCGGCGCTGGCGACATCGCCGTCAGTGGCTGATAACTATAGCGGCGCACTCCAGACAGGCACTGCATCAGGCCTCAATGTGTGGCGCCGATGCAGCACTTCTGTCACCAGTCTTTGCGACGGCGAGTCACCCGGACGAGCAACCGCTCGGACCCGAAGGATTCAATTTGTTAGCGGCGCAGGCGGGGTTGCCGGTCTATGC
>CAYPSQ010000048.1:0-1187 GCA_964413115.1 uncultured Rhizobiaceae bacterium | reverse complement strand
ATACCCGTGAATTCGAGGATGTCGCCGGCCCGCGCCTTGCGATACAGACCTTTCGGGTCGCGTTCCTCGCAGAGCTCCAGGGGCGCCTTAACATAGACTTCGTGAAAAGCCCCGCTAGGGTAACGCTCAACCGCCGCGCGGGCGCGCACGCGATCCGAACGGTACGGCGAAATGAACGCCGTGAGCACGACAAATCCGGCATCGGCGAACAGGGCCGCCACCTCCCCGACGCGGCGAATATTCTCCGCCCTGTCTTCTGGTGAAAAACTTAGGTTCGCATTCAGCCCACCGCGCACATTGTCGCCGTCGAGCACATAGACCTGATAGTTCTTTTGGAAAAGTTGGCGTTCTGCTTCTAGAGCGATTGTTGTTTTGCCTGAACCGGATAGCCCAGTAAACCAGACAACACCGCCCTTATGGCCGTTGCGCTGGCGCCGCAAATCTAGGGAAATTCCGGCGTCGACAGCAAACAGGTTGCTCGACTTGTCGGTGATAAGTTGGCGTTGATCCGGGTAGCCGCGCATGGAGATAATGCCGCCGCCGGCGATGTCGTACCCGTCCACGAGAACAAACCGGCCCGTGCGATGGTTGTCTGCGAACTCATCCAGCGCCAATATGGCGCGGCAGCGCAACACCACTTCACCAACGCCGTTGCGTTCAATCACCGCATCGCCCGAGACGATTTCAGTCATGGCGAGATCGTCGATATTGATAATGCGGTCAATGGATTGCACCACTACCGGCTCCTCATGCGTGCCGAGCTTGAGCTTGTAGCGTTTGCCAGCGGCTAAAGGCTCTTTACCGAGCCAGAATACATGGCCGCGAAAGACGTTCGATTCGAGCGGCGGTCTGGAAAGATGACTGATCACTTCACCACGCTCGATAAATATCTGTTCGTCAAGAATGACTCCGACAGATTGACCTGCCTCGACGCTGGTGCACGCGCCGGTCTCTGGCCAACTTTCTATCCGCAATACATGCGCTTTTTTGTTGGACGGCGAAAACAACAGCTCATCGCCAACTTCTATCGCGCCGGATTCAATTCGCCCTGCAATAATGCGGCGGTCATCAAAATGATAAATATCCTGTACCGGCATGCGGAGCGGCGCTTCGGAATCCGCTTCCGGCAACTCGATGGCATCGAGGGCTTCCGTGATAGTCGGTCCGTCATACCAGAGGCTGCGGCC
>CAYPSQ010000047.1:0-19664 GCA_964413115.1 uncultured Rhizobiaceae bacterium | reverse complement strand
CAAAGCCGCCAGATTTGGCCCAGACGCGCGTAAGGTTCCTGATCCTTCGCTGCGAGTGCCGTGGGTGAATATTCTGCCGTCGAAATCGAGCTCTGCCAATTCTTTGCCCAACTGGACTTTGAGCGAGACCGGCATATGTCCGTCTTCGCGCTTGCGTCCGCTGGCGAGTTGAAATGACGTCTTGAGGCCGCGCACTTCGAGGCTACCGTCGCCGCGAAACGGCCCGTCGAGAGATTTAGCGGAGAGCGTGCCGTTGAGGTGCTGGAAATACTCAACCGTATTGGCGGTGCTGTCGCGGTAGGCGATGGTGCCGTTCTGAATCGATACCCAATCTAGGCTTATGGCGGTCGCGTCTGTCTCAGAAGTATCGCCCGATTCATCAAATTCTCCTCCGGTGGCGCCAATCTTGGCAACGTCGTCGTCGGGTGGCGTGAAAAGCCAATTCGACCGCCCGTCGGCCAAGCGCTCTAACTCGATCACAGGGTCGATCAAAGTGAGGCTGGAAACTTGAATATCGCCGGATATAAGTGGCCCTAATACTAGCCGCAGGTCGAGCGCCTGAAGGCGCACCATATCGGCGCTTTGAGCACCCGCCAAATTGGATAGTCGTGCATCTGAAATGCGCAATTTGGGGCTCGGCAGGAGGGCAATTTCGATATTTCCGTCGATCGATAATTTACGGCCGGTCAGGGCTTCAATGCGCTCGGTGATTTCCGGCTTATAGCTGTTCCAGTCGATGAAGCTCGGTACCGCGAATACTGCGATCACCAACAGGACAATGAAGGCGATTACGCCATAGAGAACTTTCATCGCATCCGGTTCTGTTAGACACCACCGGGCCCGGAAGGCACGGTGCGTGGAGCGCTATTAACATCAGAATTCATTTGGGTTAGGCTATCCTACCAAGCCGGTTGGAGTGAAGCGCCCCACAGTAAAAATACGATCAAATCACTGTCTAAACGGCGCGTTAACCAGGGAAAGTTGGAAGCGATGGCGGAGATTACGAATCTCAACCAATTCCGCAAGCAGCGGACAAAAGAAGTTAAGCGCAGGGCCGCCGCATCGAACAAAGAGCGTATGGGACGCACGAAGGTGGCGCGCCTGGTGGAGAAAATAAGCACCGAGCGGCGCAATTTAGAACTAGACGGAAAAAAATTTATAGACCGCGCCCGTTTCAAGGACAAAGATACGTAGTCAACCGTGCCTGGGCGCAGCCGCCAGCTATTTCAAAAAATTGCCGAAGTGCCGGTGGATCCCTTGCTCTTGACTGGTGTTGAAATCGTTCATCACGGCTATCGTCAAATCGTTATAAAGTTGATCGCGCTCGCTGAGCGAAACATTCTCGGGTGTAGTCCGCGAGCGTGTCGCCTCAGTTGATGTAAACGCTAGAACCGCGCCGTTCTGGTCACTGATTTCGATCCTGACCTGTAGGTGAGCATCGACCCGCTCGGCCTGTTCGGTGGTGAATAGAGCCTCCAGATCCTTGTCGGTTTCCAGTTCCTCAGCAACGGCGCTAGCGTCCTCGATAATGACATGCATGACGTTGGGCCCGCCTTTCGCCTGTAAACGGTCATCGCTCCAGCGGCGGAGCGCTGCTGAGATTGGCGTCGGAAAAAGATGTTCAACGTTGGGCGGGCGTAGTGGCGAGTTGTATTTCTCAACCACTTCTATGCGCCCGACGGCAAAACTTAACGCAGGCAGATGCTTGAAAGAAAGCTCCGGGATCACCGGACGTGTCACCGTGGTCTCGCAGGCGCCCAAGGTGCCGAGAGCAATCAGGGCGATCGCAAAGATCCATATTTTTGTTCTAAACAGCCGCCCCATCATGGCCGGTCTCTCCTTATGAGCGGTTTTACCGCTTATCCATCTCTGATCGGGGTCACGCTGCATATATCGCGTCCAGTTCGATATCGCCAAAAGATTCGGACTTATTGCAGAACTGGCAGGTTACCACCACCCGGCCGTCGATATTTAACGCCTTAATCTCAGCTTGAGGCAACGCCTTCAAGGTGTTTTCGACGCGGTCGCGCGAGCAGCGGCAGCCGAAGGCTAGCGGGCGCGGTGGATGAACACGCACCGATTCCTCGTGAAACAAGCGGAACAATAAGGTATCGGAGCCGAGTGCTGGGTCCAGAAGTTCGCTCGATGTCACGCTGCTCATGAGGATCACGGCGCGGCGCCAATCTTCGTTCGCCTCCTGGTCTTCGAGGCCGGCGCTTGGCGTATCGGGCAGTGCATCGCGCCCGAGCGGCCTATCATGCCCACCGCCGCCTGGCTCGTGCTGAAGCATGAGTGCGCCGCCGCGCCATACGCCTGCAACACGTTCGGCGGCGAGCTGGATCGCGGTCGCGATCTGTTCGGATTGACGGAAATAATTATGCGCGCACTCGCTGAGACTCGCACCTTCAAGCGCCACGATGCCCTGATAGCGTTCGGTATCTGGCCCCTGATCGACGGTGAAGGCAAGATGTCCAGCGCCCAGCAGACGAGGAACCGAGCCTTCTTCTTCGCCACCCAGCGCAGCGGCAACGGCGTCGGGATCAAAATCGGCGTAGCCACGAAGCATACCAGCATTGGTGACATCAGCGACTGTCATGCTGAGCGGCCCGTCGCCGCGCGTCTGGACGGTGAACACGCCGTCATATTTGATCGTGCTCGCGAGGAGGGTGCTGAGCGCAATCAACTCGCCTAGAAGATGCGACACTGGGGTAGGATAATCATGCTGCACCAGCACGGTGTTGAGCGCGTTGCCCAGGCGTACCTGGCGGCCGCGCACCCCGGCCTTGTCGAGCCTGAAGGTGCGGACAAAATCTTTAGGTTCTGGCGAGGGAGTGACCCTAGTGGTAGCGGTATTAGTCATGCATCCCCGTCAAGGCACCAAAGCAGGATCGCTTCCTGCGCATGAAGGCGATTTTCCGCCTCGTCAAAGACTAGCGAATGGGTACCTTCAATAACTGCTTCTGTGACTTCGAGGCCGCGTTTGGCAGGCAGGCAATGGAGGAAAACGGCGTCTGGCGCGGCATTGGCCATGACCACCTCGTTCACTTGGTAGGGCCGCAGCGCCTCTATCTTTTGTTTGCCGGCATCGTCGCTCATGGAGATCCAGGTGTCGGTGACGACACAGTCAGCGCCGTTTAAAGCGTCAGGGATATTCTCCGTTACGTCCACATCGGCGCCCCGTGCCCGTGCCCATTCGAGGATGCCGCTGTCCGGCGCGTATGCGTTCGGGCACGCCAGGCGCAGAGAGAACCCGAACTGGGCCGCCGCTTGAATCCAGGTCGCTGCCATATTGTTGCCGTCTCCGAGCCAAGCGATGCGGTGTCCGGCGATGGCGCCGCGATGTTCCTCGAAAGTGAGCACATCGGCCATCAACTGGCAGGGATGCGTTCGGTCGGTCAGGCCATTAATGATCGGTACGCCGGAATATTGCACAAGTTGCAGCAGCGAATCATGGCTTGTGGTGCGCAATAAGACGGCATCGACATAGCGCGACAGCACGCGCGCTGTATCGCCGATAGATTCACCCCGACCGAGCTGTAATTCACCAGGCGATAGCGCAATCGAGCGGCCGCCAAGCTTATTCATGGCGACATCGAACGATATACGTGTCCGCGTGGACGGGGTTTCGAAAATCATCGCCAAGGTCTTGCCAGCAAGCGCGCCCTGGTAGCTTTCGGGCGCCCGTTTGAGCTCCGCGGCGCGCGTGATCATGTGGCGGAGAACCGCAGGCTCGAACATCTCGAGCCCGATGAAATGTCGGATCGCGCTCACGATGCTATGGCGGCGCAGGCGCGCTCCAGTGCCGCGCACGCCTCGTTGATCTCCGCTTTGCCGATGTTCAGCGGCGGCAGCAGGCGCAGCACGTTGCCGTCGGCAACAACACTGAGCAAACCCTGTTCGCGCAGCACAGCCATCAGTTCGAGATTGGAATCGGTGCACTGCAAGCCGAGCATCAGCCCTACGCCGCGCACCCCAGAAAACACCCGCTTGTTGCCGATCAAGCCTTCAACTCGCCTGCGCAACAAGGCACCCATGCGTTCAGCATGGGCAAGAAATCCGTCCGCCAGCATTTCGTCGAGAACAGCGTTGGCGACCGAGGTGGCCAGAGGATTGCCGCCGAATGTGGTACCATGCTTGCCGGGGACCAGGGTCTCGGCGACCGCTTCGGTGGCCAGCACGGCGCCGATCGGGAATCCGTTTCCGAGTGCCTTGGCCAAGGTCATTATATCTGGTGTGACGCCCGACCATTCATGCGCCCATAGCTTTCCGGTGCGCCCCATGCCGCATTGGATTTCGTCGTAAATGAGTAAGATACCTGCATCATCGCAAAGCGCTCTCAGGCCGGCGAGAAATTCATTGTCTGCGACGTGAATGCCGCCTTCACCCTGCACGGGCTCGACAATGATCGCGGCGGTCTGGGGCCCGACAGCGGCTTTTGCCGCCGCCAAATCGTTCAACGCGATCTGGTCAAAGCCTTCGACCTTGGGGCCAAATCCATCAAGATGCTTTGCCTGTCCGCCGGCGGCGATGGTGGCCAGTGTGCGGCCGTGAAAGGCATTAACGACGGTGATCACGCGGTAGCGTGCCGTATCACTCTTGCTGCTGTGATAGATGCGCGCCATCTTGATCGCTGCTTCGACGGCCTCGGCGCCAGAATTACAGAAAAATGCTCTTTCGGCGAAGGAATTGGCCACCAAGCGCTCAGCTAGACGCGCCTGAGGCTCGATATGATAAAGATTAGACACGTGCCACAGTCTGTCCGCCTGATCCTTCAACACCTTGGTAACCGCGGGATGTGAATGGCCCAAGCTGGTAACGCCAATTCCGCTGGCGAAATCAAGAAATTGCCGACCGTCGTCGGCAAATAGATAGGCGCCTTCGCCGCGTTCAAACGCGACGTCGATACGGGCATAATTCTGCACGAGCGCGGACGACACACTTTCCTCCAGACTCCCCGAGGGGCAGGTATTGGACCCGCGAAGATTGCGTGCTTGGTTCGCAGGAAAAAGGGGAATATCAGGCCGCAGGCTCCGGAAGTCAACGCACCCTCGGTCTACGACTTTAGGCGATAGCCTCTTGCCAGAATTTTGAGGCATATCAACCACATAACCGCGACGCAACCGAGAACCACGGCGGCACCGACGGCGAGCGAGCCATCCGCATGGCCTATCATGCCATAGCGGAAGCCATCAATCAGGTAGAACAAGGGGTTGAATTTACTGGCGGTCAGGAGTGGCTCTGGCAGCCGTTCGATGGAATAAAACGTGCCAGAGAGAAAAGCCAGCGGTGTGACAACAAAATTTGTTACTGCTGCCAACTGGTCAAATTTTTCGGCCCAGATTGCAGTTAATAGGCCGAGTAAGGAGAGCATCAGCGACGCGGCGGTGGCATGTAGCAGCAAAAATCCGAGATCGTGCACTTCGAGGTGAACGAAGGGCAACATCACCAGCGACAGCACGAGTGCCACGACTAGGCCGCGTGAGACACCGCCGAAGGCGAATCCGATAAGTAATTCCACCGGGCTCAAGGGCGGCATTAGCACATCTACAACATTGCCCTGCACCTTGGAGATCATCAGAGAAGAGGAGGTGTTGGCGAACGAGTTCTGCATCATCGCCATCACGATCAGTCCGGGCCCCATGAATTGTAGAAAACTGACGCCGCCAATCTCCGGCACGGAACGTCCGATGGCGAGCGCAAAAACGGCAAGAAACAGAAGACTGGTGACGGTCGGCGCGACAATAGTTTGCAGCCAGACCTTGAAGAAGCGGTGACATTCCTTACCGTAGAGCGTGCGGAGGCCGACCCAATTTACCATCCCGATCTGGCGCTGGGGTGGCATATGCTGGTCCTTATTCACTTCAGGCCGTCAGTTCACGCGCGGTCTTTGCCGCTAGTGCTGCTAGCGTCGCCATTGCCGACATCATTGCCCTTTTCTTCTCCCGTCGGAGCTGCGGACGTTCCTTGGCCGGAGGACTCGATCTCGGTGGCAGGTTTGAGGTTGATGAAGGCCGGTGGCGCGCAGCCCTCTTTATCTTCGCCGAAATAGATTGTTTGATGCGGGAACGGCATTTCAATACCGTGCGCGTCGAAGGCAGTTTTGAGACGGCGGTTATATTCCCGCCCGATGCCCCATTGCTTGCCCGCTGTGGTCTTTAGGCGGGCACGCACGATGACGGCGGAATCCTCAAATCTATCGAGGCCCATGATATCGATGGGCTCCAAAATATCGGCGCCAAATTCGGCATCGGTGCGCAGATCCTCACCCACATTGCACAGTATTTCAGTAACCTCGTCGTAATTTTCGCGGTATGCGACACCGACCTCGACCAAGTAATGCGAATATTCCTTGGTCATATTGGTTACGGTCGCGGCTGAACTGTAGGGGATGGTGTGTACATTGCCTTGGATGTCGCGAAGACAAATAGATCGGATGGTGATTGTTTCCACCACGCCAGACGAGCCGCCGATGCTCACCACATCGCCGACGGCAAGGCTGTTCTCCAGGAGAATGAATATGCCGGTGATGACATCCTTGACCAATGTTTGCGCGCCGAAACCGATGGCCAGGCCAATAACACCGACGCCGGCTAGGATCGGTGTCACATCGATGCCGATTTCGGTAAGGATCATCAACAGCGCAACCACGCCGATGACGATACGTAGCGTATTGCGCACCAGGGGCAATAGCGTGCGCGCCCTCTGGCCCCGCGCCTTTTGCATCCCTGCTTCGTCGCTGGCGCTTAGATAACGGTCGACCACCGAACTGGTGACCTCCCAAATTACCAGCGCGACGAGGGCGATCGCGGCAATCGAGATAAGGCGCCCGATAATGAGGCTCCCAATATCGCTGGCGAGCCAGTTGAAGATATCGATATTCCACGCTTCCGCCACCAAAATGATGGCCAAGGCAATGACAAACAATTGCAGGATGATCCGCGCCACCGGCAGGTAACGGTTGACCCTCTCTTGCATGCCCGGATAGCGGTCATTAACCCTAGCACGCAGGCGAAAACCGCGGTCCACAGCTTTCTGGATGCCGATCAAAGCGAAGCCCATGGCCCAGATAATGGCAATACTGGCGGCTGAGCTTTTGAGAAAAAACAGGAAGCCGTTCAGCCCTAGTGCTGCTGCTAACATGCCGCCAGCAAGAACGTAGAGGATCGCCAGAATGTACCAAAAATCGGCAACGCGATAGGCGACCAGAAAAAACGCGCGCCAGCGTTTACGTTCGCCACCAGAGCGCACCCACGCTGCGAAAATCACCCTATTTTGCAGAATCAGCGAGATCAGCAGGGTTACCACGATCAACCCCAACACTTTGACCAACGCCTGATATCCAACCTCAGGCAGGCCCAGCAGCAGCGCTGCCTGACAAATGAAATAGCCGTAGACCGCGATATTGATGAGGCGGCGCCACCAAATGACGCAATAGACGGCGGTGCGGTCGGTGATGGTTGCCATGCGTAAATTTGGTGTCGCGGGCGCAAGGCCCTGATAGGCTGCTGTCTTGAGGAGCACCGCGACCACATGTGCGTTAATTGCCGACAGTGCTACCAAACGTACCACCTCATTCGGGTCCAACACCGTGAGCAAGCCGTAACCGGCACCGGCAAAAGCGAGCACCGGTACCACATGCATTAAATTGTACCCGAGCAACACGAACGGACGCAGCCAGGCCTTGGGACGCGGCCGGGATGCTAGGAAGCGCCGAGGTCGGCGCAGGCCTAACGAGACAACCAAGGCGGCGATGATGCCGCCACCGATCACTACCGCCAGCTTCCACACCATTTCAGCCCACAGATCGCGCGATTCTCCCTCCGACCATTCATCGCCCAACCAACGTGCGGCTTCCGGTATATTGGCGAGGCCCTTAAAAAATCCAACCAACTCGTTGCCTACGCGGTCAAGACCGTCGGAAATATTAATCATCGCTGAGGCGCCGGCACTAGCGCTATTGTCGTGTGTGTCGAGTGCTTGGCGTGCCGCCAATAAGGATTTGAGATCACCCAAGAAGCGCTCGCGCTCGGCGGGGTCTTCTAGTGTCTGCACAAGTTCAACTAGTTCGTCATCGCTGAACGTTGCCGCACCCTCCTCCGCCGTCAGGGTGGAGAGCGGGGCAAATAGCAGCAAACCGGTGAGAAGTATGGCCAGGACGATCAAATACGCGCCATAGCGTCCGCCGGTGAAAGTCGATCGCGTCATTCTATTTTGATGCCGTCCGCGTCTGAGCCGCGCCGACTCTCTGTTAATTCAGGTTACATCCCGCGCAACAAACCCCGCCCGGCGATAATTTTCAACAATTTCCTTGATTTAGGCGTTCCGCAATGGAGTTCGCGACCAGTCTGGACAGGTTTCGGCCAGCGTGACAGATTGCGCTGAGGACAGAGCAGGCCAATGGAGAGGCGATAGCATGACCGTGACGATCTATCATAACCCACGCTGTTCAAAATCGCGCCAGACTTTGCAATTATTGCGGGACAAGGGCGTGGCGCTACATATCATCGAATATTTGAAAGCGCCGCCGAGCGTCTCCGAGATCAAGAATATCCTCGGTATGTTGAAAATGTCACCGCGCGAGCTGATGCGCAAAAAGGAAGCGCCCTATGGCGAACTCGGCTTGGCCAATGAAAGCCTTTCGGAACTGAAGTTAATTGAAGCGATGCGGGCTGAGCCGGTGTTGATCGAGCGGCCGATTGTCGTCTGTGACGGCAAAGCGGTGCTCGGTCGCCCGCCCGAAAATGCCCTGACGTTGTTTTGAGGCGGCGCTCCGCACTTTCGAATTAGAGCAAATCCATGCTACCTGCTATCGTCTTTCATCCTGATTACACCGTGCCGCTGCCGCCCGGGCACCGCTTTCCAATCGGTAAGTTCGGTCGCATCAAAGAACTATTACTGGCCGATGGGGGGATTCATCGCGACGCCCTGCGCCGGCCCGAGCCGGCGACGGAATCGGAGCTTTGCGAGGCCCACACTCCCGAATATGTGGCGACGATTCTTGGCCTTAGGCTGGACAAGAAGGCCGAGCGGCGCTTGGGGTTGCCGCTTTCGCAAGCCTTGGTGCAGCGCGGTTGCGCGGCCGTCGGCGGCACGATTCTGACGGCGCGCCTTGCCCTCGAAGAGGGCCTTGCCTGCAACGTCGCTGGCGGTAGTCATCATGCCTTTCCCGGCCATGGCGCGGGCTTCTGCATTTTCAACGACGTGGCGGTGACGATCACCGTGCTCCGGCGCGAAACAAAAATTCAAAAGGCACTAGTGATCGATTGCGACGTACATCAGGGTGACGGCACGGCAGCATTTTTCATGGACGAGCCGGACGTTTATACGTTTTCGCTACACTGCGAGGCCAATTATCCGCACGTTAAGCAAGTCAGCGATTTGGATATCGGCGTGCCGGCGGGCACAGGCGATGCCGTCTATCTTTCGGTGGTAAAGAGCCATGTCGGCCCCCTTCTCGACAAGCACCAGCCCGACATCGTGTTTTATAACGCCGGGGTTGATCCGCACCAGGAAGACAAGCTGGGTAAGCTGGCGCTGAGTGATGCCGGGCTGCGCGCGCGCGATGATCACGTCATAGATTGTTGCCTACAACGCAGTGTCGCACTTGCCTGCGTGGTGGGTGGTGGCTATGCGGATGATCTCGATGTCCTTGCCCGGCGCCATGGCAACCTGCACCGTGCTGCCACGGCGGCGTTCGCGGCGCACAGCGAGCACGCAATAAACAGGGTGAAAGCGTTATGAAAGCGGCAGTGATTCATGGCTATGGTAAAGGCTTCGACACCATTCAATATGAAGACGTGCAAACCCCGGTGCCCGGCGGAGGGGAACTGCTGATCAAAGTACACGCCAACGCGGTCAATCATTGCGATACCGATTTGCGCAAGGGGCTGTTCGGTGTCGCCAGCACTATGCCGCATGTGATGGGCGTCGATGCGGTCGGCGAAGTCGTGCATGTTGGTGACGGGGTAACCCAGTTTAAACCGGGAGACCGTGTAGCACCTCATTTCATGCTGACGTGTGGCGTCTGCCGCGACTGTATCGATGGAAAGGAAAATCTCTGCGCCAATGCGGACGTGCTCGGCGTCACGGTTTGGGGCGGCTATGCCGAATATCTTAAATGCGGCCAGAACCATGTCGTTCGTATTCCCGACGGACTTTCCTGGATCGATGCGGTGGCGGGGCAAGTTCCCTTCGCCACGGCTTGGGAGGCGTTAGTGGAGGTGGCACAAATTCGTGCTGGCGAAACTGTATTGGTGACAGCAGCCGGTGGTGGCGTCGGCTCGGCGGGGGTGCAAATTGCCAAATTGACAGGTGCACGCGTGATCGCTGCGGCGGGCGATGACGGCAAGCTAGAGCGTGCCCGCACGCTCGGTGCGGATGACGTTATCAATTACCAAAAAGAGCATATCGGTGATGCGGCGCGGGCGCTCACCGGTGGGCGCGGAGTCGATCTGTGTCTAGAGATGATCGGCGGCGACATTCTCGTGCAGTCGGTCGACGCGTTGGCCGTGGGCGCGCGGATGGCGACCATCGGTGCGCATGGTGGCGAGCAGGTCAACCTCGATTTTGTCGAATTTTTCCGTAAACATATTAGTGTGCATGGCTGCGGACGTTCGACCAAGGCCCAGGTCGAAAGGGTGCTAGACCTGATGGTGCGTGGCAAGCTGCAGCCGGTGGTACACAAAACGTTCGGCCTCGATGAGGCAGCGGCGGCGCATGAGGTAATGGAAAGTCGAAATTTCTTTGGCCGCATGGTGCTGACGCGCTAACAGTGTTGAACTACTGACGCTAATGCTGCCAGGTGTGGCTCAGGAGACGGCGCGGTGGGTGCAGTCTCGTTTATATCGCTGCGCCTTGGCGGTTAAGGTATAGCAGCGGCGGGCAAGAGCTGGCATCAGCTCGTTATTTTAGCACAAGACCACTGCCGGCACGCGCCAGTCAGAAATAGTGAGCCGAATCGCACTGACTAAAATTGGTTTAATGAGATGTTTACCGTCACAGCAGATTTTTGTGGCAATCGAGCAGGTATATGTGGTTTTGAACGCGTCGAATTGATGGCGTTCAACACGCGTATGCTGAGCGATTGTTGCTAAAATTAGGATAAGGACACGTTAATATGAAACTGGCTTCGCTCAAGGCAGATAGCCACGACGGCAGCTTGATCGTGGTCGATCGCGCCCTAGAGCGCGCCGTATCCGCGGCGGCGCTGGCGCCAAGCTTGCGTGCCGCGCTGGATAATTGGGACGCGCTGGCGCCTGGCTTGAAGGACCTATCCGATGATTTGGCAGCCGGGCGTGCGACGGAAAGTTTCGCCCTCGAATTTGCCGCACTGACGGCACCACTACCGCGCGCGGCGCAGTTTCTCGACGCGAGCGGCTATCTCAACCATATTGAATTGGCGCGGCGCGCACGGGGTGACAGCTTACCCGACACGCTGGAGACAGATCCATTGATGTATCAGGGCGCGTCCGAGCCGCTTGGCGGCCCGCGCGATCCGATCCTCGCGGCAGACGAATCCTGGGGCATCGATTTCGAAGCCGAATCGGCGGTCATCACTGGCCCCATCTCGATGGGTGCGACGCCTGCTGAAGCCGGCAAGGGCATCCGTTTGATCATGCTGATCAACGATGTCTCCGCGCGCCGCTTAGTGCCGGCCGAACTAGCGAAGGGCTTCGGCTTTATTCATGGTAAGCCGCCTACCGCCTGCTCAGCCGTGGCGATCACGCCGGACGAGTTGGGCGCTGCTTGGGATGGCGCGCGTCTGCATGGCCAGCTTGTCAGCACCCTTAACGGCGATCTGATAGGCGATCCCGATTGCAGCGTTGAGATGCATTTCAGCTTTCCGCAATTGCTGGCCCATGCCGCACGGACACGCGCCCTCGGCCCCGGCACGCTTCTCGGTTCGGGCACGGTGTCTAACAGCGACCGTGCGCGCGGATCGTCCTGTTTGCTGGAGCGGCGAATGATTGAGAAAGTAGACAAGCTTGATCGCCACACAGAATTGATGCGCTTTGATGACGTCATCCATATTGACATGAAAGACGCAGATGGCCGCAGTATTTTCGGCGCCATCGAGCAGAAAATGGAAAGGGTAACGCCATGAAATCTAGTTTGGTCTATTCAATGCACGACTTTGCATTTACCTTTCTCTAGCCCTCTCCCGCAGGGAGAGGGCTTTGATCTGGTCAGTCGAATAAATTCTTCAACCGATTCTTTTGTAGCTTTCCGGTGCTGGTCAGCGGCAATTCCGCGGCAGTCACAAATTTTATCCGGCGCGGTATCTTATAGACGGCGAGCGTTTCACAGCAGAGGGCAAGCAGGGTTTCAGCCTCGACTTTCTCCCGCGCGACGATCACCGCCGCGACGATCTCGTCGCGGCGGGGGTCTTTGAGGCCGATGACATAGGCGAGTTCTACGGCTGAGTGGCCGATCAGAACTTCCTCGATTTCGGCCGGTGACACGTTGATACCGCCGGACTTGATCAGTTCTTTGGTGCGACCACGGAAATAGAGGTAGCCGTCGGCATCGAAAAAGCCAAGATCGCCGGTGCAGAAATAACCGCCCGAATCGAATGACTCGGCGGTTTTTTCCGGGTCCTTGAAATAACCTGGCGTCACATAACCCTTGAGGCGAATTTCGCCGGTTTCGCCTTGCGGCAACAGGCGGCCTGTCTCCATGTCGGCAATGATGATGTCGTTGCCGGGTAGCGGCCTGCCGATCGTTTCCGTACGTAGCGCCAGACTGTCATGGGCGTCGTTAGCCGTGCAATTTCCGTACGTTTCAGTAAGGCCATAAACTTGGCAGATCTCCGGCACGCCGAGATTGGCCAGGCGGCGGATTTGCTCGGGCGAACCTAGAGTAGCGCCGGTGCGGAGCGACGAAAGATCGCGCCCGGCACAGTCGGGATGTTCTTCCAGCGCCAGGGTCATGTTGGGCGTTCCGTAAAAGACGGTGCAGCGTTCGGCCTCGATCAAGCGTAACGCCTCGCCGGCGTCGAAATGCGACTGCAACACGATGCAGGCGCCGTGCGTCCAGACGGCAAACAGCGCATTCTCGCAGCCCAAACCCCAAAATAGAGAGACCGCTAGCCAGAGGCGGTCATCCGGTAAGAGGCGCAAGCGCTCGCCGATGCCCCACATATTTTCGATCAAGGCGGAATGCTGCAACAGCACGCCTTTGGGCAGCGCGGTCGAACCCGAAGTGTAGAGCAGACAGGCCACGTCCTCCCCCTTGACCGCCGCCTGGGCGGCGTCGATCTCGCTGTCTGGCACGTCGACGCCGATTTGCCATAGTTCTTCAAACGCTTCCATGCCGTCCGGCGGAGGGTCGTCGCCGAGACAGAATATCCGCTCAAGGCCACTTAAGTCATAGGTATCCGCGCGCGCCTCTTCGATCAGCGCGGTGTAGTCTCGCTTCAGGAAGCCCGACGACATCAGCAGCAGGCGGCATTCGGAATGGCTCAGTTGATAGGCGAGTTCGCGCGCGGTCGCCCAGGTGTTGGCCGCAACCATAACGCCGCCCAAAGCCATGATGGCGAAATCAGAAAACAGCCATTCGGGGCGGTTGCCCATCAGAATGGCTACCTTGTCGCCACGCCTGACTCCGGCAGCGTGGAGACCCTTGGCCAACGCCCGCGTGCGGTCACGAAATTCCACCCAGCTATAGCGTTCGCCACCGCCAACCAGCGCTTCGCGATCTGGGAAGCGCGCGGCCATTTCATCGATCAGCGCCATCCCGGTCTTCGCTGTTGGCATATCCATGGCGGGGGTGCTCATACCGTCGCGACCGGCGTCGCCGGCGAGCCGACTGCACCCGGCATGCGTAATGGCGGTGCCGTGAGGAAGAAACGCGAACGCCGGTTTTCGCGCAGCCAAGCGGCGAGTCTGCTCAGATGCCACAGCTCACCCAGGGGTACGCCGATCTTGAACAGGCAATGCTCGTGCAGCGGCAGGACGGGACCGGGTTCGGTCATCTCGCGGGCAACGGAAGAGGATTCCTCAACCGCGACATTATCGGAAATGAGGGCGGCGAGACCGCTCTCGCTGATCCAGTTGAGGAGTTTTCTGTCGCCGCCATCCAACACTGTGCAGACGGCGCCAACAGGTTCGGGGTCAGGCGCTGTCGCTGCGGCAACGATGCGGTCGGCAAAACCAGTATGCAGACACACCAGATCGCCTGTGCTCACCTCAACATCGTCTTTCTTGATAATCGCCATAAGCTCGTCATAACCGACCATGCGCCGTTCATCGCCGCAATGTGTGCGCAGATCGATCATCACACCGCGCCCTTGGAGGCAAGATTCAGCCATGTGCTGAATGCCGAGATTGACTGCGCCGACTTTGCCGTATAGCCCCTCGCCGGTGTCGTCTGAGACCACTTTGAAGCCATTGTAATAGACATGCTCGGCTGTGCCGTCGCCGTCGGCATCAAACATTGCGCCGATATGGGCGAAGCTGTCCCATTGTGTTGAATATTGACTGTGGATAAACATTGCATCATCGCACAGGAGATCGGTCTGTAGCGGATTATCGCGCCGCGCCGCGCTGTCGAATGCGATTTCGCCCTCACGGATGACCGGTTTCAGTTCTGGCGGCAGGCGGCTGGGATTGATCGCATTGCCGCCTGGCAGGTCGAGCGGCATGCTGAGGCAGAAATTGCGCCCGGTGCGCACTTCTTTCGCCGCCTCAAGAACACAGTCCTCGGTCAGCAGATTGATGCGGCCCAATTGATCGTCGGCGCCGAAATCGCCCCAGTTCGAGCCCTCTGGCCGTATCTTCCAGCGCTTGTTCATTTTGTATCCCCAGATGCCGGGCACGATTATGCCGCAATCGCAGCTATGGTACAGTGCGGGAAAGGGGAAATGTGGATGAATAATATTGGCGGCAGCGTGAGCGTGGCGGCGAATACCAAAGACGTGCTCGGCGAGGTGCCGATTTGGGATTCGGACAAGGCATGTCTCTGGTGGACCGATGTGTTTCGTCCGGCGATCCACCGACTGGATGTAGCAAGCGGCAAGGTGGATAGCTGGACGCCGCCCGACAAGGTGCATTCTTTCGCGCTGCGTGAAAGCGGTGGGCTAGTAATCGCCGGGCGCAAGGGATTTGCCCTCTATGATCCCGAAAGCGGCGCCTATGAGCCGTTGCATGATCCGCGCGCTGACAGGGAAGGCACGATGCTTAACGATGGCCGCGCCGACCGCCAGGGCCGTTTCTGGGCTGGCACCATGGACAAGATGCTGAAGCGGCCGTCAGGCCATCTCTATCGACTCAACTCAAACCATAAAAGCTATGCGGCGGCGGACGGCATCACGCTTTCCAACGGTGTCGCCTTCTCGCCCGATGGACGCACGCTTTATTGCGCTGACAGCCTGCTCAAAAAAATATACGCCTATGATCTGGAGCCCGAGACCGGCGCCCTCTCGAAACGGCGCGTGTTCGCGAAAAGCGCCGCGGTCCCCGGCATCCCTGATGGCGCTACCGTGGATTCCGAGGGCTATCTGTGGAGTGCACGTTTTGATGGCGGGCGGGTGTTGCGTCACTCGCCGAATGGCCGCGTGGTGGGCGAAATCCTGTTGCCGGTCTCGCGCGTCACCTCTTGCGCATTAGGCGGCTCCGATCTTAAAACCCTCTATGTCACCAGCGCCTTCTTCCGCCTGACTAAAGAACAACGGGCGGCGGAGCCACTAGCGGGTGCGTTGTTCGAGGTAGCAGTGGATGTGCCGGGTCTGCCGGAGCCGCACTACCGCGGCTAATTTAGGACATCGGCCGGAAGCGCGGTAGGGTTACGTCCTCGGTCACGTCGTCGAAAGCGACTTCGACCGCCATACCGACGGTGATTTTGTCATTATCAACGCCGATTAGGTTGGCAGTGAGGCGCGGGCCCTCTTCGAGTTCGATTTGCGCGGCGTTGTATGGGAGGTCGTCTCTGAAGGCGGCAAACCATTCCTTATGCACCACCGTCCAGGCGCTGACGCTGCCACGGCCCGATGCCTGGCGCCAGCCGAGATCGTCGGAAAAACAGAAAGGGCAGACCGGGCCCGGTGGTAGATGCACCTTGTTGCAGGCGTTGCATTTTGCGAGCAGGAGCTCATGACGTTGGCAGCCTTGCCAAAAAGGCTCGGTGTCCGGCGTCATTCGGGGCAGAGGTTTTTGACTGATGTCCATATGATTTAGCTCCGAAAAATAAGGGAATCGCCCCAGGCGGTGCCCCATTGTAGATGCTTAGCGTCTTTGACTTGGCGCTTGCCGCAGACGCCGCGTAATTGGCTGGCGATTTCGTAAACTGAATTCCAGCCTCCTATATGGCCCTCGCAGAGGAGGCCGCCGGAGGTGTTCATCGGCAACTCGCCACCAAGCTCGATGCGTCCGTTCTGGGCCCAGTCGGCGGCTTCGCCGGGGGCGCAAAAGCCGAAGCGCTCGAGCACAAACAATGGTAGCGGCGAAAAGGCGTCATATGTATAGAGGCCGTCGATATCATCGCGCACGATGCCGGCGTTGCGGTAGACGGCGAGGTCGCGTTCGTCGGCCCCGGTGCGCATGTTCGATTGCTGATTGAGGCCCATGCCGCGCGGTGCGAATATAAATTCATCACGGCCGCTCCTCAGGCCTTGCATGGCGGAAATGTAGATCGGCTTCTGCTTGAGATCGCGAGCGCGCTCGGCGCTGGTAACTAGGATCACCACGGCGCCGTCCGAAATTAAGCTGCAATCGAACAAACGTAAGGGATCGACGATCATGCGCTGGCTTTGATGCTCATCAAGCGAGAGCTCACCCTTGCCGTAGGTATAGGCGTGCGGATTGAGCTGCGCGTGTTTGCGGAAGGCGATCGGCACCGCCGCGAGCTGTTCGCTGGTCGTGCCGTAGAGCGCCATATAGCGCTGGTATGCCAACGCCGCGCCGGCGGCGGGTGCGGTGAGGCCGTAGGGTGGGTTCTCGCCGTGCGTGCCGCCGCCCTCACGCATGCCTTCCATATCGCCGGGGCCACCCAAGATGTCGCGCTCGCGGGTGAAGCTGATGGCGGTGACGCAGGCCACCACATCGGCCATTCCCGTGATTACCGCTAAGGCCGCATGTTGCAGGGTGTAGGCGATAAATCGGCCATGCGTCCACATCTGGGTGACATAGCGCACGTCAAGGCCGTAAGCCTCGGCGATCTGGTCGTAGTCAAGGCCGAGCGGCCAGCCCATATGGAGCGATAGGCCATCTATATCGTTGCGCTCGAGACCACTATCAACGAGCGAGGCTTTAAGCGCGGTGGCTCCGAGCTTAAGCTGGCTATCGCTCAGGAAACGACCGAATTTACTGCGCCCAATGCCGACGATGGCAGCCTTGTCGCGGACGATATCATTCATGCGGAACCGCTCATTTCCTTTTGCCTTTAGGCGAATAGGGCTAGCTCGCTGAGCGCCGCATCGATATCGCTTACTGCGAGAATACGAACGTCGGAATCGACTATACGATCCAAGCCGTAGCGGCGCTTCAGCGCAGGAACCAACTCGGAGCCAATCTGGCCGAGAGCGCTAGTGAAGTGATAATTCTTTGCCCTGTTCATGTGTCTTGGGTAACTGGAATTCCACCATATCTCAATGAATTTGCTGGATCGACAGCATAGGCAGGGGCTGGATTTGTCTGTCGGAGTGGCCAGGTTCGAAATCTTGGCGGCCAACGACCAATCGTATGTATCTCTTGCGTCAACCGAGTGCGCCGCGCACTATTTGCGCTCACTAAAAGGCGATTTGAAATGTCAGCGGCGCAACAAAACAATAAAATCGGCAGCGGCCGGGCGAGCGATGGTGCGCGCATGGCGGTCCTCTCCAATCGGCTCGAGGCGATCGCGCGGCGGATGCAGAACACGCTATTTCGTACCGGGCGCTCGGGCGTGCTTAATACCGCGCATGATTTTTCCTGCGTTATCCTGACCGCCGATTGCCGGTTGCTGTCGGCGGCGGAGAGCCTCCCCATTCATGTCATGATCGGTCCGGATATCATGGCGCGCGAAGTCAAAGCGCATCACCCCGAACTCAAGCGCGGTGATGCCTTCCTGCACAACTCGCCCTATCACGGTAATTCTCATCCGGCCGATCATTGCATTATCGTGCCCGTGATTGACGATGCCGGCGTGCATCGCCTAACGGTGCTGGCCAAGGCGCATCAGGCGGATTGCGGCAATTCCGAGCCCACCACCTATATGGGCCATGCACGCGATGTCTATGAGGAGGGAGCGCTGATATTTCCAGCCGTCAAGGTTCAGGAGGATTACCAGACTATAGAAGATATTGTACGCATGTGCCGCATGCGCATTCGTGTGCCCGATCAGTGGTGGGGCGATTATTTGGCGGCGCTGGGCGCGGCGCGCATCGGAGAGCGCGAGCTGTTGAAACTGGGCGAAGACATCGGCTGGGAAACGCTTGAGGAGTATGTCGAGAACTGGTTCGATTATTCCGAGCAGCGCATGATCCAGGCGATTGGTAGCCTGCCGAGCGGGACCGTGACGGCCATTTCGGCACATGACCCCTATCCTGGGGTGCCGGATGGAATACCCACCAAAGTAACGGTCAAGGTGGAAGCTGAGGCCGGGAGCATTCGGGTGGATCTACGCGACAATCTGGACTGTCAACCGTGCGGCCTCAATCTCTCAGAAGCGTGCTCAATCACTGCCGCCATGGTCGGTATATTCAACGGCATTAAAGACCACACCGTGCCGCCCAACGCCGGTAGCTTCCGCCGTGTCGAGGTGTTGCTGCGCGAGAATTGCGTTACTGGGATTCCGCGCCACCCCCACAGTTGTTCGGTGGCCACCACAAATTTGGCGGACCGCGTCTCAAATCCGACCCAGCGCGCACTCGCTGAACTGGCCGAGGGATTCGGAATGGCGGAGGCGGGGCCAATCATTCCGCCCACCTGTGGAGTCATATCTGGGCGAGACCCTCGCCGCGGCAATGAGATTTTTGTCAATCAACTAGTTCTGGGCGTCACCGGCGGTGCGGGCTCACCAGAGGCTGATGCTTGGATGCCGATTGTCCATGTCGGCAACGCCGGTATGTGCCGCCAGGACAGCATTGAAGTGGACGAGCTTTCCCATCCGTTGCACGTAAAGTGCCGGCGCCTGCTTGCCGACACCGAAGGCGCGGGGACCTATCGCGGTGCACCCAGTATCGAAGTGGAGTTCGGCCCCAGCGAAGACAATAGCTTTCGTGTATTATACGTCGCCGACGGCACGATCAATCCGGCGGCGGGCACACGCGGCGGCTTGCCGGGCGGCCCGATTCAGATATTCAAGCGCAGTGGCAACGGAGATATCACGCCGCAAGCTGCCTACGGTGATGTTGAGCTCCTGCCGGGCGAAACCATTATCTCGATTTCGTCGGGCGGTGGAGGCTATGGGCCGCCTACCGCGCGCGAGGTCGGGTCGGTAAAACAGGATCTGGACGAAGGCTGGATCACGCGTGAACGCGCCGAGACGGTTTACGGCCTCACCCTTGATGCCGCAGGTGTCGTCGATATGGCGGCTACCGACGCGCGGCGGAGGAAAATTCAGGCCGTGGCTTCGGGCAGTTTAGACCAGCGCTAGCCAGATCGACTGCGGAGCACTTCCCAGGCGAAGCGGGCAAGTAATCTGGACGGTACCGGTTTTTCGAGCACGGCAAATACGGAAAGATAGGCTTT
>CAYPSQ010000046.1:0-20549 GCA_964413115.1 uncultured Rhizobiaceae bacterium | reverse complement strand
GCGAAAACTACGGCGCGCAACTCAAATCGCGCTAGGCGAATTAATACGGTGAGATGGTCTCCTTATCCCGCTCCCTACCCGAGCAACGGCATATAGCTGTCCAGCGTCTTGAGGCAGGCGTCGCGACCTTCCGACGGCATTTGTAGGAGTACGCGATTCACGCCGGCGGCGCGGTAGCCCTCGAGCGCAGCAGCGTGGGGGGCGGCGTTGAAGATCGTAGTGGAGAGCGTCGCCATGTCACGTCCGGCCTCACCGGCGATGCGGCGCAGACGGGCCATCCCGTCCACCATGTCAATCGGCCCGCGTGGGAACCAACCGTCACAATATTCAACTA
Source organism: uncultured Rhizobiaceae bacterium (assembly GCA_964413115.1). GTDB lineage: Bacteria > Pseudomonadota > Alphaproteobacteria > UBA828 > UBA828 > PTKB01. The sequence continues at coordinate 20,215 of CAYPSQ010000046.1, read as the reverse complement.
TGCGGCGCAGCGTGTAATCGGTCTCGCCGCCCAGGAGAATTGGTGGATGCGGCGTTTGAATCGGCTTCGGCGAGGAAAAGGCTGGGTCAAAATCCACGAACTCACCGTGATATTCGCCTGCCTCCTGGGTCCATAACTGCTTGGCCGCCAGGATGGTTTCACGCATCACCTTGAAGCGATTTTTATACTCAACCCCATGGTTCTCCATCTCATCCACGTTCCAGCCGCCGCCGATGCCGAAAATAAATCGCCCACCGGAAAGCCGATCGACACTGGCAACCGATTTGGCCAGGTTGAACGCGTCATGTTGCGGCACCAAACAAATTCCAGTGCCTATTTTGAGCGTCTTGGTCACAGCGGCAGCAAAGCTCAGACCCACGAACGGATCATAAGTATGATAATATTGCTTCGGCACCTCGCCACCACCTGGAAACGGCGTTTTTCGGCTGACCGGGATATGAGTGTGCTCGCAGGTGAGCAGCGATTCGAAACCGCGCTGTTCCAGTTCCGTCGCAAGCTCCGTAAGCTCGATAGAATAGTGGGTTGGAAAGAAGAAAACGCCAATATCCATGTTTTGTGATCCTTGTGAGAGCGAATTGAGGATGATCTTACCCAGTGTCGCATTACTCCGCATCAATCTCGACGACAATGACTTCAGGGTCACGAAAAAACAAATCCATACAGTCTCTCCCTGCCTGCCTGTCACTGTCCGCACTCGCCACGACGGCGGCCCCCTGGGCTATCCGACGACGCTGAGATATTAGCCGTTAACCACGCCACCGGCGCTCTCGATTGCCCGTTTCGTGAAGGCCCAGGTTTCAATGGCAGGACGCGGAGGAATTTGCTTGGGTGCGACGGCAAACTCTATTCTGTTTGGGGTGCAGCCTTATATAAAGCGCAACTACCCTAACCCTAAGATCCCATTATTTGGGCGCGAAGGTCATCTGTCGCTTCAACATCCAAGGCCAGTGTATCATCGTCAAGCGAGCCCGTCAGAACGACTGCATAGACGGCTGCTGCCCGTTCTTGGGTTTCCCAACCTCGCTCCACGTCGCGGAGGACACGGGCCGGCTTGCGGGTGCGCGGGTCACCATAGCCAGCACCGCCACCTTCAATGCCGCGCAGGGTTTCGCCAGGCGCAATCTCGGCCTGCACGAAGTTTGCAAGTTTTACCTCGGTGCCATCAGCAGTACGTTTGAATGTTGCACCGGGATAGCCATCGGCACCACCATGCGCGCCGCGTGGTGGAGAATGATGCCCGTCCGAGGGAATAACCACGGTAAACGGTGAGGTCGTCGGGCCATACACCACCTCGGTCACAGGCGCGCCACATTGTCGACCCGCCCCTAAAGTAGCGGGCAGAATGCGGATATTATCGATCTCGATCGGATATCGCGCCTCGTCAAGTTCGACACTGTCGAGGCGGATCATTCCCGCTGCGGTCGGCATACAGTAGGTCAGCCAGCCATCGGCCACCGGCCCGGCCGGTCCGCCGCCGAGGCCAAGGAACAGCTGCCCAACATATGGATCGCCGCCACGGCGTGCATCTTGTCCAGAAATCACGGCCATCGCGGCACCCATAGTTGACGAACCGTCCGCCAGGCCATAGCCCTCGCCCAACTGGGCGAACGCGCCTTGAACAGAATAAATTAGCCGCTCGGCGACGTTAGTGGTGCAGGCCGAGCAGCTATGGGGAAAGGCTGGGCGGCCGACGATACAATTATCACGCAGCAATACGCGGACGCGCCGGAAAGCGCCCGAGTTATGCGGAATATCGTCGGCAAGGCAGTTTAAGATCGCCGTGAACACGTTTGCCAAGCAACTCGCTTCAGTTTGATTGAGGCCGCAATCGACACAATCGACATTATCGCGAAGGTCAACCTCGATAATCGCGGCTGCAGAATCAATCATCAGCTTGGCTTGCACCCGGATCCCATCGGGCAAAATATCTTCGACCGGATCATGTGTGCTTTCGCTGACCAAGCTGGCCGATGGCAACGCCCGGATGGCGCTCGCCATGCGTGCTTCTGAATAATCCATCCAGCGGCCTACAAAACGCGTAACCGTTTCGGTGCCTCTCTTTGCGCAAAGCGCTTTTAAGCGACGCTCGCCGATACGCACCGCGCCGATCAGCGCGAGAAAATCGCCATACCATTGCTCGGGCACGCGAATACGGCGGCGGCACATGCGGACGATATCGGCGTTGGTTTCATAATTTTGCTGCACCCGGACGCAGGGGAAAATTAGGGCGCCCTCTTCATATACGTCGCGGGCGAAGGCCTGATAGGTCGTTGGCACGCTATTGCCGATATCGGCCTGATGGGCTTTTGCGCATACTGTAAACAGATGTTCACCGTCGATAAAGACAGGCGCCAGCATGGCGTGATCGGCGGCATGTGAATTACCGAGATAGGGATCGTTGTGCAGGAAGGCGTCGCCTTCGGCGATATCGGTATGCAGTTCTCGCATGGCCCGAGTTTGCAGCGAAGCGCCAAACACATGGACCGGCAAGCCATCTGCCGCAGTGATAAGCTGGTCATCAGCGGTGAGGATCGCACAGGAAAAATCCTTGGCGGCAGCGATCACGGTCGAGCGTGCCGCACGCAACAAGGTGTTTGACATTTCGCGCACGATGCCGTCGAAGCGGTTGGCTAGCACTGCAATCATAACTGGGTCTTCGATTGAATCCACGGCGTCTGAGGCCACCGCAATTTCTGCCGGATCGGCGGGAGTTATCATGCTGAACTCACGGCGAATGCGTGTTGCTCATTCGGTCCCCGGGCGCCGATAGACTCCGGCTTGGTTGTTGGCTAGGGTCATCGCATCACGTGCGTCGGCGGCGCTTATCAACACGGTAGTTGTCATATCGGTGAGACTTCCGGACGCGGCGGTCGCCATCATGATCGCCATCATAGTTTTATCGTCCGGCGCTTCGATAATCTCGATCAGGTCATGTTCGCCGAAGGCAAAATAGAGGTGATGAAGCTTGCCACCAAAGCTTTCACACACCTTCTCCGCAAGCGTGGTCCTATCCTCCGGATTCGAAACCAATCCATTCCACGCTTCGGGAGTATAACGGCAGCGCACTAGGTATTGCGGCATGGTGTCACCTCGGTTTGTTTCACGATCATTATTTCGCAACCGTTACGGGGTACGCTTGCCTCGGATCGGCAACGACCCTAAACCGAATTCAAACTTAATTAAAACGGCAAGAAGTTGGAAACGGGTGGGCTGCGCGACCGTCATATCGATTCAGGTACAAGTCAGGCGCGGCAGAACTTCCTGACCGAACGCTCGGATGCCAACTTCAAAATCGTTCCAGCTGAACATGAAACCATCGGCCCCGGTTTTTTCAGCCATTGTATCGAGTTTCATGGCGACTGTTGCCGGCGACCCATAGATGACCGGAATCGCGGTAAAAGCCGAGTTGCCCTCTTCCAACGGCCGATCCAGAGAAATTTGCACCCCTTCGCTACTACCACCTTTGTTGGAATCTAATTGCGCGCTGGAGATCATATTTGCGATCGCGACTTTGTCCGCTTTGCGAATGATCTCTTCGCCGACCTGCTTTGCTTTCTCATCAGTCGTTTCAATAATCATGTGTAACAAAATGTAGGTTTGGTATTTGCTCCCAGGACCTGATTTTTTCCGCAGTGCAAGTTGGTCAAGAACCTTGGGTTGGCCGATCACCAGACGTTGGTCGGCATGTTGACCGCAGAACTCGACGCCGGCAGGAGACTGCCCCGCGCTGACGATGGGGATGGGATAATCCGGCATTGGCAAGCAGTAACAATCGTTGAGATTCCAGAATTTACTCTTCCTGTTGCTTCTGCCGGTAGTCCATAAATCGTTCAAAATCGAGAGATATTCGGACGCAAATTCATAACGCGATTCGTAGAACGCTGCACCGGGCCACAAATCCATCTGCTCATATTCGGGCGCGTTCCAGCCGGTAACCACATTCAAACCCATCCGGCCCTGACTAATATTGCACAGGGTCGCCATCATCCGAGCGGTGTAGGCCGGATGTAGAGCCAACAGCGCGACGGTCGGGATGAAATTCAGTGTTTTCGTCTCAGCCGCCAGCGCGCCCACCAGGGTAAAGGGCTCCATGCAGTGGTCCCAAAAGCCGGTAGAGCCGCCAAACCCTTTGAATTTGATCATCGGCAAAGCAAATGTCAGGCCCTGATTTTCCGCTTCGAGAACGATGGCCTTCAGATGCTTATATGTCGGCGCATAGGGTAGCACTGCCTCAGAAATGACCCAGCCATTGCTGCCATTCGGAAGAAACACGCCAAATTTCACTCCCCGTCTCCCATTAATTTTGCGACCCAGGTTTTGGCTCAGATATCGCCGGCCGTGCTCGGGGAAGCAGGCCCTCTTCGCAGGCCTTGATCTGTATGGAGAGATATTTGGAATAGATCCGGCATTGGGCGAAGCTACCGGCAAGGAACCAGAGGCCAGGCTGTCCGGTGCGCTGGAACATATTGCGTAGCTCCTGTGCCTCGCCAAAGCCCCAGATCGCCCCAACAGCATCAGCTACGCCGGCACCAAACAATCTCCCCACCAAAGACTCCTGACCCTTATAACCAGTGGCGAGGACCGTGAGGTCCGCAGGCAACAAATCGCCAGACGTCGTCTTTGCGCCGGCGGCGGTAAATCCAGCGATATCCGAATATTGGACGAGCTTGATTTTGCCGTCAGCGATCAGGTCCGAGCAACCGACGTTGAAATAATAGCCCCCACCGCGACTTAAATATTTGAACTGCCATCCGGATCCATCTTCGCCATAATCAAGCTTGAAGCCAACATCGGTCAAGCGATCGAGAAGCGGCTTATCTATCTCCTTCGCCCGTGTCGTCAGGAGAATATGCGATTTCCGCGCCACGGCGAGCGGCATCGAGGCAGTGATGAGGTCGCAATCCTCTAGTGGCGGGCCTTCGTCATAGAGGGCGTAGGGAAGTTGCGCACTGGGTTCGACATTCACGATCTGGGTCGGGCTACGCTGTACCAGCGTCACTCGGGCGCCGCTCGAATAGAGATCCTGCGCAATATCATGGCCGCTGTTACCGGTGCCGATGACCAGGGCATCACGGCCATTCCAGGCCTCCCCATCCTCGTAAACGCTGGAGTGGATCAGCGTGCCTGTATATGCCGCCAGAGTCGGTATATCCGGCAGATTGGGAATATCGCTAACGCCCGTTGTCATAACTATGTGACAGGGATGCATCTTGCGCACTGTGCCATCAGCGTAACGGAGTTCAACCGTCCAGCGTTCCGCCACCGCATCATAGGTACCGCCGCGAAACTCCACCCCGGTCCAGAAATTTAGCTCCATGCTCTCGACATAGGCTTCGAACCAGTTGGCCAGCTTATCCTTTGGGATATAGGTGGGCCAGTTCGGCGGAAACGGCATGTAAGGGAGATGATTGACATGCACCTGATTGTGCAAAGTGAGCGCATGATAGCGCATGCGCCAATTATCACCAATGCGCGGGTGGCGATCGACAATCAGCGTATCGACGCCGAGTTGGGTCAGGCGCGCTGCGATGGAAAGCCCGGCTTGGCCGCCACCCACCACCAGCACCACCGGTTCTCTTCCGTCATAAGCGGTAGCGGCACTTCGGAGATCAAGCCAGTTGGGTCCATGAAAATCGCGCGAATAGGCTTCGCCCCTGGGCCGCGATGTTCCAACACGTTCCTCGAATCCGCGGAGTTGGCGAAGCGCGGTTAGCAGCGTCCAGGCCTTGAATTTGCCGCAGTCATCATCGTCTGGGATGCAGCGCAACACGCCCTCGCCGCGGCCATCGGCGGTCTCGAAAGTGAAAATCGCCTCGATCGCATCGCTGCCGGCCCGGGTAACCCGACGCGGCTGCGTCCGCTCCGCATCGATCTTGAACCCACTCGGCCGGGCGCGGCCGACATGAGATTGCAACAGCGCCACGATCTGCTCAGCGCCACTCACCGTTTGAATATCCCAACTCAGCGCCAATACATCGCGCCAATGACATTCAGGGTGAAAAAGCGCTTTGACGGCCAACCAATCACCGGCCAAGAGCAAGCGCTCAAACTGCGCCAGCCAGCACGCCGTTATGTCAGAGATTGAATCGCCTGCAGTGTTCAGCATTCTCTATCTTGCCTATAGGCCTGCGGGGTGGCCAAAAGATTCGCGCGCCAAATTGGGCGATTTGGCTTGCGACGGTGGCTGGGGATTGTCCGTTTCCCGCCCAAACGCTGTTCTTAATCAGATATGCTAAGCACTTCTCTTCTCAGCCAAACGCGGACATGACACTCAGTCTAACTGCTGATACTGCCCTAGCCTATGTCAGGCACGCGAGAAATCGATGATACATGTGAAAATTTGGCTGGTTGGATTTATGGCGGCATCGCTGTTAGCGCCGGGTATGGCGTTTGCCATGAAGATTTCCTCTAACCCATTAAGCAGGGGAGTTTGTGACAGCTAAAGTGCCTGCGAAGACCATGGCAACGATCATGAAGCCTGTAGATTAGTATTTCGGATATCCCAACCGGCACGACGCATATTGTCCTAATCATAGATCACTCCGGACACTAATACTCTCGACGGTAAAATTTGAGCGCATTGGAACGCTACTAACATTCCTGTTAAGAACATCGAAATCGAAGGCGACGAAATCCCGGCTGGAGTCGTATTGGAAATTGACAATGAAAATGAGCAATATAGCGGCTTGTGCTGAAGTGATGGCCGGCATGTGCAGCGTATCGGCGTATTGGCAAATAGAAATAGATGCCGATCACGCGCCGGAAGTGCTGACCACCCAGATGTTTAAATTAAGAATATGTCGATCAAATTGTCGGCAGCGCGATAATTGAGGTCCATTTCCCTGATTTTGCCCAGCTATAACGGCCAACGGCTGTAAATGTCTGTTCTACCCGGTATTTTTAGCAAGCGACTGCGGGTCATACGCCTGATCCGCCACGACCAAACTTCCGACAAGGCTTGACCCGGAGGGCTGCAAGCGCCAGATTGCGCTTTGAACCCGGTAGCGAAGCAAACGGAATCGGCGTTAACCATCAATCGGATAGATGAGATTGCGTCGCTAGCCTGAGCTACCGTCACGTGGAGGAATATATGTTTAGTCCAATGAAGCTCATTATTCTGATCGCAGTGATTGCTGTCGTGTGGTACGGCTTCAAAGCGATGGGCAGAATGAAAGCCAAAGCGGCAAAACTTAACGAAGCAGACGATCAGGATAATATTGAGGATCGCAACTGACCGGTAATGTTCGGTTTTAGTCTACCCAAACTTCTTATCCTGATCGCACTTATCGCGGTTGTCTGGTATGGCTTCAAAGCCGTTGGACGTGTCAATCGAAGACGCCAGGCACACACAGCACAGGCAGAACAACCGCCGCGTAAAAAACGTTTCAGAATCCGCGCTAAAGATATGGTCCAATGCCCCAAATGCGAGGCATACACAGCCTCGCTTGATTCCCATACCTGTGAGGTTTAGGCCGCGCAGCTGCGTGCCGTTCGAACGTTGACCGCCGCCAGAGAAGCGGCTACGTGATAGAAAACCTCATGGGCGCGAGTCGGCACGCATCTTTTCAGTCGCTGATCCTGGAGCTACAGAGCTTCTGGGCCGAGCAAGGCTGCGTCATCCTGCAACCCTATGATTTGGAAGTCGGCGCCGGCACCTTTCATCCAGCAACGACGCTGCGTAGCCTAGGGCCAAAGCCGTGGTGCGCCGCCTATGTGCAGCCATCGCGCCGCCCGACCGATGGGCGCTACGGCGAAAATCCTAATCGCCTCCAGCATTATTACCAGTTTCAGGTTATCCTGAAGCCGTCGCCGAAGGATGTGCAGGCGCTCTACCTTGAAAGCCTGGCGCGCCTCGGCATCGACGCCCACGCGCATGATATCCGCTTTGTCGAAGATGATTGGGAGAGCCCAACGCTTGGCGCCTGGGGATTAGGCTGGGAAGTTTGGTGCGACGGCATGGAAGTCACGCAGTTTACATATTTCCAACAGGTCGGCGGCGTCGATTGCGACCCGGTATCGGCCGAGTTGACCTATGGGCTGGAGCGCCTCGCCATGTATGTACAGGGCGTCAACAATGTCTATGACCTCGATTGGAACGGCGCCGAAGGCGCCGCAAAAATCACCTATGGTGACGTGTTCAAACAGGCTGAGCGCGAATTCTCTGCCTTCAATTTCGAATTTGCTGATACCGACATCCTGCTGCGCCATTTTGCTGATGCTGAAAAAGAATGCGAGGCTCTGCTGGGCTGCGTCCCGGCGCTGCCGCTACCGGCCTACGACCAATGCATGAAATCGAGCCATTTGTTTAACCTGTTAGACGCGCGCGGCGTCATCAGTGTGACCCAGCGCGCCACCTATATTGGACGCGTGCGCGCGATGTCTAAAGCCTGCTGCGAAGCATGGCTGGCAAGCGAAGAGAGCGGAGCCCCAGGTGATGGCTGAGTTGTTGCTTGAGCTCATGTCGGAGGAAATCCCGGCGCGTATGCAAACCAAGGCCGCGGCCGACCTAAAACTCCGTGTCTGCGAGGGGCTTAAGGAGGCGCGGCTTGATTATGACAACGCACAAAGCTTCGTCACGCCGCGTCGACTGACCTTGACGGTTGACGGCCTTCCCGCCTCACAACCCGATATCTCGATTGAGCGCAAAGGGCCCAAGGTGGCCGCGCCAGAACAGGCGATTCAGGGATTTCTTAAATCGGCCGGCGTCACGCTCAATCAATGCGAACAGCGCAAAACGCCGAAAGGTATGGTGTGGTTCGCGGTGAGCCAGGAACAGGGCCGCCCGACGGTGGAGGTGCTAACTGCCCTAGTTCCGGCAGCGTTGGAAAAGCTATCCTGGGCCAAATCAATGCGCTGGGGGTCGAGTAGGGCGCGCTGGGTGCGCCCGATCCATAGCTTGCTGTGCCTACTTGACGGCACCGTGGTGCCGACGAGCTTCCACGACATCCCGGCCGGCGCCGTAACGCGCGGCCACCGGATGCTGGCCGACGGTGACATCTCGGTCAGAAATTTTGCGGAATACCGCGAGGACTTACGCAAGGCTTTCGTGATCCTCGATCCGGTGGAACGCCGACAGGTGATCCGCGACCGCGCGGCACAGCTAGCAGAGGCGCAGGGAATTGCAGTTAAGCCGGACGAGGCGCTGGTGGCGGAGAATGCCGGGCTGGTCGAATGGCCAGTGCCGCTTTTGGGCAACATCGACGCCGAGTTTATGGACGTGCCGGGAGAGGCGCTGAGCTCGGCGATGCGCAAGCACCAGAAATATTTCAGCCTGGAAGACAAGGCGGGCCAGCTCGCGCCTTCTTTCATTATGGTGGCCAATATAGCGACGGCGGATAACGGCGGTGCCATCATAACTGGCAATGAACGCGTGCTGCGGGCCCGCCTCGCCGATGCCAAATTCTTTTGGGATAAAGACCGCAAGCAGACGCTCTCAAGCCGGGCGCCAGCGCTGAAACAAATCGTCTTTCACGCCAAGCTCGGCACACTCGATGAAAAAGTCGACCGGGTACAGGCCCTAGCAGCCGAGCTGTGCCAGTATGTTCCCGGCACGGAGCGCGATCGAGTGCGCTCCGCGGCGCGTCTCTGCAAGGCCGATCTGAGCACCGATATGGTCGGCGAGTTCCCAGATTTGCAGGGAGTGATGGGGTGTTATTACGCGCTAGCAGACGGCGAAGCGCCAGAAGTTGCTGCAGCCATCGCCGAGCATTACGCGCCGCAAGGACCGGATGATACTTGCCCGAGTGCGCCGGATAGCGTCGCCGTGGCGCTCGCCGATAAGATCGACACGCTGGTCGGTTTCTTCACCATCGACGAAAAACCAACCGGCTCACGCGACCCCTATGCGCTCCGCCGCGCTGCACTCGGCGTGATCCGCCTGATATTGGAGAATGGCCTGCACCTGCCATTACGCGCTGTGTTCAATGCTGCGGCGGAGGGAAAAGTGGCAGCGGAGTCTGGAGACACAACACAAGCCCTGCTAGATTTTTTCGCTGATCGCCTCAAGGTGCATCTCCGCGAACAAGGCGTACGGCATGATCTGGTGAGCGCGGTATTTGCACTCGGCGGCGAGGATGATCTAGTGCGCCTGATGGCGCGCGTCAATTCCTTGGCGGGCTTTCTCGGCAGCGAAGATGGCGGCCATCTGCTCACCGCCTATAAGCGGGCCGCCAACATTCTCCGCATCGAAGAAAAAAAGGATGGCGCTTCCTTCACCGCCGAGCCCGATGCGGCGCTGTTCGCCGAGGACCAGGAACGCACACTGCATGAAGCGATCATCGATGTGAACCAGCGCGCGCTAAACGCGCTTGATGGAGAAGCATATGAAGAGGCGATGGCAGTCATGTCCAATTTGCGCCACCCAGTAGATGAATTTTTTGACCATGTGACGGTAAACGCCGATGATGCGGCGCTTCGGCACAACCGCTTGAATCTACTCTCCGAAATCCGCGATTCGCTCGACCGGATGGCTGACTTTTCTAAGATTAAAAGCTGACCCTTCCTGTGACACTCTTGTGACAAAATGGCTCCAAACATTCGGTGGCGGCAGCGCTGAGGGCTCAGCGGAGCTTCGAGATCTGTTGGGCGGTAAGGGCGCTAATTTGGCAGAAATGGCAAACCTTGGCCTGCCAGTGCCGCCCGGCTTTACTGTTACCACTGAGCTGTGTGCGGCCTATTACGACAATGCCAAGAGCTTTCCCGATTCGCTTGCCGAGCATATCGACGCGGGGATGAAACATATCGAAGCGATCGCCGGTGCGGAATTCGGTGCGCCCGGCAATCCGCTGTTGGTCTCCGTGCGATCAGGTTCTCGCGCTTCGATGCCTGGTATGATGGATACGGTTCTCAATCTCGGCCTCAATGACGAAACAGCGGCCGGGCTCGCCGCCGGCACCGGCGATGCGCGCTTTGCCTATGACACCTACCGCCGCTTTATTCAGATGTATGGCGATGTAGTGCTCGGCGTCAGCCATCACGAGTTTGAGGATTTACTGGATCGCGCCAAGGATGAACGCAGTATCACGCTCGATACCGATATGACTGCGGAAGATTGGCAGAGCCTGATAGAGCAGTATAAGAATTTAGTGACAGTGCGCCTAGATGCGCCATTCCCCCAGGATGTTGGGCAACAACTCTGGGGCGCCATTCGGGCGGTGTTCGATTCGTGGATGAACGAGCGCGCCATCACCTATCGCCGACTCTACAATATTCCTGAAAGCTGGGGCACCGCGGTGAATATCCAGGCCATGGTGTTCGGCAATATGGGCAGCGATTGCGCCACCGGCGTCGCCTTCACGCGCAATCCTTCAAGTGGCGACAAGCAGATTTACGGCGAGTTTCTGATCAACGCTCAGGGCGAGGATGTGGTCGCCGGCATCCGCACCCCGCAACCGCTGGCGGTGAACAACGACCAAGCGGGTGGCGCGAACGCTCTGGTTCTGGAGACGGCGATGCCGGAGGTTTATGCCGAATTGGGGGACATAGCGGACCGCTTGGAGGCGCATTACCGCGACATGCAAGACATCGAATTTACCGTGCAGAAGGGTAAATTATGGATGCTGCAAACCCGGTCCGGTAAACGCACGGCGGCGGCGGCGCTCAAAATCGCGGTCGATATGGTGGCGGAGGGTGTGCTCGACAAAGCGACCGCAGTTTGCCGCATCGAGCCCGAAACACTGGAGCAATTGCTGCATCCGAGGCTCGACCCCGACGCGCCACGCCATGTGTTAGCGCGCGGCCTGCCAGCCTCACCAGGCGCCGCCGCGGGCAAGGTAGTATTTTCGTCCGAGCGTGCCGAAGACCTCGCCGCCAAGGGCGAGGCGGTAATTCTGGTTCGCCCCGAGACCAGCCCAGAGGATATCCACGGCATGCATGCGGCGCGCGCCATCCTCACTAGTCGGGGCGGCATGACCAGCCATGCCGCCGTGGTGACACGTGGCATGGGCCGGCCCTGCATCACCGGCGCTATCGAGTTGCGAATTGATGTGGCGGGCGGCAGCTTCAGTATTGGCAGCGTGACGGTGAAAGCAGGCGATCTGATCACCGTCGATGGCAGCCGCGGCGAAGTATTGGCCGGTGAAATTCCAACCATCGAACCAGAAATGTCAAGCGCGTTCGCCATGCTGATGGGCTGGGCCGATGAGATTCGCAGCCTTGGCGTGCGCGCCAATGCCGAAACCCCAACGGACGCGGCGACGGCGCGGAAATTAGGCGCCGAAGGCATTGGCCTCTGCCGTACCGAACATATGTTTTTCGATTCGAAGCGCATCATCGCCATGCGCGAGATGATCCTCGCCGATGACAGCGCGGGAAGACGCAAGGCATTGGCCAGACTGCTACCGATGCAACGCCAAGATTTTGTTGGGCTGTTCCGCGTCATGGCCGGGCTGCCGGTGACTATCCGTCTCCTCGACCCGCCTTTGCATGAATTTTTACCGCATGGTGAAGCCGGGATTCTAGAGGTGGCCAAATCGGCTAGTCTCAGTTTCGAAGAGGTCAGCGCCCGCGTGGCACAATTACGCGAGAACAATCCGATGCTCGGGCACCGTGGCTGCCGCCTCGGCATTTCACATCCGGAAATATACGAAATGCAAGTGCGCGCCATCTTTGAAGCAGCGATCGAAGCCAACCAATTGGAAGACAGCCAAGCGGCAAATTTGGAAATCATGATTCCGCTGGTGATGGGTGAACCAGAGCTAAATATCTTGAAGGATTTGGTCGATGGTGTGGCCGGAGAATTGGTGCAGGAGGGCGGCGCCATACCAGACTACATTGTCGGCACCATGATCGAATTGCCGCGTGCGGCTCTACGCGCCGGCGATATCGCCAAGATTGCTGACTTTGTCAGCTTCGGCACCAATGACCTGACCCAAACCACGCTCGGCATCAGTCGAGATGACGCCGCTAGCTTCATGGACAGCTATGTCTGCCAGGGCCTGTTTACTCAGGATCCATTCGCTAGCCTCGATCAGGAAGGGGTGGGCGAACTGATCGAGACCGCGTGTCGACGCGGCCGCGAATCTCGGCCCGACATCAAGCTCGGCGTCTGCGGCGAACATGGCGGTGACCCAGCCTCTATCCATTTTTTCGACAAATGCGGGCTAAATTACGTTTCTTGTTCGCCCTATCGGGTGCCAATTGCCCGCCTAACCGCTGCGCAAGCTAGGCTAAAGCAGCGTTGAACATCATTTTCAGCCACCTGCGGCATTCTGGTGCTCAGAAAAAGTATATTTGGAAATAAAGAATATTTAAAAATAGTGGTTTTTCGGCGATACTAGGCTGACTTCAATACGCTGTGCGGATAGAATATCAGCTAATGAATCACGACGGCATCGATTACGACGCCTTCTTCACCGAAAAAATCTCGGAATTGAAGGATCAAGGTAATTACCGCGAGTTCGCGGAACTGGCGCGCCATGCCGGAAACTATCCGCATGCACGGCGCTATTCTGGAACCGGCGAGGAAATCGGCGACGTCGCGATCTGGTGCAGCAACGATTATCTCGGCATGGGCCAGCATCCTGCCGTGCTGAAAGCAATGACCGCGGCGATCAAGGCGCATGGCGCCGGCGCCGGCGGCACGCGCAATATTTCAGGCACCTCGCATCCGGTGGTGACGCTTGAGCGCGAACTTGCCGATCTGCACGGTAAGCAAGCGGCACTGGTGTTCACGTCGGGCTATATTTCAAACGAGGCAACCCTCAGCACACTGGCTCAGGTCTTGCCGAATTGCCACGTATTTTCCGACGCGCTTAATCACGCCTCGATGATTCAAGGCATCCGCCACAGCGGCGCCAGCAAGACCATCTTCAAGCATAACGATCCAGCCGATCTCGAGCGCCTCTTGCGCGAGGCCGATCCGGCGGTACCCAAGCTGGTGGCGTTTGAATCGGTCTATTCGATGGACGGTGATATTGCGCCTATCAGAGAGATTTGCGATGTCGCGGAGCTTTATGGCGCGATGACCTATCTCGATGAAGTCCATGCGGTTGGCCTCTACGGCCCGCGCGGCGGCGGCATTGCCGAACGCGAAGGTATGATGGACCGCCTCACCGTAATCGAAGGAACGCTGGCCAAGGCATTTGGCGTGATGGGCGGCTATATCGCGGGCTCGGCACCCCTCATCGATGTGGTGCGCAGCTTCGCCCCCGGGTTCATTTTCACAACCGCACTGCCACCGGCGATCGCCGCCGGCGCACTCGCCAGCGTCCGCCATCTGAAAGAAACCCACGCCGAGCGCGCCCGCCATCAGAACCGCGCAGCGCGTTGCAAGGCCGAGCTTAAAAAGGCTGGCCTGCCGGTGATGCCGAGCGAAAGCCATATTGTACCGGTACTGGTTGGCGATCCGGTGCGCTGCAAAGCGGCCTCCGATATGCTGATGGCGGATTACGGGATCTATATCCAGCCAATCAATCACCCCACCGTGCCGAAGGGTACCGAACGCCTACGCATCACCCCGAGCCCGCTGCATAGCGACGCCATGATGGACCAGCTAATCGCCGCGCTCTCAGATGTCTGGCGCGAGCTAGAGCTAGGTTTCGTCAGCTAAAGCCGCAGGCTAATTACAACCGCACCGCAATATGAATTTATTATTCTGAACGCAGCGACGGTAAAAACAATGCGGCATGTAGCAAGCCGACACCGACGCCACAAAAAATCATGGTTTTAGGGAGCGTGAGTGGAATTTGGATTCGCCGCTACCCGACATTCGACCATGCCCCAGCACATGCGCACAAAGAAAAATATCTAATGCGAGTTAGGACGGCCAACGAACGATTTATGACGGATGTGTAAATCAACACATCAACGGAAGGAAGATGAAGAACGACGAAGGCTTTATAAGCGGGGGTGGTCAGCACTCAGGCTGCACTACCCTGTCAAGTCTGTAAGCTAGTAGAAATGCAAAATCTGTCCAAAATATTAATAACCTGATCTGGCCAACACCTGTTTCTTGACTACCGTGAGCTCCGAAGAATCTTGACAGGATCATCCATCTCTACCCGCCCAGTATAAATATCGACCTAGGTGAGCACCGCTGCTAGATCCTCGGTGTGATGCCACAGAGCACCGGGAATTGCGCGCCCGCGTTCGTCAGCAGTTGAAACTTATTTCGCAGAACCCACCGTCAGATTTGACCGCAACACAGCGCCGAGAATAAACCACAGATAGAGCACCGCCGGCACCAGGCGGCGTGCAGCTAAGGCCGGCAAACACCGAATCATGCCGATGACTCGTTCTCTTGCGTCCTTAACCAGAAGCCGCAGCTTCGCGGATCATCTGATTGCTGAATATTTTCGAATCCTCTGCCGCCTCAAGTCCCACCTTGACCATCGCTTTGGCCAAATCACTATCTGTAATGCCTATGGTTGGGTTCTTGGCAAACTTCGCGGTCATGATAGGCAACACCACCAACCGGTAAATACCCCCTGGTGGTTTTCGTTTGCCCGTCGGTTGGATGTGGGCGGGGCGGAAGATGTATTTGCGTGGAAAATTGGTGGCCTGCAGCAAATTCTCAGCCTGGCCTTTGACGCGCGCGAAGGGCATGCCCCTGCCATCTGTCCTCGCACCTTGCGCGCCGAATAAGACAAAGGCTGCCGCCGGGCTGGCGGTCGACAGGGCATCGGTCAGAGCTTGTTGATACTCGCAGGTGATTTTGAAATAGGCCTTCTTCGAAACCTGGCTTTGGTAAACGGCGAGGCAATGGAAGCAAACATCGATATTGGCAAGATCGGACGCGAGCGGCGAGAAATCGAGAAAATCCGTATGCAAGATTTCACGCAGCTTGTCATCGCTGGCGCCGGTTTGCCGCCGGCCAATCGAGACAATTTCCCCCACACCTGGGCTGGCCAGCAAATTTGTCAGTACTTGACGGCCGACCATGCCGGTCGCCCCGGTTAAAAGGACCTTCGCGGCAATCGGTTTATCTGCTAACTCTTGCATTCTGCAGTGTTTCAGGCGTCGCCTTTCTCAGAACCATAATCATACGAACGCCAGTGTAGCCGGCAATACCAAGAAAAATATGCCAGAAGAAATGTGTGCCGAAGGGAATTATTTCGCATACATTGAGATCAAGAGTGCGGAACGTCACCGCGACAAGCGCGCAAACCGCAGTGGCGAGCGCTAACTTAAAAGCCTGGGGCTTGCACAGCCAGGTAGCGATCAACAAGCCGGCGGCCAGCGTCAGCACCTGACCGGCCACAACGATTCGAGCCTCGTCCGGCGACTCAGGCCCGAAAACGACGATGATCGCGGCGACCAGACCAATCGGGATAGCGCCGAAAAAGCGGCCGCCCAGGTAATAAAACCAGAAAAATACCAGTACGATGGCATAGAGGACGCCCGGCAGCGCATCAAGAATAAGCGCTAAATCAGTGCGAAATGAATGCCAGGCGATGCTTCCCAGACCGGTGAGCAGGAGGAGGACCGCCAGCCCATAGGCGACATAACCCTGGTCGGTACGGCGCGACAGGAACAGCAACGCCAGAGCACCTAGCACAACCGGAACAAAGCTAGTGGCCGCGTTGATAGGCTCGGCAGGGAAAGTGCCGGGCACACAGAGCCGTGTTTCACAATATTCCGGCAACGTCCTACTCGCCCTCCCAAGGCTCTATTTACGCGTTTCGTTTATGGGACGACGATACGCCTCACTTTTGCCTATACCCCGGCTGCGCCCACCAGGAACCAGTCAACAGGTAACATTGTCGTTTATCTGAGGGGGTAAATGCAAAGCAGAAATTGCGCGGCGACAAAGTCTCTATAATCGCTGCAAGCTTACCGATTAGCAGGAGTAGAAAATAATATTGGATGCGCATCGTTTACGCGCAAATTCATATTTGGGGAACCGGCGTGCCGAATTATTTTGGCAAAATTTATCCCTTCCCGAGGCTTCGTACTTGATGCACGCCAGCGGTTAAGATTGTCCGGCAGTGACTGCATTAGACGGCCACAGGTATCGGCAATTATGGTGTGCTCCCGCAGTTGCTGCTATCGTCGGCTGCGGGAGAGTAAGCCGCCCGGACATTCGGGTCGCGCCACGGCGCAGTTGAGAGAACATAACAAATGAACCGTTCGCGCTTAATGTTTCTCTATGTTGGTCACTTTTACGACCACCTATTCGTATTTCTCTATCCGACGGTCGTACTGACCTTGCAGGCGCAATTTGACCGACCATATGACGAATTATTGCTGCTGGCGACACCAGGTCTTGTTGCCTTTGCCGGTGGCGCCATACCGGCGGGCTGGCTCGGCGACCGCTGGAGCCGCTCGAACATGATGGCTATATTCTTTATCGGCATCGGCACGGCATCGATCCTCACCGGCATGGCGCGCAACCCACTTGAAATCGCTATCGGTCTATTTTTTATCGGCCTGTTCGCGTCGATTTATCATCCCGTCGGTATTGCGATGATGGTTCAGGGCCGAGAGAAGGTTGGGCGAGTGTTGGGCATCAGTGGCGTCTGGGGCAATATGGGCCTTGCGGCGGCGGCGCTTGTCGCTGGTGCGCTTGGGGATTGGATATCGTGGCGCGCTGCATTCTATATCCCTGGCGCGGTGGCGCTGCTAACCGGATTAATTTACATAGCAGCATCGCGCTCCTGGCCGTCGGCGGACAAGATCGCCGCGCCGAAGAAAGAAAATATGATGGCGGCGATCGCATCGTCGCCAGAGGCTCGCCAGGCGATGTGGCGGGTGATCGCCATACTCGGTACGGCTGCGCTTTTGGTAGGCCTAGTGTTCCAAACCAGCACTATCGCGCTACCGAAACTGTTCGAAGAGGGCCTTTACGATATCACTTCATCGGGGCTGGGCGTCGGCGGATTGGTATCACTCGCGATCAGCGTTGCGGCCTTTACCCAGATTGCCTCTGGCCTGCTTGTCGACAGGTTTCCGATCAAAACGGTGTGGATCGGCGCGCTATTTTTGCAGGTACCGCTGTTGATTGTGGTTGGCTTGGTTTCGCAGGTCGGGCTGCTAATAGCAGCCTTCGCCTTGCTGGTGATCATTTTCGGCGAGATCCCGATCCAGGATGCGCTGTTGACCCGACATACCCCCGATCATTTGCGCTCGCGAATTTTTGGCTTGAAGTTTGCCCTCGCTCTCGGCGCCAGCGCTTTGGCGGTGCCGATTATTGCCGCGTTGCACGCCCCTGGCGGTGGTTTCATTTGGCTGTTCGCCATGCTGGCCAGCTGCGCCTTGGCAGTCGGTTTCGCCGCAATCTGGCTACCGATGCGCCCGCGTCACCTCGAAGCCGGGGCCGCAGCAGGCGGCTGAAATATTTATACTTTGAGGGTAGAAATATTGCTGCCATTGGCAATCATAACAACGGCCCAGTGGCACTCATTACCTAGGCCCTGAGATAAATTGACGACGAGAGCTCGCCCCTATTTGCTCAGGATTACTGTTACCACGCTAGGTTTTCTGGTTTTCGATGAACGCTGTACCACGCGGGAGCACACATCGCGCCATCTCGTCGTAGCCTATCAAATCTGTGCCCACAAAACACTACCGGGCGCGCCTATCTGCTAATTCTTAGAATTCCTGGCGCGCTTCGTCAACGCCTTCTGGGTCGGCGTGGATGATAACTTCGGCATTAGGAAAGGCGGCAAGAATGTCCTGTTCTACCGCGTCGGAGATGATGTGCGATTGATCGAGGCTTAGGCCGCCATCCATTGAGATATGCAATTGGATGAAACTATTTAGCCCGGCGGCGCGGGTTTTGAGATCGTGGCAATCGATCACCGAGGGATGACCTAAGGCTATATTCTTGATGCGGAGGCGATCGGCATCAGGCAGTTCGCGATCCATCAGATGGTTCAATGATTCGCGGGCGATGCGGAAGGCGCTGTAAATGATGAAACCGGCAATGACCAGCGCAACGATCGGATCAGCAGCGCCCCAATCGAGGAACATCACCAATAACAACGACACGATAACCCCGGAATTGACCAGTATATCGGTCGCGTAATGCACTGAATCAGCACGAATCGCCAGCGAATCGGTACGCCGGACGACCGAGCGCTGATAGGCCACCAGCGCACCGGTGACAGCGATTGAAATCATCATTACGCCAAGCCCAAACGCGCCCTGCTCGATGACACGAGGCTCTATCAGGCGGCCAACAGCCTCGAAAATGAGATAGATGCCGGAGGCACTAATAAACGCCGCCTGCCCCAAGCCGGCCAAGGGCTCCGCCTTGCCATGGCCAAATCTATGTTCTGAATCAGCAGGTTGTAAAGCATGGCGCACCGCGAATAAATTGACTAATGAGGCCAGCGCATCCATTGCCGAATCGGCCAGGGACGAGAGCAGGCTGACCGAATCGGTGATCAACCAAGCGGCAAGTTTGAGGACGATGAGCACCAGCGCGATGCTGACCGCAGCGTTGGTCGCGCGCTGCATCAGGCGCTTGGCTTGGTCGCTCGATATCGGGCGCGCTGTCATATGCCCAGTTTAGCCTGATCCAACCGAGGGAAGAAAATTATGCCATCTCTGGTAACGTCCTAGGGAAACAAACGCTGTTTTGTCCAGCCGGCGCCAGCGCGCTCGAACAACAGCCGCTCATGCAGGCGCGACGGTCTGTGCTGCCAGAATTCGATGCGCTCGGGCGTGAGTCTAAAACCTGACCAGAAATCCGGCCGCGGCACTTTGCCGATGCCGAATTTGAGAACGTATTTGGCGACGCGGCGCTTGAGCGCGAGACGGCCTTCCAGGGGAGCCGATTGCTTCGACGCCCAGGCCCCAATCTGGCTGTCTTTATGGCGCGAAGCAAAATAGACATCGGCTTCTGCCGAATCAACCGCCGATACCGGCCCCTCGATGCGCACCTGGCGTCCGAGCGGCATCCAATAAAAACACATCGCAGCAAACGGGTTGGTGCTCAATTGCTGGCCCTTGCGGCTGCCGAGATTAGTGTAGAAGACGAATCCCCTGTCGCTATAGCCCTTCAACAGAACCATCCGCGTGCTCGGCCGCCCTGCTGCGTCCGCCGTGGCCAGGTTGACCGCCGTCGGCTCGTCCAGGCCACTGTCGGCTGCGGCTGCATACCACTCGGCGAACAGATCCAAGGGCTCTTTGTCTTCACGTATGGGCATACCGATTAGATTCCATTTTTATCGTTTATTATTAAGGCCTTATTTCTTCATAGTCGCGCAGAAACCCCAACATATTGTGATCACAATCACATGAAATCGCCACA
>CAYPSQ010000045.1:4419-20573 GCA_964413115.1 uncultured Rhizobiaceae bacterium | reverse complement strand
GGCTTACCCACCGAGCGCCATTTCGGCTATTACCGCGAGCGTGCCCGTGGCGGCGCGGCGATGATCGTCGTCGAGCCAGCGCCAGCGCACCGAACTGGGGTACTGACCCGTGGCAACTTCCTTCATGAAGATGACTCAGTCATCCCGCACTTCCGCCGCATCACCGAGGAGTGTCATAGCCACGGCACGGTGATGATCCACCAGATCTATCATGTCGGCGGTCACGGTGATCAAGACAATTCGTGGGAACCCTATTGGTCGCCGTCGGGTATGCCGTCAATGCACGACCCCTGGGGTAGCCACGCTATGCGCGAGGCCGAGATCGAGGAATTGATCGAGAGCTTCGTCCAGGCCGCTCGGCGCGACCGCGAAGCGGGCTTCGATGGAGTCGATTTGTTCGCCGGCTACAACTGCCTGATCGACCAATTCTGGTCGCCGCTCATGAACCGGCGCGACGATCGCTGGGGCGGCAGCCTGGAAAACCGGATGCGCTTCATCGTTGAGATATGCGACCGCATCCGTAAGATGGCGGGCGGTGAATTCATCGTCGGCATGACCGTATCGGGCGCTGAGCCATATCCCGGCGGGCTCACCATCGCGGACAAGCAGGAGATTGCGGCCTATTTAGATGCGCGCGGTCTCGTCGATTACTTCTCGGTTGGCACGGGAAGCTACCTCAACCAGTACACCAAGATCGTCCCCTCGTTTCAGTATGACATGATGCTGGGCCCACCCGATGCGCAGAAGTTCAAGGAAGCGGTCAACCATGCGGTGGTGACGGCGGAGGCGCGGATCAAGACACCGGCCAACGCCGAGCAGGTGGTTGCCGACGGGATGGCGGACCTGGTGAGCATTGTGCGCGGCCAGATCGCCGATCCCCATCTTGCCAACAAGGCGCGCGACGGGCGCGCCGATGATGTCCGCCCCTGTATCAACTGCAACCAGCTCTGCATCGGTCGGCGGATGCGCGATTACTGGATATCTTGCCTGGTTAATCCGTCGGTCGGACGCGAGTTCGAGTGGGGCGGCGACAACCTGCCCCCGGTCGAGTCGCCGCGCGACATTCTGGTCGTGGGCGGTGGCCCAGCGGGTCTGGAAACCGCGCGCGTTGCCGCCGAGCGCGGCCACAGGGTAACGCTCGTCGAGCGCGGCGACGAGCTCGGCGGGCAGCTCCGGCTTGCCGCCAGCCAACCCGAACGCGGCGAGATCGGCGAGCTTCTTGACTGGTACGGGAACCAACTCAAAAAGGCCCAGGTTCAAATCAAGCTGAGAACCGAGATGAATTCAAACGATGTGCTTAGCGCCGGCGCCGATACGATCGTGCTATGTACCGGCTCGCAACCGTCGCGCGACGGGTTTCAGCGTGCCCTACCGCACGTGGCTCAATTGCCCGGCGCCGATCAGGACAATGTCTCAACCGTCCACGACGTGCTCGACGGCACGGTAGTGCCTGGAACGCGGGTGCTGTTGCTGGACGATCTCGACGGCTGGTGGCCGGCGAGCGGCACTGCGCTCCACCTCGCGCAGCAGCACCACCAGGTGACTCTAGTGACGAGCGCTGACCAGGCAGCTGGACAACTAGAGCATAGTGGCACCGCCGACAGGACGCGCGCGCGCTTTGTGAAATACGGCATCGAGACGATTACGGCAACGGCGCTTCTGTCTTGGCAAGGCAACACCGCCAAATTGGTCAACCTCTACTCTGGCAATAAGGAAGCGCGCGAGTTCGACTCGCTTGTGCTGGCCACCACCAACACGCCGGAAGAAAAGCTGATGCACGCACTCGCCGGATCGGGCCGCGAAATTCATGTCATCGGCGACACGGTCTCGGCGCGCACAGCGGCCATGGCCATCTACGAGGGCCGCAAGCTCAGCCTGAGGCTTTAGGCGGCCGTTGCTCACCAGAAGCCCGACACCGCCTTCGCCCACTTCGACCGGCGCGACTAAGGCCACACTCCGTGAGCGGCGCTCGCGGAGCCTTCTTGCCCGGGTCGTGGATTGCGCTTCAGCGACCATGTAACTGGGACAGGTTAGAGAAGGGCTGCCGGCTTTATGAGAGTTTTTAAGGGTTCTTGCCGGGCGCGTGGCACCGACTCGCCTACCTATAACTGCGCCGCTTGGGCTTTCGGGTGAACTTGCCCTTCTTACCGGTGGCGCGTGTGCCCGGCGCGCCACCATGGCTGCGGCCGGAGCGGCGTTTGCCGCCGTTAGAGGCTGCACCGCGTTTTGTTGCAAGGCCGAGATCGGTTTCCTGTAGACGATGGATTTCGTCCCGGAGGCGGGCGGCTTCCTCGAATTCGAGTTCACCCGCCGCCTCTTTCATGCGTTTTTCGAGATCTTTGAGATAAGCCACGAGATTGTCGCCAATGAGATGGCGGGTCTCTTCGTCGCCAGTTTCGACGGTGACGTAATCCTGTTCATAAATGCCGTCCAAAATATCGCCGATATTCGTGCGCACACTCTCGGGCGTGATGCCGTTGGCAATATTGAATTCCTGTTGTTTGGCGCGCCGACGATCAGTCTCCTCGATTGCTTGGGTCAACGAGTTGGTCATCTTATCGGCATAGAGAATGACGCGACCGTCAATATTACGCGCAGCGCGGCCAATGGTCTGAATGAGAGAGGTGCGCGAACGTAGGAAACCTTCTTTGTCAGCATCGAGGATCGCCACAAGGCCGCACTCTGGAATATCCAGGCCCTCACGCAATAGATTGATGCCGACCAATACGTCGAAGGCACCGAGGCGGAGATCTCGGATAATTTCGATGCGCTCGAGGGTATCAACGTCGGAATGGAGATAGCGCACGCGGATGTCGGCTTCGTGGAAATATTCGGTGAGGTCTTCCGCCATGCGCTTGGTGAGCGTGGTTACCAAAACACGGAGGCCCTTGGTCACACAATCGCGGCATTCGGCCATGAGGTCATCGACCTGGGTCTCGACCGGGCGGACTAGGCAGACTGGGTCGATAAGACCTGTCGGCCGTATCACTTGCTCGACGAAGACACCCGCGGTGCGCTCCATCTCCCATGGCCCGGGAGTCGCTGAGACGAACACAGTTTGCGGGCGCATGGCCTCCCACTCCTCGAATTTTAGCGGGCGGTTATCAATGCAAGACGGCAAACGGAAGCCAAACTCGGCGAGTGTCGATTTTCGCTTGAAATCGCCGCGGTACATACCGTTCAACTGCGGCACGGTGACATGGCTTTCATCAACTACCAGGAGTGCGTTGTCGGGTAGATATTCGAACAGCGTTGGCGGCGGCTCGCCAGCATTCCGCCCGGTGAGATAGCGCGAATAATTCTCGATGCCAGCACAGCTGCCAGTCGCTTCCATCATCTCGAGGTCGAATAGTGTACGTTGCTCCAGGCGCTCAGCAGCTAGTAATTGGCCGGTGGCTTGCAATTCCTCAAGACGCGCGGCTAACTCAGCGCGAATGCTCTTCACGGCCTGATTGATGGTCGGGCGCGGCGTCACGTAATGGCTGTTAGGGTAAACTCGAATTTGTTCGAGTTGGGCAGTCTTGTGCCCGGTGAGCGGATCGAACTCGACGATCTCCTCGATATCCTCGCCGAACAAGGAAATTCGCCAGGCGCGATCTTCCGAATGGGCGGGGAATATCTCAATGACGTCGCCACGGACGCGAAAATCACCCCGCTCGAGCGACTGGTTGTTGCGCCGGTATTGCAACTCGACAAGTGTTTTCAACAACGTCCGTTGATCTATAGAAATTTTCTTATCGAGATAAAGCGTCATCGCCGAATAGGTCTCAGGCGAGCCGATACCGTAGATGCACGAGACCGAAGCAACGATCACCACATCGCGGCGCTCCAACAGCGAGCGCGTGGCGGAGTGGCGCATGCGATCAATTTGCTCGTTGATCGAGGCGTCTTTCTCGATATAGGTATCGGTACGCGGCACATAGGCCTCGGGCTGGTAGTAATCGTAATAGGAGACGAAATACTCCACCGAATTGCCAGGAAAGAAGCTCCGCATCTCTCCGTAAAGTTGGGCAGCTAAGGTCTTGTTGGGCGCCAGCACCAGGGTCGGGCGCGCCAATTCGCGCACTACCTGGGCCATGGTGTAGGTCTTGCCTGAACCGGTGGCGCCCAACAGCACCTGATCGCGCTCACCCCTGCCTAAACCGAAGAGCAATTCGGCGATCGCCTGCGGCTGATCGCCGGCTGGCTGGTATTCAGACACCAGCTCGAAAGGCTGTCCCGACCCGCCATCCGGAAGCGAACTCTTGCTCGGCCCCATCAAGTGACCGGTGGGGCCACCCGATGGATGTGCTGAGGGGGTAGCACGGTTAGCTGGAATGGTTTTGACTCCTTAATCAGGTTTGGACTGAGGGTGTGTCTTACCCCGCGGCGGTCCTATATATGAGTTACCCGGCTTCGAGTTTCATCGGGCCCAACATAGCATATGCTGGAGCCTAGCATGTTCGCATGAATCCCTCGCGCGGAACGCACCAGGCTTTCGGCTCTGGCTGTTCCGAATTATCGAATACAGCTATTATGCCCTTTAATATGGAAAAAACTTCGCTGGCTTGGGCCTCACGCCAGGGCTTCTACCAGTGGCACTAGTGATACTTATGCTGCTCGCCGGGATCGCGCGCCAGAGCAACGATTTTACTAGCTTAGAAATTCCCATTATGACTAAGTGACAAAAGCCCTCTAAGAAACAGGAACGACCCGGCATGCCGTGTTCCCCCCGCCAATTCGTAATGGCCCTCCCTCTTTTTCTATGTCTCGCTACTGCGGTTCTACGGCCTGTGGCGGCTGAGAACATGGATGTACGACCTGGCGACATGGTGTTTGGGGAAGCGAGCGCGCCGATAACCATAATAGAGTATTATTCCCTCAACTGCCCGCACTGCGCAGAGTTTCACAAGCTGGTATTTCCGGTACTAAAAACCAAATATATAGACAGTGGACAGATACGCTTTGTATTCCGCGATTTTCCGCTCAACTGGTCGGCGGTGGAAGCGGCGGTATTAGCCCAATGCGCCGGGCCGGAACGATATCTCGCGGCACAGGACGCGCTGTTCGCCAGTCTCCGCCAGTGGAGCGCGGCGGAACCATCGCTACTGGCGATTGCCGAGATTGTCGAGACGGTGGGCGTCACACGGGCGAAACTGAAGCGCTGCGTGAACGAAGGCGAATTGGAAAAGCAGGTGCTCCAGAATTTTGAATTCGCTAAAGAGGAGCTAGGTATCAACGCCGCACCAACTTTTTTCATCGACGGTGAAAAACATGTTGGCGGCATCTCGCTCGAGAGTTTAGCCGAAATACTGGAGCAAGCGGACTGACGGATGACAGTCTGTCTGCGCGGCGTTTCATTTCCGCGCTTGTCTGCTTGCCGGGAAAGCACCGGCAGAATAGTTTAGCGGCTCATTTCATCGTGAAATTCGGAATACACAAGCCCATGTCATTCATCGCCAAGCGCTTGGAGCGCATCAAACCGTCGCCGACCATGGCGATCACCGCGAAAGCCGGCCAACTGCGTGCCCAGGGGCGCGACGTAATCAGCCTTGGCGCCGGCGAGCCCGATTTCGACACGCCGCAAAATGTAAAACGAGCCGGCATCGACGCTATCCGCGAAGGCAAGACGAAATATACCCCCGTTGACGGAACCCCCGAGTTGAAGGCCGCCATCGCACGGAAATTTAGACGCGACAACGAACTCGACTATGACGTCACACAAATCAATGTGGGTTCGGGCGGCAAACATGTGCTCTATAACGCGCTGATGGCGACGCTCAACTTCGGCGACGAAGTGATGATTCCAGCGCCTTATTGGGTTTCTTATCCCGATATGGTGCTGCTTGCCGAGGGCACCCCGGTGATTGTACCGACCGATGAAGCGAACGGCTTCAAGCTGCAACCGGAAGAGCTCGAAGCGGCGATCACGCCAAAGACCAAATGGTTTATTTTCAACTCGCCGAGCAACCCAACCGGTGCCGCCTATAGCCGGGCCGAGATCACGGGCCTAGCCGAGGTGCTCCAGCGCCACAGCCATGTCCATATCCTGTCTGATGATATTTACGAACATCTGGTTTATGACGGCTTCGAATTCGCCACCATGGCCCAAGTCGCGCCTGAGCTTTATAGTCGCACCCTGACCATGAACGGCGTCTCTAAGGGCTATGCCATGACAGGCTGGCGGATTGGCTTTGCTGGCGGCGATGTAGCGCTGATCAAGGCGATGGCCAAAATCCAATCGCAATCGACCTCGAACCCGTCGTCGATCAGCCAGATCGCCGCCATCGAAGCCCTAGACGGACCGCAGGTCTCGATTGGCGAGCGCAACGAGACATTTTGTGATCGCCGCGATCTCGTGGTCAGCATGTTGAACCAGGCAGAAGGCATTACCTGCCACCGGCCGGTAGGTGCGTTTTATGTATATCCCAGCTGCGCCGGGTTGATCGGCAAGAAGACGCCTGACGGCACAATTATTGAAAATTCAGAGGATTTCGCTGCCTATCTGCTGGGCGGCGAAGGCGTTGCCGTGGTGCATGGCGCGGCGTTCGGTCTTGATCCGTTCTTCCGCATCTCTTACGCCACTGCGACCGAAGTGCTGACCGAGGCCTGCGAACGCATCCAACGCGCCGCCGCCTCATTGCGCTAGGCAGCCGCGTCGTCACACCAGCATCATACAGGCGTTACTTGCAGCGCTAGGCCGAATATCCTATTTCAAATTAGAACAGAGCAGGGAGCGGGCGATGTTGATCAAAAAAAAACGCGGCTGGGAAATTCCCGAGAGCGCGGCGACGCCAGAATCGATGTTTTGGAACCGCCGCGAGATGCTCAAAGGTTTGGGCGCAATCGGCGGTGCGGTTGCTGCCGGCGCGGTGACAGTCGGTGCCCTACCGGGTGCGGCGATTGCATCGCATGAGGAATCGGGCGAAGCAGACCCGAGCGCTGATCTCTATCCGGTACCTCCGAATGAGGCGTTCAAACTGGACCGCCCGCTAACACCTGAAAAATTCGCCACTCATTATAACAATTATTATGAGTTCGGCTCACAGAAGGAGATCTTCCAACTCGCTCAAGAGCTGCCTATTCGCCCCTGGACGATCACGCTGGACGGCCTGGTTGAGAAGCAAATGACGATCGATATCGACGATTTGTTGGGGAAGGTAGCACTCGAAGAGAGGCTCTACCGCCACCGCTGCGTCGAAGCCTGGTCAATCGCCGTGCCCTATTCGGGCTTTCCGTTGAAAGCTTTGGTAGATATGGCGCGCCCACTGGGCTCGGCCAAATATGTCATCATGCAGGCTTTTGAAATGCCGGAAGTAGCGCCCGGGCAAAAGCAATTTTGGTATCCCTGGCCCTATGTGGATGGCCTCACCATGGCCGAAGCGGTTAATGAGCTTGCATTTATTGCTACGGGCTATTACGGCAAACCTATCCACAAGCAGAACGGCGCGCCGTTGCGTCTCGCGACGCCATGGAAATATGGCTTCAAGCAAGTCAAAGGGCTGGTCCGCCTGACATTCTCTGAAAAACGCCCGGTTTCCTTCTGGGAGGAGATACAGGCGAGCGAATACGGCTTCTGGGCCAACGTAAACCCCGAAGTATCGCACCCGAGGTGGTCGCAAGCCTCGGAAAAATTCTTTGGTCCAGAAGGCGTCGAGCGACGACCTACCCAGCTCTTTAACGGCTACGCCGAATTCGTCGCAGACCTCTACACGGGGCTGAAAAATGAACCGCTTTATATGTGAGGCGGCGCCCATATAGAGACGAATTGAGCCCTGCAGCGGTGATGCGATAAGTTCGACGCATGGACAATACCCTAATTATATTCGATTGCGACGGCGTGCTGGTGAACAGTGAGCCACTCGCAGCCCGGGTACTGGCCAAGGCAATACGTCACCTTGGCGTCGCAATGGAAAATGATGAAGCCGCTAAAGTATTTCTCGGCTGCTCCATGGCAATGGTGAACGATATTGTCGCGGAACGCCTCGGCCATCCGGTAGAGGACGGGTTCACGCAGAGCTTTCTCGACCAGCTTCATATAGAGATGCACCGCGACCTGGCGGCGATTGCCGGCGTGCAGGAGGCGATCGAACAGATTCTATTGAACGAGAATGTTGGTGGCCTTTGTGTCGCCTCGAACGGTGAGCCGGAGACAGTTGCCCTCAGCCTTGAGACAGTCGGTCTAATTTCGTTTTTCAACGGACGGCTCTATACTGCGAGCGCAGTCGGTCGCCCCAAGCCGTATCCGGATCTTTTTCTCCATGCCGCGCACGATATGAATTATTTGCCGGCGAACTGCATCGTCATCGAAGACAGCTTGCATGGCGTGAATGCCGCTCTCGCGGCCGGAATGCAGGTATTTCGATATGCGCCCTACGCTGAAATGGTTGAAGCCCGTGATCACGCTAATTCTGTCGCAGAGGCAAGAATATTTGTGAACATGAACCAACTTCCCAGCCTTATCGCCGCGGAACTACGGCGCTAGTTTCGGCGCCAGGCCTAAATGAAAAAAAAGGCCGGGCCCTAAAGGGCCCGGCCAGTCAAACAGGGAGGCTTCACGTCTGGGAGACGTAAATAACGGACGATGGGGTCGTCCGTTTTGGATCCGAAGATCCAACTTCCGAACCTTGGTCCAGAAGCCCACAGGGTCCAGAAATATATGTCCGGATCGTGCGGTACTCGATGCTTTGCGCTCACGAATTGATTAGCGCATTAGCATGTCGCAATTCGGTATATAATATTATCTACCCCCGCGCGGTAGGGCTGTTGTCACAGCTCTGCTATGCGCTAGGCGCATGATGTCTAGGCAGAAGCGATTAATAATTCCACGCAGCAATTTGATTTAAGAGAAAATCACGGAACACGCCGATGCGCTTGGTGTGGCGTAATTCCTCTGCATAGACGAGATAGGCATCGAACGAGGGACCCTGCAATTCGGGTAATATCTGGCTAATATTAGGACGCTCACGGGCGACGTAATCAGGAAGAGCTGATATCCCCAGGCCACTCTCCACGGCCCGAAGAATGCAGTAAATATTGTTGGCTTCGAGTACCACGAGGTGGCGAGATTCAGCCTCACCGCTGCGCCGAAGAAGCCAATTTGGACTGGCTATATCGCTGAGCGGTCCTTCACCATAGACGATCAAGCGCTGGGTCAATAGATCGTCGGCGCTTTCGATAGGCCCGAACTCTTCCAGATAGCTCGGTGCAGCGTAGATATGTGAATGAACGGTCATCAAATGGCGCTGAATGAGATCCGGCTGCGTCGGCGTGCCCATGCGGATGGCGACATCCGCTTCGCGCATAGAGAGATCGAGCGCATCGTCCGAGGTCTTGAGCTTCAAATCAATTCCGGGATAGAGGTGATTGAACGCGCGCAGGCGCGGAGTCAGCCAAATCGTGCCGAAGGCGTTGGTGGTGGATATGGTGAGCGGCCCTTCGGGCCGGTCGCGCCCACCACTCAAATTAGCTTCCGTCATCGCCAACTTGGCGTAGATGTCGCGCGTCGTGGCGTAAAGCGTCTCGCCCTGTTCGGTGAGGATCAGGCCGCGCGAATGGCGATGAAACAGTACGACCAAAAGGCTCCGCTCCAGCGCCGCAACTTGCCGACTGACGGCGGACTGGCTGAGATGCAGAAGGTCGCCAGCACGGGTAAAACTACCAGCTTCGGCAACGGCGTGAAAGACCCTCAGTTTATCCCAATCCATGCGTATCTCCAAAGTGGGGACCCAGCAAGTAGCTTGCTGAAGCAATGCTTATTCCGCGGCGGCAGTAACTCCACCACCCATCTCGGCGATAAATTTTTCTGCCTCCAGCGCCGCCATGCAGCCCGTCCCTGCCGCCGTTACCGCCTGCCGGTAGGTTTTATCTTGTACATCGCCAGCGGCAAACACACCGGCGACGTTAGTGGCGGTGCTGTCGGCATGGGTAACAATATAGCCCTCTACGTCAGTCTCAACCTGGCCCTGAAAAATAGCTGTATTGGGAGTGTGGCCAATGGCAACAAAGATGCCCTGCACCACCAAAATACGCTCCTCAGACGAAGTCGTATGCTTGAGGCGCGCGCCAACAACGCCAGGCGGGGTATCTTCACCGAGAACTTCTTCCAGTTGGTGATCCCAAATGATGTCAATTTTTTTGTTGGCCAGAAGTCGTTCCTGTAGGATGTTTTCGGCCCGCAAGCTGTCGCGCCGATGTACCAGGGTCACTTTGTTGGCATGGTTTGTGAGATAGAGCGCTTCTTCGACCGCCGTGTTGCCCCCGCCAATGACAGCGACCTCCTTACCGCGGAAAAAGAAGCCGTCGCAGGTGGCGCAGGCGGAAACCCCGAAACCCATATATTTTTCTTCGCTCGGAAGACCAAGCCAGCGCGCCTGGGCACCGGTACTAATGATGACACTGTCGGCGCTATAACGGTCACCAGAATCACCGACGCAGGTGAAGAGTGGCTGAGAAAAGTCGACGCTGACGATTAAATCATGAATCAGACGGGTGCCTACATGCTCGGCTTGGGCTCTCATCTGTTCCATTAGCCAAGGCCCCTGAATGACATCGGCAAAACCCGGATAATTCTCCACGTCCGTGGTGATTGTCATCTGTCCGCCCGGCTCCAAGCCCAAGACGAGAAGCGGCGCCATGCCAGCGCGCGCGGCGTAAATTGCCGCCGTGTATCCAGCTGGACCGGAACCGATAATGATGACCTTGCTGTGGTGGCTTTCAGACATACTTTCCTCTAGTTCGCGGCGCTTGAAAGTTGCGCCAGATTACACTCTCCGCCCAGCTTGTTGTGCTCTTTTGAGCATCGCCTTTATTTCGTCTTCTGTCGCATCTCCAAACGGCGACGTATCTCGTCAGCCGCCAGAGAGCAATCGTTCAGCGGGTCATAGTCCCAGCTTTCCAGTTTGCCGCTAAACGGCCGAACCGCTCCTTCGGCTTCAAGCGTCGCGAAAAAACGGCTGAAGCGGGCAGAACGTTGTCCGGACACAGGAAGAATGTGAACCGGCTTGCCGCTTGAGCAGGCGTCGGAAACCATACTCACCGAATCGCCGGTAACGAGAATAGCCTCTGCGACAGCCAGAAAACCAAAATAGGGATTAGCGCCCTCGCGCCGCCATATATAGGCGGGCGCACCATCCAGCGCTACCTCCAACGCAGCGAAACTCGGCTCCGGCGTGCGCCGCGACGGCGTGATAAGAAGACTGCCGCCAGTATCGGCCGCAAGCTTGGCTAGAGCTGCGCCAAGTACCCGCCCGTCCGCCGGAGTGAGGCGGTGACGGCGCGAGGTGCCGCCGATCAAGCAGGCCACCAGAGGGCGCGGCAGATGCGCATAAGTGGACGCAAACTCAGCCGCTGCAGATTTCAGTCCCGCCGGGTCGACCCGACTTAAGGCGCCGCGCGTGGTAAAGATATTGGCACCGGCAATACCGTCATGGCGGGGCGCCACGATGAGATCGAAGCCCGCCGAGCCAAGGCGAGGATTCTGGACGAAGATGGTAAACGTATGGCCCCGGCTGGCACGCTGGATCGCGAGTGCAAGACCGGCGCATTTGCGGCCGCTGGCAATCACCAGATCCGGCCATGGCGGCGCGAGCGAATCGTACCCCTGTGCCAAGAGCCGTGGCGGTAGGGCAGCCATCACAACACCCAGCCAACGCCACGGCCTGTTCACCGCCGCGCGTTTGACCACGGGCGTGAGCCCGAGGGCATCTGCCAGGGCGAGGCATTGATTTTCGGTCCCTGCCATGCCCTCGCTCAGCACCCAACAGCTCAGGTCCTCGGTCGTAACTGTTGCACTCATGTCAAATATACTCGCGAACGGAAAAATTCGCACAACTCCATAACAAGCGTAGTAGCAGAAAACCAAGACGATGCGGATATCGCAAACGACGCACCGCGAGGGCTCAGAGATTGCTCAAAGTCACAGCCCTCTGGCTAGGCAGATACCAGTGTCTGGGAACTATGCAACTTCCACCGAACCCGAATGCTGATTCATGGCCGCTTGCAATCCGTCGTCAATAGGCTTGATTATACTTATCTCCAGCTAAAAAGGATTATACCCCCTCAACCCAATAAAACCACATAATTTCAATAGGTTAAAACTTGCTATGAAGGCACGACTGAAAAATGATACTCAGATCAGTGGCGCCCCGATCTCGAGAGACAATTATCACCTTTGACTAAGGGCCAATCTCGATATGAAAAGCGCGACGGCAAAGCAGATCGAATGAACAGGCACCCCCACTGATGTGGATACGGGTTCACTCGATATTCTGTCGCTCTTCATCATATCGCTCTCTACCTCCGGCTTGAAATAGGCACTCTCATCAAGAATATGCATTTCAAATCGGCTCTCGAAATCTACAAGGATGCCTAAACCGGCAGCGGCCAAATCAAACCTGGCAGGTATTAAGATGAAGAAGGCCAATGCGCTGAAATTTTTGCCAACCAATTAGGCGGAGTTGGCCTCATATATGCGCGTCTTCACCCTGCCATTCCTGGACCAGGTCTATGGCAATTCGAAACCCAACATTGAGAATTTTGATTAACTCATCCGTATGTTTTCATAACCTCCACCGGAAATTAGCTACTCGCAACTTGCACACCTTGGCGAAATTGTTCGAGATCGAGATATTGGACACGTCAAATTTCTTGAGGGACGAGCCGATATATTCCTGCGCTGGCCTTCGACAAAAACTGCCTAGCGCATCCCTACAGACCGCCTAACGCCGGGTCCTTTTCCCGCCGCCCAGCGGGGTTTGGTGGTCGTTTGGTCTGACAGCGCGATCGTGCTATGTGGTTAACCATGGTTGTTATCAGAACAGCGCGCTCAGACGACGCTGGGCCCATCGCCGATATACATATCGCCACCTGGCGCACCGCCTATGCCGGCATCATTCCCAACTCTGTGCTACTTAACCTTTCAAGCGCCAGCGAATGTAAATCTTGGCGGCGCGCTATCACCGCTCAGGCAGACGAATGTGCCGTCTATGTCGCAGCAGCCGTGGGCGGTGAAATTCTTGGCTATGGCAGCGCAGGCCGGGCGCGTCCAAACGGCCTGCCCTACACCGGGGAGATTTACACCCTCTACGTCGCGCCGGATCATCAAGGCAAAGGCCTTGGCCGGAGATTGCTCCATGCGATGTTTGACCAGTTGCGAGGCCAAGGATACAGCACCGCCATGCTTTGGGTGCTTGCGGCCAATCCTGCGCGTTTTTTTTACAGCGCGATGGGCGGCACACTCGCGGCACATCGCAACGAGCGTCATTTCGGTGTGACCCTAGACGAATTGGTCTTTGGCTGGAGGGATTTGCAATGTATCGCTGGGGTGAAAGAGACGGAGCAACATAGAAGGGCTAACAGCAATGACTAGCGCTGGGAGCGACGCGTTTGCCAATTCCGAGCAGATAGAATATTGGAATGACCGCGCTGGACCCAACTGGGTCAAATTCTACAAAAAATTGGACGGCCAGATTGGTAACGTCGGCAAGATCGCGATCGACCGGGCAAGCGTGACCACCGGACAAAGCGTGCTCGATATCGGCTGCGGCTGCGGCGATAGCTCGCTGGAGTTAGCGCGCCGTGTCGGGCCCAGCGGGGCCGTCTGCGGCGTCGATATATCTTATCCGATGCTCGAACAGGCGGTGCGCCGCGCTGCCTTGGAGCCAACGCTCAAGCTCGAATTCCAGCGCCAAGACGCACAGACCGCCGACTTTCCCACCGCCGCATACGCCCATGTATTTTCGCGATTCGGAGCGATGTTTTTCGACGATCCAATCGCCGCTTTCACCAATATTCGCAAAGCGCTCGCCTTGGACGGACAACTTACCTTCATCTGCTGGCGCCCACTCGACGAAAACCCGTGGATGGCCATTCCGCTCGGTGTAGCGGGCCAATTCGTCGAGCCGCCGGAACCTTTGCCCCCGGGCGCACCGGGCCCCTTTGCGTTTGCCGATGGAGAGCGCGCGCGGCAAATTTTAGACTCTGCGGGATATTCGGATGTGACGCTGGAAGCGCTTGACGAACCGCTCTATCTGAGCGGACCAGGCACGGCGGCGGAAGCGGCCGCGCACGCCACCCAAATGGGACCAGTCGCCCGGGTGCTCGGCGAATCCGACAAGGCCACTGTCAAGCAGGTCGAAGCGGCGCTGGTTGAGACGCTCACGCCTTATTACGACGGCGCCGGCATACGCATGGCTTCGGCGTGTTGGATCGTTTCAGCTCACGCTGGCTGAGGCGCCAAAGTAAACGTGCTAGTCCTCACTCATCTTAAGTGCAGCGAGGAAAGCCTCCTGCGGAATTTCCACGTTACCGAATTGGCGCATCCGCTTTTTGCCGCGCTTCTGCCGATCGAGCAATTTACGCTTGCGCGTGACGTCACCCCCATAGCATTTGGCGGTCACGTCTTTGCGGAGCGCGCTCACAGTTTCGCGAGCCACCACTTTGCCGCCGATCGCCGCCTGAATGGCAACCTTGAAGAGCTGGCGCGGTATCAGATCTTTAAGACGTAAGCACAGAGCCCGTCCCCGTGATTCTGCCTGCCCGCGATGCACCACCATCGAGAGCGAATCTACGGGCTCAGCATTGATAAGGATGCCGACTTTCACCAGATCACCTTTGCGATATCCATCCAACTGGTAATCAAAACTAGCGTAGCCGCGCGAGTGTGATTTTAACCGATCATAAAAATCAAAAACCACCTCGTTGAGCGGCAGGCGGTAGGACACTAACGCGCGGGTACCAACATAAGTAAGCGTATCTTGCTCTCCGCGCTTCTGTTCGCAAAGTGCGAGGACCGGCCCAAGATACTCATCTGGCACCATGATATTAGCCTTGATCCATGGCTCTTCCATGCTTTGGATTTTGGTCGGATCGGGCATGTCGGCGGGATTGTGTAACTCATACTCTTCGCCGGCCGTGGTGATCAGACGGTAGACCACGCTGGGCGCGGTGGCCACAAGATCCAGATCAAATTCACGCTCCAGCCGCTCCTGGATGATTTCGAGGTGCAGCAGGCCCAAAAAGCCGCAGCTGAAGCCCATGCCGAGCGCGGCAGATGTTTCGGCCTCGTAATGAAAGCTCGAATCGTTGAGCGTGAGCTTGCCCAAGCTCTCGCGCAAGCGTTCGAAATCGGCGGAATCAGCAGGAAACAGGCCACAGAACACAACCGGCACGCTGGGCTTGAATCCTGGCAGGGGTTCGGTGGTGCGGCGGCGATCCTCGGTGATGGTGTCGCCAACATTACAGTCGGTAATGGTCTTGATACTGGCGGTGATGAAGCCAATCTCGCCAGGCCCGAGTGTGTCGACGATCTCTATCTTCGGCGTGAACGCACCGACGCGCTCAATCTCATGTAGCGAACCAAGCCCCATCATACGTATGCGCATACCTTTTCGCAGATAGCCGTCGTGCACGCGTACTAAAATCATCACGCCGAGATATTGATCGTACCAACTATCGACCAGTAGCGCCTTTAGCGGCGCGTCAGCATCGCCTTCGGGTGCCGGTAGGCGTTCGACCAGCGCATCCAGCACGTCAGCAACACCAATCCCGGATTTGGCGGAAATAGGGAGTGCGTTGCTAGCATCTATGCCGACGACATCCTCTATCTGCTGGCGGATACGCTCGACTTCCGCCGAGGCGAGATCGATCTTGTTTAAGACCGGAATTATTTCATGCCCGCCATCGACGGCTAGATAGGTATTGGCGAGGGTTTGCGCCTCGACCCCTTGGGTCGCGTCGACAACCAGCAGCGAGCCTTCGCAAGCAGCGAGAGAACGGCTTACCTCATAGGAAAAATCAACGTGGCCAGGCGTGTCGACAAGATTGAGGGTATAGGTCTCACCATTTTTTGCTTTGTGTAGCAAGCGCACGGTCTGGGCTTTGATGGTGATGCCACGCTCACGCTCAATATCCATCGAATCGAGCACCTGGCTGGTCATTTCGCGCTTTTGCAGGCCACCGCACATTTCGATCATGCGATCCGCCAAAGTTGATTTGCCATGGTCGATATGGGCGATGATGGCAAAATTACGGATATGCGCGAGATCAGTCATTTGTGTCTTGAATACAATATGTGAAAGCGCGTCAACTGAAACGCAACAGAATTAACCGCGCAACTCTCCGCCAGTTAGTTTTTTGACATTGTCGACCAGCTTAGTCGCTAGCGTCTCAATCTC
>CAYPSQ010000045.1:1612-4319 GCA_964413115.1 uncultured Rhizobiaceae bacterium | reverse complement strand
GCCGGATGAAGCTCGCCGAAACAACCCAGTAGATTGGGCCCGAGGACTAGAGTACCCGAGCGGCCGGGATGATACCAGGTCGGTGCGCCAGTTTGGATTTGCAGGCTCGCTACCGGGGCGCCAGCGGCCGCGAGTCCGGCCAGCGCATCTGCCTTGGCGTCGAACACATCGACATCGCGCGCGGAGGTATAAATGTTTCTGCCCTCAGCCTGGCCAGAACGCACGCCGGCCACGACGCGGTGTTGATGCCCGGCGCTATCTCCTGAATATTGAGGCCCGGCCTCAAAGAGCGCCATATTGGCAAAACCGCGATCCGCATTCCTGCGGCAGGCCATGGCGAGGTTGGGCAGGATCGAGGGACGCATGACATCGAGATCGTTGCTGATCGGATTGGCTAGGATGAGATTCGCGCTTACGCCACCAAACAGATCGGCTTGGGCCTTTGCCATAAAAGACCAGGTTACGGCCTCGGACATGCCACGCGCGGCCAAAGCGCGACGCGCCCATCCCATGCGCCGCTGCGGCAGCCCGATGGAGGCACCCGCGCGTCCCTGCAACGGCGGCAAAGAGACGGCGGGGATCTTGTCAAAGCCGTGAACCCGCAGCACCTCTTCCACCAAATCCGCTTCGCCAACGATATCGCCGCGCCAGGACGGGGGCTCGACCACCAAATGATCGAAGCTTACCCCGTGCGATTGAAAGCCAAGTTTGGCAAGCACTGCCTCGCAGGCTGTTTCATTGAGCTCGACGCCGCCCAATGCCTGCACCCGGGAGGGACGGAAGGTAACTTCACGGCGCCATTCAGGCATTGTGCCGGCAACCACCAGCTCACTCGCCTCGCCGCCGCACATGTCCTGTACCAGGCGGGTCGCGGCTTCCATGCCGGGTTCGGCAAAAGCTGGATCGACACCGCGCTCGAAGCGGTGGCGGGCGTCGGATTCAAGGTTTAGCTTGCGTCCGGTGGCTGCTGTACGCACCGGGTCGAAGAGCGCAATCTCGATAAAAACATTGACGGTCTCATCGGTACAACCCGAGCTTTGCCCGCCCATGACACCGGCCAAGCTCAAGACACCGGATTCATCGCCGATCGCCGTCATCTCGCTATCGAGCTCATATTCCTTGCCGTTCAACGCGTTGAACTTGGCGCCAGCGCAACCGGTACGAAGCCACAGATGATCGCCCGAGACTTTGTCGGCATCGAATACATGTACCGGGCGGTTCAGATCGATAGTGACAAAGTTGGTCATGTCCACCAGCGCCGAGATCGGCCTGAGGCCAACGGAAAGCAAGCGGTCCTGCATCCATTTGGGGCTTGGGCCATTTTTGACGCCACGGATAAAACGTCCGACAAACATTGGGCAGGCATCTTCCGAATCGGCTGAAAATTCGAGGCGAACATTGAGCGGGCTTGTGAAGGCGCCCGGTATCAATGAGAGATCTGGCGCTTTAAGCTGTCCAAGTCCGGCGGCGGCCAGATCGCGCGCGATGCCGAAGACGCCGAGACAATCAGCGCGGTTGGGCGTGATTGCGACGTCGAACAGCGGATCGGTGAGCCCCATATAGGCGGCGAAGGGCTGACCGATCGGCGCGTCCTCAGGCAAATCAATGATGCCCTCATGTTCGTCGCTAAGACCCATCTCGCGTTCTGAACACAGCATGCCATTGCTGGAGATGCCGCGAATCTTAGTCGACTTTAGTTTCATGCCGGTGCCCGGGATGGTGCTACCGCTGGCCGCAAAAACGCCCTTCATGCCGGTGCGCGCATTGGGCGCGCCGCACACTACCTGTAATGTATTGGTACCGGTATCGACAGTACAGAGCCGGAGCTTGTCGGCGTTGGGATGCTGCACCGCCTCGACGACATGGGCGATGACGAAAGGTGCAAGTTTTTGTGCGGGGTCCTCGATGCTCTCAACCTCAAGACCGATCGCGGTCATAGAGGTGCTCAGCGCCTCGACGGAAGCATCGGTCTCCAAATGTTGTTTGAGCCAGGAAAGCGTGAACTTCATCGCGTGAGACCGCCCACCAGGCTCGGTACATCGCCGGAGGCGAAGCCGTAATGGCGGAGCCAACGGGCATCCGCGTCGTAAAAGGTTCGGAGATCGGGAATGCCATATTTCAGCATCGCCGAACGCTCAACGCCGAGGCCGAAAGCGAAACCTTGATATCGCGTAGAATCGACGCCAGACATATCCAGTACCCGCGGATTGACCATACCGCAGCCTAGGATCTCCATCCAATCGGCACCTTCTCCAATGCGGAGGACGCCGCCTTCGCGGGCGCAGCCTATATCCATTTCCGCTGAAGGTTCGGTAAATGGGAAATAGCTCGGGCGAAACCGCACTGGCAAATTGGCCACCTCAAAGAAGGTTTTGGCAAAATCAATTAGGCATCCTTTGAGATGACCCATGTGAGTGTGCTCATCGACAACTAACCCTTCGATCTGATGGAACATCGGCGCATGGGTGATATCGGAATCGCAACGATAGGTACGGCCTGGCGCAATGATTCGGTAGGGCGGCTTACCTGCTTTCATGGTACGGATTTGCACCGGCGACGTGTGGGTGCGTAGTAACAGCCGCGAACCGTCCTCGCGTTCCGGGAGATAAAAAGTGTCGTGCATTTGCCGGGCGGGATGTTCGGGCGGAATGTTGAGGGCGGTGAAATTATGAAAATCATCCTCGATGTCCGGTCCCTCGACGACGGA
>CAYPSQ010000045.1:0-1512 GCA_964413115.1 uncultured Rhizobiaceae bacterium | reverse complement strand
GAGGGCTTTCATGCGCACAGTCAAACTGCCTTTCTTGCCGAGTGCGGCGACTCGAGCAGAATCGAGCGCCACCACATCGCCCGATTCATCGAAAGATGCTAGAATTTCAGCTTTAAGGGCTTCCAAATCCTGCAAGGCTATTTCCTCCGGCGCCCGCCGCGAACGGGCGTCAGTCCCTCGCGGGGCCGCTGCTAGTCTTTTGCGAGACTGTCGCGCGCCTGTTCCACCAAGGCAGTAAAGGACTCAGGTTCGCGCACGGCAAGATCGGCCAAAACCTTACGATCGATCTCGATACCGGCCGCAGACAAGCCGTGAATGAAGTTTGAATAGGTCATCTGATGCGCGCGTGCGGCGGCATTTATGCGCTGAATCCAAAGCCCACGGAAATTGCGTTTGCGCGCTCGCCTGTCACGATAAGCGTATTGCAGACCCTTTTCAACGCGCTCAATGGCTACGCGGAAATTAGAGTTCGACCGGCCTCGATAGCCGCTGGCACGGGCCAGGACTTTTTTGTGACGGGCGTGTGAAGTGACACCTCTTTTGACTCTTGCCATAGCCGGGCCTCCTTAAATGTAAGGCATCCAGCGCTTTACCGCCGGTGAGTTGGTTTTGTCCATCACGGTGAGCCCGAGGCGACCGCGGCGCGCTTTTTTGGATTGTTTCGACAGACCATGGCGGTGTTTGGCGTGGCCGCGACGCAATTTTCCGCTACCAGTCACCGTAAAGCGCCCTTTGGTGCTGCTTTTCGTCTTCAGTTTAGGCATTTCGGTCTCTTTCTCTTTTTTTCATTGTGGCCCCACCTGCTCAATATTATCAAGGGTGGCGGTCACGAGCGATCAATCTGAGCGGTTGGGCATGCCTTGAGCCGCGCCGCCTCTGCGAGGGGCCAGTTTGTAGCCAGAGTGGCCCATAATTGCAAGCGGCGGGACGGGTTATGCTCAAAGACTAGGGTAGTTAGGTCTAGGTTTTCCGCCAACACCGGCGGCCATCAGAAACAGCCGCCCTAAAGCCGGCTAGCCGGCGCGTGAAAGCGACAAACGCATCATCAATTTGCTCCTCTTCTTCGGCCACGCGGCCCAATTGTGCCTTGAACGCATCAAAAGATTTTCCTAACGCAACAATCGACAACCCCGGCGCCATCGCTGTTCGCCCACGGTATCGAGTGCCACAAGACAATAGCCTTCGGCGTAAAAACCTCATGTGCCGTTTATTTGAAATTAGTCGAAGCCGGCGCGTCATCAAGTTTGACATAATCGTGCCAACGGCCACCGGTAATATCGACGCGTGCCGCGCGAACGCCTGCGCCACTAGAAAGTCTATGCAACGGGAATATGGTGGAAGGGGCGCAAAAATATCGAGTTGGGAAGACTCGCGATAAAAATTTCTCGGGTTTCGCCGAACAGCGGCTATTTCTGAGTCACCACCATGGTCATTTGTCGACCTTCCATTTTCGGCAACTGCTCAACCTTGCTGATTTCCTCAAGATCGTCGCGCACCCGCATCAAAACTTTC
>CAYPSQ010000044.1:19230-20667 GCA_964413115.1 uncultured Rhizobiaceae bacterium | reverse complement strand
CTGGCCACAATAAGTCTCATAGCGGCGTTCGCGATAGCGACGGCGATGTTTGGATTCGTGCAAAAATCAAGCGCTGAAGTCTATAAACAGGGCCCGAAGGTCTGTGGCGAATGCCATCGCGGCGAATCAGAGGTTTGGCAGGGTACCAAGCACTTCAAATCCTTCAAGACGGTACATAAAACGAAGATGGCCAAAAAAATCGCCAAGGCGACTGGTCAAAAGAGCATGAAACGCAACGAAACCTGCGTGCAATGCCACTACACCGTGACGCAAAAGAAAGCCGGTGGTAAATCCAAGCCTTCAGCGGGCCCGTCCTGCGAAAGCTGCCACGGCGCCTCTTCAGACTGGTTCCCCATTCACAATGATTACGGCGGACCAAGTGTTAAAGCGGATCAAGAGACGCCTGAGCATAAGGCCAATCGCATCGCTAGTGCCACGGCAGCAGGCATGCGCTGGCCGTCCGACAGATACGGCGTAGCCGAAAACTGCATGGAATGCCATGGCCTCGCCAACCCCAACGTAGCCGGCGACAAGCTCGCCATAATGCTCGATATGGGGCACCCGACAGTGGCTGATTGGGAATTGGTGCGTTACAGCCAAGGCAGTGTGCGCCATCGCTTCTATCCGCCCGATATGACGGTAAACGCTGAATTATCAGTGGCGCAAGCGGCAGAAATGTACGTAATCGGTCAGGCCGCCAAGCTGGTTTCGGCGGTCGGTGCAGCCGGGCGCTCGGATTCCGCCAAATATAAGGAGTTTCAAGAAGCACGCG
Source organism: uncultured Rhizobiaceae bacterium (assembly GCA_964413115.1). GTDB lineage: Bacteria > Pseudomonadota > Alphaproteobacteria > UBA828 > UBA828 > PTKB01. The sequence goes on along the minus strand of CAYPSQ010000044.1, from coordinate 19,895 downwards.
CAACAGCAGCGCGGGAGGCACTGGGCAACGTTGGCGCAGCAGCCAGCCTGTTGGCCAACCCCACCGCTGATGAAGCACGTGCCCTCGTTGCGGCCATCCAGGGACAGGATCTCTCTGGTGAGGTCGGCGGCATGTTGCCCGCAAAAGACAGTTACAAATAGGCACTCTGGGTGAGATCGCGCCCGGAGCACTTGCGTTAATGTAAGACAGAGACTGCCACGCGCTTCTGGCGCGAAAGAGCAGAAAGTGATAATTGATGCGCAGGAAGGGTGCAAAATCTTCCTTCCTGCAGCATTAAACGGTTCGCGGGGAACAGGGAATTGGCCAGCGTAGCAATGATTGCCAGGCCCCAGCGGTGGGATGCACCGTTCGGGCCCGAAATGGCGGATGCCGATGTTGAGCGTCTTTTGGCATTGCCTGAATTTGCGTCGATCGACGGGGACGCATTTCCAAAGCACACGCCACTCGACGGCATTCTCAGGAACGATACGCGAATCGTCCGATATCATCCGGGCGATATCGTCGTGCGCGAGGGCGATTACGGCAACTCGGCCTTCCTCGTCGTCAACGGTAATTTGCGGGTGGTCATTTCGCCGGCGCTGCCGCGAAACCTGATCGGACGCCAGCATAGCAAACGTAAGAATTTTGTTCAGGCACTGGGCCAG
>CAYPSQ010000044.1:17578-19130 GCA_964413115.1 uncultured Rhizobiaceae bacterium | reverse complement strand
CATTTGAAAAGTTCGCCCTACTTCACCGGCCTGAGCGAAGATGAACTCGACGAAGTCGCCGACGCGACCTTGTTCGAAAGCCATGGAAGCTTCGAATGGCATGTTTCCTACAAGCGAATGCGCGACCAGGGCAAGGCCGACAAGGAGCCTGTCATTGGCCGACAAGGCGAATATCCCGACGGCCTGCTGATGATCCGCGCAGGATTCGCACGGGTGTCAATAAAAATGGGAAATGGCGAGCGGACGCTGACCTATTTGGGCGCCGGAGATAGTTTCGGCTATGACGAACTGTGGGCATCTCATCTGGGTAAGGACGTGTCGCTACAAACTTCGCTGAAGGCGGTTGGCTATGTCGACTTGCTGCGCGTACCGGCGCCGATTCTGGAGAAGTATGTCTTCAACAAGGGTGGCCATCACGTCGCCAGCCCGTTGCGCAACTTGGCTACACGGACTGTAGCATCGGACGCGCCGCTTGAATGGGCCGTTGAGCAACGCTTCGTCAACGGCACGATGGCAATGCTGATCGACCTGGAACGCTGTGTACGCTGCGACGATTGCGTGCGCGCCTGCGCCTCGACACACGGCGGCAATCCACGCTTTATCCGTCACGGGCGCACCTTCGATCATTGGATGGTCGCCAATGCGTGTATGCATTGTGCTGATCCGGTGTGCATGATCGGATGCCCCACGGGTGCCATCCATCGCTCGCTCGAGACCGGCGCCGTAGTGATCAACGACGACACCTGTATCGGCTGCGGCACCTGCGCCAACTCCTGCCCCTACAATAATATCCGGCTCGTCGAAATCCGAGATATAGAGGGTAAAATGGTGCGCGATCCAGATAGCCAAAAGCCGATCATAAAAGCGACGAAATGCGACCTCTGCGAAACCAATCCGGGCGGTCCTGCCTGTGTCCGCGCCTGTCCGCACGATGCACTGAAACGGGTCAATTTCCAGGGCGACGAGACGTTCGGGGCCTCAACATGAACCCGATCGCCATCCGCTATACCTTGCTCTGGGGCATTGCAATTGCCGGCTTGATAGCTTTGGGCGTGTACAGCCGCCTAGCAGACTTGGAACTAGAGCGCTCGGAATTTATCACTGGCTATACGCTGTTTGCCCTAATGATCCTCCTTGCGCTATTCAATGCGCGCAAGAAACTCGCCATGGTGCCGCTTGTGCGCTCAGCCTATTGGCTAGCGATCCATGTGGTAGGCGGCGTTGCGGCGGTGGTCCTGTTCTTTATTCATACCGGATCAATCTGGCCGACTGGTGGCTACGAACAGGCGCTCGCCTTGGTGTTTTATCTGGTCTCCATTAGTGGAATTTTGGGCTACCTTATCCAGCGGATAAATCCTAGGCGCCTCGTGCAAACGGATTTCGAAATTATTTACGAGCGAATTCCGGCGGAATTGGCGGAGATCCGGGAAAAATCCGAAGATGAAATCCGCGCCTGTACGGAGGAAACAGGCAGCGACACCCTGGCGCGACATTACACGGAAACGATGAGCTGGTTTTTCCGCCGGCCACGATTTTTCTTTAACAACGCTCT
>CAYPSQ010000044.1:13630-17478 GCA_964413115.1 uncultured Rhizobiaceae bacterium | reverse complement strand
CGGGTTGGCGACCGTTGGGAATGCCGGCGTTCGGCTATCTCCGGCGGCCCGTGCGCGAATGGACCCGATCCGAGCGGCGCCTGTTGCCAACAACACCCACCCTGTCGGCCTAAACGCACGATTAGGAGTCTGCGCGGCATTCTTGCCATCAGTGCCTTCAGCCTTGTTGTCGCTGTCATCGCGCTGATGTTGACCTTGGATGACGGGGGTGCAGCACGCAATGAAATCATTCAGGCCGGCGACTTGACCGGCGGGCACGCCAACTTCACCTCGGCAGCAGGATGCGCATCCTGCCACACCGCACATGACCAAGACGCCGGCGATTGGTTCCTTGCGGCGTTCCACGAAGAGGATATGACCGCGCAATGCGTCGATTGTCATACCTTCGGGGGCGACCCGCGGGTGAGCCACAACTCGCCATTTGCGTCTAAAGAGCAGGCGACGGAATGCGTTATGTGCCACACTGAGCACAAGGGCGAGGATGCTAATATCAAGGTCATGTCAGACGCACAATGCAACGTTTGCCATGAAACTAAAATCGACAGTTTCTCCGCAAACCACCCAGAATTTTCTGACACCTTCCCGCATGATCGCCGTACTTCGGTGCAATTCAATCATTCCTCGCATCTGGGCAAACATTTCACTGACCAGCGATATTTGGAACGCGCGCCTGCGGATTGCACATCTTGCCATGAGGTAGATACGGCGGCACGTGCGGTCGAGCCGGCGGGTTTTGAAAAAACCTGCGCGGCCTGTCACAGCGATACTATCCGTGAACGCGAGTTGGTGGTGCTGCGCCTGCCGGAGTTCGAAGAAAATCTGATTGACCGCGATGCCGTCACCGAAGCCTGCGGACCAACACTGGAGAGCTGGGAATTACTACGCGAGCAGATGGATGCAGTGAACGAAGCCATTGAAGCCGGCGATGAGATGGAAGTGGTCGAGCCGGAAGAGGAAGAAGAATACGAAGCAGTTTCGCTCGAGGAGGGCGACCCTATCACCGCCTATCTAATGGGCATGACGGCCGACGACATGGACAGCTATAGCGAACCCATGCAGGAATTCATCTTGCGCCTGGTCGAAGAAGGACCGGCGCCGCTGGCCGAATTGGTTGATGCGAGTGCCGGCGGAAGCGTATCGTCAGCAATGTTGTCGGGCCTCAATCCTGAATTGGTCAAGCGCGTGGCCTGCGCCTGGGCTTCCAATCTTGAATATGAGGCACCGGTGGAGAACGCGCTTGGTGGCTGGCATGGTGATGCGCTTGAGCTCCGCTACGCGCCAGTCGGCCATGCTGACAGCGTCGCCCAGGCATGGATATCTTTTGCACTCGCGAGCGATGCTGGAGACGATGACGACAACGCCGAAAATGTTGAAGCGATGCATGAAGCAATTTTGGACCGTAAGGAAGGCGTCGGCGCCTGCACCAAATGCCACGCTATTTCAGAGAACCAAGAGGGCGCGAAAGAAGCCGAATGGCGCTATCGCCCCAGCCAAAGGCCCTACACGTCTTATTCGCACGGCGCCCATATCACCTTGCTCAATCCCGAGGGTGTTAATTTGATGGACCCGGAGAACGGCTGCCGTACCTGCCATAAAATTAATCCTGAATCGTCGTACCAGGAGGCATTCGATCAGCGTGATCCCCATCACTTCCAAAGTAACTTCTTTGCGATAAAACAGGAAACCTGCGAGCAGTGTCATAGTGAAGGACAAGTTCAGCAAGACTGCCAACTCTGTCACGTTTATCACGTAGACCCTGGATTTGATTTACGGATGGTAGAAAATGACTAAACAGCAACGGCAAAGTAACAACCACTGGCGCCTCGGCGTCTTCCTCCTGGCCACGATCAGCTTGCTTGCAGCCTTTACCTGGCAAGCACCGGCAAGCGCCGAAGAGCACGAGGACGGCGACGATATGCATGCCGCACTGCTTGATGAAAGTCTCTTCCCCAGTGCTTCCAAATGCAAATCCTGTCATGAGGATATTTACCGCGAATGGGCGTCCTCAAATCACGCTTATGCGTCCATCTCACCAATGTTTCATAAATTTGAGAATGCTATCAATTCGCTTGCGCCGACCATCAATGCGTTCTGCGTGCGCTGCCACATCAGTATCGGAACCACGATGGGCGAGCCGCGCGAAATGCCGATATGGGACCGAGCCCAAGTGTCGCGCGAGGGCGTCACATGTATTACCTGCCATCGCGTGGGTGAGGCCATCGGAAAAGCAAATGGCGAGCGTCGGGTCTCCGAAGGCACGATCTTCCAGCCAGTGTACGGCAATATCGGCGGCGAGGGCGTTGCTGAGGTGGTGGCCGATGCCAGCTCGTGGAAGGTAGCGACGAACGACGAAGAACGCGGCAACCAAATTCATACAGCAGGCATAAAGTTCGACCAGCTTTCACAATCCGAGTTCTGCGTCTCCTGCCATCAGGTTGCGGTTAATCTGGGTATCAAGCTCGAAGTTGTGTGGGAACAATATCGCGATTCGCCCGCCCATAAAAAAGGCGTGAGCTGTCAAGATTGTCATATGAGCTACAATCCCGGTTTACCCGGTGGTTTTAAGCGCGGCCCCGTGGCCGTTGTCGATGGCCGGCCAGTCAATCCCGACCGCATCCGGCATGACCATTCCTTCGCAGGACCCGGCTATCCCATCGCCCATCCCGGCATTTTCCCGCACAATCCGGAAGCTGAGAATTGGACGGTGCAGGAATGGCTGGAATTCAATTGGCGCGAACCTTGGGGCGACGAGGATTGGGAAGACGCATATGAAGAGGCCGTAGATGAAGGAACGCGCGATGAAATCGAGTTTCCCGAAGTTTGGGAGGACCGTTTTGACCGCGAAGAAGCCCGTATCATCGTCGAATATAATCTTGAGCTGATCGAGGAAAAACGCGACCTACGCACGCGTGTGATGGAAAACGGTTCGCACATCGATGGGCCGTTCTTTGACGGGCAACTGCGCGTTGGCAAAGATCTCGATTTCCACTATGTCGTCACCAACACAAACGAGGGTCACAACCTGCCGTCCGGCTCGCTTGGCGCGCAGCCGGAACTGTGGCTCAACGTCGCGCTGATAGATCCCGAAGGCAACAATGTTTGGGAATCCGGCTATGTTGACAGCAATGGCGATATGGCAGACCAACACAGCCTAGATGTGCTCGCCGGAAATCTTCCCTTTGACGATCAATTGGTAAATCTTCAAACCAAGTTCCTGACGACCAACCTCAAAGGAACCGACCGCGAGATGTATCTTCCGGTCAATTTCGATCTTGACCAGCTTCCCTTCCTGCGCCCTGCCTCGCAGCCGACAACGGTAATTAACCATCCGCCGTTTGTACGCATGGAAGGTCGTTCTATCCCACCGCTGGCAAGTCGTGATGCCAATTATTCGGTGCCGGGTTCCCTTGTGACTGAACCCGGAACTTACAAATTAGCAATCCGGATGCGCAGCCGCGCAGAACCGATCTATTTCATGCGGTTCGTTGGAGCCACAACGGAAATGGAGCGGAGCATGAATGAGTGGATGATGGATATTGACGCCTTTACCGTTGAATTCGAAATTGAGGGTTAGCCGTGACTAATAATTCTCACCGTAGATCGTACTTTTGGACGTGCCCGGCAACTGCCTTCGCTCTGATTGCCGGAGCACTTATTGTAACAAGCTTTCAAAGTTTGACGGCGGCTGAAATCATCACTGATCCCGCTGCCAAAGAGGTGGAGTATGAATCGAGCGTGTTCCGACCCGACCCTGCCTATGAAGATGTTGGCTACGACAGTGAGGCGCAGCTAGAAATCTATGGCGGCAAATCCGCCTTCCCGACGCCACGTCCCCTAATCGAACTGGG